>NZ_CATKQW010000010.1:0-73993 GCF_949767865.1 Pseudomonas sp. IT-P294 | reverse complement strand
CGCCTTCGTGCGCATGGAAGCGTTACCGCTGACGGGTAATGGCAAGCTAGATCGTCGGGCGTTGCCGGTTCCTGACGGCGATGCCTTTGCCCGTGACGCATACGAGGCGCCGTTGGGCGAGACAGAGGTCATCCTTGCCGGGATCTGGTCAGAGCTGCTTAGCGTTGAACAAATCGGTCGCCATGACAACTTCTTTGCCCTTGGCGGCCATTCACTCCTGGCTGTGCGATTGATCGAGCGGTTGCGCCGCCAGGGACTGAGTCTTGCTGTGCGTGATCTGTTTCAGACGCCAGTGTTGTCGGTACTGGCCGGGATGCTTGGCCAGCACGGCAAAGTGGTGGTAGTGCCGCCCAATTTGATCAGAAGTGATACGCGCAGAATCACGCCCGAACTGCTGCCGTTGATAGATCTCGACCAATCGGAAATCGATTTGATCGTTTCACAAGTTCCTGGGGGGGCAGCCAACATCCAGGATATCTACGCACTCTCACCGATGCAGGACGGCATCCTGTTCCACCATATGCTGGCAAAAGAAGGAGACCCCTATTTGCTGGTTGCCCAGATGGCCTTTGCTGATCATGAAACAGTGGAACGATATCTAGGCGCAGTTCAAAAGGTAGTAGATCGTCACGACATTTTGCGTACTGCCTTTGTTTGGGAGGGGATGTCACGCGCTGCGCAAGTTGTCTGGCGACAGGCTCCACTCTCAGTTATTGATATTGTTCTCGACCCGGCAGACGGCCCGATTACTGAGCAGCTTTCCCGGCGCTTCGATTCATGCCGCCACCGGATTGATCTGACCCAGGCACCGGTCCTGCGCTTTGTAGTCGCCCATGATCCTGTCGCAGACCGCTTCATTCTGATGCAACTGCAGCATCACTTGATCGACGATGCTTCCTCGCTGCAGTTTTTCTACAACGAAGTGCAAGCCTTCCTTGCCGGTCGCGGTGAGAAACTGCCCTCGCCTCAGCCGTTCCGCAACCTGATCGGTCAGGTGCGCTTGGGCAAAAGTGTGGAGGAACATGACCGTTTCTTCAAATCAATGCTGGCTGACATAGAAGAACCGACGCTGCCATTTGGATTGGCGGAAGTACATCTGGACGGTGCGCAGGTGGGTCAAACCCACCGCATGGTTTCTCCCAAACTGAATGACCGGCTGCGGGCACAGGCAAAGCGATTGAATGTGAGTCTCGCCAGTCTGTGTCACGTTGCCTTTGCCCAGGTATTGGCGCGCACCAGCGGCCAGGAACAGGTCGTGTTTGGTACGGTTCTGTTTGGGCGCATGCAAGCGGGAGATGGGGCAGATCGAGCCATGGGCATGTTCATCAATACGCTTCCGATCCGATTTGACTCAGGTAGCATTGATATCGCTGAGAGTGTCCGGCGGGCTCATGTCCGACTGGCTGAGTTGCTCGCCCACGAGCATGCCTCGCTGGCGCTGGCACAAAGGTGTAGCGGGGTCGCTACAGGTACGCCGCTGTTCAGCGCATTGCTCAACTATCGGCACAATGATCTGTCTGGTGCGGACAATATTGTCCAGACCATGGGAAAAATGCCGGGTGTCGAGTTCCTGAGTGAACAAGAGCGGACTAATTATCCGTTTACACTTTCTGTGGAAGATTTCAGTCACTCACTGGGTTTGACGACCCAAGTGGTCACGCCGTGCGATTCCGATCGTGTATGTGGCTATATGGAGGGGGCGCTAGAAAGCTTGGCGCAGATGCTGGAGAGCTCGTCGGGTCGCCCGGTTCGACAGCTGGACATTCTGCCAGCGCCTGAACGTACGTTGCTGCTCAATACGTGGAACGCGACGGAGGCAGACTACCCGGATCATGTATGCATTCATCATTTATTCGAGGAGCAGGTTGCGCGCAGTCCAGAGGCAACGGCGCTGATTTGCGAGGGGATGGCTCTCAGTTACGGTGAGCTCAATGCCAGGGCAAATCGACTGGCACATCGGCTGATCGAGCTGGGCGTTGGACCCGACCAGCGGGTGGCGATTTGTGTCGAACGCTCTGCGGCCATGGTTGTTGGACTTATAGCGATCCTGAAGGCGGGCGGCGCGTATGTGCCGCTTGATCCCGCCTATCCGGAATATCGACTGACTTACATACTTGCTGATACTGCTCCGGTCCTGGTGCTGGCCGATGCGGTAGGGCGGCAGGTGCTGGGTGAGGCGTTGCAGACCCACACCGTGCTTGATCCCAATGAATCCAGGGCAAGGGTATTGACGGACGCTGATGCCAACTTCCAAATTTCCGGCCTTACACCCCGCAACCTCGCTTATATCATCTATACCTCGGGTTCAACCGGACAGCCCAAGGGCGTCATGATCGAACATCGTGGATTGATTGCATCGACACTGGCAAGAACCACAGTCTATACACCGGGATCCGATGTGGTGTTTTTACTATTGTCATCGATGGCATTCGACAGTTCCGTGGCAGGCATCTTTGGAACGTTAACAACCGGTGGCGCTTTGTGTTTACCAGGCAGCAACGCCGTCGTAGATCCCCAAATAATCTGCAGTCTTTTGATTGCAAACAGCGTCACATCGGTACTGCTTGTACCGTCCCTAGCGAGATTGGTTCTGCCGCAACTCGCCCAACTCGGATATGGAAATCTCCGTCAAGTAATCGTGGCGGGTGAATTATGTCCTGCAACGCTAGTTCAGGAAGTGACTTCAGCATTTACCGCCGTTGAATTATTCAATGAATATGGCCCGACTGAAGCGACAGTCTGGGCCGCGGTCCATCGCTGTTCGTCGGATGACGTTGATCCTGTTCCGATAGGCCGTCCAATTTCAAACACGCGCATTTATCTTCTGGATGCTCACGGCGAGCCTGTTCCGATGGGGGCGGTGGGTGAGATGTGTATCGGGGGGATGGGTGTTGCGCGTGGATATATGAACCTCCCCGAACTGACGGCCGAGCGTTTCGTGCACGATCCATTTGCAGGCACTCCTGACGCGCGTATGTATAAGACCGGGGACTTGGCCCGTTATCTGCCGAACGGAAACCTAGTGTTCCTGGGCCGCAATGACGATCAGGTAAAGATTCGAGGTTTGCGGATCGAACCGGGTGAAATTGCGACCAGGTTGACCGAGCATCCATCCATCCGCGAGGCGGTTGTGGAGATTCAGGGTGTAGAAACCGACAAGCGTCTGGTCGCTTATGTTGTGGCTCAGCCAGAAGTCTCGGAGAATGATGCCTTTATGTTAAAGGCCGACTCAGAGGCGGGTTTACCGCTTGCAGGAAGGCTGCGTGATTATCTGAGTGAACGATTACCTGACTACATGGTGCCATCGGCCTTTGTGCTCATTGAAAGCGTGCCGCTAACCCCTAGTGGCAAGCTTGATCGGCGGGCGTTGCCTATTCCGGAGGGGGTGGCCTTTGCCCATGCGGCGTATGAGGCACCACAAGGTGAGCTCGAGACTATCCTGGCAGCGCTTTGGTTAGGGTTACTCAGGGTTGAACAAGTTGGTCGCCAAGACAACTTCTTTGCCCTCGGCGGCCATTCGCTCATGGCCGTTCAGTTGATGCAAAAAATCAGGAGTTATGGTTTGGAGTGTTCGCTGAGCGACATTTTTGAACACCCCCGATTGGCTAACCTTGCCTTTCAAATCGAACAATCCCCTGTATTTAACCCGCATAGCGGAGCAATCACTGTGCGCGCTGGCGGAGCTGAGTCCCCAATCTTTTTTGTTCCTTCGGGATTAGCTGATTATTCGTATGCTATTTCTCTGGCGCAACAAATTCATGTTGACTGCCCTATCCACATATTGCCGTGGTCGGCAATTGGCGAACCTTTTCCTCACTCGATGGAGGTTATGGCGGAAAGAATGATACCGCTCATCCAGGCGATCCAACCTGAAGGGCCGTACCGAATGGCGGGATACTCTTCTGGAGGGATCCTCGCTTATGCCATCGCTCATGAGCTTATGTGCAAAAATGCGAGTGTTGAGTTTTTAGGACTTATTGATGTTCCCGCGCCTCATAAGTTGCTTTATAAAAATTTGGATATTAAGCGATATTTTATTGAACATATTAAAGCTGCGGCTTCCGAGGCGGAATGCCATAAGTTCGAAATGTTAAGTGAGGGTGTTCAGGGGTGTGAATTGGGTGGGCTGATAAGAAAAGCACAAACATTGGGAGGTTATGATTCAAATGCAGACATCTCATTGGAAACAGTTAAATGGAAAGCCATTTATCATTTTTCAAAAATAGCTGGCACCTATGAACCATTAGCATTACCGATTCATCTCTATCATTTCTACGCGGCTGATTGTGAGCGTGTCAGTCCGCTGCAGGTTGATAGGGTAGGTGGGTGGAGAGAACGATTACCAGATTTGGCTATTCGTTCTATTTCTATTCCGGGTGGGCATGTGTCCATGATGGCGGATGTCAATAATCGCAAGCATCTGGCTGAAGCAATCAATCGAGCACTTTTGCAACGGTGACTGAGCGTTAGCATTACATCCGCCGCGCACCTGCATGCGAGTGGGAAATTGCAAATTTGTAACTTCCCGCTTGTATGCGTGCTCTGATACACCATTCAGTCGCCGATAAGCCGCACCCAAGATTTTACATCGCGTGCAGCGGGTTACTCATCAGCGTCAAATTATAAGCTGGAGAACTCATGGCTAATCCCTATCGCGAATTACTGACAACCCCTGGCGTCATGGGGTTAGTCATCGCGAGCTCCATCGCCCGTCTTCCACAGGCAATGATCGGCATCGGCATCATTACCATGTTGGTGCAGCAGACCGGTCTTTATTGGTTGGCTGGCTCGGTCGCAGGCACATTTACATTAGCGAATGCGCTGATCGGTCCGCAGATATCGAAACTCGTTGATCAACGGGGTCAGAGTCGGGTTCTGCCCTTTGTTACAGCGTTCAGCATTGGTATGTTGCTGGCGCTGATAATGGCTGTCTACGTGAGGGCTCCGACCTTACTGCTTTTTATTCTGGCGGCACTGGCGGGCACGATGCCGAGCATGCCCGCCATGATAAGAGCACGCTGGACGCAGCTTTTCCGTGGCAAGCCGCAATTACACACGGCCTTCTCCCTGGACACTGTTCTGACTGAACTCGCCTTTATTATTGGCCCACCACTCGCCATTGGTCTGAGTACCAGTTACTTTGCCGAAGCCGGGCCTCTTGTTGCCGTCGTGCTTCTGGTCATCGGCGTAACGGCTTTTCTTCTGCAGCGGCAGACTGAGCCGAAAGTGGTTGTGGGCAGCCGGCGGAACGCAAGCTCGACCTTGCTCATCCCCGGTGTTCGCACCATCGTTCTGGCGCTTTTAGCGATGGGGGTGATTGGCGGTTCGATCGATGTGGCGGTTGTTGCCTTCGCCAACGCTCAAGGCTGGCCAACATCCGCTAGCTTCATCCTGGCAGCTTATGCGCTCGGCTCCATGATCGCTGGCCTCACTTTCGGTGCGCTAAGGGTTGCCTTGCCGATTGAAAGGCAGTTCTTTATTGGGGTGCTGGTAACAGCAGTAACAGCGGTGCTGCCTATATTTTCACCGGACGTCTACATCCTTGCCGGAATGCTCTTTGTGGCAGGAATGTCATTCGCGCCGACTATGGTCATCGTCATGAATCTCGGTGCGATCATTGTTCCACCGTCGAGGATCACCGAAGGACTGACGTGGATGACGACTGGCATCAGCATCGGCGTAGCACTAGGTGGAGTGCTTTCGGGTTTGATTATCGATGTCTATGGTGCGCGGGCAGGGTTCGGCGTAGCCATTGGCGCGGGGCTTGTAATGGTGGTGGTCGTTCTTTTGGGGCTGCGTACACTTCGTGCTACATCAGCGACTTGCGCCGAGCCAACCTTCCAGTAATTGGGTAGCTACTGAAACCCTGTGGCGGGGGAGAAAACTCCCTCACCACAAAAACGGTCACACCCTTCAGATCCGGAAACTACCCACAAGCTGATTCAACCGATCCGCCTGCCTTTCCAGCTCCGTACACGCCCGCAACGTCGACTGCAAATTCTCCACCCCTTGCTGGTTCAGCGTGTTGATCTCGGTAATGTCGACATTCAGCGCCTCAACCACCGATGTCTGTTCTTCAGTTGCTGCCGCCACCGACTGGTTGACGTTGTCGATCTCGCCAATCCGCTGGGTCACGCTGCTCAAGCGTTTGCCGGCCAGGTTGGCGATGCTGACGCTTTCTTCGCTGTGTTGCTGGCTCTCGGTCATGGTCACGACCGATTCGCGTGCGCCGATTTGCAACTCTTCAATCATCTGCTGGATCTCCGCTGCCGAGGTTTGCGTGCGCCCAGCGAGGCTGCGCACTTCGTCGGCGACCACCGCAAAACCACGGCCCGCTTCACCCGCGCGGGCGGCTTCGATGGCGGCGTTCAGCGCCAGCAAGTTGGTCTGTTGCGAGATGCCTTTGATGACTTCGAGGATCTGTCCGATGTTCACGGTTTTGGTGTTGAGTACTTCAATGTTGACGCACGAAGTGCTGATCTTGCCGGACAGTTCGTTCATCACCTGAATCGTGCGCTCCACCACTTGGCGGCCATCTTCGGCTTGCTGCCGCGCGGCGGAAGCCTGTTGCGACGCATCGGACGCGTTATGCGCGATCTCCTGCGCGGCGGCGCCCAGTTGGTTGATCGCGGCGGCGACGCTGTTGGTGCGGGTCGATTGTTCGTCGAAGTTGCTCAGCGACGAGTTCGAGGCCAGCAGCACACGCTTGGCGCCTTCGTTGACGCCGAGCGCCGCCGATGACACTTCACGGATCGAGTGATGGATGCGCTCGACGAAGCGGTTGAACGCGGTCGCCAACTGGCCGATTTCATCCCGTGATTGCACCGCCAGGCGCCGGGTCAAATCGCCCTCGCCGAGGGAAATGTCTTCCATGACCCGCGTCAGCACTTGCAGCGGTCGGGTGATGCGAAACGCCGCATACCAGATCAAGACCAGACCCAGCAGGGCCGAGCCGCCGCCCAACAACAATTCCAGCGCGGTGCTTTGCACACCTTGGGCATCGAGTTCGTTTTGCAGCGTGGTCACCGGTGCCAGCAACACATCTTGCGGCACACCGACCAACACGCCCCACGGCGCAGCGCCGGCAATCGGCGCCAGCGGTTCGAGGACGTTGATCTGCTGCTGGTCGACAAACACCTGCGCCTGGCCCTGACGCAAGGCGTCCATCAC
This sequence comes from Pseudomonas sp. IT-P294, assembly GCF_949767865.1. Taxonomy (NCBI): domain Bacteria; kingdom Pseudomonadati; phylum Pseudomonadota; class Gammaproteobacteria; order Pseudomonadales; family Pseudomonadaceae; genus Pseudomonas; species Pseudomonas sp. IT-P294. The sequence continues at coordinate 66,823 of NZ_CATKQW010000010.1, read as the reverse complement.
CGGGACATCGTCCAGCGGCTGGCCGAGGCGGCTGACGTCCTGGCTGTTGGCGGAGATTACCCCGCGCGGGCTGACGATGCTGATCTGCCCGTGGCCATCGAACAGTTGATGGGCGCTGGCTTCGCTGTTGTGTTGCAGGGCGGCGAGGTTGATGTCGAGGCCGACCACGGCGATGACTTTGCCGTTGTCCATCAGCGGGAACGCAATGCTGGTCACCAGTTTGCGGCTGCCCGAGGCTTCGTCGAAGTACGGCTCCAGCACGCAGGCCTGACGGGTATCGCGGGCGCAGGTATAGAAGGCGTTGTACGGCGCGCCGCTGGGGCCGGGCGAGGTGTTGGCCAGCAGGGCTTCGTCGCCGATCACCGCTTGCAGTTCGCCGGGTTTGCTTTGTACCCAATACAAGGAGAAGCGCCCGGTTTCGTTGCTGCCCACGGCGGCCTGATCGATGAAACCGGCGTCGGCACCGTCGAGGGCATCGGGTTCGAAAATGACATAAAGCCCGAGCAGGTCGGGCTTGTCGATCAGGGCCTGGTGCAGCTGGGCGCTCAGTTCCTGGCGTAATTGCGGTCGGGTCAATTTGCCCTGCTGCTGCAGTTGCCGCAGGTACAACACATAGCGCGACAAGCCTTGGCCATATTCGTGGGTCTGCATGAAGGTGCGTTGCACCTGCATCGCCTGCACATTGCCCAGCGCCTGCATGTGTTCCTTGGCGGCGTTGGCGAGCATTTCACTGCTGGCGTGTGCCACTTGCTGGCTGCTTTGGTGAGTCTGATACAGCGACAAGCCCATCAGCAAACCCACCACCAGCAACAGGCAAAGGCCGGCGAGCAGGGCGATCTTGCTCTGGATCGTCAGGAATCTTGAGTGCATTGGAAAGGCCTTTTTCCATAGGGGGCAGCGGATGCGCCACTGCCCCGGTCTGACTTAGAACGTGGTAGCAAACACCACTTGGCTGTAGAGGTTCTTGTCGTTGTTGCCCAGTTGCGTGCCGCCCTGTTCAGCGCTCTTGTCCGGCTGGTAGAGGCCGATCAATGGCATCACGGTCAGGTGTTCGTTGACGTGCCATTCGGCATACAGGTCGACTTCGTGGCCATCGGTGTTGCCGAGGTTGCGGTCGATGGTGTCGAAGTTGAAATACATCGCGCCGACGTTGAGGTTCTCCAGCGGCGAGACCTTCAGCGTGACGTTCTGGATGCGTGAGTTGGCGTTGAACGGGCCGGCATAGTTGCCCGCGACTTCGCCCTGGAACCAGGTGCCATAGCCGCGACTGAAACCGTAGAACAGCGTGTCGTAACCTTCCGAGAAACGGCTGTAGCGGTAGCTGACATAGGGCGTCCAGGCCACGTCGGCAAAGGTCCAGCCGGCTTCCAGATACCAAGCGTCTTCGTTGCTGGCGTGTGGTTTGTCCTGCTTGGCGTATTCGCCGGACAGGAACAGGTTTTTCACCCCGGCATTACCCGTCGCACGCAGGCTGTAGGTCTTCATGCCGTCGCGCTCCAGCTGCGATGGCGAGGCGAATTGTTCGTCGACGTCAGTGGTGTCGATGTAGGTCAGGCCCACGGTGCCTTCTTCGGCCACGTGTTCGAGGGTGCCGACGTACATTTCGGTTTTCGCTTGGGCGCGGTTATCCGATTTGAGCCACATCAGGTCGCCACGCCAGCCTTGCTTGCCACCGAGGCGCAGCACGGCGGTTTCGTCGAAGGCTTTACGGGCGGCGAGGTAGTAGGCGCCGCCGCGATTGAACTCACCGTCGGCCAGGCCCTTGCCCATGTTCAAGGCGTCGCCGTCGATCAGGAATCCGTCGCCGACCACGATGTTCTGGCGTCCGAAGGACAGGTCGACACCGTCGTTCCCCAGCGCTTCGAACAGCTTGCCCGAGCGCCAGCCAAGGTAGGCGTCTTCGAACTTGGTGGTGCGTTCCGTACCGTCGCTGAAACCGGCAGCATCGCCATCGCCCCAGGTGCCGGAACTGAGCATGTTCGCCGCGCCATACGCGGTGCCGGCACCGGCCAGGCCTTTGTCGAAGCTCAGGCCGTATTTGATGTAGCCCTCGCGCCACGACGAAGAACCTTCATTGAGGCGACCGGACAGCGCGTAGTTTTCCTGGCTGTGGAAAATGCCGAATACCGCTTCCAGCGTGGCGTTCAGGTGACTGTCGCCATCGGCATACAGTTCGTAGGCATTGGCCTGGGTGGCGCCGATCATCAGCGCGAGCGTCGAGAGACGAAGCAAGGGGGACTTGAGCATGGTGTGGCATCCATTCTTGTTCTTGACCACAGGGTTGAGGTCTTTTTCGATACTACGGCCCGGAACTTTTTTGCCCTTTTGTGTGGTTGCCAAAGAGTTGCCTGTGCTTGCCAAAGTGGGTGGTTTGGCAGCCTTGCCAATACGACTGGCACGCAGGGCAAAACCTGCGTGGCACTGACCGCTGACAATCGGTATCAACCCTGCTGATGCTTCCCCTTACGGATTTTCAAGGTCGTTTCCTATGTTCACTTCGCAGAAATTCTCCCTCGTCGGTTTGCTGTCGCTGGTGCTGGCGCAAACCGTAGTCGCCGCCGATTGCGCGCCGGACCAGGGCCACGGCGCCCAGGTGTTCGCCAATGAATGCGGGGTTTGCCACTCGGTGAGCAAAGGCATGGCCGGCATGATGGGGCCGAACCTGGCGGGCGTGGTTGGACGCAAATCCGGCTCGCTGGAAGGCTTCAGTTACTCCCAGGCGATGCGCAGCAAAGACGTGACCTGGCAGGCCGAAACCATCACCCAACTGATCACCCAACCCCAGGCCTATGTGCCCGGGACTTACATGCCCTACATGGGGCTGGCTTCTGCAGATGATCGCCAGACGGTCGTGTGCTTCCTCAAAGAACAACGCTAATCAGCCGGATTTTTTCTGGCTGAACCACTCGTTTGAACGACAGGTGAATTATGAGCAACGTTGAAATTCTGCCGCAGGTGGCTGCCTTCCTCGACCGCCGTCATGGCTGCTTCATTGACGGTCAATGGGTACTGGCCGACGGCCCGACCATTGCCGTGGTCAACCCGGCCACCGGGCAAACCCTGTGCGAAACCCTGGATGCGCCGCTGGATGTGGTCGAGCAAGCCGTGCAGTCATCGCACAAGGCGTTCAAGTCCGGTGTGTGGTCGGGCCTGCGTCCGGCGGACCGCGAACGCATCCTGCTGAACTTCACCGCGCTGGTCGAGGCGCATGCCGAAGAGCTGGCGCAGCTGGAAACCCTGAGCCAGGGCAAGTCGATCAACATGGCCCGCGCGCTGGATTTGAATGCGACCGTGGAGTTCATGCGCTACATGTCCGGTTGGGCGACCAAGATCGAAGGGCAGACTTTCGACGTGTCGATCCCGCTGCCACCAGGCGCCAAGTTCACCGCGTTCACCAAGCGTGAGCCGGTGGGCGTGGTGGTCGGCATCGTGCCGTGGAACTTCCCGCTGCTGATCGCTGCCTGGAAACTGATGCCTGCCTTGGCCACCGGTTGCACGGTGATCATCAAACCGGCCATGGAAACGCCGCTGACGGCAATGCGCCTGGCTGAGCTGGCGCTTGAAGCGGGCATTCCGGCCGGCGTATTCAACGTTGTCACCGGTGGCGGTGCTTCGGTCGGCGGCGTGCTGACCGCGCATCCACTGGTGAGCAAAGTGTCGTTCACCGGCTCCACGGCGGTGGGCAAAAGCGTTGGCGTGGCGTGCATGGAAAACATGACGCGCTTCTCGCTGGAACTGGGCGGCAAAAACCCGATGATCGTGCTCGCCGATGCCGACGTCGAGAAAGCAGTGCAGGGCGCAATCCTTGGCGGCCTGCTGAACAACGGCCAGGTCTGCGCGGCGGCGTCGCGCTTCTATGTGCATCGCTCGATTCACGATCAGTTCGTCGAGGCGCTGGCGGCAGCCGTCTCGGCAATGCCGATTGGCGCGGGCATGAATTGCAATGCAGCGATCAACCCGCTGGTGTCGCGCAAGCAACAGCAAAGCGTGCTCAAGCACATCGAACTGGCGCGCCGCGAAGGCGCGCGCGTGGTGGCGGGCGGTGAGTTGCTGGAAGGCGAGGGCTTCTACGTGCAGCCGACCATTCTGGCCGACATCGACCACAGCATGGCCGTGGCCCGCGAAGAAGTGTTCGGGCCGGTGCTGGGGGTGATGCCGTTCGACGACGAAGACGCCGTGATCGCCCTGGCCAACGACAACCGTTACGGCCTGGCCGCCAGCCTGTGGACCAACGACCTGGGCAAAGCCATGAACCTGGTGCCACGCATCGAAGCCGGCACCGTGTGGGTCAACGCCCACGTGCTGCTCGACCCGGCGATGCCGTTTGGTGGGGTGAAGCAATCGGGCATGGGGCGCGAGTTCGGTCGCGCGGTGATCGAGGCGTATACCGAGTTGAAATCGGTGTGTATCGCGCACTGATTTATTGATTGACGACGGCCCCTGCAACGGGGGCCGTTGGTTTGGCTGACTGACGGCGACGCGGGCGAGATGGAATCCATTGCTTCTCCTTAATAGGAAGCATTACTATTCACGCCTCGTCTCCACAGCACACTACAATGATCCCCAAGCTGCCTCGCAGGCACAGCTTTTTTGAGCATTACGAAGAGTTGGTTGGCACCTGGACCCGTCGCCTGAGAAATCGTCAGCAGGCCGAGGATCTGGCCCACGACACCTTTGTGCGGGTGCTTGAGTCCGATTCAGCGGCAGTGGAACAACCCCGGGCGTATTTGCACCAGACCGCGCGCAATATTGCGGTCGATGGTTATCGACGTGAGGACCGGCGGGGCGCCATGGAGTCGCAGGCGATTGATCACAGTGTGTCGTCGTCAGGCGACCCGGAGCAGTTCATGCAGGCGATCCAGTTGGCGGACTCCATCGAACAGGCGCTCACCGAGCTGCCGCTCAATTGCCGCAAAGTGTTTGTCTGGCAGAAGATCGAAGGCCTGACCCAGGCTGAAATCGCCGAACGCCTGGGTCTGTCCAAGAACATGGTGGAAAAGTATATGATCCGCACCCTGCGGCATCTGCGCGACCGCCTCGACGGATTGCAGCCATGATCGGCCACGCCTGCTCACCCCCAGCCAAACAGGAACTTCCATGATGGATACTCGTGATTGTGCGTGCGGGCAAACAACGGTTCGTGATGATGCGGCGCGCTGGTTTGTGCGTTTGCAGGAACCTGCGATGGATCTCAAGGAATACCGGCGTTTCGAAGCCTGGCTGGACGAACACCCTCAGCATCGCGATGAATTCCAATTGCTTCAAGGTTTGTGGACGGCGGCTGATCTGGTGCCAGCCAAGCGTCTGCAAGCCTTGTGTGAAACCCCGCCAACCCATCGCAGGCGCTCGCTGTTGGCGCGTTATGCGGTAGCAGCGGGTGTGGCGGCGGTGGCGCTGGGTTTGGGATTGTTCAGCGGTTTGAATCACCCAGCGACGTACACGGCTGAATTTTCCACGGCGTTGGGCGAGCGTCGCCATGTGGCGTTGCCCGATGGGTCGGTGATCGACTTGAACAGCCGCAGCCGCGTTCAGGTACGCTACGAACAAGACCGACGCGGCATCGAGCTGACTGAAGGCGAAGCGATGTTCAGCGTCGAGCACGACAGCAGCCGGCCGTTCGTGGTCGAGGCGGGGAGTGGCAAGGTCACGGTCACCGGCACGCGTTTCGATGTGCGCCGCGACCTCTCGCAAACCCGCGTGGCGGTGGAGCAGGGCACGGTCAAGGTTCAGGGACAAGGGCCGGATGTCGTCAGCCTGACCGCGGGCCTCGGCACGCAAATCAATGCCCAGGGCCAAGTGGCCGCTGCCTACACGGTCAACCCGGCAGAACTGACGGCCTGGCGCAGCGGCAAACTGGTGTTCAACAACGCCAGCCTCAGCGAAGTCGCCGCCGAAGTCTCGCGCTACCGCGACAAACCCCTCACGGTCGCCAACGACAACGTGGGCCATTTGCGCCTGACCAGCGTATTCAAATCCGACAACACCGACGCGCTGCTCAAGGCCTTGCCGAGCATCCTGCCGGTGGCCGTGCGCACCCTCGATGACGGCAGCCAGGAAATAATTTCCAATTAATTTCCAAACCGATTCAGGTTTTTTTTGAGTTCATCGTCTTCTTGTCCAACTGCAACTGGTTTGCATTAACAGCCGCACATGTTTGCGATCTACAGGACAATGTTCGACGTGAAGAAAACCACCGCTAAAAACAACAATTCACCTTGGCTGCGCCTTTCCCTGGCCCTGGCCGTCAGTGCCGGGCTACCCCAGGCATTTGCCGCTGATGGCATCCATATCCCGGCGCAGCCGTTGGGCCAGGCCCTGAGTGAGTTGGGGCAACAAACGTCGTTGCAGGTTTTTTTCAGTCCTGGACTGGTCGCTGGCAAACAAGCGCCAGCTGTTAACGGTGACCTCTCACCGGAGCAGGCCTTGCGCCAATTGCTGCAAGGCAGTGGCCTGCACTATCAGATCGATGAAGGCTCGGTGACCCTGACACCCGTGCCGACTTCTGCGCCTGCCAGTCCGATCGAACTGGGTGTGACTGACATCAAAGTGGTCGGCGACTGGCTTGGCGACGCCGATGCCGCCGTGGTGCAAAACCATCCCGGCGCCCGGACGGTGATCCGCCGCGAAGCGATGATCGAGCAGGGCGCCATGAACGTCGGCGACGTGTTGAAGCGTGTGCCCGGCGTGCAAGTGCAGGACGCCAACGGCACGGGCGGCAGTGATATTTCCCTGAACGTCGGCGTGCGCGGCCTGACGTCGCGCCTGTCGCCACGCTCCACCGTGCTGATCGACGGCGTGCCGGCCGCGTTCGCGCCCTATGGCCAGCCGCAACTGTCGATGGCACCGATCTCCTCCGGCAACCTCGACAGCATCGACGTGGTTCGCGGCGCCGGTTCCGTACGTTACGGGCCGCAAAACGTCGGAGGAGTGATCAACTTCGTGACCCGCGCGATCCCCGAGAAAGCTACTGCCGAAATCGGCACTACGCTTGAAACCTCCCAACACGGCGGCTGGAAACACATCGACACTGCATTTGTCGGCGGCACGGCGGACAACGGCATGGGCGTGGCGCTGTTGTATTCCGGTGTGAGCGGCAACGGCTATCGTGAAAGCAACAACGGCAACGACATCGACGACGTGATTCTCAAGACGCACTGGGCGCCGACCGATGTCGATGATTTCAGCCTCAACGTTCATTACTACGATGCCAGCGCGGACATGCCCGGCGGCCTGACCCAGAAGCAGTACGATGCCGATCCGTTCCAGTCCGACCGCGACCACGACAACTTCAGCGGTCGGCGCAAGGACGTGTCGTTCAAGTGGGCGCGGCAGATCAACGACAGCACCCAGGCCGAAGTGCTGACCTACTACACCGACAGCTTTCGCGGCAGCAATATCGCCGCTCGCGACCAGAAAACCCTCAGCTCTTACCCGCGAACTTACTACACCTACGGCATCGAGCCGCGGGTGTCCCATGTGTTCGACCTGGGGCCGACCACTCAGGAAGCCAGCGTCGGTTATCGCTACCTGAAAGAAGCGATGCACGAGGAATCGAGCCGCGTGGCGCTGGTCAACAATCAGCCGGTGCTGACACCGACCTCTGACGGCCATGTGTTCCAGGACCGTACCGGCGGCACCGAGGCCAATTCGGTCTACATCGATGACAAGATCGACATCGGCAAATGGACCGTGACGCCGGGCATTCGCTTTGAGCACATCAGCACCGACTGGCACGACCGCGCCGTGCTCGACACTGCTGGCAAACGCGTACCGGAGAAGAACCGCAGCATCGAAAGCAACGAACCGTTGCCGGCCCTGAGCGTGATGTATCACGTGTCCGATGCCTGGAAGCTGTTCGCCAACTACGAGACGTCGTTCGGCAGCCTGCAATATTTCCAGTTGGGTCAGGGTGGCGTGGGTGACAGCACCGCCAACGGCCTGAGCCCGGAGAAGGCCAAGACCTATGAGGTTGGCACGCGCTACAACGATGACGTGTGGGGCGGGGAAGTGACGCTGTTCTACATCGACTTCGATGACGAACTGCAATACATCAGCAACGATGTGGGCTGGACCAACCTCGGCGCGACCAAGCACCAGGGCCTCGAAGCCTCCGTGCATTACGACCTGGCTGCGCTCAATCCGATGCTCGACGGCCTGACCGCCAACGCCGGTTTCACCTACACCCGTGCGACGTATGAAGGTGAGATTCCAGGCTTCAAGGGCCGTGACCTGCCGTTCTATTCGCGTCAGGTGGCCACCGCCGGGCTTCGTTATGACATCAATCGCTGGACCTACAACCTCGATGCGTTTGCCCAGTCCAAGCAGCGTTCGCCGGGTACGGGCGTCAATGCCGATGGCAGTTTCAATGGCAACTACATCACTGAAGGCACAGCGGACGGGCAGTTCGGTGACATCCCGGGTTACGTGACCTGGAACGTACGCGGTGGCTATGACTTCGGCGCGCAGCTGTCGAACCTGAAACTCGGCGTGGGGGTGAAGAACATCTTCGACAAGCAGTACTTCACTCGCTCCAGCGACAACAACTCGGGGATGTATGTCGGGGCACCGCGCACGTTCTTTGTGCAGGCCAGTGTCGGGTTCTGACGGACCGAGGTGACTTCATCGCCAGCAGGCTGGCTCCCACATTGATCTCTGCTACACACAGCATTTGTGTTCACTGAAGATTCTCTGTGGGAGCCAGCAGGCTGGCGATAGCGTTATCAGGCTTTCAACACCTTGCCGCCAATGGCCACGGCCACCAGCAACAGCGCCATCAACCCGAAGGCAAAACTCAAACTGCTGCCATGGGCGATAAACCCGATCACCGCCGGGCCGGCGAGAATCCCCGCGTAGCCCAGCGTGGTGATGGCCGGCACGGCGATGTGTTCGGGCATCACTGTCTGTTTGCCCACGGCGGTGTACAGCACCGGCACAATGTTCGAGCATCCGGCACCGAGCAACGCATAACCCACCAGTGCCGCTTCCCACGCCGGAGCGAATGTGGCCAATGCCAGGCCTACGGCCGCGGTTAGCCCACCGAACACAATCACCTGTGTCGAGCCCAGACGCCGGACAATCCGGTCACCGGTCAAGCGTCCGACCGTCATGGTCAGGGCGAACGCTGCGTAGCCCAGCCCGGCATAGGCCGTGTCGATCCCGCGTTCCTGCGTGAGAAACACGGCGCTCCAGTCGAGCGCTGCGCCTTCGGCCAGGAAGACGATGAAACACATACCGCCGATGAACAACACGATGCCATGAGGCACGGCAAACGCCGGTCCCGAGCTTTCGCTGCCGTAAGGCAACAGGTGCGGCGCGGCTTTGAGCAAGGCCAGCACCAGCACGACAATCACCACCAACATGGCACTCAGTGGTGACAGGCCGAGGCCGAGCAGGGCGCTGACACCCGCCGCGCCGACGATCCCGCCGAGGCTGAACATCCCGTGAAACCCCGACATCATGTGCTTGCCACTGGCTCGTTCGACGATCACTGCCTGCAGGTTCACCGTCGAATCCACCGTGCCCAGGCCCGCGCCGAACATGAACAGCGTGGCGATCAACGCAGGCACCGACGACACCGTCGCCAATAACGGCAGCGCCGCGCAGATCAACAACGTTCCTCCGGTCGCGACCCGACGGCAGCCGAAACGCGTGGAAAGGAGGCCAGCCATCGGCATCGCCAGAATCGACCCGACCCCCAGGCACAACAGCAGCAAACCGAGGGTGCCTTCATCCAGCCCGGCCCGTGCCTTGGCGTAAGGCACCAACGGCGCCCACGCGGCAATGCCCAGACCTGCGATGAAGAAGGCGATGCGGGTGGACATCTGCTCCAGGCGTCCGGGGATGACGGGCGCGGGCGTGTTGAGGGCGGTCATGGAAAATCCTTGGCGTTGCGGGTTGCTGACAGAATGCAGGACAACATCCTTGCATATCAGGCAGCACACCGCGACCTCGAAGGGTTTTCATGACCCGCCTAGAACGCACCTCGCGTCTCTCTGCCTGCCTCGCTGGTGAGGCTGACGTTGGCGCCCGGCTGCCAACGCGCTGTCCCCGGGGCATCGTTACTGCGCACGATGCATTTCCATTGAATGTCTTGTTTTGCCGGCAGATCGATCACACCGCTCCATTGCTTGCTCTCGGGGTTGTAGGTCAATGGCACGGCATGGACAGGGTCCCAGGCCCCCAGTTCAAGTGTCGAGCCTGCGGCATAAACGTTCTGGCCGGGGTAGGTCGTGGCGTAGTCGCAGGTGAAGTGAACACTGACGGCAGGTTGTTCAGGCGCCGTGCTCCAGAGACGGATTTTGCCGTTGTCCCGGGTCAGCGCAGGATCGGTCAGCCCCGGAGGAAGTTTTGTCAGGTCCGAACTCAAGGCAATCACCAGGCTTCGGTTGTCCCCGGTCGTTGTCGCGACCAACCCCGAATATTGGGTGTGAAACCGGATCGGTGAGTCGGCCTTGATGCCGGCGTCCCTGCGGATTTTTATCAGTTGGCGGATGAGTTCGCCGCGTTGCCAGTCAAAGAAGTCCGGCCAATACACGGCCGGTGTCCCGGGGCTGCTGAGAATGTAGGCGTAGGCTTGATTGCGTAGTTCTTCAGGCAATGGCCAGTGATGTTGGCCACCGTAGCGTCCTGGCGAATAACCGGTGTCATGGTTGTCGACGAAGGTGACGGCTGCCGCGCGCCAGGCTGGATCGGGATTGCCATTGAGCCCATGTCGCCATTCGGCGATCGAGCCGTTTTGCATGCGCTCCTTGAGGGCAAAGTCGAAGACGGTGCAATGGGCGCGGTTGGACCAGTCCTTGAGCGCATCCTGCCAACTGGCCTTGCTGCGCCAGTCGTCAGACGGGTATTCGCTTGGGCCTTTCCACAGTTCACCGACGCAGAATTGCGAATTGCCAAACGCATTCATCCAGCGGTCCACGGTCTGCGGCGCGTAGCCGCGAACAAAGTCGAAACGCAGGCCCATGGCGCCATAGTTGTCGCGCAGGTTGAGCAATTCTTTTTTGATGATCTCGAACACCAAAGAATTGCCGGTGTTCAGGTCGGCATTACCGTCGATAAATGAATCGCCTTCGTCGCACTTGGCACAATCGTGACGCCATTCCCCATGGCCTCTGGGGAACAGCGGGTCATCGCCCTTGGTGTCATCCATGTGGTTGGGCACCACGTCATAAACGACGTTTACACCCGCTCGATTCAGGGCCGCTGCTGCCGTTTTGAGCTGCTCATCGGTGCCGTACTGACTGTTTTTATCGAAGCTGCGCCAGAAGTAACCTTCACCACCACCGGACGTGTTGCTGCCGCCGTCTACCCAACTGGACGTGTCTTTCCACGGCGGTGGCATCCAGATGGCGGTGAAGCCGTCGTTGCCGATCTGACCAGCCAGGTGTGCCAGTACCGCATACCATGTTTCGGTTTCGTTGCGACTGGAGTTCCAGTGGAATCCCTGCAACAGGATTTCTTTCCCGTTGCCATTGCGCACCGGTGTGACTTCGTCCGCCGTTGCCGCTCCGGTTAGAAGCAGCGAGATAAGCAGTGGCAGTATCCCCAACTTTTTCATGAGCGTATTCCGAGGGTGATCCCGAGTTTTTACTCTGGGCTCGGGACTGCGGCTTGTCTGCTGTCATAAATGACAGATCTTCCCAACTGTTTTGCGATAAAAGCGCGGATGCTCATAACAGTTCTGGCGGATGTGATTTTTCCGGGCCGTCGCCTAAAGTACAGGCTCTCTACAGGCTGACTTCAGGTCCGATCCATGACGCCGTTCTACGATGCTCGAGGCAATATCTATGCGGTGATGGCGCCTGACGCCGTGCGTGAACGCGGTATCGATCTGCCTCAACTCGCCGGCGACGCCGCGCAAACCCGCGAAAACTGGGCGTTGGCGGCGATCGAGGCGTTCTGCGCCTGGGGTCCCGGCACTCAACCGCCGGGCAGCAAAGACCATCGCTGCGACGGTCTGCTGGTGGGGCCGTTTCAATCGTCGCCGCCGTTTGATCTGTTGATCGTCAACACCGACGGCACCCTGGCCGAGCGCAGCGGCAACGGGCTGACGATTTTTTCTCAGGCCCTGAGCGAGCAAGGATTGCTGCCCTGGGACGAGGCGTGTCTGCTCAGGGTTCATCACGACAAGGCTGATGCGGTTTCACCCGTGGGCACTTCGGTGAAGCCGGCCGAGGTCGAGGGGGTGAAAGGGTTCTGGCTGGATCTGGGCAAACCTTCGTTCGGGCCGCGCGCGGTGGGAGCTGAGCGGGTTGAAGGCGCGCTGTTGAACGGGCGCGATGTCAGCCATGTGCAACCGTTGTCGGCGCTTGATCCAGCATGGTCTCGAAGCCAGTTCGTGCGCATTGGCAATCCCCATTGCGTGACACTTTTGGAGACCGCCGACGCATTGCCGAGCAATGAGCAAATGCGCGAGCCTGGGCTGTGCGAAGGCCTGACGCGAATTGCTTACGCCAAGCCGGCGGGGGCAGGGGCTCCGTGTCCTGCCGGCGTGAATTTGCAGTGGGCGATGCTTGCGTCTGAAGGGCAAGTCGCCGCGCGGGTATTTGAACGCGGAGAAGGGCCGACGGCGTCGTCGGGCACCAGCGCCAGTGCGGTGGCATGTGCGGCTTGGCGTGTTGGCTGGGTGGCGGCAGGTGAGGTGAAAGTCGTCATGCCGGGCGGCACGGCGCCGATTTTACTGGAGGAAGCGGATGGGGAATTGAGTCGGGTCAGGCTGTTTGGTACGGCTCGGTTGATGGATTGAATTGTCGGCCGTCATCGCGGGCAAGTCGAATCGTCGCAGCGTCACTCCCACATTGAATCTGTGTCATTCACAAATCCCAATGTGGGAGCCAGCCTGCCCGCAATGGGGCCTTCAAGATCACTGCAGTTTTAGAGTTGCCCCGGCCATTCCACCACCGGCATCGTCCGCTTCATCAACACCTTGCCCTCCCTGACCGAATACAGCGGCAAGCCCTGGCTGCGAATCACCTCGTAGTCGCTGTCCGCCGACAGGATCAACAGATTCGCCGGCCGGCCCTGTTCCAGCCCGTACCGATCACCCAGGTTCATGGCTTTGGCGCTGTTGTCGGTGACCAGATCCAGCGCACTTTGCAGGTTGCGGTAACCGAGCATGTGGCAAATGTGCAGACCCGCTTCGAGCACCCGCAAAATGTTGCCGTTGCCCAGCGGATACCACGGATCGACAATCGAGTCCTGGCCGAAACACACGTTCATCCCCGCTTCGAGCAACTCGTTGACCCGCGTTACGCCGCGGCGTTTCGGGAAATTGTCGTAGCGGCCTTGCAGGTGAATGCTTTCGGTGGGGCAGGAGACAAAACTGATGCCCGAATGCCCGAGCAGGCGAAACAGTTTGGCGCAGTAGGCGTTGTCGTAAGAGCCCATCGCCGTAGTGTGGCTGGCGGTCACCCGCGAGCCCATGTCGCGGCTGCGGGCTTCTTCAGCCAACACTTCCAGAAAGCGCGAATGCGGATCGTCGGTTTCGTCGCAATGCACGTCCACCAGGCAGCCGGTGCGCTCGGCCAGGTCCATCAGGAATTTCACCGAGCTGACGCCTTGATCCCGGGTGTACTCGAAATGCGGAATGCCGCCGACCACATCGGCGCCCATGCGGATCGCTTCCTCCATCAATTCCCGGCCGTTGCGGTACGACTCGATGCCTTCCTGGGGGAACGCGACGATTTGCATGTCGATCAAGTGACGGCTTTGCTCGCGCACTTCGAGCATCGCCTTGAGCGCCGTGAGCTGCGGGTCGGTGACGTCGACGTGGGTGCGCACGTGCTGGATGCCGTGGGCGGCGAGGGTCTGGATGGTTTTAGTGGCGCGTGTCTTGGTGTCTTCCTCGGTGATGGTCACCTTGCGCTCGCCCCAGCACTCGATGCCTTCGAACAGGGTGCCGCTCATGTTCCAGCGCGGTTCGCCGGCGGTGAGGGTGGCATCGAGGTGAATGTGCGGCTCGACGAAGGGCGGCACCACCAGGTTGCCGCCGGCGTCCAGGTCATCGGGGCCCAGGGTCGGGGCTTCGGTCTGACGGGCAATCGTGCGGATCAGACCGTTTTCCAGGTGCAACTCATGCAGGCCATCCTGGTTGCGCAGCCGGGCGTTGATGATGTGCATCAGGCGAATCCTTTTATAGATCTTGTCATGGCGCTTCAGCGACCCGGGCACCCGGGACGCTGGTGAATAACACATACGTTAACGCGGCAGCGGCAATCCCTGCCAGCGGCGCGACCCACGGCAAATTGTCACTTCGCCGAGGGGGCAGTCGTTGCCCGGATCGTTCTGCGTCATGCGGCATTCCTTGCTGGATGAGAGACGTGCCGAGGGATGCAGTTATTTATAGTCGAGCCGGCAAGTTTGGTGCGCGCGAAGGCAAGAGAGCAGTGCATCTGCAGGAATACACAACCCCTGTGGGAGTGAGCCTGCTCGCGATGGCGGCGTACCTGGCAACATAAATGCCGACTGATACACCGCCATCGCGAGCAGGCTCGCTCCCACAAGGGATATTGGTTTCTTCAGGGGGACTGGATCAGGGGCAAAAAACGCAGCAACGCCGCAACAATCGCCTCCGGCGCATCTTCCTGCACCAAATGCCCGGCATTGGGAATCGGGTGGAATTGTGCTCCGGCAATCATCTGCTGCAGCGCCCATCCACGCTCGATGGGGATCCACTGATCGTCTTCGCCCCACAGGATTTGCACCGGGCAGCGGACCGTCGGGTACAGCGCTTCGGCCTCACGGGTATAACGCTCATCCATTTGAGCAATTTGTCGATAGAACGCCGCTTGCCCCGGATCGCCCAGCCACGGCTGCACATAGGGCGCAAGTTCTTCATCGCTGATGTCGCGCTTGATCGCCCCGCGAATATAGGCCGGCACAATGGCGCGCTGGATGTAATCGGGCAGGCCGCTGAACGCCGCTTCATGCTGGCGCACATGCTGGACGAACGGCGAACCCCACGGCGTCAACGCCACCGGGTCGACCAGCGTCAGGCTGCGATAGTCCTTGCCGTTGAGCAGGTGCGCGCGAAGCGCAGTGGCGCCGCCGAAATCGTGGGCCACCACATCCGGCCGTTCCAGCCCCCAGTGATCGAGCAACTGCGCCAGCAAGACGTTTTGCACCCCCAGTGAAACATCGCCATCGATTTTTGCGGATTGGCCATAGCCCAGCAGGTCGAAGTAGTACACCCGGTGCGTGGTGATGAAATGCGGCGCGATCCGGTGCCACACACAGGAAGAGAACGGCGTGCCATGCACGAACACCAGCGGCGGGCCGTCGCCCCGTACGGCGTAGCGAACGCAGTGTCCGTTGAAGCGATAGGTCTGGGGCAGTGGCCAGTCAGTCATGCGCGGGTCCTCTTGGCAGGTGCAAGCCAAAAAGCATAGGCAAAAAAAAACAGCCACGAAGGCTATTCTCTGTATCACTGACGAAACGCATTCGCCCCTTGTGGGGGGGAGCCTGC
Organism: Pseudomonas sp. IT-P294; assembly: GCF_949767865.1. NCBI lineage: Bacteria > Pseudomonadati > Pseudomonadota > Gammaproteobacteria > Pseudomonadales > Pseudomonadaceae > Pseudomonas > Pseudomonas sp. IT-P294. The sequence continues at coordinate 51,360 of NZ_CATKQW010000010.1, read as the reverse complement.
TCGCGATAGGTCTGACATTCAGTGTGATGTGACTGACACCGCTATCGCGGGCAAGCCCGCTCCCACAGGGGGATGTGTTGTTTCAGGTCGGTTTACTCGCCGTGATAGATGCAGCCGCTGGTGCATGTCTCATGGATTCGGATCGCGCTGAGTTCCGGCAGCAGGGGCTTCAATTCATTCCAGATGAATTTGGCCAGCACTTCGCTGGTCGGGTTTTCCAGGCCGGGAATGTCGTTCAGGTAGTTGTGGTCCAGGCGCTCGTACAGCGGCTTGAAGATCGCCTTGATTTCCGAGAAGTCGCGGATCCAGCCGGTGTGCGGATCGAGGTCGCCGCTCAAGTGGATCGCCACTTTGAACGAGTGACCATGCAAGCGACCGCACTTATGGCCTTCCGGCACGTGAGGCAGGCGGTGGGCGGATTCGAACGTAAACTCTTTGAAGATTTCCACAGTGATTTTCAGCTCTGTCAGGTGGCGATCGCCGCGGCGATGTGGGCAGGCGGCGAGTTTACCAGAGCTCTGGGCAAAACACTGACTAAAGGGTCAGCAAGCGCTCGCCGAGGCGACCGTTGGCAGCCAGTTCGAGGAACTCGTCGCCCAGACGGCGGCTTTCATCCATCGCCGCTCGCCAGTATTTCTGCCGGCTCGGTGCATCGCCCATGAAGCGTTTGAAATCGTTGCGGTCCGGCAGCTTGCCGTAGGGCAGGCGCGCCAGGTAGTCCTTCGACGGCGCCAGCAGCAGAACATCCTGCAAACGCGCAGGGCAGGCGCGGCGCCACGGCAGCGTCTTGTCGAACCAGCCGGGGATCACCCGGTCGGTGAAGTGCGGGTACAGCACGATGTCGTTGCCGCTGTAGGGCAGGTCGAGGTGATAGTCCAGCAGACCGCCATCGCGGAACGTCCCGGCGCCGGCACCCGGCAGATCACGCACGCCTTCCATGACCATCGGGATTGAGCCCGAGGCGAGCAGGGCCTGGCGCAGGTTGCCGGCAGTGAGCGCGACGAAGCGCGACGGGAAGTCGTTCAACGCATTGACCGGAGGCATCAGGCGCGGGTCGTGGATGATCAGTCGCTCGAAATGCCGCGACAGTCGCGCGCGACCGCGCAGGTTGTCGGCGATCACCGATCCCAGCGCCAGCCCGAGCATGCCGCGGTGATCGTCCGCGAGCCGGCCGTGGCTTTTGACCACCATGATGTTCAGTCGGTAATGGGCGTTGCTCAGGATCGACGCATCGCGACCGTCCAACAGTTCATCGAGCATGCGCCGGGAGCTTTGGCTGATCTGCGCCATGGTCACGCCTTTGGCGAAATCTTGCCCGGTGTAGAGATGACCGAGGCGTCGAATGCCTTCGGCGGCATCCGGCAGGCAGGCGCTGGCGAAGCGCCAGGAACCCACCGAGGCGCCAATCAGCGAGCGTTCTCGAGGTGCGGCCGGCAACCATTCGCCGAACAACGCCAGGTCCAGACCTTGAATCCCCAACGCTTTCGGCCCACCAGCGGCTCCGGGCAGCGTGCCGACATCGGCGGCGCTCAAACCGTTTTTACGGATGCGCGCAAAGGCTCGCGGGCCGGCCTTGAGGGTCAGGGCAGGGAACTTGATGTGGATGGCGGTCATACCGGTCTCGATAATTGGCAAGCGGGCGGATTATAAACAGGTCAGGCAACGCCACAAATTAACTGTGGGAGCGAGCTTGCTCGCGATGGCGGTCTGTCAGCCAACATCAATGCTGGATGTGCCCCCCATCGCGAGCAAGCTCGCTCCCACAGGTTTTTGTGCAGGTAGTTGATGTCGAGGTGCCACTTCAATGATGGCAATTCAGTTTCAGTTAAGTTCAGCTCGCTAAGGTGGCCCGCGTAGCCAACACATAAGAAAATACGGAGCCCCCCCTATGAAAATCCTGACTGCCCTGTTCACCGCATCCCTCATCGCCATGACCGCCAGCCTCGCCCACGCTCGTGACCTGGGCCCCGACGAAGCCCTGCGTTTGCGCGACGCTGGTACCATTGTGTCTTTCGAGAAGCTCAACGCCACCGCTCTGGCCAAACACCCCGGCGCCAAAATCACTCAAACCGAGCTGGAAGAAGAGTACGGCAAGTACATCTATCAGGTTGAGCTGCGCGACCCACAAGGCATTGAGTGGGACATGGAATTAGACGCGGTCAGCGGCCAGCTGCTCAAGGATCATCAGGATACGTAATGAAGGTGCTTTCATTTTCACGCATGGCGCTGCTGTTGCTGGCGTTTTGTTCGGTGGCCATGGCGCGTGACCTGGATCAGGACGAAGCCCTGCGCCTGCGTCAGCGCGGCGTTATTCTGCCGCTGGAGCAACTGTTGCAACAGGCGCTGGACCGCTATCCGGGGGCAAAACTGCTGGAAGCCGAGCTTGAAGAAAAACACGACGTCTACATTTATGAAGTCGAGTTGCTGACCGCCCAAGGCGTGGTCCGCGAACTGGACATCGAAGCCGCCACTGGCCGCTTGCTCAAAGACAAGGAAGACTGACCGATGCGATTGTTGCTGGTGGAAGACCATGTGCCCCTGGCCGACGAATTGATGGCCGGGCTCAACCGTCAGGGCTACGCCGTGGATTGGCTGGCCGATGGCCGCGACGCGGTGTATCAGGGCAGCAGTGAACCGTATGACCTGATCATCCTCGACCTTGGCTTGCCAGGTTTGCCGGGGCTTGAGGTGCTGGCGCAATGGCGCGCCGGCGGCCTGATGACGCCAGTGCTGATCCTCACGGCTCGCGATTCCTGGGCCGAACGCATCGAAGGCCTCAAGGCCGGCGCCGACGATTATCTGACCAAGCCGTTCCACCCCGAAGAACTGCACCTGCGCGTCCAGGCGTTATTGCGCCGCTCCCACGGCCAGGCCAATCAGCCAACGCTCAAGGCCGCCGGTTGGCATCTGGACGAAGGCCGTCAATGCGTGACCCGCGACGGCGCCGACATCCAGCTGACCGCCTCTGAATTTCGTCTGCTGCGTTATTTCATGTTGCACCCCGAACAAATCCTTTCCAAAAGCCACCTCGCCGAACACCTCTACGACGGTGAAACCGAGCGCGATTCCAACGTGCTCGAAGTGCACGTCAATCACCTGCGACGCAAGCTGGGGCGCAGCGTCATCGAAACCCGTCGCGGCCAGGGTTACCTGTTCGGCGAGCAAGCCCGGTGAGGTCGATCCAGCGCCGCTTGAGCCTGGGCCTGATCAGCGTGATGGTGGTGGTCGGCCTGGTACTGGCGCAGACCAGCCTGTGGCTGTTTGAAATGGGCTTGCAGCGTTACCTCGAAGCCGGTCTGCGTGACGACAGTGAAAATTTGCTGGTGGCCTTGGTGCGCGGGCCGCAAGGCTTGCAGCTGGATGAACGGCACTTGTCGCCGGCCTATCAACGGCCGTTTTCCGGGCATTACTTCCGCATCGATTTTGCTGACAAGCACTGGCGGTCCCGTTCCTTGTGGGACCAGGAGATGCCGAGCCTTGACCACCCGGGCCTGCACAGCAACTTGCAACTGGGGCCCGAAGGTCAGCAGTTGCTGGTGCTGCGTTCGGATTATCGGCGGCTCGGCCAGTCGATTTCGATTAGCGTGGCGCAGGATTACACCCCGGTGCGCGAGAGTTTTCGGCGCATGCAACAGGTCGGGATTGGCCTGGGGTTGGCGGGGCTGCTGCTGATTCTGTTGCTGCAACGGATCACGGTGCGTCGCGCCTTGCGTCCGCTGGAAAAGGCCCGCGAGCAAATCGCCCAGCTGCAACAGGGCCAGCGCTCGCAACTCGACGATCAGGTGCCGGTGGAGCTGGAGCCGCTGGTGGCGCAGATCAACCATTTGCTCGCGCACACCGAGGACAGCCTCAAGCGCTCGCGCAACGCCCTGGGCAACCTGGGGCACGCGTTGAAAACGCCGCTGGCTGTGTTGCTGAGCCTGGCGTCGAGCGAAAAACTCGACGCTCATCCCGAGTTGCGCAAGACCCTCAAGGCGCAACTGGAACAGGTTCAGCAGCGCCTTAATCGCGAACTCAATCGCGCGCGGTTGTCCGGCGATGCGCTGCCGGGGGCCTTGTTTGATTGCGATGCGCAGCTGCCGGGTTTGCTGGCGACGTTGCGCATGATTCACGGCGAGCACCTGGACCTCAGCTACCGGGCACCCAGCGGTTTGCAGTTGCCGTGGGATCGCGAGGATTTGCTGGAGTTGCTGGGCAACCTGCTGGACAACGCCTGTAAATGGGCGGATGCGGAGGTTCGCTTGAGCGTGGTCGAGATGGCTGAAGGGTTTTTGTTGAGTGTGGAAGACGATGGCCCGGGCATTCCCGTGGAGCAGCGTGATCAGGTGTTCAGCCGGGGTACGCGGCTGGATGAACAGACCGACGGACACGGGTTGGGATTGGGCATCGTGCGCGACATTGTCGATTCGTGGGGCGGGGTGTTGAGGCTGGAGGAGAGTGAGTGGGGCGGCCTTAAAGTAATCATTCAATTACCCAAGCGCTGAATATCCTGTGGGAGCGGGCTTGCTCGCGAAAGCGGTGTTTCAGTCGACATCTCTGTTGCTGAAACACCGCATTCGCGAGCAAGCCCGCTCCCACATTGGATCTTTAGTGGGCATTAAATCGGGTTACACGCGGAATTGATCCATTAAGCCCTGCTGCTGATTCGCCAGGCTGTTGAGCGACTGGCTCACCCGCGCCGACTCGTTCGCCTGCCCCGACAGCGATTCGGTCACGTCGCGAATCGTTGCCACGTTGTTGTTGATCTCCTCGGCCACCGCACTTTGCTCTTCGGCCGCCGAGGCGATCTGCAGGTTCATGTCGCTGATCACCGTCACGGCCTCGCCAATCTGGCGTAACGCGGTGACCGCCTGACCCACTTGTTCGACGCTGCCTTGGGCCTGGCGATGGCTGTTGTTCATCGACCCGACCACGTCCTGGGTGCCGCTCTGCAACTGCTCGATCACCAGTCGGGTTTCTTCGACCGACTCCTGAGTGCGCCGCGCCAGGTTGCGCACCTCATCAGCCACCACGGCAAAACCACGCCCGGCTTCACCGGCCCGGGCCGCTTCGATGGCAGCGTTGAGCGCCAGCAGGTTGGTTTGCTCGGCGATGGCGCGAATCACTTCCAGCACCGAACCGATTTTCTCGCTGTTCGCCGCCAGGCCTTCGACTTGCACCATCGCCGCGCTCATGTCGGCGGCGAGGGTGTCGATGCTGTTGGTGGTTTGATCGATCACTGTCAAGCCTCGGCGAGTCGCCTGATCCGCTTCCTTTGCCGCTTGTGCCGCTTGCGCCGCGCTGCGGGCAACGTCCTGGGCGGTGGCGCTCATTTCGTGGGACGCGGTTGCCACTTGGTCGACCTGGCGGTATTGCTGCTCCATGCCGGCGCTGGTCTGGGTGGCGATGGCGGCAGATTGGTCCGCCGTGCTGCGCGCGTCCTGCACCGAGCGTTTGACCTCGGCGATGATCGGTTGCAGCTTGTCGAGGAAACGGTTGAACCAGCCGGCCAACTGGCCCAGTTCATCCTGTTTGTCATAGGCCAGGCGCCGGGTCAGGTCGCCTTCGCCGCTGGCGATGTCTTCGAGCATGTGCGCCACGCCGAGGATTGGCCTGGTCACGCTGCGCGCCATCAGCCACACCAGCAACAAGCCAATCAGCGCGGCGAGCACGCCCAGGCCGAGCTCGACCAGCGTGCCGGACCGGTTGCTGTCATCGAGTTGTTTTTTCAGGGTCTCGGCGGGGCCGACCAGGACTTTTTCCGGCACGTCGAGCAACACGCCCCAGGACTTGCCACCGGGAATCGGCAGGAACGGCGACAGCACTTTGAGTTGATGATCACTGTGCAGGCTTTCGGTTTTGCTGCTGGCGGCGAGCAGGCGAATCAGCTCGGCGCCGTTGGTCTTGTCCACGGCGTCCAGGCGCTGGCTGAGTTTGCTGGCGTCCGGGCTGTAACCGGCCAACAGGCCGACCGGGCTGATGATGCTGACGCTGGTCTGGCCGTCGTAGAGTTTTTTACTGGCGCCCTGGCTCATGGCTTGCAGGCTGTTGAGGTTGATGTCCACCGACAGCGAAGCGATGACTTTGCCGTTGACCATCAGCGGGAAGACGATGCTGGTCATCAGTACGTTCTGGCCGTCGATCACATAGAAGTACGGTTCGATCACGCAGGGCTTGAGCGTGGTGCGCGGGCAGGTGAACCAGGCGTTGGCCGGCTCGCCGCTGGGGCCGGTGCTGGTGTCGGCCATGTCACTTTCCGGCAGCGCCATGGAGGTGACCTTGCCCGGCGTCGGTTGCGACCAGTACAGGGCAAAACGCCCCTTGTCGTTGCTGCCCAGCTCCGCCTGGCCTGCGAACAGCTCATCCTTGCCATCCAGCGCGTTGGCTTCGAACACCAGGGACAGACCGAGGAGTTCCGGGTTGGCCTGCAGCGCCGATTTGACCTGGCGGGTCAGGTCTTCACGCAGGTCGAAGGCGTCCAGAAAACGCTTCTCGGCCTGATCGCGCAGGAACAGCACCTGCCGCGAAAAACCATGGCCATATTGATAGGCGTCCATGAACTGCTGGCGAATCCCCAGCGCCTGGTTTTCTCCCTGGGACTCAATCCGGGCCTGTGCGGCTTCGGTGAGCATCTCCATGCTTGAGGCTTTCACCATCTCGGAGCTGTGCTCCATGCGGTACAGCGAAAGACCCACCAGCAGGGTCACGATGCCGGCCAGGCACAGCCCGGCCAGCAGGGTGATTTTCCATTGAATGGAAAGTTGTCTGATCGACATGGAGACGTCCTTTATTCGATAAATATCTGAGACTTTGCACTATAACGGCGCACGATCGACTTTCTTGAGGGTTGCAGCTTGCGGCGGCTTCCTTCAAAGTGCGCGCCCTCTAATAAAACCCATTCCTTGATCCGCTGGCGGCTCTTCGCAGACTGCCGGCTGAGCTCATTTCGCTTGCCTTGAGGTAACGATGATTAATGCTGTAATTGCTGCGGTCGGCGTCATGCTGATCCTCAGCCTGTCCCGCGTGCACGTCGTGATCGCACTGATCGTCGGCGCGCTGGTGGGTGGTTTGACCGGTGGCCTGGGCATCGACGCCACCCTCAAAGCCTTCAACAGCGGCCTCGGCGGCGGCGCGACGGTGGCGTTGTCTTACGCCTTGCTCGGGGCGTTTGCGGTGGCGATTGCCAAGTCCGGCCTGGCCCATGCGCTGGCGGACAAAGCGTTGGCGATGGTTGATCGCCAGCACGCCAGCGGTGGCCGCCAGGTCAAGTGGCTGCTGATCGGTCTGCTCTGGGTGGTCGCGATCGCATCGCAAAACATCCTGCCGATACATATCGCCTTTATTCCATTGCTGGTGCCGCCGCTTCTTTATGTATTGACCCGGCTGCAACTGGATCGCCGATTGATCGCCTGCGTCATGACCTTCGGCCTGATCACGCCGTACATGTTCTTGCCGGTGGGCTTTGGCAACATCTTCCTCAATGAAATCCTGCTGGCCAACGTGGCCCGCAGCGGCGTGGACATCACGGGAATCAACGTCACCCACGCCATGGGCATTCCAGCGCTGGGCATGGTCGTGGGGCTGGCGGCGGCGTTTATCAGCTACCGCAAAAAGCGCGTCTACGACCTGGAAAAGATCGAGCAAGTCGAGCAAGTCGCGGTGGAGTACAACCCGCTGAGCCTGATGGTCGCCGGTGTCGCCATTGCGGCGGCGTTCATCATTCAGTTGTTGCTGGACTCGATGATCATCGGTGCGCTGGTCGGTTTTCTGATCTTCTCGGTCTCGGGTATCGTCAAGTGGCGCGACACGGACGACCTGTTCACCGAAGGCATGAAAATGATGGCGATGATCGGCTTCATCATGATCGCCGCGTCAGGGTTTGCCGAAGTGATGAAGGCCACCGGCGAGGTGCAAACGCTGGTCGAGGCCTCTGCGTCGTGGATTGATCACAGCAAAGGCGTGGGGGCATTGCTGATGTTGTTGGTTGGCCTGCTGGTGACGATGGGCATCGGCTCGTCGTTTTCCACCGTGCCGATCCTGGCAGCGATCTTCGTGCCGTTGTGCGTGCAGCTGGGCTTCAGCCCGATTGCGATCGTGTGCATCGTCGGCACGGCCGGCGCCTTGGGCGACGCGGGTTCGCCGGCCTCGGACTCGACGCTGGGCCCGACCTCCGGCCTGAACATCGACGGCCAGCATCACCACATCTGGGACACCGTGGTGCCGACCTTCCTGCACTACAACTTGCCGCTGCTGGCGTTCGGCTGGGTCGCCGCGATGATTTTGTAGTCACATCACCCCTGTGGGAGCGAGCTTGCTCGCGATGACGGCGGTACATCCAACATTGATGTTGGCTGACACCCCGCTATCGCGAGCAAGCTCGCTCCCACAGGGGGCTTGCTTACTTTCCTGCGGATTCAACTTTTGGTCCGGCGTGCCGTTAAAGCCTTTAACCACGCCAATAAAATCAAAAGAGTGAACCGTCATGCGCATGAGCCTCAAGGCTAAAGTCCTGTCCCTTGCCGTCCTCCCGGTGTTGCTCTTTGCGCTGGTCATCAGCCTGACCACGTTGTTCATTCTGCAAGAACAGGCTCGCAAGGAAGTCGAAGAAACGCGCGAGCGCCTGCTCAGCGACGCCAAGGCCACCCTGCAAAGCTACGTCGCGGTCGCCATGACCACGATCAAACCGTTGTACGACGCGGCCGCCCAGGGCGATGACGCGGCGCGGGCCCAGGCGATCAAGCTGCTGTCGAGCATCACCTACGGCAAGGAAGGCTACTTCTTCGGCTACGACTCCAACACCGTGCGCCTGTTCAAGGCCAACAGTCCCGATGGCGTGGGCCAGAGCTTCAAGGACAACCGCGACCCGAACGGCGTCTACGTCAATCGCGACTTGGTCAAAGTCGCCAAGGACGGCACTCACTACCTGCAATACAGCTCGCCACTGCCTGGCAACACCCAAGTGCTGGTGCCCAAGCTCGGCTACACCGACTACCTGCCCAAGTGGGACATGGCGGTCGGCACTTCGGTCAACCTTGACGGCATCGAAGCGCAAGTCGCCCTGGTGGAGGCCAAGGTCAAGGAACGGATGGAAGGCGTGGTGCTGAGCATCGTCGGGATTGCGGTGGTGGTGCTGTTGGTGATCGCAGCCGCCGGGATGCTGCTGGCCAACACCATTTTGCGTCCGCTGAACCTGATGAAAGCCAACCTCGATGACATCGCGGCGGGTGAGGGCGACCTGACCCGTCGCCTGACCATCACCAGCCAGGATGAACTCGGCGAACTGGCCGGCTCGTTCAACCGTTTCGTCGACAAGATCCACGGTCTGGTGCGCCAGATTACCGAAATGACCTCGCAACTGACCGGCCTGGTGACTCAGGTCTCCGATCAGGCCCAGCGTTCGGATCAGGCTATGGAGCGTCAGCGTCACGAGACTGATCAGGTCGCCACGGCGATCAACGAAATGTCGGCGGCGGCGCAGGAAGTGGCGAAGAGTGCACAAAACGCGGCGGTCGCCGCCCAGCAAACCGACGAGGAAGGCCAGGCCGCCAAGCGTGTGGTGGCGGGCAGCATTGTGAAGATTCATGCGTTGGTGGATGACATTCGCAGAAGCGGCGTGTCCCTCGACAGTCTGCAAAAAGACGTGTCGTCGATTGTCAGCGTGCTGGGAGTGATTCGCTCGATTGCCGAGCAGACCAACCTGCTGGCGCTGAACGCCGCGATTGAAGCCGCGCGCGCCGGTGAAGCGGGACGTGGTTTTGCGGTGGTGGCCGACGAAGTGCGGGCACTGGCCAGTCGTACGCAGATCAGCACCCAGGAAATCCAGGGCATGATCGACCGTTTGCAGGCCGGTACTCAATCGGCGGTGGAAGCAATGCGTCGTTCCAGTGAAGCGGGCGATGGCACCTCGGCCCAGGCCAATGAGGCCGGTGCGTCGCTGGACACCATGGCCCAACTGATCGCCACCATCAACTCGATGAACGCACAGATTGCCAGCGCGGCAGAGGAACAGACCGCCGTGGCCGAAGAGATCAACCGCAGCGTGCACCAGATCGCCGTGGCGGTGGACAGTGTCGCCGACGAAACACAACTCGGCGCCCAGACCTCGCGCAGCCTCGCCGACCTCGGTCAGCGCCTGGGCAAACTGGTCGGCCAGTTCCGTATCTGAAGTACAGGAACGGAACCTGTGGGAGCGAGCCTGCTCGCGATAGCGGTGGTAAATCCTACATCGATTTGACTGACAGACCGCTATCGCGAGCAGGCTCACTCCCACAGGGCTTATCGGTGTCAGGGTCTGTCCCAGTAGGGCACCGCGCCAAAGCATTCCACAAAGAAATCGATCACCGTCCTGACCTTCACCGACAAGCGCCGACTACCGGGCCACAGCACCGCAATCTGCTGCGGCTCAAGGCTGTTGGACACTTGATAGTCCCCCAGCACCGGCACCAGCGTGCCGTTGCGTACCGCCTCACCAATCAACCACGACGGAAACATCACCAGCCCCAACCCCTGTTCAGCGGCCTGGGTGAGTGTGTCGGCGTGATTGCCGGTGATCGGTCCTTTCACCGAGTAGGGCGTCCAGTCCTGCTGATCCTGGCGGAAAAACCAGCGCTGTTGGCCCGTCACGCCTTTGTAGGCCAGGCATTGATGCGCCGCCAGATCCTCGGGATGTCGCGGCGTGCCGTGGCGTTGCAGATAGGCCGGGCTGGCGGCGACTTGAAACCGGTGCGGCGCGAGGATGCGCGCCTGCATGCTCGAATCATGCAGCGGGCCGATGCGAAACAGCAGGTCGGCGCCTTCCTGTAACGGGTCGATGTAGCTGTCGGTCTGCTGGATATCCAGTTGCAGTTTCGAGTAGCGCTCGCACAGCTGCCCCAGCCACGGCGTGAGATGACGCTGCCCGAACACCACTGGCGCGTTGATCCGCACCAGTCCGCTCGGTTCGCTTTGCTGTTCCTGCAAGGCTTGCTCGGCCTCTTCCAGTTGCACCAGCACCAGTCGCGCGTGATGCCCCAGCATGCGCCCGGCTTCGGTAGGCGTGACGGCGCGCGTGTGGCGATAGAGCAATTGCTGGTTCAAGGCCTGTTCCATCAACTGGACCTGCCGGGAAATCGAAGAGGGCGCCAGGCCTTCGCGGCGGGCGACTTCGGAAAAACTGCCATGGTCGAGTACCGCGACAAACAGCCGGAGTGCCTTGAATCCCAGTTCGTTGAGGCCGTGCATGATTCATCCTGCTGTGCGGATTGCGCAAAAGTGTTGTCAGGATGCTCCCATTTATCGCAAAGGATCGCCAGCCGATAATGCGCGCCAATTCCACTGAGAACAGAAACCCTGTGGGAGCGAGCTTGCTCGCGATAGCGATTTGTCAGTCACATTGATGTTGGATGTTCCGGCGCTTTCGCGAGCAAGCTCGCTCCCACAGGGGGCGTGTTCTATCTGATAACTGGTAGGTGTCCCCCTCATGCACACTTCTTCAATCGACGACGTTGGCGTTGTCGCCGCGCCGACCACTAAACCGGGGCTGCGCCTGTTGCTGCTGCCGCTGGTGATCCTGGCCGGCATGGGGCTTTCCGTGGAAGCCGGTCTGCTCGGCCCGCTCGGGGTTCAGGTCGGGCATTTATGGGCGACGTTGAGCATCTTCGGCGTGGGTTCGGCGATTCTGTTTTTGCTGCTGTTGTTCAGCGGCAAGCAACAGGGACCGGCGTTGAACACTTTGCCGCGCTGGCAATTGATCGGCGGTTTCCTGGGGCCGATCTACGTGGTGGTGCTGACCCTGGCCACGCCGCACATCGGCATTGCCATGACGATGATCGCAATCCTCTCCGGGCAAGTCGGCAAAAGCGTGTTGATCGACCACTTCGGCTGGTTCGGCACCACGCGCAAAAAGGTCAACGGTGAACGTTGGCTGGCCTTGCTGCTGATTGTCGCGGCACTTGTTCTGATCGCTCGGGGTTAATGATGAATCTGATTATTTTGTTGGCGGTGGTCGTGGCCGCCGGTGCGGTGTTGAGTGTCCAGGCGGCGATCAACGGACGTCTGGGCGAAACGGTTGGTGTGTTGCGCAGCAGTTTGCTGACCTTTGCGGTCGGTGCGGTGGTCACCGGTTTGCTGATCCTGTTTTTTGAGCCGGCGCATGCCGTCAGCCTGTTGGACGTGCCGAAATGGCAGCTCAGCGGCGCGCTGTTCGGCGTGGTCTACATGATGGTCATGGTCGGCGCGGTGCCGCGCGTCGGCACGGCGGTGGCGACCGTGGCGGTGATTCTCGGGCAACTGGGCATGGGGATGTTGATCGACAACTTCGGCTGGCTGGGCAACCCGGCGATCGAGTTGTCGAGCAGCCGGATGGTGGCAATGGCGTGTCTCGCGCTGGCCTTGTTCTTCATGTACCGCAGCAACACCCGTCAGGCCTGACGCTGAAACCCCGGCCAACTCCTACACTGTCAGGACGGTGCCAGCGATTGCGCACCCGACGACCACCACCCATGGAGTCAGGCTCATGATCAGCAGTGACAGTATCTGCGACTGCCCCAAATGCTCATGCAAACTGGGCGAACATCCGATCGCGCGTCACGGCAAGCACTATTGCTGTGAAGCGTGCGCCAAGCACCACGAACATGGCGAAGCGTGTGCGAGCAAAGGCTGCAAGTGCGCCCACAGCAAATAACTCATCAACGTAAAACGTAAAGTGGAGCCGCCCTGGCTCCACTTTTTTTTGTCTGTTTTCCCCTTTTTCGAGCTTCAGCCAGCCGGTCGCCAGGTCACGTTTTCGATCCCGAACTTTTCCGCCAGCGGCTTGCTGGTTTTTTGCACCTTCTCTCGGCCAAAGCGAGGGATTCGTCCGACGCCGGCATCACAACTGGCCCAATGCCAAGCTTCCGCGTTGTCCATTTTGTCCAGGCGGATGATGAATGACTTGGGAACGCCATGAAGGGTGTATTCAATGACGAAAAGTTTTGCGTTGTTCATAAAGCCCGTATTCCTCCCTGTGGTAATAGAAGGATCGTCGGGCCAGCGGAAAATTCACTTGGATTGGCGGACGGCTGCCGCCAGTGGCGACAATGCCAGTGGCTCGTTACCATGCAAACACCTGAATTCCCCAATGATCATTGCCCATGGCCCTTGCTGCTCCTCCAGACCTGAGTGACACCGATGTCCCCGTGCAACCGTTGGCGCGCACTTACCCGCGTGGCTTGTACATCGAGCCGCACGAGCATGACTGGGGCCAGTTGCTGTACGCGATGAGCGGGGTCATGTGGGTCGAAACGCCCTTTGAGGCGCTGGTGGTGCCGCCGCAACGGGCGGTGTGGCTGCCGCCGGGCGTGCCCCACGGGATTCGCGTGGTCTCGGACCTGCAGATGCGCAACATCTACCTGCGCCCCTCGCTGGCCGCCACGCTGGACGACAGTGTTCAGGTGATTGAAGTCGGCGGGCTGCTGCGAGAGCTGATCGTCGGGCTGGTGGAGCAGGGCGATGATGGCGCGCCCGAGTATTACGAAGCGCTGGTCGGTCTGGCACTGCTGGAGCTCAGGCGGGCCAGGCGTTCGCGGCTGAAAATCCCGTTACCGGATGAGTCCGACCGACGCTTGATGAACCTGTGTCAGGCGGTCATGGCCGCGCCCTCGCTGGACATCCCCTTCGAGCAGCACGCGGAAAATGCCGGGGCCAGCGTGCGTACCCTCGCGCGGCTGTTCAAGGACGGCCTGGGCATGGGCTTCGCGCAATGGCGGCGACAGGTGCAACTGGCGACGGCGGCGGCAGAATTGATCCAGGGCGTGGCGGTCAGCACGATTGCCCGGGAACTGGGCTATTCGCCGAGCAGCTTCAGCGACATGTTCCGCCGGGAACTGGGTGTCGTTCCTTCGCAGTTTTGCGCGAGTCAACGTCAGGTGTGAAGACACTTTGGCCGATATTCAGAAGCACTTGGCCGGTGCCCGCCGTCACCTCGCTCTAGACTTCAGGCATACCTTTTTTGCCCACGGAGTCTGCCATGAGCTACCTCATCTCGCTGGTCATCGGTCTGGGCGTCGGCCTGGTGTACGGCGCCCTGGATTTTCGTTCCCCCGCACCACCGGCCATTGCGCTGGTGGGCCTGCTTGGCATGCTTGCCGGTGAAAAGTTGTGGCCCATGGGCCGGCAACTGGTCAGCGGCTGGATCTCCTGAACCCCTTCCTTGAAGCGATGGACACTCCCATGAAAGCACTGCAATTCGACAAGACTGGCGACCTCTCGGCCTTGCGCTATGTTGATGTTCCAACCCCCGTTCCCGGCGCCGATGAAGTGCTGGTCCAGATCAAGGCGGCAGGCCTGAACCCCAGCGACGTGAAGAACGTGCTCGGGCGCTTCCCCTACACCACCTTGCCGCGCATTCCCGGGCGCGATTTCGCCGGGGTGGTGGTTGAAGGGCCCGAGGCCCTGATTGGTCAGGAAGTCTGGGGCACCGGTCGCGAGCTGGGTTTTTTTGCCGACGGCTCCCATGCACAATTCGTCAAGCTGCCGGCCAATGGCGTGGCGCTCAAACCCACTCACCTGAGCTTCGCCCAGGCCGCCAGCCTCGGTGTGCCTTACACCACGGCGTGGGATGCGCTGGAGCGCAGTCTGGTAACGGCGCAAACGCGCCTATTGGTGATCGGTGGCGGGGCAGTGGGCAGTGCCGCGCTGGCGCTGGCCAAGGTGCGTGGCGCCCAGGTGCTGGCAGCGGCGCGGCGTCCCGAGCAGGTTAAGGATTTGCAGGCTCAGGGTTATCAGACGCTGCAGCTGGACAAGCCAGAGGAGTTAGGGGCGCAGGTCAACGCCGTGTATGCCGGCGGTGCCGATGTGATTTTCGACACCACGGGCTTCTGGTTGCCGGCCTCGGTGCCTGCGCTGGCCGCGTTCGGGCGCATCGCAATCATCGCCGCGCCGGTGGACGGCATGGTGCAGCTGCCGGCGTTGGCGCTGTATCGCAAGGGCGGTTCGGTGGTGGGGATCAATTCGTTGCTCTACGGCGTCCAGGCGTGTGCGGCGATGCTGGATCAGTTTGGCAAGTTCTTTGATCAGGGGTTGCTGCCATTGCCCCAGGGCCTGCTTGAATCGCCGTTGGCGCAAGGGCTGGATCGGTATGCCGAGGTGAACCAGGGCAGTGGCGACAAGGTGATTTTGTTGCCCTGACACCCATCAAAAGGTGGAGGGGCTTGCTCCGGGCGGCGATCCGATGATGAGTCCCTTACCTGTGCGTAGACGTTGGCTGATCCTCCACAATGCTAGACTCGCCTGCATTGACTTCAGAGGTACTGCCCCATGAGTGAACCGATTCGTCTGACCCAGTACAGCCACGGCGCAGGGTGTGGCTGCAAGATTTCGCCGCAGGTGCTGGAGGTGATTCTAGCGGGAAGCGGGGCGCAGAACCTTGACCCGAACCTCTGGGTCGGCAACGCCTCGCGCGATGACGCCGCGGTGTACGCCATCGATGAAGAACGTGGCGTGGTCTCCACCACCGACTTCTTTATGCCAATCGTCGATGACCCGTTCGATTTCGGTCGTATCGCGGCGACCAACGCCATCAGCGATATCTACGCCATGGGCGGCGATCCGCTGATGGCGATTGCGATCCTGGGCTGGCCGGTCGACAAGCTGGCGCCGGAGATCGCGCGTGAAGTGATTCGCGGCGGGCGCTCAATATGCGACGAGGCCGGCATTCCATTGGCCGGAGGGCATTCCATCGACGCGCCGGAACCGATCTTCGGCCTCGCCGTGACCGGCCTGGTGCAAAAACGCCACATGAAACGTAACGACACTGCCACCGCCGGATGCCTGCTTTACCTCACCAAACCGTTGGGCATCGGCATCCTCACCACCGCCGAGAAAAAGGGCAAGTTGCGCCATGCCGACATCGGCCTGGCCCGCGACTGGATGT
This sequence comes from Pseudomonas sp. IT-P294, assembly GCF_949767865.1. Classification (NCBI taxonomy): domain Bacteria; kingdom Pseudomonadati; phylum Pseudomonadota; class Gammaproteobacteria; order Pseudomonadales; family Pseudomonadaceae; genus Pseudomonas; species Pseudomonas sp. IT-P294. The sequence goes on along the minus strand of NZ_CATKQW010000010.1, from coordinate 35,492 downwards.
GCACGCTGAACAAGCCCGGCAGCCGTTTCGGCAAGCTCGATGGCGTGACCGCAATGACCGATGTCACCGGTTTTGGCTTGCTCGGGCACCTGGTGGAAATGGCGGACGGCAGCCACCTGACCGCGCGCATCGAATATGACCGTGTGCCGCGTCTGCCGGGTGTCGAGTATTACCTTGAGCAGGGCTGTGTGCCGGGCGGCACGCTGCGCAACTTCGACAGCTACGCCAGCAAGCTTGGGCGTCTGCAGGAGCTGCACAAACGGGTGCTGTGTGATCCGCAGACCAGCGGTGGCCTGCTGGTTGCCGTCACGCCCGAAGGCAACGAGCAATTCCTCAAAGTGGCCGCCGAATTGGGTCTGATCCTTGAGCCAATCGGTGAACTGGTCGAGCGACAGACCCACGCGGTCGAGGTGATTTGATGTCACAGGACTTCACCGACTACCGCGACATTTTCCTCAACGACCGACCGCTGATGGATGTTCGTGCGCCGGTCGAGTTCTTCAAGGGATCGTTCCCCGGTGTCGTCAACTTGCCACTGATGAACGACAACGAGCGCCAACGGGTCGGCACCTGCTACAAGCAACACGGCCAGCAAGCGGCAATCACGCTGGGGCATCAGTTGGTGTCTGGCCAGATCAAGGCAGAACGCGTCGAGGCCTGGGCCGAATTTGCCCGGGCGCATCCAGAAGGCTATTTGTATTGTTTTCGCGGCGGCTTACGCTCACAGATTGCCCAGCAGTGGCTCAAGGACGAAGCCGGCATCGACTATCCGCGAGTGGGTGGCGGCTACAAAGCGATGCGCACCTTCTTGCTCGACACGGTCGAAGAGGCCGTGGCCCAGTGCGATTTCGTGTTGCTGGGTGGCATGACCGGCACCGGTAAGACCGAGGTGCTTTGGCAGTTGAGCAACGCGCTGGACCTTGAAGGCCACGCCAATCATCGCGGCTCCAGTTTTGGCAAGCGCGCCACCGGCCAACCGTCCAATATCGACTTTGAAAACCGCCTGGCGGTGGACGTGCTGAAAAAGCGCGCCCACGGCATCGAGCAGTTTGTGCTGGAAGACGAGAGCCGCGCGATCGGCAGTTGCGCCTTGCCGTTGCCGCTTTATCAGAGCATGCAGCAGTATCCGATGGTCTGGCTGGAAGACAGCCTGGAAGGGCGAGTCGAACGGATCTTGCGCGATTACGTGGTGGATTTGTGTGCCGAGTTCGTCGCGGTACATGGCGAGGAAGGTTTTGCGCTATTTTCCGAGCGATTGCTGGAAAGCCTGAACAATGTGCAGAAGCGCCTGGGCGGCGAACGGCATCGGCGGATGTTGATCCTGATGGAAGACGCGCTGGCGGAGCAGGCGAGCAGCGGCGCGATTGATTTGCACCGGGGCTGGATTGAAGGGTTGCTCCGTGAGTATTACGACCCGATGTATGCGTTCCAGCGGGAGAAGAAGGGCGCGCGGATCGAGTTTGCCGGGGCGCGGGGGGAGGTGCTCGAGTACCTGCGAGCCAGGGCCAATCTGCCAGGGTGAGGTTGTTTTGACTGACCCGATCGTCGGAACGCCGACCGGAGCTAACCTGCTCTCACATTGAAATTGTGCCGCCACGATAGCCTGTGGGAGCGGGCTTGCCCGCGATGGCCCCCCGGCAGCCCCTATAAAACTTGATCAGCTCACGTCGGACACGACGTGGGCCCGTTATCAAGGCCTTGCTTGTAGCTGCGGCTCTGCAAACTGGCCTTGCCGTTGTGCCAGGTCAGCGTAAGCACCACCACCGAGTCATAGTCGTTGGATTCCCAGTCTTCGGTGATTATCTGTTCCTTGCCGACGGCTTCCTCCGCGACCTTGTTGATCAGCTCGGGCAGGTAGCCGTGGGACCAAGCCGTGTAGATCACCGAGTTGTGGTACTTGTCGTGGAGCAATTCACCCGCCAGATCGCTAACGTCGTTGGCCGAAAAATTGATGTTCACCGGCAAGCCAAGCTTTATGGCGGTGGGGCTGATGGTCAACAGTGGGCGGATGTAGCTGTAGGAGTTGTCCTGTTCGCCTTCCTCGACATTGCGGGTCGGGTCGGCGGCAAACACGTAATTGGCCTTGCCGAATTTTTCCGGCAGCAGGGTGGCCAGATTGATTGCGCGGTTCAGGCCCTGGCAGTTGAGCTGGCCGAGACCGCCTTCGGGTTTTTCCGCATGACGCAGGAAGACAAGGGTCTGGGTGCCGTCAGCCGCAGGTTGGGCGCGGCTTTCACTGGACTCCAGTGCAAAAAACAACGCGCCCGCCGCCAGCACCGCCGTCAGGACGACGTAGGCGCATTGTTTGAAGCGGCCAGCGAATTTCAAAGGGTTCATCATTTGAATAGGTGATCTTCAACGTGTTCGGTTAAGGCTGACAAACCTTTACACACGAGCTCCCAGCATCGGGTGTTTTCCCTGTCGTTGAGCCGGTCCTGTGTCCGTAAAGCCAAACTTCAGAGTCCTCTGAAGCTTGTTTGGTTCGATTCCGGCGGGTGCGCAGCAATGTACCGGTAACCTCGAACGGGTTGCAGAGTAGGTTATCGACAAGATGTTGCGAATTTTTGGATACAGTACAGGGGGTGCGGCGACATTAAAGCTGCAATCTTTCGATCTTGTTCATCAGCCGACTTGATAAGGTCAAAAAGATCGCAACCGTCAGGCGATCAACCTGGATTATGCTCAACCCTTTCTTTGCCGATGGAGGCCCCCCATGACCGATCTGTCTTCGTTCCCCATCACCCGAAAATGGCCGGCGCAATACCCCGAGTGGATTCAGCTTTATTCCCTGCCAACTCCCAATGGCGTCAAGGTCTCGATCATGCTCGAAGAGATCGGCCTGCCCTACGAGCCCCATCGCGTGGGCTTCGACACCAACGACCAGATGTCCCCCGAGTTCCTGTCACTGAACCCTAACAACAAGATCCCGGCGATCCTCGATCCCCATGGTCCGGGGGACAAACCCCTGCCGTTGTTCGAGTCCGGTGCCATTCTGATTTACCTCGCCGACAAAAGCGGGCAGCTGCTGGCGCAGGAATCGGCGGCGCGGTACGAGACGATCCAGTGGCTGATGTTTCAGATGGGCGGCATCGGGCCGATGTTCGGTCAGCTCGGTTTTTTCAACAAGTTCGCCGGCAAGGACTACGAGGACAAGCGTCCGCGTGATCGTTACGTCGATGAAAGCAAACGCCTGTTGAAGGTGCTCGATGAACGCCTGCAAGGACGCGACTGGATCATGGGCGAACGCTACACCATCGCCGACATCGCGACCTTTCCGTGGGTGCGCAACCTGATTGGCTTCTATGAAGCGGGGGATCTGGTGGGCATCAAGGACTTCCCGAATGTCACCCGGGTCCTGGAGCGCTTCCTGGCGCGGCCGGCGGTGATGCGCGGGCTGGAAATCCCCAAGTAAACCGCTTCGACTTTCTCAAGACCAAGGCAGGCAATGAGCTCATTCGATTTCAAGCAGGTAGATGTCTTCAGTCGTATCGCGCTCAAGGGCAATCCGTTGGCGGTGGTGTTCGGTGCCGATGAGCTCAGTGATGAGCGCATGGCGGCGTTCGCGAGCTGGACCAACCTCAGCGAAACCACATTCATCCTCGAACCGCGCGACCCTCGTGCGGATTATCGCGTGAGGATCTTTACCACCCTCAACGAGCTGCCGTTCGCCGGTCATCCGACACTGGGCACTTGCCACGCGTGGCTGGAATCCGGTGGCGTGCCCAAGGGTGAGGAGATCATTCAGGAATGTGGCGTCGGTCTGGTGCGGATCCGCAGGCAGGGCGCGGAGCTGGCTTTTCTCGCGCCACCGTTGATCAGGACCGGGCCGGTGGAGGCCGATGTGGTCGAGCGCGTGCGTCGCGGGCTGCGACTGGAGCCTGGCGTGATTATCCGGGCGCAGTGGGTCGATAACGGTGCCGGCTGGTTGGCGGTGATGGTCGAGGATCGCCAGCAGGTGCTGGATCTGCAGCCGGATCATTCGCAAATGCTCGGCCTCGCCGTAGGCGTCATTGCTCCGTGGCATCCCGAACGCGATGGCGACGACGCACAGTTCGAAGTGCGGGCCTTCATTTCCGGTGACGGCATGCCGGAGGACCCGGCGACGGGAAGCCTGAATGCCGGGATTGCCCAATGGCTGCTCGCAGAGGGCCTGGCGCCGGCGTCCTATGTGGTCAGTCAGGGGCTGACGATGGGACGCGCCGGGCGCATTCAGGTCGAGCAGGTGGGCGATGAAGTCTGGATCGGTGGTGCTGTGGTGACCTGTATTGCCGGCACGCTGAGAATCTAAACCTGTGGGAGCGAGCTTGCTCGCGATAGCGGACTATCAGCCACAGTGATTTTGGATGAAACACCGCTATCGCGAGCAAGCTCGCTCCCACAAGGTTCTGTGGTGGATGATGGATTATTGCTGGACCGGTAATGGTTTGTTCCGCGCCTCAGGTGTGTACCCCACACCTCGCAAGGCATAAGCTTCGCCCCCTACGACTTTTGTCTTGTTCAGGAAACCCCATGTCCAGTCAGTTCCCCGAAGCACGTCCACGCCGTCTGCGCCGCAATGCGAGCCTGCGCAGCCTGTTCCAGGAAACCGAGTTCAGCTTGAACGACCTGGTGTTGCCGATTTTCGTCGAGGAAGAAATCGACGATTTCGTGCCGATCAAAAGCATGCCCGGGGTGATGCGAATCCCCGAGTCGAAACTGGCCGGCGAGATCGAGCGCTATGCCCGGGCCGGGATCAAGTCGGTGATGACCTTCGGCGTGTCGCATCACCTGGACAGCAGCGGCAGCGACACCTGGAACGATAACGGGCTGGTGTCACGCATGTCGCGCATTGCCAAGGACGCTGTGCCGGAAATGATCGTGATGTCCGACACCTGCTTCTGCGAGTACACCGATCACGGCCATTGTGGCGTGCTGCACAACCACGAGGTCGACAACGACCAGACCCTGATCAACCTCGGCAGACAAGCGGTAGCCGCGGCACGTGCCGGTGCGGATGTGATCGCGCCGTCAGCGGCCATGGACGGCCAGGTCCAGGCGATTCGCCGGGCGCTGGATGAAGCCGGTTTCACCCAGACCGCGATCGTGGCCTATTCGACCAAATTTGCTTCGGCGCTTTATGGCCCGTTCCGTGAAGCCGGCGGCAGCGCCCTTAAAGGCGACCGCAAAAGCTACCAGATGAACCCGATGAACCGCCGCGAAGCGGTGCGCGAATCGCTGATGGACGAGCAGGAAGGCGCCGACGCGCTGATGGTCAAACCGGCTGGCGCCTACCTGGACATCATCCGCGACATCCGTGAAGTGTCGCGGTTACCGCTGTCGGCGTATCAGGTCAGCGGCGAGTACGCGATGATCAAATTCGCCGCGCAGGCCGGGGCGATCGATGAGGACCGGGTGGTGCGTGAAAGCCTGGGGGCGATCAAGCGGGCCGGCGCGGACCTGATCTTTACCTACTTTGCGATGGACCTGGCCCTGGCCGGGATCTAAACCCCACCGCAAAAAAACTGTGGGAGCGAGCCTGCTCGCGATGGCGGTGTATCAGTCAAAACACAATCGACTGACACGACCCCATCGCGAGCAGGCTCGCTCCCACAGGGGTATGGGGTGGACTCAGGCGCTGCCAAAAAACGGCCGGATCCCGTGGTGCTTGAAATACCGCTCGATCACCTTCGGGTCAGCACAGGTTTCGGCAATCGCCACATACGTATCCGGGCGCAACAGGTAAAACCCGTTGCGCCCCAGACCCGCGGCTTCAAACGCCGGGCGCCAATCGAATACGTGCAGCGGCAGGTGATGCTCGATGCACCAGTCAATCATCTCGTCGCTGGTGTCGCCGTAGACATGCACCTGCCAGGTCGGACACTTCAATGATTCGAAATTGTCGCCCTCACCGTCGTGAGCCCAGGGCAGGCGATCGCCGCCATGAACGTGACCGGCGACGCCCGTGCTCAAGGGCGTCCCGCGATAATTGAGGGTGATTTGCGACACCGTGCGAAACAGAAATTCGCGGGACGTTTCGAACGAGGCCATTTTGGGGATCACGAACGGTGCCAGGCGTGTGCGCAACAAATCGGCCAGGCGGCCCTCGGCGGTGACGAACGTGAATACCCGATCGGTGGTGGTCACCAGTTTGCGGGCAAAGGCAATGCGCTCGGTTTCGTAAGTGTCGAGCAGGTTGGCCGTCGCGCCACCGCTCAACACCGCTGCCAGTTTCCAGGCCAGGTTGATGGCATCGCCGATTCCGGTGTTCATGCCCTGACCACCCGCCGGGCTATGGACATGCGCGGCGTCTCCCAAAAGAAACGCGCGACCGCTGCGAAAGTGCTCCGCCACCCGATGATGCACCCGATAGGTCGAGAACCAGTTCACCTGATCGATCTGCACTTTCATATGTTCGATGGCCCGGCTGCTGACGTCTTCAAACTGCAGGCTTTCAACCCGGTCGGCGCGTTCATCACGTACGGTGCCGATCAAACGGGCGCGACCTTCACCGGCCAGCGGAAACACCGCGAGAAAGTCAGCTTCGTCGAGGTCTACGTGCAGTTCGCCATTGAACGTCGGCCCACGGGCCTGCACATCGGCAACGTAGAAAATCTGCTGGTAAGTGCCGCCGGGAAAACCAGTGTCGAGGGTCTTGCGCACCATTGATCGGGCGCCATCGCACCCGGCCAGATAACACGCCTGGCAGACTTCCTGTTGGCCGTCGGGCAAGCGCAGCCTGACGCTGATGCCATCGCCGGTGTCCTCGAAACTCTCAAGTTCAGTGTTGCGTTCAACCTCGACGCCGAACTTTTCAAGGCGTTCGATCAGCAACCGTTCGTGCTCGTCTTGAGGGAATATCTCGAGAAAGGCGTAAGGCGTCAGCCCCTCACCGATGCGCGTCAGCGGCAAACGCGCCACGGGCTCGCCCTTGACCCAGAAATTCGCCGCGCCGACGCGATGGCCGTTACGGACCACGGCATCGCTGAGGTCGAGCTGACGGTAAAGTTCGAGCGTCCGCGCCTGCACCGCCAGCGCCCGCGACGTGGTGCCAGGCGCTGACGTCTTGTCGAGAATCCGCACCCGAATCCCCAGTTTGCTCAGCCACAGCGCCAGTACCAGCCCGGTCGGGCCGGCACCGACGATCAGTACATCGCTACGGTTCATGAGCCTGTCCTCTTCGGTGTGAGGTTCAAGTATGGTTCAGCCCGGTGGGTTGGTCAGGTCGCGTATACCCAACGGGAACAGCGAGGAACGGCAAGAGTCATAGCCTGCACCATGCCATTGATCGTATGGTGATCCCCGCTCAATGGATTTGATGGAGCAACATGCAAGCCAATCGATTGATCATGAGTCTCGCGGCTCTGCTGGTGCTGGCGGGCTGTGGCACCCAGCGCCCGCAGGAACCGCCTGCCCGCAAGCCTGCCGAGGTCAAGGCCGAGATCGTGCGCCTGCTGCCGGCGAAAACGGTTGATCGCCAGGGCTGGGCCACGGATATCTACGCAGCGTTTGCCGCGCAAAACATCTATCCATCGACCCAGAACCTGTGTTCGGTGCTCGCGGTCACCGAGCAGGAGTCGACGTTTCAGGTCGATCCACCTGTGCCGGGCCTGGGCAAGATCGCCCGCGACGAGATTGACCGCCGTGCCGCCAGCGCGCACATCCCCAGCCTGTTGGTGAGCGGTGCCCTGCAGGTCCGTTCCTCCAACGGCAAAAGCTACAGCGAGCGGCTGAATGCGGCGCGCAGCGAACAAGAACTCAGCGCCATCTTCGACGACTTCATTGGCATGGTGCCCATGGGGCGGACCCTGTTCGGCGGGTTCAACCCGGTGCACACCGCAGGTCCGATGCAGGTCAGCATCGACTTCGCCGAGCAACACGCGAAGGAGTATCCGTACCCGATGAACAGCACGATCCGTCATGAAGTGTTCACTCGTCGCGGCGGTATGTATTTCGGCATCGCCCATTTGCTCGGGTATCCGGTGAGCTACAAACAGCCGTTGTATCGCTTTGCCGATTTCAACGCCGGTTGGTACGCCAGCCGCAATGCGGCGTTTCAGAACGCGGTGAGTCGCGCCTCTGGCATCCCACTGGACCTGGATGGCGATCTGGTGCGTTATGACTCGATCATGCCGGGCACCACGGAGTTGGCGGTGCGCACCCTGGGCAAGCAATTGGGTATGCGCAATACGACCATTCGGGATCAATTGGAGGAGGGCAAGAACCTTGGGTTTGAGGACACTCAACTCTATGCGCGGGTTTTCGAGCTGGCCGAGAAGGCGCAAGGTCGACCGTTGCCGCACGCGGTATTGCCGGGGATCGAGCTGCAAAGCCCGAAAATCACTCGCAAGCTGACGACAGCGTGGTTTGCCAAGCGGGTCGATGAGCGTTACCAGCGCTGCATGGAGCGTGCGGGCAAGTGACCAAGCGCTGATAAACAGGCATAAAAAACCCGGCGGATGAGGCCGGGTTTTCATTGAGTCCTGCAGTGAAACGACGCATTTATGCAGCGCGGCTTTCGATCAGACGATCCGAGCCACCTTCGGCAACGCGTTTTTCGATCAAACGATCCGAACCGCCTTCTGCAACACGATTCTCGATCAAACGGTCGGAACCACCTTCGGCAACACGTTTTTCGATCAAACGATCCGAACCGCCTTCTGCAACACGATTCTCGATCAGTCGATCCGAACCACCTTCAGCAACGCGTTTTTCGATCAGACGATCGGAACCACCTTCGGCAACGCGATTCTCGATCAGACGATCCGAACCACCCTCAGCCACACGACTTTCAATCAGACGATCGGAGCCGCCTTCAGCGACAACCGGGTGAGTCGAAGTAGCGGCGAAAGCGTTAACTGCAAAAACCGAGAAAGCGATGCTGAGGAAGAGTTGGCGTTTCATGGTGGTGTGCTCCAGGGGGTCGTTGTTTTGTATGGAGCCGATGTTACGCCGCGGATTTTTTATGAGAACTTCATTGAGGTGATGGTGACCATTGACGGCAATGATAGGACCTGCGGGGTCCCTGCGCGGGCGTGATGGTTCAGTCGTCGGGTCGTCTCGGCAGGGGCGAGCGGCGCTTCTACACTGGTTAGCTGGCACATGCCTTTGCCAGACCCCGGGCCAAGGCAGCCAACGCCCTGATTCACTCAACGGCAGGGAACGAGCCGGCAAACCGCGCCTCTACTGACTGTAACCTTGTCCCGCCAGGAGGCAGCACCATGTATCAGCTCTACGGACACCAGAACTCCGGCGCCGCCGCGATCGAGGCTGCACTTGAACTCTGTGAAATCCCTTATCGCTTCATCGACGTCGAGTCGTCACCGGAGGCCGCCAAAGCCCTGGAGAAGCTCAACCCGCTCAAGCAGATTCCGACGCTGCAACTGCCCGACGGCGGCATTCTCACCGAAAGCGCGGCGATCCTGATTCACCTGGGGCTGGCGTTCCCCCAATCGAACCTGCTGTCGAGCGACCCGGCCGAGCGTGATCAGGCGATCCGTGGCCTGGCGTACATCGTCAGCAATTGCTACGCGGCCATCGGCATCATCGATTACCCCGAGCGCTGGCTGATCGAGGCGGATGCTGCGTCCAGGGAGAATCTCATGGCCGGTGCCCGCCGGCGGTTGCACTGGTGTTGGGAGGTATTTGCCGATCAGTTTTCCGGCGAGTTGTATCTGGACGACGAGACGCCTGGCGCACTGGATGTGCTGGCAGCGGTGGTGACGCGGTGGGCGGGCAGTCGGGAGCATCTGCGCCATGCCCGACCGGGCTTCTACGCGTGGCTGACGCGAATCGACCGGCACCCGACGTTGGCACCGGTCTTTGCCCGGCATTGGCCGAACTGAGGAACATCAACAATCAATGTGGGAGCGAGCAGGTTCGCTCCCACAGCCAGTACGGTGTTTCTTCAATCAGTCGCCGCGAATGTACTGCTCCAGTTGGCGGATCAGCTCAGCCTGTTCGGCAATGGCTTCCTTGACCAGGTCGCCGATCGACAGCAAACCGATCAACACGCCGTTTTCCACCACCGGCAAGTGCCGCAGGCGTTTGTCGGACATGATGCCCATGCAGGTTTCGACGGTTTGGTGGGTGTCCACCGTGATCACCGGCGACACCATGATGTCTTCGACCGGTGTACCCACCGAGGAGCGGCCCTTGAGCACGAGTTTGCGCGCATAGTCACGCTCGCTGATGATGCCCACGACTTCGCCATTTTTTACGACGGGCAATGCGCCGACGTTTTTCGCGGCCATGACCATCAGCGCTTCCAGGACCATTTGATGTGGCGCAATGGTGTGGACTTCGTGATTCTGTTCAGCCTTTAACTTCAGCAGTTGGGCGACGGTTTTCATGGCGGTTTCTCAGGTGTTGTCGTTGTTCTTGAAGAATCGTAGACCCAAGCGCTGAGGGCAAGCCACAAAGCGGCAGAAAACGCTCAAAAAACGCCATTCAGCGGTTTTTCTTTGGTAAACCTGAATATTCCATCGTTGTTCACGAATCCATAGGCTGAACTCAATCCTGTGTGAGCGAACCTGTATCCACCTCGCAGAGAAGGCCATCAACCGCAATGACGCGTAGAATCGCCACCTGAATCAAATCTTGAGGTTGCAGTGGTGGATTTACAGCAGGGCTTCGTCCTGACCCGGCATTGGCGCGATACACCGACCGGTACGCAAGTCGAGTTCTGGCTGGCGACCGATGCCGGCCCCCAGCGAATTCGCCTGCCTCATCAACCGTCGGTGGCGTTCATTCCGGCGGCACAGCGCGAGCAGGCCGAAACGGTGTTGCGCGGCGAAAAAAACGTCGAGCTAAAACCGTTGGCCCTTCTGGATTTCGAGCACCGTCCAGTGCTCGGCCTCTATTGCCAGCAGCACGGCCAGTTGATGCGCCTGGAAACCGCGCTGCGTAAAGCAGGCGTCGAGATGTTCGAAGCCGACGTGCGCCCGCCGGAACGCTACATGATGGAGCGTTTCATCACGGCGCCTGTGCTGTTCGGTGGCACGCCAGACGCCGATGGCCTGCTGCTCGAAGCACAAATGAAGCCCGACCCCGGCTACCGACCGACACTCAGGCTGGTGTCCCTCGACATTGAAACCACCGCCCAAGGCGAGTTGTATTCCATTGCGCTGGAAGGCTGCGGCGAGCGTCAGGTCTACATGCTTGGCCCGCCCAATGGCGACGACAGCGAAGTGGATTTCCAGCTTGAGTACTGCGACTCGCGAACCCTGCTGCTGAAAAAACTCAACGAATGGTTCGCCCGCCATGATCCCGACGCGATCATCGGCTGGAACGTCGTGCAGTTCGACTTGCGCGTGCTGCACCAACACGCCCGGCAGTTGGGCGTGCCGCTGAAACTGGGGCGGGGTGGCGAAGAGATGCAATGGCGCGAACACGGCAGTCGCAACCATTACTTCGCTGCTGCCGCCGGACGGTTGATCATCGACGGCATCGAATCGTTGCGTTCGGCGACCTGGAGTTTCCCCTCGTTCAGCCTGGAAAACGTCGCGCAATCCTTGCTCGGCGAGGGCAAGGCGATCAGCACGCCGTACCAGCGCATGGACGAAATCAACCGCATGTTCGCCGAGGACAAGCCGGCCCTGGCCACGTACAACCTCAAGGACTGCGAGCTGGTGACGCGGATTTTCGCCAAGACCGAACTGCTGACCTTTCTGCTGGAGCGTGCCAGCGTCACCGGTTTGCCGGCCGATCGCAACGGTGGCTCGGTCGCAGCGTTCACTCACTTGTACATGCCGCTGATGCACCGTCAGGGCTTCGTCGCGCCCAACCTCGGCACCAAGCCCGCGCAGGCCAGCCCCGGTGGATTCGTCATGGATTCGCAACCGGGCCTGTATGAGTCGGTGCTGGTGCTCGATTACAAAAGCCTCTATCCCTCGATCATCCGCACTTTCCTGATCGACCCGGTGGGGCTGATCGAAGGTTTGCAACACCCTGACGACAGTGAGTCCGTGCCAGGCTTTCGCGGTGCGCGTTTTTCCAGAACCCGGCATTGCCTGCCCGCCATCGTCGCCCGGGTAGCCGAAGGTCGCGAGACCGCCAAGCGCGAACACAACGCGCCGCTGTCGCAAGCCTTGAAAATCATCATGAACGCTTTCTACGGCGTGCTCGGCTCCAGCGGCTGCCGTTTCTTCGACACGCGGTTGGCGTCGTCCATCACCTTGCGCGGTCACGAGATCATGCTGCGCACCCGCCAGTTGATCGAAGCCCAGGGCCACACGGTGATCTACGGCGATACAGACTCCACGTTCGTCTGGCTACGTCGTGCCCACGGCCAGGAAGAGGCCGCGCAGATCGGTCGTGCGCTGGTGGACCATGTCAACCAATGGTGGCGCGAGCATGTGCAGCAGGAATACGGGCTGCAAAGCGCTCTGGAATTGCAGTTCGAGACTCACTACACGCGGTTTTTGATGCCGACCATTCGTGGGGCCGAGGAGGGCAGCAAGAAGCGGTATGCCGGGCTGGTCATTCGTGCCGATGGCACTGACGAAATGGTCTACAAAGGCCTGGAAACCGTACGCACCGACTGGTCACCGCTGGCCCGGCAGTTCCAGCAGGAGTTGTACTCGAGGATCTTCCATCGCCAGCCTTATCAGGATTACGTGCGCGATTATGTGCGCAAGACCCTGTCCGGCGAATTCGACGACCGCCTGATCTACCGCAAACGCCTGCGCCGCACCCTCGATGACTATGAGCGCAATGTGCCGCCTCACGTCCGCGCGGCGCGTATCGCCGACGACTACAACGACCGGCAGGGTCGCCCCCGGCAATACCAGAACGGCGGCTGGATCAACTACGTGATCACCGTTGCCGGGCCCGAACCGCTGGAGATCCGCAGTGCCCCGATTGACTACGACCATTACGTCACCCGCCAACTGCAACCGGTGGCGGATGCGATCCTGCCCTTTGTCGACGACGACTTCTCAACCCTGGTGGGTGGGCAAATGGGCCTGTTTTAGGTCCAGTAGCGACACCGTCCAGGCATCCGGTACTCCATGAAAGTACTGATCCAGCGCCTGATGGAACACGCTGCCCTTGGGCGAAAACTGGGCAAACAGCGTCATCGAGGAATGGAATTTCAGGTTGTCGGGATGACCGAAAATCTCGGCTATCGAGCGATTTTTAATGTCCAGGACCAGTTGCGTGCAGGTGCGCAGGCGCGTTCCCAGTTGTGGGTGTTCAAGGTAGGCAAGCGCCTCTTCGCGGGAGCGGATCGCGAAATGCCGTGACATCTCGCTGCCACCCAGGCCGGCTAACTGCGGGAAGATAAACCACATCCAGTGACGACGTTTTTGACCGTTGCGCAGTTCCTCCTGAACCCGATCAAACACGGGGTCCTGAGCCTGAACGAACCGTGGCAAATTAAAAGCATCGAGCTGATCGGTGCTTCTCATGCAGAAGTCCTCTGACAACACCGCGATGGCTTAGACCATGGCCAACCGCTGTTTGCGTTGTGGCGCGTGAAACGCTTGGTCCAGCGCCTTCAAGTCCTCGTCTTCGAGCCGCAGTTGCGCGGCCTGCGCATTCAGTTGCACATGTTCGGTTCTGACCGCTTTGGGGATGGCGATCACATCAGGCGTGCGCAGTATCCATGCCAGTGCAACCTGGGCGGGGCTCACCCCGTGACGGGCGGCAATCTGTTTGAGTGTCGGCTGGGCCAGCAGTTGCCCGCCCTGACCGATAGGGCAGTAGGCCATCAATGGTTGATGATGCTGCTGGCACCAGGGCAGCAGATCAAATTCGATACCGCGCTCTTCCAGGTTGTAGAGCACTTGATTGGTCGCGCAGGCGGGTGAGGCCAGCTCTTGAAGGTCATCCACGTCGAAATTGGACACGCCCCAACGACCGATCTTGCCTTCTTCACGCAGGCGTTCGAAGGCGTCGACGGTTTCCTCAAGCGGATACTGGCCACGCCAGTGCAGCAGGTACAGATCGATATAGTCGGTATTCAAGCGTCGCAAGCTGCGTTCGCAGGCCTGTGGGATACCTTTACGGCTGGCGTTGTGCGGGTAGACCTTGCTGACCAGGAAGACCTTGTCGCGCATTCCCTCGATGGCTTCACCCACCACTTTTTCCGCGCCACCTTCGGCGTACATTTCAGCGGTATCGATCAGGGTCATGCCCAACTCGATGCCCAGGCGCAAAGCGGCGACTTCCTTGGTGTGTTGCGAGGGATCTTCTCCCATGCGCCAGGTGCCTTGGCCGATGACCGGTACGTTGACGCCGGCCAATTCGAGGGTACGCATGAAAATCTCCTTATTTTGAATCGAAGCATACTCTTTGATTGGCAGCAAAATCCTCAAGTGGTTCCGTAACGCAGGCAGCCGCTGCCGAGCCTTCGGGCCGGGATCGATCGATCACGGTGCCCTCAGGCTTGTGGCGGCGGCAGGATTGCGTGTCGTGGGATGGTCAGTTGGCCGAAAATTTCAGCACGGTATTTTGGGTATAGGCCTTGCCCGGGTCGAGTCGTGTGGACGGGAAATTCGGCTGGTTCGGCGAGTCCGGGTAATGCTGGGTCTCCAGGGTAAACGCGCCCCAATGCGCATAGACTTTGCCAGCCTTGCCCTTGACCGTGCCGTCGAGGAAGTTGCTGGTGTAGAACTGCACGCCCGGTTCCGAGGTGTAAAGCTGCAAGCGGCGGCCCGATTGCGGATCGCTGACATCGGCGGCGAGTTGGCTGACGTCACCCTTGGCGTCCAGCGCCCAGTTGAAGTCGAAACCACCCTGTTTCGGTTCGGCGAACTTCAACTGCGGGTGATCGGCCTTGATGTTTTTGCCAATGGCGGTTGGCTGGGTGAAGTCCATCGGCGTGCCACTGACCGGGGCCAGTTCGCCAGTGGGAATCAGCTTGCCGTTGACCGGTGTGTAATGGGTCGCGTGCAGGGTCACGAGTTGTTTGAGTACATCACCGTTGCCGGCACCGGCGAGGTTGAAGTAGCTGTGGTTCGTCAGGTTCAGCACCGTTGGTTTATCGGTGGAGGCCTTGTACTCGATGCGCAGCTCATTGTTCTCGGTGAGGCTGTAAGTGACCTCGGTTTTGAGGGTGCCGGGAAAACCCATTTCTCCGTCCGCCGACACATGCGTCAGGGTCACGCCCACCGAATCCTTGCCTTTGCTCGGTTGGGCTTTCCACACGTGCTTGTCGAAACCCTGCGGGCCGCCGTGCAGCGAGTTTGAGCCATCGTTGAGCGGCACCTGATAGCGCTTGCCGTCCAGTTCGAAGGCCCCATTGGCCAGGCGATTGCCAAAGCGCCCGATGGTCGCACCAAAGTACGCCGTACCGCCCTGATAGCCCTGAACGTCGTCAAACCCCAGTACCACATCGTCGAATTTGCCGTTTTTGTCCGGCACCTTCAACGACTGCAAAATCCCGCCGTAGGTAATCACCGTGGCCTGCATGCCGTGGCTGTTGCGCAAAATGTATTGCTCGACGGGGCTGCCGTCACGGGTCTTGCCGAAGGCTTTGTGTTCGCTGGACAGGCCGGCAGCCTGGGTGGAGAGGGTGGCAATCATCAGGGACAGTCCGAGGCCGCAGAGAGGGTAACGGGATTTCAACATGGTTGATCTTCCTTTTTGTTATTTTTAGCAAAGTAGTAATACTAATTTTCGATTTTCAATGCCAAGCAAGGAAGGATTTATAGCTGATATACGTTATGTTGCAATTATAAAGTATGACTAATTAGGCGGGGCTTCTCTCGGCAACCAACGTTTATGGACCATCGGCACTGCACTTTTTGCGCATTGACGGCTCTATCCATGGCCAGCCTGCGGTGATTCCCACCATCGGCCAATGCCCAAGTCCAACTGTCCATGGCCCAGGTTTTTGCCCTTTCTGCCTCACTGAGCCGTCGTCATTGCCTGCTGCTGGCGGGCCTGTCGATGCTCTTTGCCACGGGTTGCAGCCAGCAGCAGGGCAGGGACATCGTCACTCAGTTCCGCGAAGGCACCCCCCAAGAGTTTCTTCAGACCAGTGTCGATCGCATGGCGACCCTGACGATGCGCGACAACCTCGACAGCCTCTACTTGCTGATGAGCAAGTTGTATTTGCGCAACCCTGATGAGTTGAAAAAGTCCGGCTTTCTCGATGCCAGAACGGCTGGCAAGCAAGTGCGCCTGGCCATTGAACAACAGCAGCCACTGCCAACCCTGGGCGGCAAGAAAGACCTGGCGGCGCTGAGTTATGCCATGAGCCCGGAATTTCTCGGCGATCGGGTCGGCGCTTTCATCTATGCCATCGGCAGCATGCTGGTCACCGCTCATGGCAACCGTGTCGAGTTTTACATGACCGATGCGATCAACTCGATGTTCGTCAACAACGCCGCACGCAATATCGAGAAAGCCACCTGGATCTTGAGCCATCGACAAAACAAAAACGGCGAGCCCTTGCTGTTTTCCAATGAAATTTCGGAAGAGGGCAGCAACCTCAGTTTTGCCGTGGAATTCGGCAAGATCGTCGCGCGGCTGGACCTGCTGACGCAGATGCTGGACGAGCGCTACCGACGGATCGGCCTGAATTACGCCCAGAGTTTGCTGTTCTTGAATTTCTTGCCGGTGCAGTAGATCAATCCCACCGCACTAACTGACACAACAGATTCCCTTGTGGGAGCGGGCTTGCTCGCGAATGCGGTCGAACACTCAACAAAAATGTTGGCTGACAGTCCGCTTTCGCGAGCAAGCCCGCTCCCACAGGGAATTGAGTACACATGACACATGGTGTGTTGTGGAATAAGGATAGTTCGCATCGATATAACTGGTTATAAGAAAAATCGCTATGCTGCGGGCCAGATTTCTCATGCGTTTTTTGTGGGCGTGTTAATGGATTTCGTTAACTTCGGGTTGGTAATTGCAGGATTGGTCGTGGGCTTCATCGTCGGCATGACCGGCGTGGGCGGCGGTTCGTTGATGACCCCGATCCTGCTGTGGTTCGGGATCAATCCGGCGACGGCGGTGGGCACTGACCTGCTGTACGCGGCCATTACCAAATCCAGCGGCGTGCTGGTTCATCGCAAGAACAACAACATCGACTGGGCAATTACCGGCTGGCTGACGCTCGGCAGTGTGCCTGCGGTGGCGCTGACCCTGTGGTTCCTCAGCCAATTGCAGACATCGCCCGAGGCGATGAACGCGGTCATCAAGCAGGCGCTGGGCTTTGTGTTGTTTGCCACGGCGTTGGCGATTCTCTTCAAGAAACGCCTGCTCGACTTCGCCCACAAACGTGCAGGCGGCCACTACAACCCCAGCGGTAAGCGCCTCAATGCACTGACGGTCGTTACCGGCCTGGTCCTGGGCACCATGGTCGCGCTGACCTCCATCGGCGCCGGCGCCTTGGGCACCGTTGCGCTATTTATCCTTTACCCGCTGCTGCCGACCCGCCGTCTCGTCGGAACGGAGATCGCTCACGCCGTGCCCCTGACCCTGGTCGCCGGTCTGGGCCATGCCAGCATGGGCAACATGGATTGGCACGTGCTGGGTTTCTTGTTGCTCGGTTCGCTGCCGGGGATTTATATCGGTAGTCACCTCACGGGTCGAATCTCCGATGAAGTACTGCGCCCTTGCCTGGCCACGATGCTGTTGCTGATCGGCTACAAACTGGCGTTCTAGTGTGCACCCCATCATCAAATCTTGATGGTCTGAAAGTCTAACGAAAGCTTCCCGGCTTACCCTCACTGCAGAGCCTCTGCTATCGTGTAAAAACCTCTGGTCGCTCATTCGGGCGATTCCCGTAAGCACGCTTTACGGCACCGTCATCACGGTCAGGTTCGCGAGTTAACGGGAAACGAATCATTGGACACGCCGCCAGTAGACCATCCGCCCCCCGAGCCTCTGTCTCGCGCTGAGAAGATTGTCGAGTTTCGCCGGCAGAAAACCTTGCTCAAGACCGGCGCCCTTCAAGACGCAATCTTTAACAGTGCCTACTTTTCCAGTATCGCCACCGACGAAAAAGGCGTTATCCAAATCTTCAATGTCGGCGCCGAGCGCATGCTCGGTTATCAGTCTGAAGACGTGGTCAACCGGATCACGCCGGCCGATATCTCCGACCCCGCCGAATTGATTACCCGCGCAGCCGCCCTGAGCCTTGAACTGAAGACACCGATCACGCCAGGCTTCGAAGCACTGGTATTCAAGGCCTCCCGCGGCATCGAAGATATTTATGAATTGACCTACATTCGCAAGGACGGCAGTCGCCTCTCGGCGATGGTGTCGGTCACCTCGTTGCGCGACAGCACGGAAACCATTATCGGTTACTTGCTGATCGGCACCGATAACACCGCGCGCAAACAGGAGGAAGCGGCCCAGGCCCTGCTGGATCAGCGTTTGCGCGATCAGCAGTTTTATACGCGCTCGTTGATCGAGTCGAATATCGATGCCCTGATGATGACGGATCCGCAGGGCATCATTTCCGACGTCAACAAACAAATGATGGCGCTCACCGGCCGTACCCGGGACGAATTGATTGGCGCACCCTGCAAAAACTTTTTCACCGATCCGGCGCGCGCCGATGCGGCAATCAAACGCGTGCTCAGTGAAAACAAAGTCAGCGATTACGAACTCACTGTGCGCGCTTACAACGGCACCGAAACCGTTGTGTCCTATAACGCGGCGACCTTTCACGACCGTGACCGCAAGTTGCAAGGTGTGTTCGCGGCTGCCCGTGATGTGACTGAGCGCAAGCGTTTCGAGCGTACGCTGGAAGAAAAGAATATCGAGCTCGAACATGCCAGCCACATGAAGTCCGAGTTCCTCGCCACCATGTCCCATGAACTGCGCACGCCTTTGAACGCCGTCATCGGCTTTTCCGAAGCACTCAGGGACGGCATGGTCGGAGACATGACCGAGACACAGCGCGAATACATAGGCGACATTTTCAACAGCGGCCAACACTTGCTGTCGCTGATCAATGACATCCTTGACCTGTCCAAGGTCGAAGCCGGGATGATGAAGCTGGAGCTGGAGCCCGTTGAACTGCAAGGTTTGCTGAGCAACAGCCTGCTGATCGTGCGTGAGAAAGCCGCACTGCAACGCATCCAGTTGAAACTCGACGCCGATACCGAATTCGGCAGCTTTGAACTTGATTTGCGCAAGACCAAACAGATCATCTACAACCTGCTGGCCAATGCCGTAAAATTCAGCGCGCCAGGAGGCGTGGTGACATTGGCGGTGCGCCAGGTGACGCGTGCACATGTCGGGACGCTCGAAGGGGATTGGCCCGTGCAGGGTTTCCCGATTCCGGACAGCGGTTTCGAGCAGTTTCTGGAGTTGAGTGTCAGCGATACCGGCATTGGTATCGCCCAGAGCAATATGGACAAGTTGTTCAAGGCATTCAGCCAGATCGACAGCAGTCTGGCACGTAAATTCGAGGGCACAGGCCTGGGGTTGGCGATGGTCAAGCAATTGACCGAGCTCCATGGCGGCAGTGTCGCGGTTGCCAGTCTTGAAGGAGCAGGCGCCCGATTTGTGGCGTGGTTGCCTATCCGTCGTTCAATCAATGTGGAGGCGCCGTGGCTGAAATCCTGATCGTCGAAGACAACGCCGCCAACATGCGCCTGGCCCGGCTGCTGCTCACCAGTGCCGGCCACAGCGTCATATGCGCGACGGATGCAGAAACCGCTCTGAAGCTGGCACGTGAGCTTCAGCCGGCGCTGATTCTCATGGACATCCAGTTACCGGGAATTGATGGCCTCAAGGCCACCTCATTGCTCAAGAGCGATGCGCTGACAGCGGCGATTCCGGTAATTGCGCTCACCGCCATGGCCATGAAAGAAGATGAAGAAAAAACCCGTCTGGCGGGGTGTAACGCTTACATCATCAAACCTCTGCGCTACAAAGAGCTCTACCGGGTCATCGACACGTTGCTGCAAAACAATCTGCCTCAACAGCCCTCTACTTGAGCTCTCTACATGTCGGACACTTGCGCTACTTTATTGATCGTTGACGATGAACCCCATGTCTGCAAATTGTTGCAGGTGCTATTACAGCATCAGGGGTATCAGACGTTAACAGCCCACTCGGGCGAAGAAGCTCTTCTGGCGGTCGCACAACAACCGCCGGACTTGATCCTGCTCGATATCATGATGCCGGGCATGGACGGTTTCGAAGTTGCCCGCCAGCTCAAGACGAACAAGGCCACGTCAAACATCCCGATCATCATGCTGTCCGCTCTCGGTGAGCACAGTGCGCGTATTTCCGGTCTGGAAGCAGGCGCCGAAGATTTCCTCAGTAAACCCGTGGAAAGTGCCGAGTTGTGGCTGCGGGTGCGCAACCTCTTAAGGCTCAAGACCTTTGGCGATTACCTGAAAAACCACAGCCTGATGCTGGAAGAGCAACTGCAACAGCGCACCATCGACCTTGAACGTTTTCGTTCGGCCATGGACGTGTCGGGTGACGCTATCTTCCTGATCAATCGCAGCACCATGCGTCTGATCGAGTTCAACCGACATGCCTGCCAAGTGTTTGGCTACACCCCGCAAGAGCTCTTGTGCAAGACACCGGCCGATCTCGGCGAAGACTCCATCGAACAGCTGGAGGCTTTATATGATCAGATCATCGCCGGCAGAGGCCCCAGCGAAGCCACGGAAACGCGTATCCGCTGCAAGGACGGCAGTTTCCTTCCGGTAGAAGTTCACCGCCAGGCTTACAAAACCGGGGATGACTGGATCATCGTCGGCATTGCGCGTGACATCACTGCGCGTAAGGAAAACGATCAGCGCATGCTGAAAATGGCCCATTACGATACGTTGACCGGGCTGCCCAATCGCAACCTGTTTTTCACCACGTTGCAAATGGGCCTTACCCAGGCGTCGCTCAGTCATTGGCAGCTGGCGGTGGTGACCGTCGACCTGGACGATTTCAGTAGCGTGAACGAAACCTGGGGCCACCTGTTGGGTGATCAAATGCTGGCAGAGCTGGGGCAGCGACTGACCAACTGCCTTAATGTCAGCGACACAGTGGGGCGCATGGACGGTGACGAATTTGCGTTGATCCTGATGATTCGCGAGGGCCAGGCAGATCCCCTGCAAACTGTCGAGCGCATACGCGAGACGCTGCGCGAGCCTTTTCTGCTCGACGGGCAGTCGACGGCGATGACCGCCAGTATCGGCATAGCGCTGTACCCAAATGATGGGGACGACGCACACGGGTTGATCAAACACGCGAACACCGCCATGCACCAGGCGAAGAAGGTCGGTCGGGACACTTTTCGTTTCTACACGGCACAAATGAATGTGGATGCATCGGCGCGGCAAGAGATGGAAATCGCCTTGCGTGAGGCCGTGCAACAGCAGGCGTTTGAGCTGTTTTACCAACCCAAGATTGGCTTGGTCGACGGCCAGGTGTGCGGACTGGAGGCCTTGTTGCGCTGGCCACGTCCGGGGCAATCCAATGTCTCTCCGGCGGTGTTCGTGCCGATGCTGGAAAACCTCGGGCTGATTAGCGAGGTCGGCAATTGGGTGATTACCTGTGTGTGCAAGCAAATCGCCGAATGGCGAAGCGCAGGGAAGGGGCCTCTCCAGGTAGCGGTCAACGTCTCCGGCCAGCAGATCATCGAAGGTGATCTGATCGACAGCATCCGGCAGGCGCTGATCGACCATCGGATCGATCCGCACTGGCTTGAAATCGAGCTGACAGAAAGTTCGTTGATGGAAAACACCTCGCACACCATTGCCAGTTTGCAGACCCTGCAAAATCTGGGGGTGAAGGTCTCGATCGACGATTTTGGCACCGGCTATTCAAGCCTTGCGTACCTGCGACGATTCCCGATCGACAAACTGAAGATCGATATCGCCTTCATCCGTGAAGTGACCAGCAACCCCCAAGACGCCGCTATTGCCAGGACGATCATTGAGTTGGCGCACAGTCTCAATCTGCAAGTGATCGCAGAAGGGGTGGAGACCCCTGAGCAACTGGCATTCCTGCGCGCGAACGGTTGCGATCAGGTGCAAGGCTATCTTTTCAGCCGGCCACTGCCGATCAAGGAGTTGGAGGAATTTCTACGCGAGCGGCAAGGTTTTACTTGAGCAGTAGTCTTTCCCAAGAACACAACCCGACATCCAGCCTGTTACGAATCGGCAAGCTGGACTTGATCACGACCACTTGATTTAGCGCTGTACATAGCGCTGTCCGCACGCCGAACGAAGGCGTCAAATGATTCCGATGGAATCCACGTCGCAACGCCGAAGCTACAGGTCACCTGTCCTGTCTCATCAAATGGGAGGGTGCTTATCAGAACTCTAAGCTTCTCTGCCAGCAGTCTTGTATTGTCCAGCTCGCTATCCGGGCAGATCAATGCAAACTCTTCTCCGCCCGTTCGGCACAGCAGGTCGGTTTTGCGTGTTGCCGAGCGTATTCGTGTGCACAACGACTTCAGAACGTTATCACCACACTGATGCCCCCAGCGGTCGTTGATGTACTTGAAGTGATCGATGTCGAACATGATCAACGACACAGGCTGGTATCGCACGTTAGCCTCGGTGAGCAGGCGCTCCATCAATTCTTCGAAGTATCGGCGGTTATAAACCCCGGTCAGGTGGTCGGTAATGTTCAGTAAACGCAAATCTTGGGTGCGCTCATCAACAAGCGAGAGTGCGCGTGCACGTTGCGTGATCAGCAAGTAAACCAACAAGGTCATCAGCAGCGTCAACCCTGCTCCGAACACGACAATCATGCTGATATACAGTGGGTGGCTGTTGGCGACCAGAAATGTTGAGCTTGGCCGAAACTGCAGCAAGTAATTTTGGTCAGCTACTTTCAGCAGCCGCTGCGCATAGAGCCTTGAAGGGGTCGCTGGCTCCAGGCTCTGATACATATTTGTCCCCTGATGCTGCTTGTCGGTCAATGAAAGCGTCACGTTCAATCGTTGCAGGCTTGGTAATGGAATGCCTTGCTCCATCAAAGCAGCCAGACGCACGGTGGAGATTACGAACCCCTGCAAACCATCATCATTCAATGGCGCCTTGGAGGACTCGTGGAATACGGGGGCGACAAAGAAAACCCCCGCCTGCCCATTGGTCATTTTCAACGGTTCCGACACGACTATTTGATGTGTTTCTCTTGCCTTGCTCATCAAGGCTTGGCGACCCGGGCGAGCCAGAACATCCATGCCAGGTACGATCTTCACGTCATCGCGCTTCATTAGGTAGAGCAATATCCAGTGTTCAGGCCGACTCGCGAGGGGGACTATTTCGCCGGTCACGGGATTGATTTCATGATATGAAAAGTCACTGGTGCCGTTGAGGAGCGCCTTGGCGCGAAACGTTTGTAAATCCTTTTCGAGAATCCTCGGCACCCAGCTATAGGCTTCGTTCTCTTCAACCAGTGGCGTGACGAATCCCAGAAATTCCTTTTCAGTGACATCGTCGGCGTTGATAAAAAAACGCCTTACAACGTCCAGTTTCAAGACCTGAGTATTAAAACGTCGTTGAAGGCGACTGAATCGTTCGTCGACCTCCAGTTGGAACGCAACGCTAACGGTGCGCTGCTCTGACCCAACGAAAAGAATCAATACCAATGCCGTGACGGCCACTCCCGCCAGGCATACCAGAGCGCAAAGCGTCACGTCCGATGCCTTGAGGGCGTACTGACGAGAAGACATCATTTTGTGTTCCTTGCTCATCGCCCAAAACAACGTACAGGCACCTGAAGTTATTTTGGATTATCGGCACGCCTACCGATTTCTTTATAAGCCAGGTGCTGGAAGTCATCCTGCCCTCTTCGAGTCTTTCGGGGGGCCTTCAGCCGCATCACTCGCGGGTGAAAATCTCCAGCAGATGCCCGTCCGGGTCATCGAAATACACCCGTCTCCCACCGCCGTAGTCATTGATTTCGTTTGGTCGCTGTTTGCCGGGATCCGCCCACCAGGTTTGCTGGCGTGCTTGCAGGCGTGCGAACGCCGCATCGAAATCCTCGTCGCCGATTAAAAAAGCGTAGTGTTGGGACGCGATCGGCGGGTCGTTGTTGTAGAAATCCAGTGACACGCCATTGTCGAGCTTGACGATCAGCATCGGCCCGAACGGTTGCGCGCGGGGCAGCCCAAGCATTTCCGTCAAATAGTTTGCGGAGGTCTGTTTGTCACGACACCAGACGATGGTGTGATTCAACTGAGCGCTAATGGCGTGGTCCTCACGGCGGTTCAGGCGGGTCTTCTTGAACCATGAGATTAGCCCAGCCTGTTGCGCAATGACCGGCCTGACCTAAGCTTGGGTCAAGGCGAAACACATTTGCGGTGCGTCACCCGGAACGATCACCGCGATGCGCGATCATTAGAGCGTGGATATCAAAAGGAGATGCGCATGCTCATCAGGTCTTTGGTCCTGACTACACTGCTGGCTTTAGCCGGCCCCTTGCTCGCCGCCGATGATGGCTCACCTCTGGATATTGATAAGGGCAGGTCCCGGGCATTGATTGTCATTGCTCCCAGCACCGTCGACCCGGTGTGGGTGGGGCTGAAAAAGTCGCTGAACGATCCGGCCAACAAGGACGGTGTCGCCCAGCGCAACATCAGGGTGTACACGGTGTTGAACATGTTCGGCCAGCTCGATGGCAAGGATCTCGGTCAACAGGACACCATGGCCCTGATCCGCTCGCTGAAGCTCGGTGCGGGGGCGTTGCCCAAAGTCATCCTGGTGGGCAAGGACGGCGAGAAGAAGTTCGAGAGCTCTGGGGAAGACTCAAAATCGGTCGATTTGAAGAAGATTTTCGACACCATCGACGCCTTGCCAGCGGCCGAGAAAGAAGCCGCCGCGCCAGCGGTCGCGACCCCCGTTGCAGCCGAGCCGGCTGCCAAGGGCGCCAAGGGTACAAAACCGGGTAAACCGGGCAAACCCACCAAGCCGCCTGAAATGCCCGATGATTGAACACAATGGCGTCCGGCTTGAACCCGGACGCCTTGTTGAGCGCATCCTTACCGTTGTCGCATTCGCCGACAATCTCATGGCCTTCACGGCCCGGAATCATCCCGATCGCCAAGCGCGCTACCGTGTGACCATCGACCAACAGCACTTTCAGATGTCAGCCCTCAAGCCCTGATTCAGCATAGTCCCGTCGCGGAAAAACGGCGTTCAAGGGCAGATGCGCGCAGGGGGGGCGAAAAAGGGCGGAGCTACCAAATCGCCGGCGTCCTAGGACGCTATGTATCGGCCTTCGCAGGCTTCGGAGATTTCCTGCAAGACGTGTCGTACTTCATGAACTGGTGCGTAGCTGACCCTGCCGATAACCTTCGTCGGCCGCTGCAAAATCAGCGGTCGGATGTGGAAGTCCGGTGATTACCGAGAGCGCGTGTGCACCTGCAAACACATGTTGGCGTTTTTTATGCCAACATTGTTGCTTATGGCGGCTATGCGCAGGAGCACTCTTGAGTGCACTGGGTTTCTCTTGGTATCCCGGACTTCCACACCTGCGTACAGCTGCCACCCTCATGTGGAAGTGAGATCGGCAGTTTTTCATAATTACCGAGGGTCTTCGCACATGAAAAAATTAAGTCCCAATCCCCCCGAATCCCCAGCGGATTGTGATCCACTCGACCCCATCCAACTGTCCGAAGCTACAGAACGTAAGGTCAGCGCCCGTTTACGTAACCCTAGGCGCGTCGATCCTGTCAGCCACATCTTTACGGTGAACTCCGGCGTCGATACACCAACCCTGCTGAGCCACGCCTGCGAAACCCTGGCTTCCCTCAACGTCCTGATTACCGATCTGGCCTGCAAGCTGGAAGGCTCGAACCGAAACGTGGCGCTGTCGATTCAGCAGTTGGCGGTCATCGCCGAATTGCTGGTGAATCAGGCGCTGGACAATGTTGATCCGCCTGAAGGTGAGCCCGTCATTCAGCCGCCGGTTCAGCATTGAGGGGGGATTCAGTTATGGCCAGATACATGCCGATTACGGGCATTGATTGCTCCATTGCGTCGTTGCTGATCGACACAGACGCCCCGGTAGATGTTTTGCATGACACCGCGGCGTATCGCATTCGCAGCGTGACTCAACTGCTGGAAACCCTTTCGGCAGGAGAGGGCATCGGTCGTGATGCATTGCTGTTGCAGGACTTCGCGCGAGTGTTGGCGATTCCGCTGCGTGACGGTTGTGATTTGATGGATGTGATCGGACGACGATTGCAACTGCAATAATAACGATGGGTGATCTAAAGCGATCGCCCATTTTTTCCACGACAGCGGCTACAAAAAAACCGAATGTTGCGCGCATAGACGTATTGGTTTCATTGGTCTCGGAAATTTCCTGCAAGTCCTGTCGGAATGCGTGAACTGGATTCTGTCAGAACGCGCCGTTAGCCTTCGTCAGCCACCGCACACATCGCGGTCGGACGTGGGAGTCCGCAACACTGAGGGATCCAGGGACGAAAACACCAATGGCCAGAAAGGAGCCTCGTCTATGAAGAAGTTCGGCAAAAATGATGCGCAACGCCCCACCGACGTCAGTTACCTCAAGCTCGTCCGGCTTGGCGAAACGAGCGGGCGCGACACCAACATTCGTGTGCGCAAGCCAAGGCGTTCCGTCCCGATCAACCAAATTCTCACGATTGCCCCTGGCGTCGATACGCTCACGCTCTTGCATCAGGCCAGTGAAACGCTCGCTTCGCTGAATGCCGTGATTGCGAATTTCGCCCACAAGCTGGACGGCTCGAACCGGGTAATGTTGGGGGCGATTCAGCAGTTGGCGGGGATAGCGCAGTTGTTGGTGAATCAGGCGCGGGACAATCTAGATCCGGGAAACGCTACGCCTGACGATCATTCGCCGACTCGGCATTGAGCTGACGCAATAACGACAAAGGGCGACCTCAATAGGTCGCCCTTTTTTCACTGTTGCTGAGCCCTGTGGTTGGTTCAACGACGAATAAATTGTCCGTTCCGTGCCTCGGTGCTTTTGCCCTGGCTGTAGGACAACACACCGTTGACCCATACGGCCTCGATCCCTAGGGGGGGCAATGTCGGTTGTTCGAAGGTGGCACAGTCACGGATATCGTCGGCGTCGAACAAGACAAGGTCGGCCCAGGCCCCCACACTGAGCTGCCCGCGATCACGCAGCCCGAATCGTTCCGCCGGCAGCCCGGTCATCTTGCGCACGGCTTCCTCCAGTGGAAACAACCCCTGATCGCGACTGTAATGGCCAAGTACCCGAGGGAACGTGCCCCACAGCCGGGGATGTGGGCGCGGGTCGTTGGGCAAGCCATCCGAGCCGATCATAGTGTGTGGATAGGCAAGGATGCGCGACACATCGGCTTCGTTCATCTCGTGATAAATCGCTCCGCCCGGTTCCAGCCGTCGAGCCGCGTCGACGTGTGAAAGGCCCCAGAGCGAGGCGATGTCCTTGAGGTCTTTGCCGGCCATTTCTGGATGCGGCGTGGACCAGGTGATCTGGATCCTGAAGCTTTCGTCCACGATGCGCGGGTCGATGGTGGTCGAGCTGGCGGCGTAGGGATAGCAATCACAGCCCACCGGATGCTGCTGTCGGGCATTTTCAATCCGGCCGATAATCGCCTCGCTGCGTCCCCAGTTGCCTGCCCCGGCGCACTTGAGATGCGAAATGATCACGGGCACGCGGGCGTCGTGGCCAATGTCGATGGCTTCGTCGATGGCCTCGATGATTTCGTCATCTTCGGAGCGAATATGGCTCACGTAGATTCCGCCGACACCGTGCAAGGTGGCCGCAAGGTAATCGACTTCCGCCTTGGGTGCTTGCAGGGCATTGCGGTAGGCGAGCCCGGTGCTCAGGCCCAAGGCTCCTTGTTCCAGCGCAGCGTTGAGATCGTCGCGCATGGCGTCGCACTCGGGGAGCGTCGCCGGACGGTCGAACCGTTCCATATGGTTGGCACGCAACGCGGTATGTCCCACCAGCGCCGCGACGTTCACCGCAGGTCGAACCGCTTCGATGGCCTGGGCATAGGCTGCGAAGCTGGGGTATTTGAAGTCCGCCGCCTCGCCGAGCAGATTCATCGGGTCCGGAGGGTCGCCGCGAAGGCGCACACCGGCGGCACTGATGCCGCAGTTTCCGACAATCACCGTGGTCACGCCCTGACAGATTTTCGGCAGCATGGCCGGCTGTTTGATCAGTGCCAGATCATCATGGGTATGGACGTCGATGAACCCCGGACTAAGGATTTTCCCGCGTGCGTCGATTACGTTGCGGGCCTCAAGGTCAGGCAGATGACCCATTGCATGGATCCTGCCATCAACCACCGCGACATCGGTGATAAAGGGCGGCGTGCCGCGACCATCGATGAGCGTGGCGTTGCGGATCAGGGTATCGATGACTGTCATTCAGGGGGCTCCAGCGTACCGGGCTTCAATCGCCATAGATGTTGTAGTCGAAGTACTTCTTCTCAACTTGCTGGTAAGTGCCGTCCGCGCGAAGGGCCTTGATCGCGGTGTTGAACCGCTCGGCCAGCTCGGTGTTGCCCTTGCTCACCGCAATGCCGGTGCCTTCGCCAAAGTACTCCTTGTTACGCAACTCCGGTCCGACGAAGGCGAAGCCCTGGCCCTGCGGCATCTTCAGGAAACCCTCTTGCAGTGGCGCGGCGTTGGCAATGGTGCCGTCGAGCCGGTCGGACTGCATGTCGAGGTAGATCTCCGACTGGGAGCCATAACGGACGATCTCGGCGCCCAGCGGTTGTAGCTTGTCGGTGGCATAACGATCCTGGGAGGTTCCGCGCTGCACGCCGATACGCTTGCCTTTGAGTTGTTTGAAATCATCATCGACTTGCGCGCCGGCTTTCATGACCAATCTTGCCGGGCTCGAATAGTATTTGTCGGTGAACGTGACCGAACGCTTGCGCTCCTCGGTAATCAGCATCGAGGAAATCACCGCATCGATCTTGCGCACTTTCAACGAAGGGATGAGGCCGTCGAACTCTTGTTCGACCCAAACACATTTTGTCTGCATTTGCGCGCACAGGGCGTTGCCGATGTCATAGTCGAACCCGCCGATGCTGCCGTCAGACGTCTTGAAGGCGAACGGCGGATAAGCGGCTTCAATGCCAATGCGCAGAGGCTTGTTCTCCGCCATGGCACCCGAGACACACAATGCCAATGCAAAGCCCAGGCACATTATTTTTTTCATGACGGATCTCCTGATTCACAAAGGAATGTGTTGTCTGTGGGTGGAATGGATGTATTTGTCCATAATGGACACAATCGTCCATTTCCGTCAATGGCGACCTGTTAACGAAAATGGGCGACCTCAAGGGGTCGCCCATTTTTGTTGCTGCCGCTCAATTCTGTAGGGGTGTCAGGCTTATCTGTCCAGTTCACTCAATATCGTATGAGCAATCTTGATTCGGTCCGGGTTCGGATAGTTCTTGTTGGCCAGGATCACGATGCCGATATCCTTTGCCGGCACGAAGGCAATATAGGCGCCGAAACCACCGGTCGACCCGGTCTTGTTGATCCATGTGGCGTCTTGCGCTGGCTTCGGCGGATTCAGCCACTGGACCTTATATGCCTGCATCGCCATCTCTGTCGAGTTGCCGGCCAGCAATGTATCGAGGGTGACTGGATAGTTGTAGAGCTCCCAACCCAACCCCTGGGTCATGGCGTGAACCGTGTAGTAACCGGAGTGAGTGAGTGCGATGGCTTGCGGCAATGGCTCTTCGAGCTCGGCCGGCTTCATGTTCGCCTCAACATAACGCAGCAGATCCGCAGCGCTGGTTTTCACCCCGTAGGCTTCGGAGTCCAGCGCACCCGGTCCAACTCGAACCGGCTGGTTATCCTTGTTGTAACCCTGGGCGTAGAGGCTCATCTGATCCTGCGGCACCTTGAGGTAGGTGTGCTTCAACCCGAGTTTTGGCAGCAGGGTGTTTTCCATCAATGCATCGAACGATTGCCCCATGCTTTTAGCGGCCAGGTAGCCGAACAAACCCAGGCTGGGGTTCGAATACAGGCGGTGGCTGCCCGCGTCATAAACAGGTTTCCACTGTTGGTAGTAGCCGAGCATTTTCTCTGGATGATCGGCCTCATCGGGGAATTGCAGCGGCAGCCCGCCAGCGGTGTAGGTGCCGAGTTGCAGCACGCTGATGTGGTCGAATGCACTGCCCTTCAACTCGGGCCAAACCTGGCTAGCACGATCAGACAAGGACAGTTTTCCGCTGACCTGGGCATAGGCCGCAAGGGTGGCGGTAAAGGTTTTGCTGACCGAACCAATCTCGAACAACGTGTCTTTGCTGACGGGTTTGCCATCCTCTTTGGAGGCCACTCCGTAGTTAAAGTAATGTTGCTTTCCGTTCTGGGTGATTGCGATGGCGACCCCGGGAATGTTCTGTTGCTGCATGACCGGCCCGATAGCCGCTTTCACCAAGGCGTCGATCTGAGCGTCGGACTGAGTCGCGGCGATACAGTGGCCGGCCCCCAGCAATAGCGTGAGAACGCTGCAGGACGCGAGTCTTGGTCGATTGATTTTGAGCATGATGTGAACCACTCTCCATGAGTTGTCATGACGTTAACCGCTGCACTGCAAACGGTTTTGCAACACCGTACCGTTAACGGGCGGGGTAAATCTAGGCAGTCGACCCGCAATCGACAAACGATGATATTTCGGGTTAGCCATTAGAAAAATTTGGGAGTAGGCATGATTCGACCTCATCTGCCGCTGAATGCATTACGCGCCTTCGAGGCTTCCGCGCGCCATTTGAGTTTTACCCGGGCGGCGGTGGAGCTTTACGTCACGCCCGCGGCAGTGAGCCATCAAGTCAAAAGCCTTGAGACCCAGCTTAACGTGACACTGTTCAAGCGCTTGCCCCGTGGCTTGATGCTGACCAGTGAGGGGGAGACTTTGCTGCCGGTGCTGCGCGAGTCTTTCGACAGAATTGCCGACACCCTTGGGTGTTTCGAGGGCGGGCATTTTCGGGAAGTGGTCACCGTAGGCGCCGTTGGGACGTTCGCGGTGGGGTGGCTATTGCCGCGACTGGCGGATTTTCAGGCGAAACATCCGTTCATCGATTTGCGCCTGTCGACCCACAACAACCGGGTGGACGTGGCGGCTGAAGGGCTGGATTACGCGATTCGATTTGGCGCCGGAGCGTGGCACGGGATCGAGGCGTCAAAGCTGATGGAAGCGCCATTGTCGGTGCTTTGCGTTGCGCAAATCGCCGAGCAGTTGCGAGAGCCGGTCGACGTACTCAAGCAGACGCTGTTGCGTTCCTATCGCACGGACGAGTGGCCCGAGTGGTTTCTGGCTGCCGGGTTGCCGCCGCATACGCCACCACCCAGGAGCATCGTCTTCGACTCCTCGCTGGCCATGATGGAGGCCGCGCTACAGGGTGCAGGTGTGGCCTTGGCGCCGCCGCTGATGTTTGCCCGGCAATTGGCGACAGGGGCGATCGAGCAACCGTTCGCTATTGGCATCACCACCGGCAGCTACTGGCTGACCCGCTTGCAGTCGCGGGCGGAAACAGGGGCGATGACGGCGTTCAAGGAATGGCTGCAGCAAGCGGCCAGGACGAACTGACGAATACCATTGCCCCTGTAGGAGTGAGCCTGCTCGCGATGGCGGTGTAACAGTCAACGATGATGTTGAATGTTATGGCCTCATCGCGAGCAGGCTCACTCCCACAGGGGGTTTTCGGTGCTGCGAGGGTCTAGCGCACCAGGCACGGCCGCTTGTTATCGAACTTCCATCCTGGAATCAGAAACTGCATGGCCACGCTGTCATCGCGCGCGCCCAGGCCCATGCCTTTGTACAACTCATGGGCCTTGGCCAATTGGTCCAGGTCCAGTTCAACCCCCAGCCCCGGTTTTTTCGGCACCTGCACGCAACCTCCGACGATTTGCAGCGGCGCCTTGGTCAGGCGCTGGCCGTCCTGCCAGATCCAGTGTGTGTCGATGGCGGTGATTTCACCTGGCGCGGCCGCCGCGACGTGGGTGAACATTGCCAGGGAAATGTCGAAGTGGTTGTTGGAGTGCGAGCCCCAGGTCAGGCCCCATTCGTGGCACATCTGCGCCACGCGCACCGAGCCCTGCATCGTCCAGAAGTGCGGGTCGGCCAACGGGATGTCCACCGATTGCAACTGGATCGCGTGGCCCATTTCCCGCCAGTCGGTGGCGATCATGTTGGTCGCGGTTTTAAGGCCAGTGGCGCGGCGGAACTCAGCCATGACTTCGCGCCCCGAATAGCCATTTTCCGCGCCGCACGGGTCCTCGGCATAAGCGAGTACGCGGTGCTGGTCGCGGCACAGGCGAATGGCTTCCTTGAGTGACCAGGCGCCATTCGGATCGAGCGTGATGCGCGCCTCGGGAAAGCTTTCAGCCAGCGCGGTGACGGCTTCGATCTCTTCATCGCCGCTGAGTACCCCGCCCTTGAGTTTGAAGTCCTTGAAGCCGTAGCGAGCGTGCGCGGCTTCGGCCAGGCGCACCACGGCGTCAGCGGTCATGGCTTTTTCGTGACGCACTTGGAACCAGTCGTTGTCGGCGTCCGGTTCGCTGCGATAAGCCAGGTCGGTCTGGTTGCGATCCCCCACATAAAACAGATACCCGAGCATCTTCACTTCATCGCGCTGCTGGCCTTCGCCGAGCAGGGCGGCGACCGGCACGTCGAGGTGCTGGCCGAGCAAGTCGAGCAGGGCGGCCTCAAGGCCGGTGACCGCGTGAATGGTGATGCGCAGGTCGAAGGTTTGCAGGCCACGACCGCCGGCGTCGCGATCGGCGAAGGTCTGGCGGACCTGATTGAGGATCTTCTGGTACGTGCCGATCGGGCTGCCAACCACCAGGGAGCGTGAGTCTTCCAGCGTTTGGCGAATACGCTCGCCCCCCGGCACTTCGCCGACGCCGGTGTGGCCGGCGTTGTCCTTGAGGATCACGATGTTGCGGGTGAAAAACGGTCCGTGGGCGCCGCTCAGGTTGAGCAGCATGCCGTCATGACCGGCCACCGGCACCACTTGCATGCTGGTGATGATCGGGGCTTTTGCGGTGTCTTGTGCGTTCATTGTCATGTCCTTGTAAATCGCGATTCAGGCGTGGTTGGGCGTTGGTTTGCCCAGCGCAACGGCGGGCGCCGTTTTCGGTTTATTGCGTGCGGCGAAGACGATGATTGCCGCGATGATCGACGTCGCAGCCAAGCCGTACAGCCCGCCCTGAATCGAGCCGGTGTGTTCTTCAAGCAGGCCGAAAGTGGTGGGGGCGACGAAACCGCCGAGGTTGCCCACCGAGTTGATCAACGCGATTACACCGGCAGCGATCCGTGCATCCAGGTAGGCCTGGGGTATTGGCCAGAACAGTGAGGACGCCGATTTGAAACCCAGCGCAGCAAAGCAGATGGCGACAAACGCGAAGATCGGCCCGCCCGTGGTGGACATGAACATCCCGGCGGCGGCGATCAGCAATGCGGTAGCGACCCAGGCTTGCTGGTGCTTCCATTTGGCCGACAGCGAGGCAAAGGCGTACATGCCGACGATCGACAATAACCACGGAATCGAGTTGAACAGCCCGACCTGAACGTCGCTCAGGTCACCCATTTTCTTGATGATGCTCGGCAGCCAGAAGGTCGCGGCATAAATGGTCAGCTGGATAAAGAAGTAGATCAGGCAGAACAGGATGATCTGGCGATCCTTGAGCAGCGTGCCCAACGACGGTTTGATCGGCGTCGCGGCTTCGCGGGCCAGTTGTTCGTCATCGATGGCCTTGACCAGAGCGTCTTGTTCGGCGCGGGTCATCCATTTGGCGTCATGGGGTTTGGAGTCGAGCCAGAACCAGACGAACACGCACAGCCCGACCGAAAACATCCCCTCGATGAAATACATCCACTGCCAGCCGTGCAGGCCAAATCCACTGACTTGCAGGAGCAACCCGGACAGCGGGCCGGAGATCAGCGAAGCGATGGCCGAACCGCTGAGAAAGATGGCAATCGCCTTGCCGCGCTCAACGCCTGGCAACCAGCGGGTGAAGTAATAAATCACCCCCGGAAAGAACCCGGCTTCAGCCACGCCGAGCAGGAATCGCAGGATGTAGAAGTGGGTTTCGTTCTGGATGAAGGCCATGCAGGCGGCTACCAGGCCCCAGGTCAGCATGATCCGGGTCAGCCAGATGCGTGCGCCGACTTTTTGCAGAAGCATGTTGGAGGGGACTTCGAACAGCGCGTAACCGATGAAGAACAGACCGGCACCGAGGCCGTAGGCGGCAGCGCCTATGCCCAGGTCTTGCTCCATGTGGGCGCGGACGAAGCCGATGTTCACGCGGTCAATGTAATTGACGATGAACATGATGACGAAGAGCGGCAGGACATGGCGTTTCACTTTCGAGATGGCGGATTTCAGGACCGAATCGGCGCCGTCGTGCATCCCGGATATGGATGTAGTCACTTGGTTTTTCTCCCACTGATTATTTTTATGCGGGGTGAAGCTGAGGTGTTGCGTGTTGACAGACATCATACAACTAGATTTTTTCGGTGCGCAAGCGCTTAGATCCAACAAAATGGCGCTATAGGCGCAGTTATCTATATTTTTTTCCTTTGGGTTGGCCTGTTGTTGACTTTGAAATGTGGCCTTTCTTGAGTGTTGTCATACAAGTTGAGCGAGCTTTTCTTGAGATTCCAGTGGGGCTCAGTGCTACGATTCCGATAGCCCTGCCATCGGACGATCACCATGCAAGAAGACCTCGACGCGCCTGCCCGCAAGCGCACCCACAATCTGGCTCACGACCTGGTGGCCAAACTGACCCAGAGCATCTTGCTCGGCCAGATGCTGCCGGGGGACAAGCTGCCGTCGGAGAACACGATTGTTCAGGAGCACGGGGTCAGTCGTACCGTGGTGCGTGAGGCAATCTCGAAGTTGCAGGCCTCGGGCCTGGTGGAAACCCGTCACGGTATTGGCACCTTTGTGCTGGAACGCGCACCGGAGCAGGGGTTGCGCCTTAATGTCGATACGGCCCTCGGGGTGCGTAGCATTCTGGAGTTGCGCATGGGCCTGGAAACCCAGGCCGCGGCGCTGGCGGCGATGCGTCGCACCGATCAGCAACTGGCGCAAATGCGCGAAGCGCTTGATGACTATCAGAGTCTGCTCGCTAACAACGACAGCTGTGTTGAAGCTGACAAGCGTTTTCACCTGTTGATTGCCGAAGCCACGGGTAACGTGTGCTTCACTGAAATCATGCAGCACTTGGGCAGTGCGATGATTCCGCGTACCCGGGTCAATGCGGCCGAGCGTGGTGCGGCGGATTTGAGCAAGCTGGGGCAGCTCGCGAATCTTGAACATGAGGCGATTCTAAACGCCATCAAGCGTCAGGACCCGGACGCGGCGCGCGCCGCCATGTGGCTGCACCTGACCAACAGCCGTGACCGGTTTTCGGCGGGTGTCTGAGATTCGTTTTTCTACTGGATAGCACCCAGCGGCTAATGCTGTTTACTTTAGAAAGTTTTGGGGTTGGGGTTGGGGTTGGCTTTGGGTACATATCCGTTTTTGCGGTCATGGCGGCTTATGGTTCCGCCCTGACGGCGGGTCACTTTCGAAAAGCGCGAAAGTAACCAAAGCGCTTTGCCCCTGACGTTCGGTGCCTCGCCAAGGCTCGGCATGCCCT
>NZ_CATKQW010000009.1:0-97197 GCF_949767865.1 Pseudomonas sp. IT-P294 | reverse complement strand
GGATGGCCGATGGCGGCGGGCCCACGGAGCAGGACCGGAGCGAGGGCATGCCGAGCCACAGCGAGGCACCGAACGTCAGGGGCAAAAGCGCTTGGTTACTTGGCGCTTTTCCAAGTGACCCGCTGTAAGAGCGGAACCAATAGCCGCCATTACCAAAAAAACGGATATGTACCCAAACCCCAAACCCCAAACCCCAAAACACCCCCAGCATTACGATTCCCCCGGGCTTTTTCTGTGCTGGAAGTCAAGAAATCGCGGCAGTCAGTGGCGGTCAGCAACGCCGGCATTGCGAGACACCCGATTCCTTCCCGCCCGCTTCGCCTGATAGAGCTGCTGATCGGCGCGATTGATCAGCGCCGTGGCGTTGCTATCGGAAGTTTCGGCAAGGCCAATGCCGATACTGACCGTGACCTGACCACCGACCGAGGCAAAGGTAGCGGTGGCGATCGCGGCGCGGATCTTTTCTGCCACGATCTCGGGGCTCTCGGGCTCCTCGACTTCCGGCAACAGCACCGCAAATTCCTCGCCACCGTAGCGGGCCACGAAATCCGTGGCGCGGGTATTGTCCTGAATCAGGCGGGCCAGTTGGTGCAGCACTTCATCACCGATGGCATGACCGTGGGTGTCGTTGATTTGCTTGAAGTGATCGGCGTCGATGAACAGCAACGCAAACGGGCGTCCGGTGCGTTGATACAGCAGGCTGCACTCGACCAGTTTCTCGTCGAACCGCCGCCGGTTGTACACGCCCGTCAGCGCGTCATGGGTGGCCAGTTTCAACAGGTCGGCATTGGCCTGGGTGAGGGCGGCGGTGCGTTGGGCGACGGTGGCTTCCAGCGAGGCGTTGGCCTCCTGCAACTCGCGCTCCTTGCCGAGCAAAGACTGAGTCATGCCCTGAAGAGACTGGCCAAGCTGGGCGATTTCCAGCACCGAATGTTCCCGGGGGAACGTCGCGCCGGGCTGTTGGTTCTGGACTTGTTGGGCCGACTTGGCCAGCAGCTCTATCGGACGGCTGAGGTACAGCGCCAGGTAGTACGCCACCAGCGCGAACACGATGGCGGCCATGACGCCCAGCATCAGCAACTTGTAAAACAGGATACGTGCCGGCTCAAGCGCAATGTCCAGCGGCTGTCGAACAGCGATGTACCACGCAAGGTTCGTACTCGATGGCGTCGGCACGGCGACAACGCTGGTCAGGTAGCCATTGCCCACTGACCAGCCCGAAGTGTCGGAATGGTTTTCCTGTGCCTGCGGCATGTTGGCCAGTTGTTGCCCCATGAGCGATTCCGGGTAGAGCACTTTGCCGTCGTGGTCGACAATCAGTGCTTGCACCTCAGGCGTCGTGCCTTTGTGCAGCACGGCTGCGTCGACAATGCGCGTCACCCAGCTCCAATGGGCATGAGCGCCCAGCACGCCGATCACCTGGCCCTCGGCATTGCGTATCGGCGCGGCGAAATCGATGAAGCGCAGCGGCTCGCCATTGGCGGTGCCCGGCAACAGTTTGGCCAGCAAGACCGCCTCGTGAGGATCGCCGGTATAGGCGCCGCGCAACCCGGCCTGAAACCAGGGGCGTTCTTTTACCGATTGATTGACCAGCAGATTATTTACAGCCTGGCGCACGCGTCCGTCGGCGTCCGCCACGCCCATCCACGCATACTCGGCGCGGGACTGCGAACGCAGTTCCATCGACGACAGGATGTCCGGATCGTCGAGGTCACCATGCCTGAACAGCGGGGCGCGACTGAGCAGGGACACTTCGAGCTGCCGCTCACGCAACTGCGCGCCCAACAGCTCAGCGGCAGATCGGGCGGTGCTCAACAAGGCATTGCCGCTTGCCTGCTTCATCTGCTCGGTGGCGATGTGGCCGACATAGAAACCCACGCTCAGCAGCGTAAGCAGCGACAAACCGGCAAACCAAAGTGTCAGGTGGCTGCGCAGACTGGCTTTGATCATGGGGGCCTATCTGAATTTTTTAGAGTCGCGCATGG
Source organism: Pseudomonas sp. IT-P294 (assembly GCF_949767865.1). Lineage (NCBI taxonomy): Bacteria > Pseudomonadati > Pseudomonadota > Gammaproteobacteria > Pseudomonadales > Pseudomonadaceae > Pseudomonas > Pseudomonas sp. IT-P294. Next base: position 95,212 of record NZ_CATKQW010000009.1, on the reverse strand, counting down.
TATGCGCAATGGAGGGCGCGCGGCCAGTGGCGGCGCTTTCATGGCCCTTTGGGAAAGAGCCTCTTGCGATAGCGGCCCCCAAAAGGGACCGCTGCACAGCAAACCGCCTCTACGCCGGCGGATCGATCTTATCCAGCACCCGATTCGCGGTGATCTCCGCGACCATGATGCTGTTGGAAATCCCCAGCAGGGCATAACGCGATTCACCCTCCAGATGATCCACCAACTGATGGACCATCACGTCGACCGAGGCCAGCGTCTCGACCAGATACACCGCCAAAGTTTCGGCCGTGGCCTCAGGGTCAACGGAAAACAGGGTGCTACGGATTCGCGGTGCGGCTTTGATGTCGGCGTTCGACGGGAAGTGGTAGTCAAGCGCTCGCTCGGCGGCTTCGTGGAATTTTTTTGAATCGGGTTCATACGGGGAGGCCGGATCGGTGTCCGGTGGGTTGGGCGTTACTTTGAACATATGCTGAGTTTCCAATTGGGTGCCGCCCTTTTTGCGACTAAACAAAGGGGAGGCAGCTGCACGCAGGTTAGTCGACCGGGAAACTCAGCAATCCGGCGCGCCCGAGGGCGCCCTGCGTACAGCCACCATCAAGTACAGGAATGAAAGTCCTGAATGACAGATGCACGCAACTGAGTTAACCCGGGCGACTAAACCCGATCACTGATGAGCAGTGACGGGAATCAAGTTACCGAGCAGCCCCCAGGCGCACAAGCCGGTGGATTCTGGTGCAGTCGTAGGCAACGGCGCAAGGTTTTGTAGCTTTCAGGACGTAACCTTGAGCTCGCTTAAACAGACACCTTCCGGCGATGTTTAAACCTCGATAAACCCCAGCGAATTCTGACTCGACCCGAACCAGCTCAACCCCTCCAACCTTCCCGAACCGAGAGAACAACGACAATCCGGCGTTTGCGATGTTGCTGGAGATCATCTGTGCCGCCACTGAAAAATCAGAACGAACCGCCTATGCTGTCGGCTTTTCAATCATCTGGTTTTCGATGGGGGCATGGATGGAACATCGGTGTGAAGTAGCGGTTCTCGGCATGGGCGCGATGGGCGCTGCCACTCTGTATCAACTGGCCAAGGCCGGCGTTAATGTGATCGGCGTCGACCGCCACCATCCTCCCCACGATCAAGGCTCAAGTCACGGCGACACGCGTATCACCCGGCTTTCGGTCGGGGAGGGCGCCGTCTATCTGCCCATCGTGCGCAATTCCCACCGAATCTGGCGCGAACTCGAAGCGTTGTCCGGCGAGTCGCTGTTCGAACAATGTGGCGTGCTGGTCATGACCTCTGGCCCCGACTACGACGCTGACGATGCCAGCGACTTCACCCACCGCACCCTGCACTTGGCGCAAACCCACGGCATCGAACACGAGCGGTTGTCGGCGGAGCAGATTCGCCAGCGCTTCCCGCAGTTTTCACCGGTGCTGGACACAGCGGTCGGCTACTTCGAACCCAGTGGCGGCTATGTCCGGCCCGAGCGCTGCATTGCCGTGCAGCTGCAGCTCGCCGAAGCACTGGGCGCAACGCTGCTCAAGGGCGAAACCGTCACGCAGATCCGCTCGGACGAGCAGGGCGTCACGATCACGACCGATCAGCGCACGATCGTTGCCGACAAGGTGGTGATCAGCGCCGGCATGTGGTCCCAGGATTTGCTCGGCGCCCCCTTCGACCGTTTGCTGCGGGTGTGTCGTCAGACACTGTTCTGGTTCGAGCTGGAAGAAACGGCACAATTTGCGCCGGTCTCGCCGACGTTCATCCGCCATCAGGGGGCCGGCGATGATGCAAGCTATGGTTTTCCCCCCTTGCCCGGCGAGAACAGCCTGAAAGTCGCGACCGAGCAGTACAGCGAACAATCGTCGCCCGATACGCTGGACAGAACCGTCAGCGCCGCCGAAGCACAAGAGATGTTCGACACCCACGTGCGCGGCAAGATCGCCGGTGTCAGCTCGCGGGTCGCCAAGTCGGCGGTGTGTGCCTACACCGTGACGCCGGACAGCCACTTCATCATCGACGAGCATCCCTCACTGAAAAATACCCTGGTGGTGTCCGCCTGTTCCGGGCATGGCTTCAAGCATTCCGCCGCGCTGGGGGAGGCGTTGGCGCAATGGTGTGTGCGGGGCAGCAGTGACCTGGATCTGTCGGCGTTTTCGTTGAAGCGCTTTGAGGGCGTTATTGAGTGACTTCAGCGCACAGCCGTTCAATCTGCGCCAGCTCCCAGGTGCTGAGCAAACTCACCGGATCGGTGCCGTAACGTTGCCAGCTGTCGAGCTCACCTGTGCGACCGTCCGGGCTTTGGCATCGTTGGCAGTGGCGCAGGCGATTGCCCTCGAAGAGGAGGCTCAGGCGCCAGCCTTCGATATCGATGTGCACATGGCCAGGTTCGGGCTGTTCGTCGAGGCGCTTTAGCGGCCGGACTTGCAGCGCGGCATCGCGCAATGGCTGGTAAACCTCGCGGGCGGTCAGGGGTGGCACAGGTGTCTCCGGTGAAATATCGGGAGACACAGGATAACGGGCGCACTCAACTTATTCGACCGCCTGCGGGCGCCGGGCGGGCTGACCTTCTTCCTCTCGAAGCTCACGGCTCATGTCGTTACAGCTTTGCGACCAGTCTGTCAGCCACGCGGGCATCGACGGCGACTGTTGCGCCAGACCCAGCTCCCGGGCGAACTCGCCGGGAGCAACCTGGCCTTTGCCCGCGCGAAACAGTCCGCGCATCACGACCACGCCGACCACGCGTCCCTTGCTGATGAAGCGGTGCTCCATAAAGCTCCATTTATCGTCCCAGCCAAGCATCCGCGTGTGGATCTCGAACGCTTCGAACAGCTTGAGCTCGCGACGGAACTTGCCCCAGGTATCGCCCACGATCGGCACGGCTTTATTGCGCAGCGCCACCCGGAATGCGCCACTGCGTAGCACATAGTCCAAGCGTCCGATGTCGGCCAGGGTGAAATAGCGGCCATTGGTCACGTGGCGGTTGAGGTCGAGGTCGAGCGGCCATACGCGCAGGCGGATGACGGTGGTAGCCAGGGCGTCGACCGGCTTGCGCCACGGACGACGAAACAGCATGAGAAACAGTCGGAACCAGAGATTCATAAGTACGCCGAAGATTGAATGACCCCGGCACTTTACGGCGCAGGAATCGGGTAAGGTAGGTGCGCAAATGACTTATTACATGCGAAAAGCGCAACGAGGTCCTGTATGCATGTCACGCTTTTACTCGCGGACCAATGTTCCGCCGCCAGCGCAACCATGGCCCTGGAAGTCCTCAGCGCCGCGAATCTGTTTGCCGACACGGCCGGCGCGCCTTTTGATGTGATGACCGCTTCCCTTGATGGCGATGATGTCGCCGCGTGGGGAGGGCAGATGCTGCGGGTGGATCGGTCCACCGGCAAGATCCCGCGAACCGATCTGGTGTTGATTCCCGGATTTCTTTTCACCTTGAAGGACGCCTTGCCGACCTTTTCGGCCCACGGGCCTTGGCTGCGTCAACAACACGCACAGGGCGCGGTGGTGGCGTCAATGTGTACGGCGGCGTTCATGCTGGCCGAAGCAGGCTTGCTGGACGGTGTCCGGGCGACCACGCACTGGGCGTTTGCAGACCTGTTTCGTCGTCGCTATGCCCAAGCCTGCCTGGAGGAAACGCAGATCCTCTGCGAAGACAATCGCGTGATCACCAGCGGTGGCGCGAGTGCCGCCATGGACCTTTTGCTGCACCTGGTGCGCCGTTTCGCCTCATTGGAGCTGGCGCAAAAGTGTGGCAAATACTTGCTGGTCGACACGGTGCGCAGCGAGCAGTCGGTGTATGTCATGTGGTCATTGCCGAAGAACCACGGGGACAGTGACATCCTGCGCACGCAAAACTGGTTGGAGCAGCACTTCGATCAGCCGCTGCTGATTGATGATGTCGCCCAGCGATTCGGGTTTGGCGTGCGCAACTTCAAAAGGCGCTTCAAGGACGCCACGGGCTACACGCCCATTACCTACCTGCAAACGCTGCGCCTGGAAAAAGCCAAGCAACTGCTCGAATCCACCCGCATGACCCTGGACAGCATCACTTACGCCGTGGGCTACGAAGACGGTAATTCATTCCGTAGACTCTTCCGCCAGCGCGTAGGTTTGCTCCCGGCGGCTTACCGGAAGAAGTTTCAACCGGCCGCCAATTGACTCACCCGTGACAAGCCACAGATTTTTCGGAGCAACAGATGAACAAAGCCGCAGCACTCATCTTGGCCTTGGTACTCCACGCCGGGTTGTCAGGCGCACCCGCTCACGCGGCCGGCGATGCTGAAGCAGGCGCGAAATTGTTCCCGCGTCTGTGCGGCGGCTGCCATCAGGTCGGCGAATCGGCGCGAGGTTCGTTCGGGCCGCAGCTCAACGGCATATTTGGCCGTCATTCCGGCAGCACCCCGGATTACCAATACTCCGATGCCATGAAATCAGCCGGCATCGTCTGGACCCGCGAAACCCTGACCGCCTACCTTGAAGCGCCAAAATCCGTCGTGCCCGGCACCCGCATGATTTTCTGGGGGCTCAGCGATCCGGAAAAAGTCGACAACCTGTTGGCGTATCTTCAGACGTTTCAGCCGCAATAGAGCCTTCTGTCGCAAATGGCGGCTTAGAAAACGAGATCGCTCATAGATCTCCCAACGCCGCCGATAGCGTTGTATGCAAGCGCCTTGCACCAACGACCTGCGGTAAATCATGCCGAACAATCTCGCTTCTATCGTTTCCTCCCTCTCCAACCGTACGAGCGTATCGTTGGCTCGGGCCTCTCTATTCAAGTTCGTGGGATTACTGGCCGGTGTGTTTTTGCTGGCCAGCGTTTCACTGGTTTTTCTTGCCCGGGATTTAGACCATACGGAGGAGGCCGAAAGTGCTTTCTACACGCAGAAAGCGGTGCAATCGCTGGAAAAATCCCTGCGCCTGACCGTCAAGGATTACGCATTTTGGGGTGATGCATACAAGCACCTGCACACCCAAGTGGACCCCAATTGGGCCTTCGTGCGACAAAACGTTGGCTCCACGCTTTACGCGGATTTTGGCATCCAGGGCCTGTTTGTCGTCAATGACGTCAACCGCACGGTTTACTCGGTCGTCAAAGGCGAGCTGAAATCCGTCGAGCTCGCCCAGTGGCTTGGGCATTCCGTTGACTCGATTCTCGACAAGGCGCGTGCGGGCGCGGAATCAGAAACGCCGATCACCGCCTTCGTCAAAATTGGCGGCGTACCGGCCCTCGTTGCGGCCGCCGCGATTACACCGGGGACGGATCCGACCGTGACGGCGGATGACCGACTGCCGTCGGTGCTGATTTTCGTGGACATGCTGGAAGACGCCAAACTCCAGGCGATAGGCAACGATTTCGGGGTAAATGGCTTGCATGTCGCCACCGCCGATGACGTTGATCCAAAGTCGCTCTTTGCCTTGGGCGATGACGGCACCGTCGGCAATCTGCGTTGGGTTTCGTCCAGGCCCGGTCTGCGCTTGTTGGGAATAGGGTTGCCGTTGATTGGCATCGCCGCGTTATTGGTGTGCCTGATGACCTGGGTGATATTGCGGCGCGCGACTGTCGCTGCGCTCACATTGGACGCCAGCTACGCATCGCTGCGTAACAGTCAGGAGGCCCTTGCCACCAGCGAAGCGCGTTTTCGCGACGTGGTCGAGGCCAGCTCGGACTGGGTCTGGGAAATCGATGCGAACTGGCGTTTCACTTATCTGTCGGAGCGATTTGAGGCCGTCACCGGACTTTCTAAGAATGCCTGGATTGGTGCGCCAATGGATGATCTGCTGGGTACTGAATCAGGCCGATTATCTCAGTGGCTGAGCCTCCCGAACCGGCGTCCCGATATCACTATCCAGTGTCGCTACGTGGATCCCCAGGGACGGGAGCGAATCACTCGTCTCTCGGCCCGAGACATGCCCTGTAAAGGGTTCCGGGGTACAGCCACTGATGTGACGGAAGAAGTCGAAGCCCGTCGACGCATCGAGTTTCTGTCACAGCATGATTCCCTGACCGGGCTACCCAACAGGACACGTCTGCAGGAGTTTCTTGACGGTAAGCTCAAGGCAATGCCAAGCGAAGATTCACCGCTGGTCATGCTCAGCCTGGACCTGGATCGGTTCAAACCGGTCAACGACTTGCTTGGACACGCGGCAGGCGATCTTGTTCTGAATGAAGTGTCGAGCCGCCTGGCGGATTGCGTACGCCACGGCGACCTTGTCGCCCGAGTCGGCGGGGATGAGTTTGTGTTGATCCTCACCGACGTCAGTTCCCAGGACGAAGTCGAGGCACTCTGTCATCGCCTGATCGAATCCATCGAGCGGCCGGTCGCGATCGATGAGCAAGAGGTGTTTGTCAGCGCCAGTATCGGCATCGCCATGGCGCCAAACGACGCGAGCAAAGCGGCCGAACTGCTGCGTTATGCGGACATTGCCCTGTACGAGGCCAAGGCCGCGGGTCGTAACACCTGGCGTTTTTACGCCGGTGATATGAATGCCAAGATCATTGAGCGTCGTCGCCTGGAAAACGATCTGCGTTTCGCGATCAAGCACGGCGAACTGCGCCTGCATTTCCAGCCCCGCTATCGAATCGCCGACGGAAAGATGGTCGGCGCCGAAGCCTTGGTACGCTGGAAACATCCCCAGCACGGCTTGATCTCCCCCGACACATTCATCCCCATTGCCGAAGAATCTGGGCTGATACTTGCCTTGAGCAACTGGGTGCTCAATACCGCCTGCACCAGCGCCGCTCAATGGCCGGACAGTCTGTTCGTCTCCGTCAACCTGTCACCGACCGAGTTCAAACAGGGCAATCTGATCGAGCGTATTCAGCAATCGCTCGACGACTCTGGCATCGACCCCGCCCGCGTAGAACTGGAAATTACCGAAAGCGTCATGCTCGAAGACGCTTCAGGCGCACTGGAGATCATGCGCACACTGAAACGCCTTGGCGTGCGCATAGCGATGGACGATTTCGGCACCGGGTATTCTTCGCTGAGCTATCTGCGCGCGTTTCCTTTCGATGGCCTGAAGATAGACCGCAGCTTTTTGAACCGGCTCGATGAAAGCGAGGATGACAAGGCGATTATCCAGGCCATCGTCGGCCTGGGGCGTGCGCTGGCACTCACCGTGACGGCGGAGGGCATCGAAACCGCTGAACAACTGAAGTTGCTCAAGGCGGTGTCATGCGATGAAGGTCAAGGCTACTTCCTGAGCAGGCCGCTGGATGTTGAGGCGTTCAATACCTTGGTCGGTGTCAGGGAAGAAGAAGTCAGCTGAAGCGCTGTTTAACGCGTCTTTGGCTCAGCCACCATCAACAACGACTGCGGCACAGGACTTTGCGGGTGTTGCGGCTCCTGCAAGGCAGTCAACTGAAAACCGGCCATGTCCAGGGCATTGAGCCAACTGGACAGGGTGCGGAAATACCACGGCATCGGTTTCCATTGGCCCTTGAACCCGGCGAAAGTCTCTTCGCGCCAGCCATCCTGATAGTCATCTCCTGCGGCGGTCCATGGATGCAGCGTCTGGATCACCAGCGCGCCGCCAGGGGCGAGCAGGGTGTTCATCGCGGCGAGCAGCGGGATGATGTCCTGATGCAGGAGGGCGAAGTTGGCGCAGATCAGGTCGAAGTCGCGACCAATGTCCACCGTCGAATCCACCAACGCCTCATAACTTGCCACATGCACGGGTGAAGAGCCCGCCACTCGCGCTGCCTCGACCAGCGTTGCATCGCCATCGACACCGACCACTTCGATGCCTCGTTCAGCCAAAGCACGCAGCAGCCAGCCTTCGCCACATCCCAGGTCCAACACCCGCGCAGGCTGGCGGCCCAGCACCGCGAGCAAGATGGCCTGGTCGGTGACCTGCAGGCGGCTTTCGATGGTGCCGCCGCGGATGGCTTCGATCCAGGGTTGGGCGTTGTGGTGCCAGCTTTGCAGAAGGTTGGATTCGGGGGCGGGCATGTCGGTGTCCAGAGTGGTTGGCTGGATACAGAATAGGACAAGTGCGTGCAACTGGACGCAACTGCGTTTGGTCAGTTTTGCGGACGGGCGAAGTAGCTCGGTTGGCGGCTCTACTAGAATGATCATTCACTCCCGATTCTGGAGATCCGAAATGGTCAGCAAAAACACGATTTGCCTGTGGTACGACGGCACTGCGCTGGACGCTGCGACGTTCTACGCCAAGACCTTTCCCGACAGCGCCGTGGGCACCATTCTTCGCGCGCCTGACGACTACCCGGCGGGCAAGCAGGGCGATGTCTTGACGGTCGAGTTCACAGTGATGGGCATCCCTTGCCTTGGGTTGAATGGCGGTTCAGGGGTCAAGCACAACGAGGCTTTTTCGTTCCAGGTGGCGACCGACGACCAAGCCGAAACCGACCGTTTGTGGAACGCAATCGTCGGCAACGGCGGCGCGGAAAACGTCTGTGGCTGGTGCCAGGACAAATGGGGCATCTCGTGGCAGATCACGCCTCGCGTCCTGACGGATGCGATCAACAACCCTGATCAAGCGGCGGCCAAGCGTGCGTTCAACGCCATGATGCAGATGGGAAAAATCGACGTCGCGGCAATCGAAGCGGCTGTTAAGGGCTGACTCCGCATGGCGAGGGCCTCGCCTCAAACATCCAGATCAATCACGCAGGCGTCATCAAAGTGAGGATTTTCATTGATGCCATCTTTTGCATAGCCACGGGCATTGCACATGACGCGGGTGTTGCCGATCCGATAGTCAAAGCTCCCGTGGGTGTGACCGTGTAGCCAGAGCGCCGGCTGCCAGTCCTGGATGCGGGACTCGAGGTCTGAAACGAAACTCGCGTTAATCGCAGAGCGCTGGAAAAGCGGGCTGATGCTCAACCGTGTCGGTGCGAAATGCGAAACCACCACGGTGGGAATCTTAGAGTCCTGGCGGAAGCATTCTTCCAGCCAGGCGACGGTCTGCAAGAACAGCAGTTGGGACACTGCCGGGGTGAAGGGATCGTCGAAATCGGGTGAGATTTTTATGTGGGTGAAATCCCTGATCACGTTTGTTGCCAGAGCAATGCCGTGGGCTCGCTCCTCCGGGTCATCGAAAAGACGATAGTCGGACCACAAGGTGCAACCCAAAAATCGCACGCCTTTGTGGATGTACTGCGAGCGTTCCAGCACGTGGATCTGCGTGCCTTGGGTCAAGCTTTTGAAATGCGCATAGGTCGAGACCAGGTCACTGCCATAAAACTCGTGGTTGCCCGCCACATACACGATCGGCAAAGGGCAGGAACTGGCCCACTCAATGGCCCGTGCCGGGCGGGAGATATCGCCGGCGAGCACCACAATGTCGGCGTCCACTTCGGGAAAGGGGATTGCGTTGACGGACAAGTGGATGTCGGACAGCAAGGCGATGCGCATTGATCAACTCCTGACTGAATGAAGGGCAGCCTGTGCACGTTACGCGGTCATCGCTGCTGGCGACAAGTGTGGCGACGCCCTCACGACCCCACGATGGGAGCGAGAGGGCGCCCTTGTCTTCTTAAGCAAACGCGCTTTGCAGGACCAGGTTTTGCTGCTCAACGTGCATGCTCATAGTGCCAGGCGCCGTGGACGCACCGGGTGGGGGGCCGGCGTAACGCAGCGAGACCGCCTCGGGGGTGATGTCGCGCAGATAATCATCGACGAATTTCCATGCCCCCTGATTCCGGGCTTCCTCCTGGCACCAGACCACCGACTCCAGGTTGTTGTAACGCGCGAACTCTTCAGCTACGGCCTCGTATGGGAAGGGGAACAGCTGTTCCAGACGGACCAACGCAATGTGTTCTGCATTGACGGCACGACGGTGCGCCAGCAGTTCATAGTAGATTTTCCCCGAGCAGACGATCACACGGGTCACCTTTTGATCCTGTTCGGCCGTGGTATACCGCTCACCCATGACCTCCTGGAAAGAGCCTGTGGTGAACTCTTCCAGTTCGTTCACCGCCTCTGGATGGCGCAGCAAGGATTTGGGCGTCATCACAATCAATGGCCGCGGTGCGGCATGCAACGCCTGACGTCGCAGCAAATGGAAGAACTGTACCGGCGTGGTCGGCTGACACACCCGCATGTTGTCTTGCGCACACAATTGCAAGTAGCGCTCAAGCCTGGCGGAGGCGTGTTCCGGCCCCGTACCTTCTTGCCCGTGAGGCAACAACAGGGTCAATGCGCTGTGCTGACCCCATTTGGCGGCACCCGCCGCAATGAACTGATCGGTGACGACCTGCGCGCCGTTGGCGAAGTCGCCAAATTGCGCTTCCCACAGCACAAAGGCGTCAGGACGAGCAATGGTGTAGCCGTATTCGAAGGCCAGGACCGCCGCTTCGGACAGCACCGAGTTGATCACCGTAAACCTACCTTGTTGCCCTGGGGCCACGTGGTCCAAGGGGCGATATTTACCCTGCCCACGGACTTCACGATTCTGTGGATTCAACACCGCGTGCCGGTGGCTGAAAGTGCCTCGCTCGCTATCCTCGCCACTGAGTCGGACATCAACCCCTGTCGCTAGCACCGAAGCGAAGGCCAGGTGTTCACCCATGCCCCAATCCAATGGTTTTGCAGCAGTTGCCATCTCCTGCCGGCCCTTGATGACCTTGGCCACAAGAGGGTGCAGTTTGAGGTCGGCGGGAAGCTGCGAAACGCGCGCGGCCAGCGCTTTGATCTGCTCCAGTGTAGGGGCCGAGTAAAAGCCGGTGTCCTGGCTGTGGGGGTGAGCCGTGTCCACTGCCAGGGAGCCGGTTTCGCTGCTGTCGTCGAGTGCATCAGACTGCGCGCTTTCCAGGTGATCGCGGTAAGTCTGCGCGACAGACGAGACGTCCTCGTCAGTGAGCAGTCCTGAAGCGACGAGTTTATTGGCATAGAGTTGACGGATGCCCGGATGAGTACCGATCGATCGGTACATCAGCGGCTGGGTAATGTTCGGCGTGTCTTGTTCTTGATGGCCGTGGCGCCGGAAACAGACCAGGTCGATCACCACGCTTTTGCCAAACGCTTTGCGATAGTCGAGTGCGAGCTGTACCGCATGCACGACGGCTTCCGGATCATCCCCGTTCACGTGTAGGACAGGCGCCTCGATCATCTTGGCGATGTCGGTGCAGAAAAACGAGGAGCGGGTTTCCTGCGGATCGGAGGTGGTAAAGCCAATCTGATTGTTCACCACAATGTGCACGGTGCCGCCGGTGCCATAGCCCTTTGTGTAGCTCAGGCTCAAGGTTTCCATGACCACGCCCTGGCCGGAAATGGCCGCGTCGCCATGAATCTCTACCGGCAGCACCGCGCCGCGCTCAGACAATTCGTACTGCTCGCTTTGAGCGCGAGCCATGCCCTGCACCACCGGGTTGACGATTTCCAGGTGCGAAGGGTTGAAGGCCAGCACGACTTTTACCGCGCCATCCGGCGTATCGATGTTGCCCGTGAACCCTTTGTGGTACTTCACATCGCCGGCGGGCAGCACATTCACTGCCTTGTTTTCGAACTCGTCGAACAGATACGCCGGTGGCTTGCCAACGGTGTTCACCAGCACATTCAAGCGGCCGCGGTGAGCCATGCCCATGACGACATGACGGACGCCATTTTTCGCGCCATGGCTGATGAGTTCGTCCAGCAGCACGATCAACGACTCGCCACCTTCCAGCGAAAAGCGCTTTTGGCCGGTGTAGCGGATATGCAGGTATTTCTCGAAACCTTCCGCCGCCGAAAGACGCTCAAGAATGCGCAGTTTTTTCTCGGTGTCGAGCGTCGGTTTTGCGCGCGTCGACTCAAGGCGTTGTTGCCACCAATCGCGCTCCGATGCATCGCTCAGGAACATGAACTCTGTGCCCAGCGTTCCACAGTAGGTTGCCTCCAATGCCGACACCAGGTCAGCGACTGAGGCGTCGCCTTTCCAGAAATGCTGGCCTGGCAGTTCGATTTTTTTTGCCAGGTCTCCACTTTCCAGCCCGTGGAACACCGGCGACAGTTGCGGCATGGGAGGTGAGGGCGCCCATCGCAGCGGATCGAGGTCGGCTCGCCGCGCGCCGACCATGCGAAACGCTGCGATCAATGATTGAGCCGCCAACTGCCGGCGAGCGACTTGCGGGTCTGCAGTCGTGGCCGGCAGAGACTGTTGTCCGGTACGGCGGGCGAGTTGCACAAACTGTTCGACGATCGGTGCGTGCGCGATGTCGTCGATGTGAAGTTCGCCGTCTTCGAGGGGCAGCCGAAGGGATTCAAAGTAGCTGCGCCATTGTTCTGAAACGGCCAGGGAGTCCGCGAGAAACAACTCATACAGTTCTTCAACATAGGAGGCGTTGCCACCGTACAAGACTGAAGTTTTTTGGCTTTGCATCGTTGATTCCTCGCTTTTCTACCCTCGATTAGTGAGAGCGATGCTAGCGAAAAAGGAACGTCGGTCATGCGGTAGGTGTTGCTGTTTACAGCCAATAAAAGTCGATTCCTGGCCAAGTGTTCGCCCGAATGAAAGTGGCTCGCACTTGACCGGAAAGTGATCGAGTCTGGCCTGAAAGCGCTGCTTGATAACCTTGATGCAGAGCACCGCGCACTGGATGATCATTGGTTCGCGGTGGCGACTGCCTTGATTTTTTTCAATGGCTGTTTCAACGCAGGCGAAGCCTTCACGTTTATTGTTTCTGCACGGTGCTCGGTGCTTCGATAGCGGCTTCGGTACTCTTTTGGTGTGGTGTTCAGGCGCCGTGAAAAAATCATGCGCATATGCGTCGAGTTATGAAAGCCGCAATTGAATGCAATGGTCTTCAGCGGGGCATCGGTGTCTTCAAGCATCTTGCGGGCATGGTCGACCCGCACTTGTTCAACAAAAACGGCAGGCGTTACCGCCGCGTATTTGGAGAAAATCCTTGAGAAAGTACGACGGCTCACCGAGACCGCGTCCGCCAGTTGGTCCATGGAAATCGCTTCGCTGATGTGCTCGGTGACGTAGCGCATCACGGTGGTGACGATTGAATGTTCTTCGGGGCGCAGGGCCAGGAACGGACTCGACTGGGATTGCCCACCCTCTCGGTGGATGTACACGATCAGGCGTTTTGCCACGGAGACCGCCAGTTCGTTGCCCCAGTCTTCAGCGATCAGCGACAGGCACAAATCAATGCCTGCTGATACGCCGGCGCAGGTGAAAAGGTCGCAGTCGCGCACGAAGATTTTGTCGGGGCGCACCAGCGCCAGAGGAAACTGATCTTCAAGGCGCTGCACATGGTTCCAGTGTGCGGTGACTTCGCGGCCATCCAGCAAGCCGGCGTGGCCTAACATGAAGGCGCCATTGCACACCGATCCAAAGCGCCGGGAACCATCCGCCTGGTAGCGCAGCCAATCCAGAAAACCTTCCTCTGGCGGTGCGTCAGGCATTTTCGGACCACCTGCCACCAGAAGCAGATCGCAATGGCCGGGATAATCTTGATAGTGATAGGGAACGACAATCTCCATACCGTTTGAGCAGCGTATATTTCCCGGTTGCACCCCAACCATCGAGACATCGTAGCGCTGGCCTTCCGGCAGGAACGAGTTGGCTTCCGCAAAGACATCGAGCGGGCCGGCAACATCCAGCGCCTGGACCCCCTCAAAAACAACCAGTGCAAGTCTCATCTGAACCTTCCTTTTCGGCCTCCGTGGGCGAGTGAAAGCGGTGTGCTCCGGGATCCATGGCGGCTTCACAGCGGGTACCCGACAGTCTCTCGCTGTTAGCGTGTGTTGTCTCTTTCATTTGCGCTCTCAACGCGCACAATCTGCGCGCAGGAGGCGCACTGCGTTTCATCGCCGCGATTGTAGAGACAAGCTATCGACCGCCGCCAGTTGATTAACTGGCGTCTCTAAAGTGCGTTCGGCGCTGGCCGGAAATCGCTATGAATTGGCTCTAAAGTGCAGCTGCAAAGCAGGCGATGCATCGCGGTTTACCCCTAGGCTAGAGGCTCTGCGGGCAGGTCGATGTTTTTGAAACGGTCCGGGCCCAATAACTTTTCCGGCGGTGTACGTCGGTAACCGGAGTGAATGCCGATGTGGTGCGACACGCCCGCAACAAAACTGCTGGGGATCAGGTTTCCCATTATTCAAGGTCCTTTTGGGGGCGGCCCTTCGTCCGTTGAGCTGGTCAGTACCGTATCCAATGCCGGCGGTTTGGGCTCTTTTGGCATGCAGTCGCTGGAACCGGAACAGATGATCGAAGCGGCCCGGCAGATTCGTCTTGCCACGGATAAACCGTTTGCCATCAACCTGTGGATGTCCAACGCCGAAGCGATGGAATCAAGCGCCCAAGACGCGCATCTGAGCGGTGAGTTCTTGCGTGCGTATTACGCGCAACTGGGTCAGGACGTTCCGGCCAGACCAGAACGGTTCATTCCTGATCTGAGTCACCAGTTAGAGGCCATGCTGGAGATCAAGCCACCGGTCTTCAGCTTCGTTTTCGGCGTTCCACCGGTCGCCATTATGGCGGCGTGCAAGTCATTGGGCATCTTGACGCTGGGGACGGCAACCACGGTGCAGGAAGCGAAAGTCCTGGAAGCGGCGGGTGTCGATTGCATTGTGGCGTCAGGGTTTGAGGCTGGTGGCCACAAAGGGTCGTTCTTGCGACCGGCCGAAGAGTCGCTGACCGGCACGTTTTCCTTGATTCCCCAAGTCGTGGATCACGTTCGAGTGCCGGTTATCGCTGCAGGCGGCGTGGCGGACGCGCGCGGTGTGGCGGCAGCCCTCGCGTTGGGCGCGCACGGCGTGCAGATCGGCACTGCGTTTCTGGCCTGCAAAGAGTCAGCGGCCAGTGTGCCGCATCGCCAAGCCCTGTCCATGGGCCAAACGCAATCAACGACGTTGACGAAAGCCTTCACGGGGCGCCTGGCGAGGAGTTTTCCAAACGTCATGACTCGTGAGCTGAGTCGCGAGAATTCGACTATCGCGCCTTATCCGGTCCAGGCCTGGTACATGGGGCAATTGGGGAAAACCGCACTGAATCAAGGCCACGATGGTTTTGTGTCACTGTCGGCCGGACAATCCGCCGCGCTGATTCGTCACGACAGCGCGCAGGCGTTGATGGAAGAACTCGTCAGCGAGACCCCAAGAATTTTGCACCGACACTGTTCCATTTGAGTCGGCGTAGATGAAGGGGCTGCGTTATTGCGCCAATTGATCGACCAACTCCGGCGTCACGTAGTGCGGCCCATCGAACAGGTAGAGCGGATAACCGTTATACGCCGCCAGTTGCGGCTTGAGTTCGGCGGCGGTCGCGGAGCGAAATCCGCCACCGAAGCGGGGGCGGAAGGCTTCGACGATGATTCGCACGCGGTCTTTGCCCAGGCGTTGGCTCAGGGCGTCGGCGTAGGTTTTGGCTACGGGTGCGGTGCGGGCGTAGACACCGACGCCGTCCTGGAAGAACACGCCGATGTCATTGGGCAGCCATTGCTTGAGCCAGTCGGCGGTGGCGGCGGGGCCGATGTTGGCGCCGTCGTACACGCTGATCCACAACGGTCGCGGCAGCTTGGCCAGCAGGGCGGGGAGTTCTTTGGCGCGGGTCCAGCTGGGGTCGACTTCGGCGGGGAAATACCAGCCGGTGACGTGCAGCGGCGTCGGCAACTTGGCGATGCGCTCCGAGGTCGCGGCCAGTTGCTCGATGTTGTCGCGGGAGCGGTTTTCGCTGAAGTAACCGGCCAGTCCGACGATCACATCCTGCGCCCACGGCGCCTTGGCGATGCGCGCCCAGTCGGGCAGAACCGGTACGCTGGGCAGGCCGGTACCGGCCACAAAGGCTTGGTCGTCGACAACCGTCCATTGCACCAGCAGCTCACGTGCGCCAAGTTTTTCCCAGTGGCCATTGATGCCGACAGTCTTGTTGTCCGGCTGCCAGACGATGCCGACAATCCCAGGTTCCAGGGTCTTGTTGTGGGTCACATAGAGCATGCTGGTACCTGCACCGAGAGTGGCGGCGAACAAAAGTCCGGCAAGTGTTGCCCGGCTGACGGTGTAGCCAAGAATCTTCACGGCAGTGCCTTGTCGATACGTTGATGCCATTGGCTCAGCGAGGTGACGCCTTTGGCGTTCCAGTTGGCGGCCGCATCCGGGCCGAGGTGGAACTGGCCCTCGTTGAATTGCCAGACGATCACTTGCGGTTTGTGTTGGGCGAAATCCGCCGACTCCAGGTATTGCAGCAGCGTAGCCCACGGGCCGACGTCGCCGGGATTCCAGGTCAGCGCAACGGGACGGTCCAGGGCATTGGAAAGCTTTTGCGTGAAGCCCAGGTAAGGCTGGACAAAGCTGTTGCCGATGACTTGAACCGGCGCCGGTGCATCATCGATCAGCAAGTCGTTCTCAGCCTGATGGCGCACGGTGTAGATGTCGCGACCAATGGCCTTGCGTTTGATCGCTGGCAGAAAGTTACTCGCCAGATCGCCGAAGGCACGGCGTTCGAACCACTGGCCCAATGCAGCGCCACCCCCGGGTTGACCTTGCAGGCGGTAACGCTCGGTGATCAGTTGCGCGGTGGCATCGGCGGTGTTTTCCGCGCTCCAGGCCGTCCAGTGGTAGTCGGCGCGGTAAAACGCAGTCTGCTGGCCAAGCTCGGTGCGTTGCAGGATCGGCTTGATGTCCAGTGTGGTCAGGCCGGCGCGAGTCAGGTCACTCTGCAAATTGTCGTAACGCTGCTTCACCGCTGAGCTCAGCGGCTGATCGGCGGGCAAGCGTTGGGCGTAGAACGGCGCTTTCATGGGCACGACCAGTACGATCAGCCCGATGTGTTCGCGTTGCAGTTGCTGCTGGAGCGTTTTGACCAGCGCGATGTTGCGGGCCATGCCGGTGTTGTCGACCTTGCTCAAGCTTTCCCAGGCCGGGAATAACCAGCCGCCGTCGCCAGTGATCACCGCCGAGGCCGCTTGGACGCTGGCGCCGGACAGGCTCAATAACAGGCCGGCGATCATGCCGGGAATCGACAGGCGAGGAGGGCGGCCAGCGGATTTCAATTGAAGGTTCATGGTGCGCTCTGGTCGACAAGGCCAATCAGGCGTGGCGCCTGGCGGGAGCCGACCAGGAACAGGCTATAACGGTCACCGGCTTTGAAGGGCGCGAGCTTCAACGGCAGGCTCGCGGTTTCATTGCAGGAGGCAACCAGCGTCGCTTGCACCGGGTTAATCGTGCGCTGGGCCTGGCCGTTGAACGGCAGCTGATTGAAGACAGGGGCGCCATTGGCCAGTTTGACCTCGGCCTTGTCGCAACCGTTGGCCAGGTTGTAGACATTCAGTTCGGCGCGCAGGTCCTTGCCGCGCAACGGCGGATCGATCACCAGGCGCGGCGCCCGTGTCGGGTCGCTGTCGAGGATCAACGTGACCCACGCACTTTTCGGTGCGCTCAGGCCTTTGATCTCCTGACCATTGACGGTCACGTGCAGCGGCTGTCGCGAGTCCACCACCTGAAAAGGGCTGGCCACCGTGGTTTGCGCGGAAAGGGCGACGCTTGCGCCCTGGTCCACCCGCACTTGCCGGGCCGTGTCGGACGGATTGACCACGCGTAACCAGGCCGAACCCTCCGGCAGTTTTGGCGCATACAGCTGGGCGATTTCAGAGGCGGCGTGCGCCCCCATCGGGAGCAGGCCAAGACCCAGCCACAAACACATTCGAACGTTCATGCAAGTCCTCAATAGGAGTAGGTCAGGCGCGCGAACACGCCTTCAGCGTTGTCTTCGCCCAGCACCTTCACACGGTATTGCAGGGAGAAATCCACGTAGGAGCGGGGCGCGTTGTACGCGTCTTCGCGGAACCAGTAGCGCACGTTGTTGCCCACGCCAATGCCGCCGGCCTTGCCGGACGATGTGTGGTCGCTGCCGTCGGCGCCGGTCTCGCTGTTCATCTTCGAGTCGTAGTCGAACGCGGCCACCACATGCGGGAACGTCACCCAGCGCGAGCCCGCGCCGCCGATGGCGTAGCTGCGACCCACCTGCCATTCGCTGTTGAAGTAGTTGCGCGAGGCGTTGACGTAATGACCGCCTTCGGCGTACAGCTGCGAGGTCCACCAGCTGTCAGTATCGACCCGCAGGTCGGTGCCGATGCTGGAGCCATAACCCAGGCGCAGCAACCAGTCACCGTCGACATTCGAGGAGCCCAAGGGGAAGGTGCGCTCGACGGCGGCCATCACGTTCAGTGAGGTGAACGGTTTGACCCGCACGCCCACGGCGCCTTGCAGCGCATCGACACCGGTATCCGAATCGCTGTTCTTGCTCCACAACGTGTCGGTGACGCGACCGTAGAGTTCGACAAAACGCGCGTTGCGGTAGCCCAGGGGACGCCAGGACAGTTCGGTGCTGTTTTGCACGCTGTCATTGCTGGTACTGCCACTGCCGCCGCTCGGGGCAGAACTCAGGCCGCTGCTGGTGCTGTTGCCGCGATAGCTGGTGGTGTTGGTCAAGCCCCAGGTGCGCGACACATCGGCCACCGCGCGACGGGTGTCGAACAGCTGCTGTGGGGTCAGGTCCAGATCGCCGGCATTGGTCGAATCGATGACGCGCTTGAAGTAGGTGACGGCTTGTTCGTCGTCATTGACCCGCATCGCGTTGTAGGCCGCATCCTGAGTGGCTGTCGGCGTGAGTCGGGTCTGGGCGTCGGCCTTGCGGAACGACTCATGGGCGCTGTCATCGTCGCCGGCCTGGACCGACAAGTAAGCGATTTGCAGGTCGCTCATCGATTCGAGTTCACCGGTGTCCCGCGCTTGTTGCAGCCGTTCGCGCGCGGTTCGGCGCTGGCCGATGGCGGCATACAGGCTGGCTTCTTCGTAGGCGGGCAGGCTGCCCAGTGCCAAGGCTTGTGTGAAGTCCTGGCGAGCCCCGGCATCGTCACCCGCTTGCTGACGCAGACGGCCGCGTTGGGCCAGCAGTCGCGCGTCGTCGCCGGTGATCTTGAGGCCTTCGCCGGCCGCCGCGATGGCTTCGGGCACACGTTTCTGGTCACTCAAGGCGCTGACCAGCAAGCGGCGGTACGCCGGATTCTGCGGCGCACGGGCAATGGCCTGGTTCGCTAGGGCCGCTGCCGTCGATGGGTCTTTGCGGGCCAGGGCTGCGTAAGCCTGGGTCGCCATGTCCGTGCCGCCGTCGCGCTGGTTGCCCGGCCAGATATCACAGACCAGGCCGAAGGCCGTTTCCTGACAGTTCAAGGCCGGGGCAGGGAAGCGCGCGCTGACATTCGCACCGTTGTTTTTCTGGCGCAACGCCATACGGGCGGCGGTGCGTCGACGGGCCACTTCGCCGCCTTCATCGTCGGCCAGCGGTTGCAAGTGATCGAGTGCTTGCTGAGGCTCGCCATGCGCCAGTGCGGCGTCGGCGGCGAAGAAACGAATGTCGCGGGTTTCGGTTTCCAGCAAGCCGTCGATGGCCAGGGCGTGATTGAGGTCCGCCTGAGCGGCCTGGGTCTTGCCCTGACGATCCAGGGCATAGCTGCGCAGAATCCACGGAGCGATTTCCCCATCGTCCTGGGCCAAGGCGCCGGACGCGGCCTGTTCGGCGCCCCGGTAATCGTTGGCAGCCAGCAGGGCACTGATCAGCAGTTGCTGGTTGGCGCCGATTTCCGGCGCCCAGGCGACGGCTTTTTGCGCCCGGTCCACGGCCAGCGGTACTTGGCCTTGTTCCAGGGCGCGATAGCCTTCAACCGCCAGCGGTGCGGCAAGTTGACGACGAATCGCTTCGCGACGCATCAGCAACGTATCGTCATTGGGGAAGACGGCCAAGGCTTGGGTGGTGGCTTGATCGGCGTCCTGCAGATGTTGCTGGCGCTGCAAGGATTCGATCAACAGCAGTCGATAATCCATACGTTTGGGCGCTTGAGCGATGGCTTTGCGTGCCGCAATAGCCGCCGTGCCGAAGTCATCGCGATCATAGGCCTTGAAGGCCTGGGCCGCGGCACCGAAACCCGGAGCCTGGCGTGATGGCGAGTAGCTTTTGGGATGGTCACGCAGGTCCTTGTCGCGTTGAGCCAGCGCAATCAGCGTATTCAATCGAGTGATGTCGGCGCGCTGGCGCAGTGCTTCGCGGGCCTTGGCGATGGCCAGGTCGTAGTCTTTGCGTTCGTAGGCGCTGTAGGCCTCGTTGGCGGTGACATAGGCCGGGCCGGTCAATGGCAGCGGCAGGTTTTCGGCAAGGGCCAGCGCAGGTATCAGGCTCAGCCCCGTGGCCATGAGGGTCAACAAGGGGCGATTCATGCCGGAAGCTCCGCAGGGTAGTGGCTGTGCTGACGTGCCACGGCCTTTTCGATGATTTCGCGGGGCAGCACGCCGCTGTCGACCAGATAGTCGCCGATGCGTCCGTGACGTTGCGGGCGGTACTGCAACATGGCGCGATCGAACACCTCGCGATCCAGCAGGCCCATCTCGATCAGCAGGTCGCCCAACAGCGGCGCACGGGCATCCGGTACGGCCTGGCCGTCGCGCACATTCAGTTGACGCAATTGCGCAACGATTTCACTTTCCCGGGCGATCAGTTGCACCGGCTCACTGCCCAGCTCATCGCTGATCTGTTGCAGACCTTCGGCCGGCAGCGGACTGGCCACGGCGATTTGCGCCAGGCCGTCTGCGTTCAGGCCAAGCGGCACCACGCGCCAGCGCAGGGCGAATTCATCGTCGAGCGTCTGGTTGGCATCCTGTGCCTTGTTCGCCAGATCGAACACGCGCGGCAGGTCGTTCTGGAAAGCGATGGCTTCAGCCAGGGTCTCGTCGTCCAGCCAGCCGTTGCTGAGCAAAATACGGCCCAAAGGCATGTGCCGGGTTTTCTGTTCGGTGAGGGCGCTTTGCAGGTCGGTTTCGTTGATCGCCTGCCAGGACAGCAACACGCTGCCCAGCTTGCGCGGTGCGACAGCGACCAGGTCGGTGGACGGGAAGTCGTGCATGGTCTTGTCCCACACCAACTTGCGGTTCATGACCTTGCCGACCAGGAACATACGCCAGGCCCGGGAGGCGGCCATGAAGTTGACGAAGTTGCCGACAACCATGCGCGGGATGGACAGCAAACCATGCTGCCAGCCGTAGAGCACGGTGGTGAAGTAGCAGCGGTGGGCGATACGCCAGGCCAATGCGGCACCGTTGGCCAGCAACAGGTATTTGATGAAGCCGTTGGTTTCGAAAGGGGTCGGGAAACTCACGTCCCACAGACCGCTGTGACGCAGGATGATCAACGCCAGCAGCTGCACCAGAATCACATAAGCGATGATGCTGACGAACGCCGTCACCACGCCTTTGCGGTCACGAAACAGCAGATAACGGTTGGCCAGCGAGCCGTTCCAGCCCATTTGCTCCCAGCCTTGCAGGCCGATGCCAAGGGTCCAGCGAGCTTTCTGGCGGAACGCGGTGCGGAAGGTGTCGGGAAAGAATTCACGCACACACAACGGCATTGTAAGGGTCGATTCGTACGGCTTGCGGAACCACGATTTGCGCAGCACGCGAAACTTGACCGGGAAGCGCACGAAGATCGCATTCATGCCGACCTTGGCCAGGCGTGCGCCGACATCGTAGTCCTCGGTGAGACTGTCGGTGTTGAACGGCTGGTTCTGGGTTTCCCCGGCCAGCACGCGCAACGCACGGTGTGAAAAGCACGTGCCGACGCCGGCAGACGGCACCGTGTCGGTCATGCTTTCACGCACCACCAGGTCCTTGCCGTGCCATTCGGCGAACTCGTCCATGTAGGTGCCGGCAACCCATTCGTACCAGTTGCGCTCCAGCGAAACCACAGGCAACTGAATCATGTCCTTGCGCGGCAGCAAGTAGTTGAACAGGCGCAATTCCATTGGGTGCAGCACGTCTTCGCTGTCGTGCAACACGACGCCGGCGAAGGTTATGCCGTGGGTTTTCTCGTGCAGGAAAATCGCCTGGATCACCCAGTTCAGGCAGTCGGCCTTGCAGGTCGGCCCGGCATGCGGGACTTCCACGCGATGCAACTGCTTGTAGCGTCGACGCATGCGCTCCACTTCATCAATGGTGCGCTGGTCGTTGATGTAGGTGCCGACGAAGACCACATAGTTCTGGTAATCGAGGGTCGACACCATGTTCTCGATCATCGGCGCGATGACGTCGTATTCCAGCCACGCCGGGACCATGATTGCCAGGGGTTGTTCGTCCCTGGCCATCAGTTGCTCGGCGGTCAGCGGTCGGTACTTGCGGCCCACGGTGAACTTGCGAAACAGGCGGCGAGACCAGTACCACAGGTCAATGAACAGATCGTCAACCCCGGAGATCAGGATCAATACCGCGACCACAATGGTCGAGAACTCCAGGAAACTGTAGTAGTGGGCCAGCCAGTAGGGCCAATAAAGCGACGTCATCGAAGGGTACCGTTATTGACGATTGCGACGGGCGTTACGGCCAGCCAACAACAGGATGAGGACCAACAGAATGCCGCCGGGAATCAGCCACAGCAGCGACGGCGTGCGCCAGGCATCCAGGCCTTTGGGTTCTTCGTTGTCGATCAGTTGGCTGCCGCTTGGATCCTGGGTGTCGAAGGTGGTCAGTGTGCCGTTGTCACCGAGGATGGCGACGTCGCCGCGGTTCAGCAGAACCTGCTTGGCGAAGCGTGGCGCGTCGGCTCCCAGGGTGCGATAGACCAGACCGTGCTGGCTGCCGGCATCGACCACTTGCAACGAGGCCAGGTGGTTGAGGGGATGCACGTCCAGCAGCAGTTGATCCTTGTGATTGACGCGCAGGCGACCCTGGTCATCGACCAGCACCGACTCTTTGCTGTCCTTGATCGGCAGCTCGAAGGCCAGGAAAGGCTTGTCCGGCGTGACCGAGTTTTTCGGGTCGGCGCTGACATTCAGATGTGCTCGCAGCGGCGAAACACCGGCGGCGTCGGCGACCGAAATCACCTGCGGCAAACTGCTTGCCGGGTGATCGAGGTAGGCTTGTGGCACGAGGATTTGCGTGTCCATGGCAAAGCGCGCAGCCATGCCGGAGAAGTCATCACCCAGCGTGGTTTTTTCCAGCACGATATGGCTGGTCGGCAATACCGAGACCGGGAACGCCTGCGGCGTTTCCAGGCAGCGATCGCTGACAGGCTGGCGCTGGAACGACACGCGCAACACGTTGGTCGCGCCCAAGGCGTAACGCGGGATGCGCGCTTCGATGCGTTGCTTTTCACCGTTGGCCACCAGCTGTTGCGCGCCAATCAGGTAATCGTTGAGAAACAGCGAGGCCACCGGATCGGTGTCCGAGGCGCCGGGAGCGGCGGACACGTCGATCACTGCTTTCACCGGCAGGCGACCGTCGTAGGCCACGCTGCCCAGCGGGAACGAGGTGCTCCAGTCGGACTTGGCCAGCACGTCGATGGCGCCGGGGCTGCCGCCAAGACGCGACAAGGCCACGCGGCCATCGGCGCTCAGTGGCAACTGGGCTTCGCTGACCGTCAATTGACGGCTGCGGGCCAGGGAGTTCCAGGCCGAACTGAACAAGGCCAAGGCCTTGCCGGTCGCTTGCGGCGCGATCATCAGCACCGGACGTGTGCCCAGCAGCGCGAGGCGTACGTTGTCCGTGCCGGTGGCGGCCAGGCCTGCATTGATGTGCTGTGCACGCCATTGTGTGAAAGCGGTGACGGCGGAGGCGTCGAGGCCTTGAATCTGGCTTTGCAAGGCGTCGAGGCTGTCATTGACGGCCTTGAGCAGTTGCGGGTCGTTGATCGCCAGGTCAGCCTGGACGTTCGGGGTCTGGCCCAACATCAGCAGCGCGCCGATTTGTGCCGGGTTCGCCAGGACCTGCGAGCCTTTGCCGTTCAGGCTGGCAAAGGCCGGGATCGACAGCAGCTCGGCCGGGATGTGCAGGCCGCTCAAGTCAACGTTGTCCTGGAGTGCCGGGAAGGGCAGGATGCGGGCGTGCTTGCCGATTCGCTCCAGCGCCACACCAAGGCGCCAGGCGGCGTCGTAGCTTTCAGCGGACACAGTGCCCGGCGCAACCATGATCCCCGGTTTGCCAGGCAATGCGGTCCAGGCAGCACCGACGTCCTGCAAAAGACTGGCGTCGTAGCTATAAGTGAGGCGGGTGTCCGGTTCGATGCGCAATACGTTGCCGATGGCGCGTTGGTCTTCACACAACACGCGCGACACGACCGATGACCAGGCGATGCCCAGGCGTACCGAGCCGCTGTCGCGCGCTTTCTTGTCCACGCCCAGTATCGCGCTGGCATTGCCCTGAGGTTCGCTGAGCCCTTGCGCGCTCACCGGATAGCCATCCAGCGACAGCATCAAGGTGTTGCGGCCGCCTTCGCCATTGAGGTAGCTGGCGTCGAAATTGAGCGATGCATCCGTCAGCGGCACGCCTGCCGGCACCGGCAGATACAGTTCACGTCGCGAATCGGTGGAACCGAGGATGATCGGTGCGTCGATCCCCAGATCGCTCAAGCGGATCTCACGCTCTTGTCGGGTATCGGCATTGAGCCGGTTGATCGCCTGGGTGAGCGGGCTGTCCGCGGCCAAGGCAAAGGTCGGCATGAGCGCGAGCAGGCTCACGCCACAGGCGAGGGCGCTGAGCGCACCCGTATGGATGGCAACGGAAGACTTCATTCAGGTAGATCTCGAGCTGATAAGGGGAGAAGTGATTTGGGTTACTGAGCGGTGAAAGCCGGGTGATTTTTCTCGGCCACCGGCACCCCTGACGGCAAGTGCAGGAATTTTGGCAAAGGGCTGGCGACGATGAACTCATCGACTGGACGGCCCATCAGTGCGTCGACAATGCGCGAACTGGCCAGGCCATCGCCGTAAGGGTTGGCCGCCAGGGAACAGCGACGCCACAGCAAGTCGTCATCGAACAGTGCGTTGACGCCCTCGATGATCGAGTCCGGCGAGGTGCCGACCAGCCGCACGGTGCCCGCGGCGACAGCTTCAGGTCGCTCGGTCACATCGCGCATGACCAGTACGGGTTTGCCCAGCGACGGCGCTTCTTCCTGCACGCCACCGGAGTCGGTCAGGATCACGTGTGCCCGTTGCATCAGGCGCACGAAGGCCAGGTAGTCCAGCGGCTGGATCAGGTGCACGTTGGGCAGGCCGCCCAGGTGTTCGGTGACCGGGCCCATGACATTGGGGTTCAAGTGCACCGGATAGACGATCTGGATGTCGGCACGCCGAGCCAGATAGCTCAGGGCCTTGCAGATATCGAGGAAGCCTTCGCCGAAGTTCTCCCGACGATGCCCGGTCACCAGCAGGACCTTGCGGCCGCTCTGCAGGAACGAGAATTGCTGGTCCAGGCTGGCACGCAGGTCAGCGTCCCGTTCGATGCGCTGTGCGGTCATCTGCAACGCGTCGATCACCGTATTGCCGGTCACGAACGTGCGCCCTTGCAGGCGTTCGTCGAGCAGGTTCTGCCGTGATTCGTGAGTCGGCGCAAACAGCATGTCCGCACCGAGGTCGATGCAGCGGCGGTTCATTTCTTCCGGCCACGGGCTGTAGATATCACCGGTGCGCAAACCGGCTTCGACATGGCCGACCGGGATGCGGCGATGGAACGCGGCCATCGCGGCGACCATGGCCGAGGTGGTATCGCCATGCACCAGCACCCGATCCGGGCACGTCGAGTCCAGCACTGGGTCAATCGCCGCGTAGAGCGCCGCTGTCAGCGAGTTGAGCGTCTGCTTCGGCGTCATCACATCGAGGGTGTAATCGGCTTTCAGGTCGAACAGATCCAGCACCTGTTTAAGCATGCTTTGGTGTTGGCCAGTGATGCAGATCTGCGAATCAATGCCAGGTTCTGCAGCGAGGGCTTTGACCAAAGGCGCCATCTTGATGGCTTCTGGACGGGTACCGAAAATCGATAGGATTTTAATCCTGGATTGATGACGAGCGATGATGCCCTTCCTCGCGCAGTTTTATGCGCAGCACAATAGCTGGCTCGAGTTTTATTAAAACTTGAACAAGCTGGCGTTGTATGGGGGTTAGTTGAAACCGGAATAGTCAGCTTGAGGGCTGATGTTCACTTCATGTGAGAAGGGTATGACGCCTTAAGAACCCGGTGGCGGGCGGATTATTAGCAGCTATGGTCAATATTTAAAAGTGTTATATGCACTATTTTATTTAATAAATAAGTTTGAAACTTTTTATATTTGCGCCCGGTCTGTGTTGGTTTTGCTAATTTTCGATGCGGTCTCGTAGAGTCGGTATTATTTCGTTAATTCGTTGTTTTTAAACGATTTTATTTATTTTGTGTCCGTTCGTCAGTTCTGCTGAATTAATCATTAATGGCTGTGGTCGCGGTTTTCGGTCTCAGTGGCTTAAGTTTCTGGTGTGGCGATTGATGTGGCTACTTTAATGACGCCTGAATATTGTCAGGCGCTATTGATCAGTTGGCGTCAACTAACGCGCACTAGTGATAGTGTACGTTCACTTGTCAAAATAGACGTTGTTCAATAACGTTCCAGTGACGATCGGTCAGTCCGTTTCAATCCCGGGCTCATTCCTGTTCTTCCAAATGATCAATGTGTTTGAAACGCTCCACCAGAAAATCGATCAGGCTGCGCACCCGCGCCGACAAGTGCAATTGTTGCGGGTAGACGGCATAGACATCGGCGCGGGTGGGGGTTTGATCCTCCAGCACCAGGCGCAGGCGACCGCTGCGTACATAGCGAGCGATGTCCCATTCGGCCCTAAGCAAAATACCGTGGCCTTCCAGCGCCCAGTTCAGGGCCACTTCACCGTCATTGCAGCCCAATGCGCCGCGCACCTTGATGTTTTGCGTGCGCCCGCCGTTGGTAAAACTCCACACGCCGTAGGGCGTTTCGTTTTGCCGCAGGAAGATGCAGTTGTGTTGCTGTAGATCCGTGAGGCGTTGGGGTACGCCGTGCTCTTCCAGATATAGCGGCGAGGCGCAGAGCAGGCGGCGATTGGAGGCGATCTTGCGCGCATGGAAAGCGGCATCGGGCAGGGTGCCAAAACGAATGCCCAGATCAAACCCGTGCGTCGCCAGGTCGAGCGGGTGATCGCTGATTTCCAGCTGGATTTCCACCTCAGGGTATTGCGCGAAGAAGGCGCCAAGGGCCGGGCCAATATACCGGCGCCCGAATCCCAGCGAGGCGTTGACGCGGATCAGCCCTTTGGGCGTTGCCCGGCTGCTGCTGATCAACTGCTCGACCTCATCGATCTGCGTCAGGATGCGCGCGGCATGGGAAAAATACAGCTCGCCTTCCGAGGTCAGGCTCATCGAGCGCGTGGTGCGGTTGACCAGGCGAATGCCCAGCCGGGCTTCCAGTGCGCTCAGGCGTTTGCTCACCGCCGGGGGAGTGACGCCAAGTTCCCGTGCCGTCGCTGCGAGGCTGCCTTTATTGGCCAGCAGGTAGAAAAACGACAAATCCAGGGTCTGGCTCATTCGTAACCTGTATTCATGTATGTAGTGATTTTGAGTAACTCACACTCATTTGTTCACTACATATACTCCGCTCACACCCTGATTGAACAGCCCGTTCAACAGGCAAAACAAGAACGTGACGAGAGTGGAATCAACCATGAGCGCATACAAAATTGCTGCGGTTCCAGGTGATGGCATCGGTGTTGAAGTGATCAGCGCAGGCGTCGAGGTGCTGCAAACGTTGTCGAAGCAATCGTGCTTCGAACTGGCCTTCAAGCACTTCGACTGGAACTCGGACAATTACCTGAAAAACGGTTTCTACATCCCCGAGGGTGGGCTGGAAGAACTGAAAACTTTCGATGCGATTTTCTTTGGCGCGGTCGGTGCGCTCAAAGTGCCGGATCACATTTCCCTGTGGGGCCTGCGCCTGCCGATCTGCCAGGGCTTCGATCAATACGCCAATGTGCGGCCGGCGCGCGTACTGCCTGGGGTCAAGAGCCCGCTGCTCAACGGCGATCAGATCGACTGGGTGGTGGTGCGTGAAAACTCCGAGGGCGAATACTCCGGCAACGGCGGTCGCGTTCACCGAGGCCTGCCTGAAGAGGTCGCCACCGAAGTGTCGGTGTTCACCCGTGCCGGGGTCGAACGCATTCACCGCTTTGCCTTTGAGCTGGCCCGAAGCCGTCCGCGCAAGCACCTGACCATGGTCACCAAATCCAACGCCCAGCGACACGGCATGGTGTTGTGGGATGAGATCTTCTACGAAGTCGCCAAGGACTTCCCTGACGTCAGGATCGACAAGGAACTGGTCGACGCCGTGACTACGCGCATGGTGCTCAAACCGTCGACCCTGGACGTGATCGTCGCCACCAACCTGCACGCCGACATTCTGTCCGACCTGGCCGCGGCGTTGTCCGGCAGCCTGGGCATCGCGCCGACGGCCAACCTCAACCCGTCGCGCAAATTCCCCTCGATGTTCGAACCGATCCACGGTTCGGCCTTCGACATCACCGGCAAAGGCGTGGCCAACCCGATCGCGACGTTCTGGACTGCAGCGATGATGCTCGAACACCTGGGTGAAGTGGCTGCCGCAAAACACCTGATGTCGGCCATCGAGGCCGTCACCGAGAGCGGTCTGCACACTCCGGACCTGGGCGGCACGGCCACTACCCGGCAGATCACTGATGCGGTGATCGAGCTGATCAAGCGCTGATTCAAGTCGTACTGCGGCACAACGCCAAGGGGCCGGTCACTGCATGCGCTCCCTTGGCATTTCCTGACAACAATAAAAAATCAGGGCCCTGTCATGAAAAGCATATTCGGCAAACTCTACGTTCAAGTCCTCATCGCCGTCATCCTTGGCGCCATCGTCGGGGTGTTCATTCCTGAAACCGCAACCGCGCTCAAACCCTTGGGCGATGCATTTATCAAACTGATCAAGATGCTCCTCGCGCCAGTGATTTTCCTCACCGTGGTCACGGGCATCGCCCGCATGGAGAGCATGAAAGAGCTGGGCCGTGTGGGCTTTCGGGCGCTGCTGTATTTTGAAGTGGTGTCCACGCTGGCGTTGATCGTCGGCCTGGTGGTGGTTGATGTGTTCAAGCCCGGCGCCGGCATGAACATCGATGTCGCCACGCTGGACACTTCAAGCCTGGCCACCTACACCACGGCGGTGAAACACACCTCGTTCATGGACTTCGTCATGAACATCATCCCCGACACCATCGTCGATGCCTTCGCCAAGGGCAACGTGCTGCAAATCCTGCTGTTTTCGATCCTGCTCGGCATTGCGCTGGCGCATGTGGGGCCGCGGGCAAAAGTGTTCGTCGACACGCTGGATAGCCTGATGCAGGGGATGTTCCGCATCGTCAACATGGTGATGCGCCTGGCGCCGATCGGTGCCTTCGGTGCCATCGCGTTCACCATTGGAAAATACGGTTTCGGTTCGTTGTTCTCGCTCGGCAAACTCATGGCCTGCGTCTATCTGACCTGCGCCGTGTTCGTGATCTTCGTGCTGGGGCCGATCTGTCGCTACAGCGGTTTCAGCCTGTGGAAGTTCCTGAAGTTCATCAAGGAAGAACTGTTCACCGTGCTGGGCACCAGCTCTTCGGAATCGGTGCTGCCGCAGATGATTTCCAAGATGGAAAAGGCCGGCGTCTCCAAGCCCGTGGCGGGGATGATCATTCCCTCGGGCTTGACCTTTAACCCGGACGGTCAGGCGATCTACTACACCATCGCCGCGATCTTCATCGCCCAGGCCACCAACACGCCGCTGACCCTGACGGATCAGTTGATCGTCCTGGCGGTGCTGATGTTCACCTCCAAAGGTTCTGCCGGTGTGACCGGTTCGGGGTTCATCATTCTGGCGGCGACGTTGTCGTCACTGGGCACCATTCCGGTGGCGGGCATGGTGTTGCTGTTGGGCGTTGACCGATTCATGTCGGAAGCGCGGGCGATCACCAACACCATCGGCAACGGCGTCGGCACCCTGGCCATTGCCAAATGGGTCGGCGCACTGGACACCGTGAAGATGAACAAGGCGCTGAACGGGGAGGTGGTCGACGAGGAGACATCTGAGACGGTTCAGGCGGGCCTCGGCGCATTGACGTCTTCGACGGCGCCCCGGTTGCCTGGCTTCAAGAGCGTTTCTCAGGGGTAAACGCTACGTCGTCTGGCTGGCTGCCTCCAGGTTACTCAGCAGCCAGTCGACGAAGCTGCGCGCCAGCGGATTGTTTTCGCTGTCGCGATGGGTCAACAAGGCCCAGTTCGGCCCGCGAATGGTGTCCTCCACCAAGGGCTGCAACAGGCCGCTGGCGCGCGCTGGCTGGCTCAGCAATTGACTGACCAGCGCGATGCCGAGTCCTGCGCATGCTGCGTCCAGCAACAGGCCGGGGTCGGAGAAATTCAGGCCCTGATCCTTCTGGCCGACATCGATCCCGGCCTCCACGGCCCAATGACTCCAGTCCATTTCCCGTTCGCCATGAAGCGTGGTGCGTTGCTCGGCGGGCAGCGCCAACAGATTCGGGTGGCACGCCGGGTAGAGGCGGTCGGCGTGCAGCACCTTGAAGCTGCACTCGGCCTGGGAGCTGATGTCGTCGCGCACGGCGAGGTCGATGGTCTGGGTGGTCATGTCCGGCACTTCATCGGTGCTGAAAATCCACAGGTCGACCTCCGGGTGCTGCCGGCGAAAATCCCCCAGGCGTGGCAGCAGCCAATGACGGGCAAACGTCGGTGTGGTGTTGAGCACCAGTTGGTTGGGTTTCTGATATTGCCCGAGGCGGCGGATGCCGACCGCCAATTGCTGCAATAACGCCTGGGTGGTGCTGAGCAAATCGTGGCCGGCATCGGTCAGGCTGACGCTGCGCCCACTGCGAAAAAACAGCGGCTGCTCCAGGTATGCCTCAAGCGTTCGAATCTGCTGACTGATGGCCGATTGCGTCAGGTGCAATTCGTCGGCCGCCTTGTGAAAACTGCCCAGGCGGGCGGCGGCTTCAAAGCCGCGAAGGGTGCTGAGCGGGGGCCAGTGCTTGAGCATATTGATAAGTTCCTCTAATCACTTTTCTGCAAAATCCATCGTTTGTTGGCCCGTTTTTACAGCCGTAGCATGCATGCCAAGACCGCCAAGGCAGTTTTGTTGAACACAATGGCTTAACTATGGGGCTTTTTATCATGCAGCAGAACCAACTTCAAAACAGCGGCTGGTGGATGCCGGCCGAGTGGGTGAAACACGCCGCGACCTGGATGGTCTGGCCGCACAACCTGGCACTCTGGGAGTCGGGTTGGGGCGTTACCTTGCCGTTGGTGCAAGAAGATTTCGCCCGGGTCGCCAACGCCATTGCCCGATTCGAACCGGTGAAAATGGTGGTCGATCCGTCTGCAGTCGCCCGTGCCAAAGCGCTGTGCGGGCCCAACATTGAATTGATCGAAATGGCGGTTAATGACAGTTGGTGCCGAGACTCAGGCCCAAGCTTCGTCTGCCACCCGCAACACGGGATGGCCGGGGTGAGTTGGCGCTTCAATGCCTGGGGCGGCAAGTCGGCGCACGACCTGGATGAGAGCCTGGCACGCCGCGCCCTCAATCATTTGGGGGTGCAGTGCTTCGGCACACCGTTGAGCAATGAAGGCGGCGCGATTCATGTCGACGGCGAGGGCACGCTGATCACCACCGAATCGGTGCTGCTCAATCCCAATCGAAATCCGGGCATGACCAAGGCCGATATCGAGGAGATCTTCACCCGTCTGC
Organism: Pseudomonas sp. IT-P294; assembly: GCF_949767865.1. NCBI lineage: Bacteria > Pseudomonadati > Pseudomonadota > Gammaproteobacteria > Pseudomonadales > Pseudomonadaceae > Pseudomonas > Pseudomonas sp. IT-P294. The sequence goes on along the minus strand of NZ_CATKQW010000009.1, from coordinate 63,684 downwards.
TGGGCGTGAAGAAAACCATCTGGCTGCCGGGTGATCCCGACTACGTGACCGGCGACATGACCGATGGCCACGTCGATGGCGTCTGTGCGTTCGCTCGTCCCGGCGTGCTGCTGGTGGACGCCACCCACGACACGCAATCGGTGTATGCCGAGGTCGCTCGGGAAAACCGTCGTGCGCTGGAGCTGGCCACCGATGCCAACGGCCGACGGTTCGAGTTGATCGAGTTGTATGAAGCCACCGAGGCCGTGGACACCGATGCCGAAGTGTTCTGTGCCTCGTACACCAATTTCTACATCGCCAATAACGCGATCATCATGCCGGCCTACGGCATCGATGCCGACCACGCGGCGGCCGACGTGTTGACTCACGCCTTCCCGGGGCGCGAGGTGGTGCCGGTGCGGATCAACCATCTGGCGCATGGCGGCGGCGGGGTGCATTGCATCACCCAACAACAACCGGCCTGGCCGGTGGAGGGTTGATGCCATGACGTTGCTGACGATTGCCACCACGCAGATGCCTTGCACCTGGGATTTACCGCACAACCTCGATCAGGCCGAACAGTTGGTCCGGGAGGCGGCCGGGAAGGGCGCCCAGGTCATCCTGTTGCAAGAGCTGTTCGCCACACCGTATTTCTGCATCGAACAAAGCCACAAGCACCTGGCGCTGGCCGAAGAATATCGAGACAGCCTGGTGCTCAAGCGCTTTGCCGCCCTGGCCAAAGAGTTGGGGGTGGTGTTGCCATTGAGCTGGTTCGAGAAAGCCGGCAATGCCTACTTCAATTCCCTGAGCGTGGCGGATGCCGACGGGCGTTTGCTGGGGGTGTATCGCAAGACCCATATCCCCAACGCCATTGGCTATCAGGAGAAGGAATACTTCAGCCCCGGCGATACCGGGTTCCGCGTTTGGGACACCGCATTCGGGCGTCTTGGCGTGGGCATCTGCTGGGATCAGTGGTTCCCCGAAACCGCCCGTTGCCTGGCGCTGATGGGGGCCGAAGTCTTGCTGTTTCCCACCGCCATCGGTTCCGAACCGGGCTGCGCCACGCTGGATTCGCGCGATCATTGGCAGATGACCATGCGCGGTCACGCCGCCGCGAACATCCTGCCGGTGGTGGCGGCCAATCGTGTTGGTCGTGAGGTGGCAACCACCGATCCAGACTTGCAGATGAGCTTCTACGGCTCGTCATTCATCTGCAATCACAAGGGCAAGCTGCTCGCCGAAGCCGACCGGGACAGCAGCGGGGTACTGGTCCACAGCCTGGACCTGGCCGCGATTCGCGAAGAACGCCTGAGCTGGGGCATCTACCGTGACCGCCGGCCGGACATGTACGGCGCGCTGTTGAGTCAGGACGGTAGCCACCCCCACTCACGCTGGAACACTCAAGGAGTTTGACATGCGCATTCCCCACACGCTGTTGCTCGCCGCCTTGGGTCTGGCACTCGCCTCGCCATCGCTGCGCGCTGAAGAGAAAACCCTGCGGCTGTACAACTGGGCCGATTATTTTGCCGAAGACACACTCGCTCAATTCACCGCCGAAACCGGGATCAAGGTGATCTACGACGTCATGGATGGCAGCGAGACATTGGAAGCCAAGATGCTCGCCGGCGGCAGTGGTTATGATCTGATCTTCCCTGGCGACACGGTTGCCGAGCGCCTGATGCGCGCCGGTAGCCTGTTGCCGCTGGACCGCTCCAGGCTCACCGCCCTGAATGACGTCGAGTCCGGTTTGCAGAAGCTGCGCGCGCAGTATGAGCATTCGAGCCAAGCGACTGTGCCCTACACCTGGGGCACCATCGGCCTGACCTACAATGCCGAACAAATCAAACAACGCTCGCCGGATGCGCCGGTCAACAGCCTCGACATGCTGTTCAAGCCGGAACTGGCCGCCAAATTTGCCGACTGCGGCATTTCGATGATCGACTCGCCAGACGAAGTGCTGGCAGTGGTGCTTAATTACCTAGGTCGTGAACCGCGCAGCGCCAAGCCGCAGGACCTGGCGGCAGCGAGTGAATTGCTGATGAAATTGCGGCCGTACATCCGCAAGTTCCAGTCGCAGCCGGTGACCGATCTGGTGAACGGCAACCTGTGCCTGTCCCTCGGCTACAGTGGCGACATGACCCAGGCGCAACGCACGTCGGACAGCGCCGGCAAGAGCACCCGATTCGAATACCGTATCCCCCGTGAAGGCACCACGGTGTGGATGGACACCATGGCCATTCCGGTCGACGCCAAACACCCGGAATACGCCTACGCGTTCATCAACTTCGTCATGCGCCCGCAGAACATGGCCGCCATCAGCAATTTCACCGGCTACCCGACCTCCAACGCCAAGGCGCGGCCGAGCGTCGATGCGACGATGCGCAACAACCCGGACATCTACCTCGATGAGGCCACCTATGCACGGCTGATTCCGGGCAAGGACATTCCCCAGGCCGACATGCGGGCGCGCATGCGCACCTGGACCAAGTTCAAGACGGCCACCGCGAAATGAGTGCTTCAAACAGGGGTCAATACATGCCGACGCGTCGGGATTTCATCAAACAGGTAACCGCCATTGCCGGTCTCGGTGCCGCTGCTTCCATCGGCTTCAGCGTTGCGCCTGTGCAAGCAGCGACTCAGGGTCGCTGGTACATGCCGGATGAGGGCGACAGACACCAGCGGGCCTTCATCGCCTTTGGCGCACAGGAGGCTATCTGGGCCGATTTCACCGCCGACGTTCAAGCGGCCATCGGCCTGATCGCCCGCACTATCGCCCGCTATGAACCGGTCACTGTGTTCTGTCGCCAGCGCGAGCGCGCGCTGGCCGAAGAACATTGCGGCACGCGTAACATCAGCTACGTCAGCACCGAACTCGACGACATCTGGATGCGCGATATCGGCGCCAACTTTGTCATCGATGGGCAAGGGGGGCTCGGCGCCGTGGATTTCAACTTCAACGGTTGGGGCAACAAGCAGCAGCATGACAAGGACGCGCACCTGGCGGCCAAGGTGGGCGACTCGGCGGATGCCCGTTACCTGCGCAGCGAATTGGTGGGCGAGGGCGGTGGCATCGAAGTCGATGGTCACGGCACCGGGATCATGACCGAGAGCAGCTGGATCAACAGCAACCGCAACCCCGACTGGAGCAAGGCCGACGTCGAGGCCGAACTGAAAGATCGTTTGGGCTTGCGCAAAATCATCTGGTTGCCGGGCATCAAGGGCAAGGACATTACCGATGCCCATGTCGATTTTTACGCCCGCTTCGTCACGCCGGGCGTTGTCGTCGCCAACCTCGACACCGACCCCGCCTCATACGACCGTAAAGTGACGCTGGCGCATTTGGACATTCTTGAAAAAGCCACCGATGCCGACGGCCACACGCTGCAAGTGCACACGCTGTCGCCGCCGCTCAACCCACGCAAAAGCAAGTTCAACCGCAATAATCCGGATTTTGCAGCGGGCTACATCAACTACTTTTTGGTCAACGGTGCGGTGATTGCCCCCGAATTTGGAGACCGGGTGGCGGATGCAAAAGCGTTTGATCTGTTGTCGCAGCTTTACCCTGACCGTGAAGTGGTGCAGCTGAATATCGATGCCATCGCCGCGGGTGGCGGTGGGATTCACTGCGTGACCAGTCACCAGCCGGTGGCCTGATCGGGAGTGAAGCGAAGGCGCAATGCCTTCGCCCTTGCTGCCTATGACGAGGGGCGTTCCGGCCCATAGGGACATTGCGCTGGAGACTGATCTTGTAGGGCGGCTATGATCCATAGCGTCATCAATTGCGACCCACTGTGCGCGCAGCCTGCGTCCCTGGAGGGGCTCATGTCGCCCATCACCACGCGTCTGGCGCTGTTTATTCTTGGCCTGGCGCTTGTCGTGCCAGCCCACGCCAACGACTGTCCCGCTGGCGAGAAACAAGTGTGCCTGGACAGTTGCGTCTGCCTGCCAGACCTGAGCCCGCTGCTCGGCACCCTTTACCAGGTCGCAGCCCCGGCACTGGCGCAGTGGCTGACCCAAGCCCGCGCTGAAGCCGCCAGCGCCGACATCCAGCCCATCCCGCCGCACATCCGAGAGCAACTGCTGCGTTGGTACGACCCCGGCGTCCTTGATGCCGCGCGCTACAAAGTCAGCGATGCCAGCCAATTCACCGCCGCCACCGCGATGCTGCAAAACCCCGATGTCGGCGCTGTGACGCTGATCGACGTCATCCTCTTCCGGGACGCTCAAACCGCAGAACAGAACCTCGCCGTCTGGGCCCACGAACTCAAGCACGTGCAACAGTTTCAGGAATGGGGCGTCGACGGATTTGCCCAGCGCTATACCCAGGATTTCAACGCAGTGGAGGCGCCGGCTTATGCGATACAGGCGCAAGTCAGGCGGTGGGTGCGCGAAGGGGAACATTGAGGCAACGATTCAAAGCGAGGTCGCGATGGCGTTAGCCAAAGACGTCTTTCGACCGGTTGAATCCACAGCCAAAAGCAGCCCTTTACTCGGAAGTAGACGACACCTCTGCGAGGTATCCCATGTACTCCTGCGAGAAGTCCAGGTACGCCCGCACAATGGCAGATGGATGGCGATGTGAGGGGTAGAGCAGGTTGATTTGCTGTTCCGGTAGTGGATGTTCGGGAAGCAGCGCAAGTAACTTCCCTTCCCGGATGGCACTCGCCGCCAAAAATGGCGGAAGCTCCGTTACCACATCACCGATCAACGCCCGGCTGCGCAGGTGCGCATAGTCGTTGGTGGACAGCATCGCCTCAGGTTTGAATGCCACTCCCCCCAGCTGCCATGTCGCATTGGCACTCTGGCTCCAGACCGCACATGGATAACCGCAAAGAGCCTCGACGCTATTGAGGGCACCTAGCCGCTCAATCAATGCCGGACTGGCCACGAGAATGTGACGATAGGTCAGCATGCGGCGGGCGACCATAGTCTCGTGCGCGATCATGCCTACGCGCAGCGCCACATCGACACCATCTTCGATGAGATCGATGCGGCGCTCGGTGGTGTAGACGCTGACCTGGATCTGCGAATAGCGGCGTTGGAAAGCCGACAGCACCTCCCACCACGGTTCAAACGACGGTGGCAATGACAGCCGCAAGCGCCCTTTCAAATGCGCCTGATCACTGATCACGGCCTGTTCGCCTTCAATCATGGCCTCAATGCCACGGCTGGCATGTTCGTACAATCTCGTCCCCGAATCAGTGAGTTTGGTGCCACGTACAGAACGTTCGAGCAGTTGCACCTTCAACTGCTGTTCAAGCTCGCGAATGCGTCGACTCAAGGTGGGTAGCGGAATGTCCAGGCGCTCAGCTGCAGCCGAGAGGCTACCGGTCTGCGCCACGCTGACAAACATCCGGACGGCGTTGAAGTCCATTACAGCTTTCCTCTCATTTTTGAGATGAAGCTTATCTCTAGCGTGGATTATCTTCCATATACGAGTGGTGGATAGTGCACTCACTTGCTTGAAAACATCGTTTCAAGCAACTAGCCACGTACCTGAGGAAACCACCATGAAAGCTTATGTGATTGAACAACCGGGCGGCCCTGAAGTCCTGCAACTGCGAGATATCCCCTCACCCGAGCCAGCGCCGGACGAAGTGCAGATCCGCGTCCGTGCGTTTGGCCTCAACCGCGCAGAAACCTACCTGCGCGCTGGCAAAATGGGTGACATCACCACGCCACGCGTGCCCGGCATCGAGGCCGTGGGCGAAGTGATCCATGACCCCTCAGGTGTCTTGCGCACCGGCCAGCGCGTGGCCACGGCCATGGGTGGAATGCAGTTCAGCCGCAATGGCAGCTATGCCGAGCAGGTTACGGTACTGCGCAACAATGTGATCTCACTGGACGACACGTCTCTCTCGTGGGAAGAGCTTGCCACACTGCCGGAGGCGTATCTCACTGTTTGGGGGGCGCTTGACAAAAGTTTAGCGATTCAACAAGGCCAGACTTTGCTGGTGCGGGGAGGGACTTCATCGGTTGGCCTGGCCGCCATCGCCTATGCCAAGGCCCGCGGACTGACTGTGATCGCCACTACGCGCACCGCTGCGAACATCCAACGCCTTTACGAAGTTGGGGTTGATGAGGTGGTCGTCGACAACGGTGACATCGCTCAGCGTGTTCGCGAAATCACGCCTGCAGGGGTGGACGCCGCACTGGAAATCGTCGGAGCCATGACACTGCGCGACACGATCAAGACGCTGCGACCGTTCGGCGCGGTGAGCGTCATCGGGCTGCTCGGCGGCCCGCCGGTAGTGGAGAAATTCCACCTGATGCAGGATCTGCCTGGCGGAACGCGACTGAACTTCTTCCCGAGCGGCTTATTGGGAACACCAGCCTTGCCATTGCAGGACACGCCGTTGCCGTGGCTCGCAAAGGAACTTGCAGCCAAGCGGATGCCTTCCATCCGCACCCAAACCTTCGCCTTCGACGAGGTCCGCCACGCGCACCGCTTGATGGAAAGCGATCGCGCGCTTGGCAAGCTTGTCGTCTTGCTCTGACATTAAGGAGTACTGCCATGCGTACCGCATTGATCGCGCTGGTTCTCGGCGCGTTTCTACTACCCATGACGGCTCAGGCCGCCAAGTCCGCCACCGAGAACTCGGTGAAGACTGCCGTCACCCAGCAACTCAACCGCTATGAAGCCGCACTGAACGCATCCGACGTCGACCGCGTCATGACCTTGTATGCAGACGATGCTGTGTTCATGCCACAGCACAGCCCGCCGGCTGTAGGCCGTGACGCAGTGCGCGCGGCGTATCGCCAGGTTTTCAACACAATCAAGCTCGATATACGTTTTACCATCGATGAGATCCGACCGATGTCACGCGACTGGGCGTTTGCGCGTACGCGCTCTAACGGAACGGCCAAGCCGCTGTCTGGCGACCGGCAGGCCAGCGCCGAAGGCAACCAGGAAATCTTCCTGCTGCACCGAGAAACCGATGGTCAATGGCGCTTTGCGCGCTATATTTTCTCGACCACCAATCCCCCCAGGTTGCAGTAAGTTGACTCAACTGTCACAGGCGAAATGGAAAATGTCGGTGGGAAACCACCGGCAGATCGAAAGTGGTTTGGATAAGCATAACGTGCAATAAGATTTGCCCGTTTTGGGTCGGCTATAGCCCTTCGCGACAGGCAGCTTTGGATCGGCTTCTGCCCTGCGTCACCGGTCGTTATCTACCGAACGTAACGATGTCGGAACCTTTAAGGTCCACCATCCCACCACTCAGCAGCCGCCTGCGAGCATTGCTAGGTCCAGTAATCGACCTGATGATGCCAGCCGCTCGACAGAAGTCGCTCAATCCCGGGCCATATTGATCCTGAAGGGCTGGTCGAGTACTCAGTGGTCTACACCGACCGCTCGCTCAACCACATGTCCCAGTCATTTCAAGGCGTGATGAAGAACATTTCCACGACCCTGAAACAGGTCTACAACGCCCTGCGCTTTGGTGATGCTCAGTGCTTTGGCGCTCGAGCGCATCGAACAGACGCATAGCAGCAGCTTTGCCTGCGACCTGAAAAAGTGGCTTCAGATCATGCAGGCCTACGAACAGGGCGGACATGCCTACCATGCGACCATGCCCAGCGATTCCCTCGCGCGATTTAACGAGGTGATGAAAGAGACGCAAGCCTACGGTTTCGAGAAGGTCCGCGACGAACAACAGGCTCTGGGCGATCGGGTGCGCGAAATGTTGACCGGCAAAGGCATCAAAAGCGTGGCCGCAGCCGGCTTTCAGGCCCCTGGCGTAGTGGTGAGCTACACCGATGATGCCGACATCAAGAACGGTAAGAAATTTGCCAACCATGGCCTACAGATCGCCGCCGGAGTGCCGTTGCAATGCGACGAGCCGGCCGACTTCCAGACCTTCCGCATCGGTTTGTTCGGACTCGAAAAGCTGCACAATATCGAGCGCACGGTCAGCACCCTCGAGCAGGCACTGGACGAGGTGATGGTTAACTAAGCCCCAAAGAGGAGCCCGCCATGACCGTAGTTGATCGCCTCAGGTATTTGCGCGTCGTTCTAGTTTTGGCTGGCCTCGCGTGCCTTGCTCTCTACCCACTTATGTTGTTCTGGCCGTCCGGCTGGGCCTGGCACGTCGGTCACTCGGACTACCCGAAGTGACCGGTTTGGGCTGTGGATTCAACCGGTCGATGCGACGGATTGGCTGAATCCTCTCACCTGTATTCCGAACTAGAATTTCACTGCCGTCTCTTCCAAGGCCCGGTCCGATATCAACCGCGCGGCGTCAGATCTCGAGCGTTATTTCAATCTCTGGGATACCGGTATGAACAATCCGCAAGATAAAGCCGAATCCGACGAAGATTTAGCTCAGATGGTCATAGGGCGAGGGCCCTGCACCTATCTATTGTTGCTCTTGCTGGGATTGATCCTCCTGTTTCCCTTTCTTGAACAAGGCCTATTTGCTCGCACGTTGCTCGGCATCCTGTTTTCAATCGTGCTGCTCGTGGGCGCTTTCGCCACCAGGCAGACTCGAATGGGGTTCATCCTCAAAACAGGGCTGGCGTTACTTGGGGTTGGCCTTCAATGGACGGCGTTGTGGGCTGAAAGCATCGCAATGCTTGACCTTGCCGGAATAGCTTATGCGGCGTCTCTTGCCGTCTCGTTCAGCGGAGTACTTCGCTATATTCTCAAGCGCGGGCCAATTACGGCCGACAAGCTGCATGGCGCGCTAGCGGGTTACATCATGCTGGCCTTCGTTTGGTCCTTCGTCTATGCCTTGGTCGAAGTATCCAGTCCTGGCTCATTCGGTCCTGGCCAACTCGACTTTGTACAGCCCGGCACTTTCTTCAGACTGATCTATTTCAGCCTCACAACGCTGACGACCACCGGTTACGGTGATGTTCTTCCATTGACCAACCACGCCCGTTCACTGGTGATGGTCGAAGAATTTTCAGGCGTCTTTTATGTGGGTGTTGTGATTGCGCGGCTTGCCGGTCTTTATCCGTCAAATCAGATGAAGTGACTGTCGATTGGCTGTACCACTTCTGGGCATCTGGATGGCGGTGCGATGTTTGCCCTATAAATTCCTCAGGCCACTTGGCGTTTCGATAGAGGAAACCAGGCTTGACGCCTCAATGCTTTCGCACCTGTGAAGTCGAACTGGCCCGGAAAAATTCATGGCTTCCAGCAACTGGCTAATCCTCTCTGGCGTCGGATGAAAGATATCGAGCATCTGCAATGAGCAGCCTTTATCTTCAAGCATCGTCGCAGGGTGCACCGGCTGTCCCCATTGAATCAGGCTGGGCGCGGCCCCCTCCAAAGGCAGTCTGCCGTCCGCTAAAATTGTAATATCCCAGCACAATTCGCCTCGGCTCATCGGCTGCACCTGTCCGACGACCTCTGTGAACATCGGGCTAAGCGTTTTCAAACTGTCGGCTTTAGCAACCCAATGGGCTAGCCGAGGAGGCACATTGTCTGGCAGCCCGTCCAGGCCAAACCACCGAGGCCGATTCACCGGCAGGGCCGCTGGGTTAATCGCGATCACTTCCAGATAGACATGTGTACCTAGCCGAAGCAGTTTGTTGTGGGTTCCCATAAGCGCATGGCAACCGCCTGGTTGAAGTTCCACACCCAGTCGCTGACTCACGAAGCGATCACCCGCTTCCAGCGTAGGCGCCACGATGACTAAATGATCCAGCGAAGTTTGCATAAGGGCTCCCATCACACCGGTACGTTATCGAGCAAGGTACTGTCAGACTGAAATTGACAATTGGGCAATATGATTCTGATGTGGAAATTCAGGTGAGTGAGGCTTCACTACCAAGCCCCATTATCAAAGACACAATGCTTGGATACCCCGGTATCCGCGGAGTTGATGACAAACGCGGCGGTAATTCCCTACGGTTTAAGGTTGTGGGTCGAACCAAAAATTTTGCTGGAGCCGTTCACTTACGCCTCTGCTTGGAGAGAATAGCGGACGGTCATGAATATGCGCTTTGGGCTGTTCTCCGTCGGTTGTGACTGGCTGCTCCTGGCCGATTGCTGTCTGTCACTAGTCCTTAAAATAACCTGGTTATTTCATTCAAGATCCGATCCTGCGTTTCAACACTGGGTCTGTGGCGATAAGCCACTGCTAAAAATGCAACGCCTTCGTAGTCGCAGCGGATCGAAAAAGTCATCCCTTGACGAAACCCAAAAACGGACCTGTCTCCGGCATCAACAAAATATCTCGCTTTTGTAAGCGCTGATTGAGCGTGCTTCAGGCATTCAGCTTGACTAAGCGAGTGTTGTATCCAGCTGGTAGTGACACGTACAGAAGACGTCTCGCTATCATCGATCGGTGGTCGAGCAATGGCTGTGGCAGGTGTATTGATATTGTCGTTACTGGAACAAGCGGTAAGCCCCATTGAGATAACAGTCAGTAAAAAGCCAAAACGAAGTCTCGAATGCTTAAGTGAGTGTCGCATCGCGGGGCGTTCCTCTGACGATGTGCAATGAATAAGAAATGCCTAGTGCTGCCATTCTGCTCGTCTCTGGCGTAGAAACAGACGTTGTTAGCATAGCAGTGGAAAAGTGGCTTTCTGGCAGCCGATCTGCAAGGTCAGCTATTGGCCATTAGACGTCACTCGGGATCGGCAACCAGCCCGGATGGCTGCGCTGTTTCGCCGACCAGATCACATGTGGCTGAGCTGGGCTTTTCTACTTTGCGCAGGGCTCGGATGGAATGAGGACGACCAGATCCGTATCACCTATGTCGACCCCCGTTTGTGAAAGCAAGGTAGTCACTTGTCCACGGTGATGCGTTTGATGATTGAAGAAATGCATGAGCAAACCATAAAAGCCCCTGTCAGCGGGTATTCCCTTCATGCTTGTGTAATTGAGGGTGTGATCTAGATCCGACTCTGCAATGGAGCAAGACCACTCGACAATTTTCTGATCGAGCCACTCTCGATGTGCCGAAAGTTCTCGGATATTCGAGAACAGCAACTGGTCGAGGCTTTTGAGCGTAGGAAGCTGCCGAATCGGTCCCAGAGCCAAGTAGTTCGCTGGGTGCTTGGCGAATCGCTTTAGCCAGACAGTGTCGCCGGCCACCAGATGGTTCAACGTCCCAAGAATTGAACCAAAGAATGCTTTCCTATCCACTGAGAGTTCTTCATCTGGCAGGCTTCTGGCTGCCTCATAAATCTTTGCGTTCATCCACTCGTTATAGGTCGCCATTAGGCGGATATGACTGGTTCGGCTCATCATGCTCATCCCTTCAATGAATACTTGATATGCGATCCACGCTCATCTTGAAACCCAGTCTAGTGTTGGGCTTTGTTGTTTCGGGGGCAACTGGGGGAGGGACCGTTCTTGCTGGGTGCTTGCATTTGGCTCGGCGAATGTCTTCATTTGGCCAATTGCTGCCTGAATCATGCGTCGCCAAGAAACAGGGTATGGGTGGCATGCTCATCATCTGATCGGTTGAAGCCGCAACGCCGATAGAAGGCGTCTCCTTCAGGTGTATCAGTAGAAAGGCGTACGATCCGAAAACGATAAGAGGCGAACTCGACAAGCGCATCAACCAACGCTTGTCCGACTTTTAGTCCTCTTGATGAAGCTGCAACGTATACCCGTCGCAGCCTTGCCGTATCGTGTTGAGCATACGGATCAACCGAGAGGCCTCCGATGCCTATCAGGCAATGGTCCGTATACGCTGCCATCAGACACTCGCCTGGTGCGTCGAATCGATTAGCCCCGGATTTCCATTCGGCAATCAGGCGGGTGAGAAACCTGAATCCTTCCCCGATGGCCTCTTTTTCCAGGTTCAGGATCTCTGGCGGAAGGTGCTCGATCCGTTGAATCTCAAGTCGTTTCATTCATCGTCCCTGACTTGGCGATTCCCGTTCCTGCGCTTTCTAAAGACCGCTACCAAGCACATCAACGCCCATGTAGCGGCCATCTTCAGGTGTGTAGGCCGCCGGTTATGGTTTTATCAAAAGTCCCTGTCCAGTAGGCAGGCTGGCAATCGCAATATCCCTTTTTGCGGCCCATTGATCCATCCCGTCCTTTTGCGGCTGATAGCCAAAGTAGGCGTAGTCATCCAGTAAAATGACCGCCCCCGACACCAGTCGATCCCACAGAAACTCAATGGCCGCCACTTCTGGCTGCACGCAATTCATATCGATGTGCAAGTAAGCAATCTGTGTCGAGTCGATCTGGGACAGCGTTTCAGGAATGGAGCCTTGAATGATATTTACATTCGACCATTCCGAGAAATTTGCTCTTACCGCATCAATGTTTGATGTGTACGTCCCGTCGTCAACCCACTTCTGGCTTTTACCAGAGACACCGCCGTCTTTCTCTTCATCAGATAAAAACCGGTCATCGATGCCCGAGTAAGTGTCCAGAAGATGGAACATCTTGCCGGTGCTGTCCCAGTCCAGGTCTTTCATGATCGCTGAACTTAGAAAGCCATAATTGACACCACATTCGACAAAATCACCTTGGCGTTTCGCTGCGGTCCGTGCGGCCCAAAGCCCTAGATGAACGCGCCAGTACCATTGATAGTCGGCGCCTGAGGCCTCCATGCCTCGGTCATACGCAGCGATATAACGCGGATCACTCATGAAGTCGTGATTGTGCACCGTCCTCAATCCATCCGAATGGAATTCTCCCTTTACTTTAGGAAGTAGAGGGTCTGTATTCGGTTTGTAAGGACGGCCTTCTCGAACCCCCCACGTCAAGTAGTGAACTGCAGGATCGATTCCTGCCAATCTAACGTCAGGGTGTAGATACAGGTATTGCTCAGCAGAAAAATCTATAGGCAAACTCATTCCATATCCTTGTTAGCCATTAACCAGCTCCATTCCGATGCGCGATGCAAGGGTAATCACCACTCAGCATCCAAAAATCGGCGCGCGGCGATACTACATTAACGGCGCATCGCCCTCTATGCAGAACACAAACTCCTTTATGGGTGCTCTAGCGCAGCAGATGCACGGCCAGGCCTGTGAGCGCACAGCCCATCAACACTTGGATGACGCCCCGCTTGAAGCGAAACAGGGCAATCGCGGCAGCAATCGCGATCAACGCTGAAGGCCAGTCGAGGCTGCCGTTGAAGCCCTTTGGCCAAAGCACGTGATAGCCGAAGAAACACGCCAGATTGAGGATCACGCCAACCACTGCGGCGGTAATGGCGGTCAGTGGCGCCGTGAATTTGAGTTCGTTGTGGGTCGACTCCACCAGCGGGCCGCCCGCGAGGATGAACAGGAACGAAGGCAGGAAAGTGAACCATGTCACCAGCGAGGCGGCCACAGCCCCGGCCAGAAACACCTGGTCGGGCCCGAAAACCTGCGAGACATAGGCGCCGACAAAACCGACGAAGGCCACCACCATGATCAGTGGACCCGGTGTTGTTTCGCCCAGCGCCAAACCGTCGATCATCTGTGTTGGGGTTAGCCAGCCATAGTGACCGACCGCGCCTTGGTAGACATACGGGAGCACCGCGTAGGCGCCACCAAAGGTCAGCAATGCCGCCTTGGTAAAGAACCATCCCATTTGGGTCAAGGTGCCTTCCCAGCCAAAAACGGCGGTCAAAAGGCCCATTGGTAATGCCCATAGCCCGACGGCGATCACTGCCAGCAGTGCCAGTTTTGACCAACTGAACCGGGCATGTTCCGGGGAGGGGGTGTCATCATCGATCAAGGCCGGACCGAAGGATTTTTTCGCAGCGCTATGGCCACCGGTTCTGAACTTCTCGGGCGCCAGGCGTCCGCCGACATAACCGATCAATGCAGCACCCAGCACAATCAACGGGAACGGAACATTGAACGCAAAAATGGCCGTGAATGACGCCGCCGCTATCACCCACAGCCAATTGTTTTTCAACGCCCGGGAGCCGATCCGATGGGCCGCCTGCACCACAATGGCCGTCACGGCGGGCTTGATCCCATAGAAGAGCCCGGCCACCACGGGTACTTCGCCGAACGCGATATACATCCACGACAGCGCGATCAGGATGAACAATGAGGGCAGGACAAACAGTGCCCCCGCAATCACGCCTCCCCAGGTTCGATGCATCAGCCAGCCAATGTACGTTGCCAACTGCTGGGCCTCCGGCCCGGGCAGCAACATGCAGTAGTTGAGGGCATGCAGGAATCGGCGCTCGGATATCCAGCGCCGCCGCTCTACCAACTCTTGGTGCATGATCGAAATTTGCCCCGCTGGCCCACCGAAGCTGATGAAGCCGAGCTTCAGCCAAAACCAGAACGCCTCACGCAAACTGACGGCTTGCGGCCTCGACAGCTCTTCTTCAACCATGGGTGCCACCACCTTATTCATCGAGTTGTTCCTCTTTCACAAACACGGCGAGCAGACCGTCGAAGATGGCGCTCGCAGCAGCCAGCAGATGGTCGTCATGGGGAATGGTTTCACGCAACCCTGCGAGCACGCGCTCGATGCCGGCAGCCTCCACCGGTTGAATGCCTCCGACATCGAGGTAATGCACCAAAGCCGCAATGCGGTCCAGGCCAGACGCTTGAAGCGCAAAACTGGCTTGCAACGTTTCGAAGCTCACGCGGTTGCCGACATGACTGAACGCCGCGTCATCGAAGTCGAACCCCACGGCATCGGCGGGGCAGTCCTGTGGAGTGTCCAGCCAGAGGATTTTAGCGCCAGGGTCAATGAAGCGGCGGATTAACCAGGCACAGGCCAGACGATCAACCCAAGGACGCTTGCGGGTTGCCCAAACACGTCCTTGGTAATCGTTACGGTCGAGTACTGTTATGGGTTGGTTGTGGCTGTGCGGTTCGTCTGAAGACAGGGCTCTGCTGACGGCAATCTCAAGCTCCTGCAAGACTGCATCAATCTGCTGTTTCGGTTTGCCGGGGAAGTAATCGATGTTGCTCAACTGCTCGTAGGTTTTGCGCAGTTTGCGAACCTGTTTCGTGATGGCCAATGCGTTTTCAGGATTGAGCTGCCCACGGCACTCTTCGATCTCTGCGCGTAGCTTGCTGTAGTCATCGCTACGGTCGAACAACTCGACAAAACGCTCCCCGTCAGGATCGACGACGGGCAGGATAAATGCGGTGCCATTGATCGCCAGGATGTCGCGCTCGACAGCGGCGAGGGTTTCACGACAGGCGTCGGTGTCCGGCAACAGATAGACACCATCACGCAGAACTGCCGCACCAGCAGCTCTCAACGCACGCCAGGCGCGCATGCGTTCGGTGGCATTGGCGGTGGGCAAGCCAAGAATCAGGGTTAGCCAATTGTTCATGTAGAGTTAGCTGGTCATTATGTAGAAACAACTACATTACTCTGGGTTTTGGGGATTGGAAAGTTGCCCTGTCGTCACTCAATACCACGAAGCTTTCACATTGATCCGACAGAGGCCAGACAATTGCGCGCCTACTCTGGCTGCTGCCTTGGGTTGGTATTGAGGAGGGCAAGTAAGGCAGTCCTGATAGCCGGGACTTGATGGGTACTGTTGACGTAATCGCAATAACCAAGAACGAACGCGCAATTCACTCAATCAGGGGTTACCTATGTCCATCGGAGCCGTATCCGCTTCAAATCCAGTGACTATCAATGGGCAGAGTTCTACCCCAAGTCAGCCACAGGCGAAAGAAAGTCAGGCAACGGCCACTGCTTCCTCGGCCAGCAATGTTGCAGCCGCACTGAAAGAAGCTACCGAGACTGCCGCGCAAACCGCACAAGAGGCGGGGCATGGTGACCGTCAGGCACAGCGCTTGATGCAAAAGCACCAACATCAACCCGCTAGCACAGCAGCGCCAACGGCTGGTGTTGTGAATGGTAACGGGCAGATCACCGGCGAGCTCATCAACACTAAAGCGTAATCGCTCGGATTCACTGCAAAAGGCTGGCGAATCCTGTGCGAGCAGGGTTTTCCGGTTGCCTTCAAAACACGGTAATACGCCATTTCTACTGCACTCTGGCCCAGAGTGTGTCTGTAGGCACCGGCGCAAGTTGTGGCCAACAGTCCGGGCTGCCTCGAACTTGCGCATGCGGTTCTATCCATTCACCAGACTCTCAGGGTTTTCCCTTGGGTCACCTGCTCGTACATACGGACCCTCCGGTGACTTCGCGCATAACCGCCCATCGCCGATACGGTGCCGCTTTGAATGTGATCCAGGTAACGGAAGATCTTTTGCGGTGAAATAAAACGTACCTGGTAGCCCAGGGCAGTCATTCGATCCTGCAGTTCATAGCCCGGATTACGTTTATCCATTTGAAAGTGAAAGCCGTGTTGCTTGATGAACGCCACGTTCCACAGCGTGCAAAAGCTCTTCAGGTGGACCTCTCGATAAGGTTTGGGCGCCCTTGCCTGAACGCCGAGCGCCAGCAAACTCCGTCGGGTGTAGTGTTTGCAAAAACGTGAAGCCAGGCGCCAGGCCGAGCGAACGACACCCCGATCCAGTTGCTCCAGGCATCCGACGGCGGCCACGTCGCGGTGCTCCGTGCATTGGTCGAGCATCATGGCAAAGACTGCCGGATCGTAAATGAAGGTATCGGTGTGCAACAGAAACAGATAGTCGGTTTCAACCTGTGCCAAAGCGAGATCCAGAGCACGGCCATGGGCAATGTTTCCGGCTTCGGGGCCTGTGTGCTTGCGCTCGATCAGCTCAATCCAGTCCAGCGAGCGCAAGTACTCGCTGCTCGCATCGTCGGAGTGGTTATCCACCACAATCACCGGAACATTTGTCCCACGCAGAGCCTCCTGCAGAAGCGTGAGGCAGGTTCTGGTCAGATCAAGTGTTTTGTAGTTAACCAACACAATGCTGTAGTTGGCTGCCGCTGGAATTGGACGAGTCATAATCCGTGGAACCTCGATGAATTAACCGATATCGCGCTAGACCGTTCTTAACGGTGACGGGACGTACACAAGGTCAATTCGAGCGCGAGACGTCACTGGAGGAGGTGTTCTGGGTGCTGGCAGTGGCAGTAGCCGTGGTAGACCCTGACTGTTGTAGCGAGATCATGGCGGTCGCCCTTGCCGCTTCCATTTTGTCCATCACGGTATCGCCACCGCCCTCTGCCATTGCGGCGACGGAGGCGGTCATCAAGGTCACGATCAAAAGGGCTTTAAGGCTGTTCATGAGTGTTCTCCAGTAGTGAGTTGAGCCAACACTGTTTGTTGGCTTGAACTCATCTTGACGCTCACGGCCTTTCGCCCTGTTCTCCGCAAAATGAATTTTTCGACAGGTTGGCGGCGAGGCTGGATTTTTGGGGGGCGAGGGGAGATCAATACGGCGGGAGGTTTTATCGCGTTGCGTGTTTCGGCCCACGCCCAGCCAAACCGACAGGAGCCCGGCTAATCAGACAAGGCCAAGGGGCGCGGATGTGCCCGCCAACCCCGTCTTGCCAAGCAGTTCGATGCGACAGCCAGGCGCCGCGTCACTGACAGTCAGCTTGAGGTCGTGCAAGCGCGCCACGGCGGAGACCATGCTTAACCCCAGGCCATTACCTGGCGTGTGTCGGCTCGCTTCGGCACGGTACAACCGACGAAACACGGCTTCGCGCTCACCTTCGGCAATGCCCGGTCCGTTGTCTGTGACACGAATTCCGACCGAGCCATGATCGGCGATCACGGTCAGGTTGACCTGGCTATGGTCGGGACAGAACTTGATGGCGTTATCCAGCAGATTGCAGAGTGCATCAAACAACAACTGTGCGTCTCCGGCGATGACGGCGGGAATCTGGCTTTCATTGAGCGTGAGACTGATGCCACGTTCTTCTGCCAACGGCTCATAGAGCTCGGTGGCGTCGGCACTGATCAGGTTCAGGTCCAGCGGCGCGAAGTGACTACGGCGGGCGCTGTTTTCGATTTCCGAGATACGCAGCAAGGCCTTGAAGGTCAGCAGCAGCGCCTTGGCTTCGACCAGCGCTGCGTCGATGCTCGCGGCGTATTGCGCTTCATCGAGACCGCGGCGCTGGGTGCGCTCCAGCCCGGCGATCAACCGAGTCAGAGGGGTGCGCAGGTCGTGAGCGATGTCGTCGCACACGCCTTTGACCTCGTTCATCAAGCGTTCCAGCTCATCGAGCATGCCGTTGACCACGGAGGCGAGGCGGTCGATGTCGTCGTTGTTGCCCTGGATCGGCAATCGGCCGGTCAAGTCGCCTTCGATGATCCCCTTGATCGAGCGACTGACCTTGTCCAGGCGCCGGTGGGCCGAGTAACCCAACACCAACGCGCCAAACAGGCCGACCACCAGCAACAGCAGGCCGCCTGAAACCAGTGCCTTGATCAGCAGTTCGTCAAATTCGCGTATGTCGTGGATGTCCTGGGCCACCAGCAAGGTCTTGCCATCGGCCAGGTGATGGACAATGAAGCGTATCGGGCGCTGATGACCACTGGGTTTGCGCCAATCGAACTCCTGAGGTTTGTCGTAGGCGGAGAAGGGCGGCAATTGCTGGATGGCCCCGGCAATGAACTGGCCTTGCGCGTCGAACAGGCTATGGGGAACGCGCGCTTCGGTATCCTGCTCGGCGTGATTGCGGATTTCCCTGAGTTGCGATTCGGGGTCCTGTGCACTGCGGCTTTCCACCTGGCGATACAGCGCGGTATCCGCTTCGGTTTTCAGGTAGAACGCTGTTTGCCAATAGACATAACCGAACAACGCCAGAAACGAACAGCCGAACAGTCCTAGAAACAGCAGGCCGGTGCGAAAACTGATGGTGCGCGGGATCTCACTCAGGCGAACGGAGGACATAGCCGGCTCCACGAATGGTGTGGATCATCGACGGTTCGTTTTCGTCGTCGATCTTGCGACGCAAACGGCCCATGTGGACTTCGATGACGTTGGTGCGCTCGTCGTAGGCGTAGTTCCAGACCGCTTCGAACAGCATGGTGCGGGTGACCACTTGCCCTGCATGGCGCATCAAGTGTTCCAGCAACGCGTACTCACGGGGCACCAGATCAATGACCCGGTCACCACGCCGGACCACCCGGCTCAACAGGTCGACCTCCAGATTGCCGACCCGCAAGCGTGTTTCCCGAGCTTCGGAGACCGGTTCCGCGCGGCGACGGTTCAGCGCATCCAGGCGTGCGGTCAGCTCGATGAATTCGAAGGGTTTGGTCAGGTAATCATCACCGCCCGCGCGCAGGCCGCGAACCCTTTCGTCCAGCGCACTCAAGGCGCTGAGGATCAGCACCGGGGTGCTCACACTTGCCGCCCGTAATGCGGTCAGTACGCCAAGCCCGTCGAGGCCGCCGGGTAACATGCGATCCAGGACGATCAGATCGAACGGTTCACTCAGGGCTTTGAGCAGACCTTCGCGACCGTTGTGGACGCAGCTCACGGTGAAGCCGTGGTCACACAGCGCCGCTTCAATTTCGCGGCTGGTAGGCAGGTCGTCCTCGACGACTAGAACATGGGTCATGGCAGATGAACCGCTCACATAATCGGGCAGAGGTGGCATAGTGTGACAAAGCCTGCGGCTGTGCCACGTTCCCGTCAGGTAAATAAAAGTTTAGGTAGATTTCTGGAGACGGTGCCTTGCGCATTCTTGTGGTTGAAGATGACGCCCAGACCGCTGCGTACTTGCTACGCGGGTTGAGCGAAAGCGGTCACATCGTCGATATCGCCAGCGATGGCAATAGTGGGCTGGGCATGGCCCTGGAGCAAATCCATGACGTGCTGATCGTCGACCGGCGTTTGCCCGGCCTCGACGGTGTCGGCCTGGTCAAGGCGCTGCGAGCTAAACAGTTGCGGGTGCCGATCCTGATGCTCAGCGCGCAGGCGTCCACCACCGACAAGGTTGAAGGCCTGCAGGCCGGTTGCGATGATTATCTGGCCAAGCCGTACGCGTTCGCCGAAGTGCTGGCGCGGCTCGATGCCTTGCTGCGTGGGCGCGAACAGACGACGAGGCCTGCGCGACAGTTGCAAGTCGGTGAGCTGCAACTCGACTGCGCCACACGCACCGCCGTACGCCAGGGCCGGGTCATTGCCTTGCAGCATCGCGAGGCGCTTTTGCTTGAGAAACTCATGCGCCACAGCGGTCAGGTGGTGACCCGCGACATGCTGCTCGACAGCGCCTGGGACTACGCTTTTGACCCCAATGACAACGTTATCGATAAACATATCCATCGCTTGCGGCGCAAACTCGATGAAGGTTTCGACTATTCGCTGATCAAGACCATTCCCGGTGCCGGCTACAGCTTTCAGGAGACGCCGGAGCAAGGCTAAACAAAAGTTTATCTGCCGACGAACGCTCTGGCAGGCACCCCTCGCTATCTTCTGCCCATTCGTGGATTGCTCCACACAGGTTTAGCGGGGGATGGCTTGCCCATGTCGGTATCAACTTTGGCGGCACGCAGCAGGCGGGTTGCGTGTCTTTCATCCATGGCGTTGACGTTGTTCGGCATGCTCATGCTTGACGGCTGCTCGATGGTGCCGCAATACCAGCAACCCGAGTTGCCCCTGGCGCAACAGTTCAATGGCCCGACAGACAGCTCGGCGGCTCAGGGGGGCCAGTGGTGGCGCGAGTTTCACAGCGCCGAACTTGACTCATTGATCGCCCAGGGCCAAGCCTCCAACTACACCCTCAAGGCGGCGGTCAGCCGCATCGATGAAGCCCGCGCCTCGGCGCAGGTGGCCGGGGCGGCGCAATATCCGGCGCTGAATCTGGGGGGCAATTACCAACGACAGAACAATTACGGCTCGACGGAAAAACGCAGCGTATTTGCCGAAGCTACCTATGAAGTGGATTTCTGGGGCAAACAACGCGCTGCCGCTGACTCCGCCGATGCGTTGGCCAATGCCACGGTATTTGATGCGCAAACCCTGCGCATGAGCCTGGGCGCGAGCATCGCCGACCGCTACTTCGAGGTGCTGTCCCTGGAGGACCGGCTGCGTCTGGCCCAATCCATTGCCGACGATGCGCGACAGGTGTTGGATCTGGTGGAAGTCCAGGCCAGCCAGGGCGCCGTGTCGAATCTGGAAGTCGCCCAGCAGCGCAATGCCATGCAGACCTTTGAAGCGGCGATGCCGCCCCTGCGGCAACAACGGGATCTGGCGTTGTACCAATTGGCTGTGCTGGTGGGGGCCCAGCCCGAGGGCTTTCATCTGCAAGGAAACGGGCTGAAAACCTTGCAAGTGCCGCAGCCTTCGACCGGCCTGCCGATTGGTTTGTTGCGTCAGCGGCCGGACATCCAGGCCGCTGAAGCTCGGCTGAAATCCGCCAACTTCGACGTGGGCGTGGCCCGCGCCGCGTTTTTACCGAACCTGTCGCTGGATCTGCTGGGCGGCATCGATACGCTCGCCGGCGGCCAGATCTGGAGCGCCATCGGCACGCTCAGCCAACCGGTATTTGCCGGTGGTCAGCTCAAGGGTCAACTGCATTTCGACCAGGCCCATGTTCAGGAACTGGCATCGAGTTATCGCGAGTCGATCATCGAAGCGCTGCAGGATGTTGAAACCCAGCTCAGTGCGGCCCGCGAACTCGATAAAAGCTACGCCCTGAACCAGTCCGCCGTGGACTCTGCCCGCGAAGCCGCACGTCTGGCGCAGGTTCGCTACCGACTCGGCTCGACCGATTTCCAGACACTGCTGATCGTCGAACGCACCCAATACCAGGCCGAAGACACGCTGTTGCAGGTACGCCTCCAGCATTTGCAGGCCGCCGTCGGCCTGTTCCGCGCCTTGGGCGGGGATTTCTCGCCGGACACCCTCGCTTCCAATTCTTCTGCTCAGGTGGCTCACCCATGAATGCCTTGAACCCACGTCGTCGCGTTATGTTCGCAGGGGCAGTGGTGCTCTCGCTGGCCGCTGTCATCGGCGGCTTTCAATGGACCCGGCAAGCCCATGCCGCACCGGTGAAGGTCGATGCAGGCGCCGTGCCGGTGCAGATGACCCAGGTCAGCCGTCAGGACCTTCCCGTCTGGATCAGCGCCATCGGCAATGTGCAGCCGCTCAACAGCGTGAATGTGCGGGTGAGGGTGGATGGAGAGTTGCAAAAAGTCCTGTTCAACGAAGGGCAGATCGTCACCGCTGGCAACTTGCTGGCGGTCATCGACCCGCGTGTGTATCAGGCACAGGTGGCCCAGGCACAGGCCTTGGTGGCCAAGGATCAGGCGCAACTGGCTAACCTGAAGGTCAACCTTGACCGGGCCAGTAAACTGGCCGCCGCCAAGGCCGGGCCGACCCAGGACGTCGACACCTACCGCGCCCAACTGGGCGCGCAGCAGGCCACCTTGCAGGCCGATCAAGCGGGACTGGACGTGGCGCGCCTGCAACTGGAATTCACCCAGGTCAAGGCACCGTTGACCGGTCGTACCGGCCAGCGCCTGCTGGACGTCGGTGCGATTGCCCACGGCGCCGAAGCCACCGGACTGGTGACGATCACCCAGATGAACCCGATTTCCGTGGCCTTCGCCGTGTCCCAGGATGAACTGGCGGAAATTCTCGAAGAGAACGCCAAAGGCGCATTGCAGGTGGTGGCGATGACCCGCGATGGACAACAGGAAATCGCCCGCGGCCATTTGAGTTTTATCGACAGCCAGGTCACCGCCGCCAGTGGCCAGATCCAGCTCAAGGCGCAATTCGACAATGGCGCCGCGAAACTCTGGCCGGGCGAGTTGGTGAGCGCGCGGTTGCTGGTGCAGACGCATAAGGACGTGGCCGTGGTCCCGGCCGACGCGGTGCAATTGGGGCGTCAGGGTAACTTCGTCTATGTGGTGGATGCCGATCAACGGGTGCAACCGCGTCTGGTCGATGCCGCCACCGTCGTCGATGGCAAGCAGTGGATTCGCCAGGGCCTGGCGGCTGGTGAAACCGTGGTGGTGCAGGGCCAGTCGCGCATCGCGCCGGGGCTGAAGGTCACGCCGGTCAAGACCGAAACCGCTGCCGATTTGGCGGAGGCGGCCCAATGAATGCGCTGGCCGGACTGATTCAACGGCGTGTCGGGCTGAGTCTGTTGGCCATCGGGGTCTTGCTGCTCGGTGCCTTTGCTTACTTTCATCTGCCTGTGGCGCCGCTGCCGACGGTGGATTTCCCAACCATTCAGGTCACCGCCAAACTCTCTGGGGCAAGCGCCGAAACCATGGCGTCTTCGGTGGCGACGCCTTTGGAGCGCGCCTTTGCGGCCGTGCCGCAAGTGACGTCGATGACCTCGTCGAGTGCGGCGGGTAAAACCCAGGTTGTATTGCAGTTCGATCTGTCGCGAGACATCGATGGTGCCGCGCAGGATGTGCAAACGGCAATCAACACGGCCACACCGAATCTGCCCAAGACCATGTCCAGCGCACCGACCTTCAACAAGGTCAATCCGGCTGAAGGTACAGTGATGTCACTGGCCGTGACTTCACCCGTGCGCACATTGCCAGAGCTGGACCGCTACGCCGATAACTACATTGCCCAGCGCTTGTCGCAGATGCCCGGCGTCGGCCTGGTGGATTTTCACGGAGAGCAGAAACCGGCGGTGCGGGTGCAGATCGATCCCGATGCGCTGGCCGCTCGTGGCCTGACCCTGGAGGATGTGCGCAGTGTGATCGGCGTCAGCACCCTTGATCAGCCCAAGGGCACCCTCGATGGTCAAAGCCGTTCGATCACCCTCGGTGCGACCGATCAATTGCTCGACCCACAGCATTATCGTGATCAGGTCATCGCCTATAAGAACGGCATGCCGATCAAGCTCGGTGACCTGGGTAGGGTGATTGCCGGCGCCGAGGACACGCAACAAGCCGCGCAATTGGGTGCCGAGCCAACGGTTATCGTCGACATCCACAAACAGCCGGGCTTCAACCTGCTGTCGACCATCGCCGCCCTCAAGGCCAAGCTGCCCGAGCTGACCGCCTCGTTGCCGCGAGACGTACAGGTACAGGTGGTCGGTGACCGTACCCAAACCATCGAAGCCTCGGTCAACGACATGCAGTTCACCTTGCTGCTGTCGATTGCGCTGGTGGTCGTGGTGATCTTTGTGTTTCTGCGCAAAGCCACGGCAACGCTGATTCCCAGCCTGACCATCCCGTTGTCCCTGGTGGCCACGTTCGGGGTGATGTACTTGTTGGGCTATAGCCTCGACAACCTGTCGATCATGGGCCTGGCGATTGCCGTAGGGTTTGTGGTGGACGATGCCATCGTGGTCATGGAAAACATTGTCCGGCATCTGGAGATGGGCAAGTCGCGCCTGCAATCGGCGGTCGACGGTTTGCGCGAGGTGGCGTTCACCATTGTCTCGATGACGGTGTCGCTGATTGCGGTGTTCCTCCCGATTCTGTTGATGTCTGGCATTGTCGGGCGCTTGATGCGTGAATTTGCGGTGACCGTCAGCGTCGCGATTATCATGTCCGGCATCGTTTCCCTGACCATCACACCGATGCTCTGCGCGTGGCTGCTCAAACCCCATGCCGATCATGAAGAGGGGCGCTTTGCCCAGGCCTGCGAGCGGGTGTTCGAAGGCTTGCACAATGGTTATCGCCGTAGCCTGGATTGGGTGCTGGACCATCAGCGCATCACCATGGCGGTGGCCATCGCAACCATGGTGGCGACGGCAGCGCTGTATGTCGGCATCCCCAAGGGCTTCTTCCCGCAACAGGACAACGGCTTGATCCAGGGTGTGGCCGAAGCAGCGGCTGATATTTCACCCATCGCGATGCGTGCACAGGTCAACCGCGCTGCCGACATCATCGGCCAGGACCCGGCGGTGGCCCGGGTGTATTTCTGGATCGGCCCGAACCCGACCGTGAGTCAGGGCAAGGTGATGATCAACCTGAAGCCGTTCAGCGAGCGCACCACCAGCGCCGCCGACGTTATCCGTCGCCTGCAACCGGCGCTCGACCGGTTATCCGGAATCAAAGTGTTCATGCAGGCCAACCAGGACATCCAGATTGGTGGTCGGGCCAGCAAGACCCAATACCAGTACACCCTGCAAGACCCGGACAGTGTCGAACTGGATCACTGGAGCGGTGTGCTGCTGGAGAAACTCAAGAGTTTGCCGCAGTTGCAGCACGTAACGTCGGACCAGCAACAGGCCATCGCCCAATCGACCCTGGTGATCGACCGTTCCACGGCTGCACGGCTGGGCGTAACGGTGCAGGCCATCGACGACGTGCTGTACGACGCCTTCGGTCAGCGACAGATTGCGACGATGTTTACCCAGCTCGATCAGAACCACGTGATCCTTGAACTCGACCCGAGCTGGCAAACGTCCACCGCCACCCTTGAGCATTTATTTGTCCGCGCAAGTTCCGGCGCCCTGGTGCCGCTGAACCTGCTGGCCAGCGTCAAGACTGAACAAGTGCCGATCATCATCAACCACCAGGGCGTGTTCCCGGCCATTACCCTGTCGTTCGACCTCGCGCCCGGCCATGCCCTGAGTGAAGCGGTCACCGCGATCAATCAGGCGTCCCTGGCCGAGGCCATGCCCGACACCGTGCTGGGCAGTTTCCAGGGCACCGCCCAGGCTTTTCAGGACTCATTGAAGTCACAACCCTGGCTGATTCTGGCGGCGATCCTCACGGTCTACATCGTACTGGGCGTGCTGTACGAGAATGCGATTCACCCGCTGACTATCATATCGACCTTGCCTTCAGCTGGTTTCGGCGCACTGCTGGCATTGATGCTCTGTGGTCAGGATCTGTCGGTGCTGGGGATGATCGGCATCATTTTGCTGATTGGTATCGTCAAGAAGAACGCGATCATGATCGTCGACTTCACGTTGCAGGCCCAGCAGCAGGGCCTGTCGCCCCGGGATGCGGTGCGTGAAGGTTGCCTGTTGCGCTTGCGACCGATTCTGATGACCTCACTGGCTGCCTTGCTGGGGGCCGTGCCGCTGGCGTTCGGGCACGGTGCCGGCTCCGAGTTGCGTCAGCCGTTGGGCATCGCGATTGTCGGTGGCCTGGCGGTATCGCAGATACTGACGCTCTACACCACGCCGGTGGTCTATCTCTGGTTCGAGCGCCGACGCCGCAAAACGCTGCCTGAAACCGCAGAGGTCAACGTTTGAAACCCATGCCATGCATTCGCCGCGATCAGTCGGAGATTTTTTCCTGTGGCTTGCCGTGTCGAGCTAACAGGACATTGCCATCCCAATCTCCATTTGCTGTTCCTTCGGGCCGAGGCAGGAGTTGCCTGTTGTCAAAAACGCTAGCCAGAGTGCCCCTTGGTGCATTCATACCGGGCTGTGTCGACGTTAACGTCACGAGGGAGAGGGGATGATAGAAGCGCTCCTCCACAACTGACCCCATCCACAGCGCTGAAGAGCGCCCGTTCGTGAGCTCGAAATCGACGACCCATACTCGAAGCACGAGGCGCGAGCTGGTCAGCGCGCCGTCACTATTCGGTCGAATGAGCGTCAGACTGGGGAGGCGACCACTGGCGAAAAGTGGAATGACTGGGAGCGCTGCCGAGTCGGTCTGGATGGAGAGCCAATTCAGGGCACTCAACGGTGTCCAGGCCGCTGAGTCGCGCCACCCGTTACGCTGCAGGACATCCCTCAACTCCGTCAGGCCACCGGCCCACTGGAACGTCAGCGGCTCATTCGTTTCACCAGTCAGATCGATACGCCGTGCCGGCAGTTGTTCCCAACCCGACGCCCACCAATCCGTGGCGGTCATGGACGGCTCTACTGACTTGATGGCATAGCGATCGCTGTCTGTCGCATGGCTACGATAGACATTGAGTCCGCCGGCCAGAATCAGTGCCAAACCGCCGACGGCGAATAAGCCCATAGAGTCAATGCGTCCGGCTTGGCGCTTCAGGTAGGACAGGCTGAGCAATGCCAGCCACGCTGACCCGAATGCCATCCCCCCGAGCACGTCGGAAAGCCAATGCGCACCGAGGTAGAGACGCGAGAAGGCAATCAGAAATACCAGGGTTGCTGCGCCGAGAATGACCACCAGGCGCCATGCCGGACGGATCTCTCGCGCGATGAGAAAAGCAAGGAAACCGTACAACACGAAGTTGACCGTGCTATGGCCGCTGGGGAAGGAAAATGCACTCCACCCAGAGTAGAGAAGTTCACCGGGGCGAGCTCGATGCAACGCGACTTTGATGATTGTGTTGAGCACCGAAGCGCCGGTAATCGCTACCAGCCAATAAATGGCTGTACGCCAGGCGCGTTTCCACAGGAGCCACAGTAAGACAGCCGTCGTGACCGCCACCACGACCAGGGTGTCGCCGAGCTCTGTAATGGCGATCATCACTGCATCACCTGGCGCTGTACGAAGATCCTGAAGAGCGTGGAATATCGCGCTGTCTGCGAGCAGTAACGGGTCACCGGTGACCACATCTTCAAGGATGCCGAAAAAGAGCCAGGCTGCACCGACGAGAAGCACTGCCGACAATGCGAGAGTCCGTGCTTCGGGCCGTGAAGGATCAAGCAATCGGGTGACGCCGCGGCTCAACCGTGTGTCGTGGGTGCCTGCCCACGACCGCAGTCGCCGCAGTGCGCCGATGAAGAAAGGGACACCGTGACGCAACGTCCAGCGCACGATATGCAGGATTGCCCAGCCCGTCGCGAGTAGAACGACCAACAAGATCGCAAGCGGCTTGGCAGCCGCTCCAAGAAGGCGAAACGTTGCGCCTGCGAGAACGCCTGAGAGGATATGCGACAAAGCCCAAGCGAACGCCGAGGTGACATTGACAGCATAGAATCGACTGGCCGCCATCCCCATCATTCCGGCGAATAGCGGGATGAAGGCGCGGACACCCGGTACAAAGCGCGCGAAAAACACACTCATGGCGCCGTGACGCTCAAAGAATGCTTCGCTGCTTTGAATCAGTTCAGGGTGTCGGTTCAAAGGCCAGAAACCAAGAATTTCTCGGTGGTATCGACGCCCGAGCCAACACGAAAGACCATCGCTCACGATGGCACCTGACGTGGCGGCGATCAGCAGCGGCCAGAGCAGCAATACGCCACTGGGCACCAAGGCACTGAGTGCGAGAATCACCGCTGTACCGGGAACGACAGCGCCGATAATCGGGATTGACTCGCAAAGTGCCAGAAGAAACACCGCCAGATAGGCAATATGCGGATTCACCGTGAGGAACTCGATGATCGATGAGACCAGGGACGTCATCATTCGCAGGCAGCCTGTGCAATGTCGGTGAGCACGCAATCGATGTGCGTGTCTTCCCGATAAGTCGCACGCCGTTATGAAGCGGGTGCCGTGTCAGTGGTGAGCACTTCGGCACGCCTTTCAAAGCTACCACGGTGCAACGAGTGCGCGGGGCCACTAACGGCCCCACCGTTGCACTTTCAGCGCGAGGATGAATCATGCGTATGTGGATAGGAGAAGCGGCACGGCTCATCAGCCGATGGATGATGGCGGCGGGTATCAGCCTTGTCGCAATCTTGACCAGTGTCCAGGCTCAAACCACACCTCAAGCCACTCTGGAGATAAAGAGCTTGCTGGACTATGTCGAGCATAGTGAATGTCTGTTTGTGCGCAACGGGGACGAATTCTCAGGTCCCCGGGCTCGGGCGCATCTGGAGCAGAAGCTGAAATATCTCGAAGGCAAGAATAAGGTGAACAGCGCAGAAGACTTCATCGAACTTGCTGCCACCAGAAGCAGCATGAGTGGCCGCGCCTATGAGGTGCGATGTCCAGAAGGCGTGCAACCGGCGGGTACCTGGCTGAAGAGGGAGCTACAGAGGCAACGGCAGCTTCATTGATTTTTACCCACCGGGGGACGCCTTTTCATGATGACAATACGGGCTGACTCAAACCAAATCTTTAGGCTGCATGGTCAACGCTTGATGTGGAAGCGTGGCGGCGATGCCGATTGTCTTGGGAACTGAAGCCTTTATGAAACAACGGCTTCAGCTCTGCGCGTTCAAAAACAGTGAGAACAGCTCGGACTGAGATTTAATGCCGAGCTTGCTGTACATGTGCTTGCGGTGGACCTTTACAGTCTCCGCGGAAATCGCCAGCTTGCGCGCGATCTCCTTGTTCGAGCAGCCGCTGAGCATAAGCCGGCCGACTTCCAGTTCGCGGGCTGAGAGCGGCGTTTCCAACTGCTGGTCAGTGGAGTCCAGCCAGCTCTGCCAGCTTGGTGTCGGCGACGTGTTCTGCTCCAGCGCTTCCCGCTCGAATGCCATGCGCTGACGCATCAGGGCGGCGACCCAAGGCTGGATGAGTGTGAGCAGGGCGGTCTGCTCCGCACTGAAGAGACACTCATTTCCCAGCGACAGGCTGAGGGTGCGTTCCGCGTCGAGCTGGACGTTGATATGTACTTCGTCGGCAACGAC
This sequence comes from Pseudomonas sp. IT-P294, assembly GCF_949767865.1. Taxonomy (NCBI): domain Bacteria; kingdom Pseudomonadati; phylum Pseudomonadota; class Gammaproteobacteria; order Pseudomonadales; family Pseudomonadaceae; genus Pseudomonas; species Pseudomonas sp. IT-P294. Next base: position 34,553 of record NZ_CATKQW010000009.1, on the reverse strand, counting down.
ATTGAGGCGGAAGTAGCGTTGGTAGTAGTCGGTTTGTTCGAAGCACTCCGGCGCCGCGTCGGCTAGCCAAAACAAACCGTTCTGCGGTGCTTCCCGGTTGGCCAGGTAAAAGGGGTCGAGCAGATACAGGCCTTTGAGGTAATCCTGAAAGAGTGGATCTGGCCCGCCATCCTTGCCTGGGCATTCTGCGAGCACCTGCGGCCGGCCATTGCTGAAAATCAGCACAACCCAACTGTCCACTGGAATGTATCTATCCAACAGACGCACCAGGGTCAACCAGAAATTAGGACGGTCAAGTGCCTCTATGAGCCTGCCAATCGCCTGGTGCCAGGCCATGTCCTGCAATGTAATGCTCACGTTTCTACCCATATGGGGTTACCCCATCGAAGTAATTACTTTCCGTTTTATGGCTCTCCATACTCCATTTCAGCCCTGGCGGGTGCTGTTCAGTTTTGCGATTGCGAGCCCACATACACGTGAAAGGATCACCGATGAAGATTGAGCTTGTACAACTTACCGGTCGCGATGGCGATACTGCTTATAACCTGGAGCGTACCTTACAGGCCATCGCTACTTGCGCAGTGGATACCGATCTGCTGATTTTTCCAGAGACGCAGTTGATGGGATTTGCCAGCGCGCAACAGCTCGCCGAAATCGCCGAGCCCGTTAACGGGCCAAGTGTGCAGGCCGTGCAGCGCGCCGTACGCGAACGGAACGTCTCAGTGGTGGTTGGTCTGGCTGAGAACGACTCCGGCACCTTCTACAACACATCCTTGCTGGTAACCCCACAAGGGATCGCCTTGAGTTATCGCAAGACTCACCTTTGGCCGTCGGAACGCGGACTGTTCCAACCGGGAGACCGCTATGCCACTGCGCTCTGGAGGGGCATCCGTGTCGGCATTCTGATTTGCTACGACATTGAGTTGCCGGAAAGTGCTCGGGCGCTCGGCCAACTCGGCGCCGAGCTGATCCTTGTCACTAACGGCAACATGGATCCCTACGGCCCTGTCCACCGCACCGCGATTATGGCTCGCGCTCAGGAGAACCAGGCATTCGCGGTGATGGTAAATCGAGTCGGCGACGGCGATGAAGGCCTCGTCTTTGCCGGTGGGAGTGCAGCAATCGATCCCTTCGGGCGCACGCTATTTGAAGCGGGGCGCGCAGAGTGCCGGCAGGTGGTGGAGCTGGATCTCGACCTGTTGCGCACCGCCCGCCACGACTATGACTACCTCAGTGACCGCCGCCTGCTCCTGACCGGCGAGCAGATTGAGCACGGTGATGGCCGACGTGAACTACTCATCCCCTGAATCAGGCGCGAGGGGTTTAACCATACCTCAGCGATTGTTCCGCTTTAACGCCGATCTCGCCCCTGCCACAACAATAATTCACACACTAGCAAGAGCAGTGCTCGTGTCCCTGGACTCGGTACTAACGCTCTGGAGCATCCCCATGAAACCAATTCGTTACATGCAATTCGCGCTGGTCTCGCTGTTCAGTTTCGGCCTGGTCTGCGCCGAGGCCGATGAAGCTGAAAAGCACAGTGTTCATATCTACAACTGGTATGACTACATTGCCCCGAACACGGTAAAAGACTTCCAGAAAGAAGCGGGCATCAGCGCTGTGTACGATGTGTTCGACAACAGCGACGTCATGCAAAGCAAACTGATGGCTGGCCGCAGTGGCTATGACGTAGTGGTTGCCAGTGCCGACCTGCTACCGAACCTGATCAAAGCAGGTGTGCTGAAAAAACTGGATCGCTCAAAGCTACCCAACTGGTCCCATCTCGATCCCGACATCCTCGCCAAGTTGCAGAGCAACGATCCCGGAAATAGCTATGCGGCCCCTTATCTGTGGGGTACCACAGGCATAGGCTATGACGCGGATAAGGTTAAATCGATACTCGGCGCAGATGCGCCAGTCAATTCCTGGGACCTCATTTTCAAGGAAGAAAATCTAGCCAAACTTAGTCAATGCGGTGTGGCCATGCTGGACGCTCCTAGCGAGGTTATTCCCATCGCATTGCACTACCTTGGACTGCCATACAACAGCCAGAACCCGGACGATTACAAAAAAGCCCAGGAACTGCTGCTGAAACTTCGTCCCCATATCGTTTACTTCGACTCTTCCAAATTCATCTCTGATCTAGCCAATGGCAACATCTGCATCGTGCTGGGCTGGGCGGGGGGTGTCGCCGATGCGCAAAAAGCCTCCAAGCTGGCTGGCAACCATCGCAACCTTGTCTACAGCATTCCACGCGAAGGTGCCCCGGTGTGGGTGGAGAGTCTGGTGCAGCTCAACGATGCGCCGAACCCGGAGCAAGGATTGGCCTTCATCAACTATATGTTGCGCCCCGAAGTCATCGCTGAGTCATCCAACTACCTGAGCTATCCGAATGCCAACAAGGATGCCACTGCGCTTGTCGAGAAAAAAATCCGCGACAACCCAGGGGTGTATCCGTCCAAGCAAGTGTTGGACACGTTGTTTCCGCTAGAACCACTCCCGCTGAAGATGGAGCGCATTCGAACCCGCGCGTGGAACACGGTCAAGACCGGCAATTGATTGGCAGACTCGGTTCTGCTGATGGTTGGCCAAGCCCCAGTCATGAAACAAATCAAAACAAGAGAGAGATCATGAAAGACACGATGAAGCCACGCGCCCGCGACCTGAACATTCAGTTCGGCCAACTGCAATCCGGTCCCCTAAATGCCATCACCGATGTGCCGGGCGTACGGGTCGGTCACAGTAATGTGCGAGGACGCACCGCCAACGGCCGCGACGTCCTGACCGGTGTAACGGTCATCGAACCACGTGTTGGTTCCACCAGCCAGCAACCGTGCTTTGCGGGCGTCCATGTGTTGAACGGCAACGGCGACGCCACCGGTCTGGAGTGGATTCGCGAAGCGGGTCTTTTGACCAGTCCCATCGCTTTCACCAACACCCACAGCCTGGGCGTGGTGCGCGATGCACTGGTTGTGCTGGATCGTGAACAACAGCCGGATGACGGCCGTCTCTACTGGAACATGCCGGTGGTACTGGAGACCTATGACGGCCTGCTCAACGACATCAATGGTTTCCATGTGAAATCCGAGCATGTGGCCGAAGCTCTGAGTAATGCGGTGAGTGGACCCGTTATCGAAGGCGCGGTTGGTGGTGGCAGCGGCATGATCTGCCACGAATTTAAGGGCGGTATCGGCACCGCTTCGCGGCGTCTGAGCCGCACTCAGGGCGGCTGGACTGTTGGCGCCATCGTCCAGGCGAACCACGGCATCCGTAACGAATTGCGCGTCGACGGCTACCCGGTCGGACGCTACATGGAACAGGCCGACTCGCCGTTCCTCAAGGCTTCGCTGCCGCACCCGGGCATGGGTTCGATAGTCGTTTGCCTGGCCACCGATGCGCCGTTGCTGCCGCACCAATGTACGCGCCTGGCGCAACGCGCCAGCCTTGGTCTCGCCCGCACCGGTGGTGGTAATGAAGACCACAGCGGTGACATCTTCATCGCCTTTTCCACCGGTAATCATGTGCCGCCGGCCGCTTACGAAAGTAAGCGCGCGCCGACCAGCGACAACCTAAGCATGGTCAACAACGACCACATCAGCGAGTTGTTTCTGGCCGCCACCGAAGCGGTGGAAGAAGCCATAATCAATGCCTTGTTAGCCGCTGACACCGCCGAAGGCAACGGCCATGCCGTGCCGGGACTGGATTGTGAGACGCTGCTCAAAGCCTTGCATCAGGCCGGCTGGCCGGGAGCGGCGAATGGTTAACTGATCTAGCGGTATTCAGGTGGTGTGCTTGTTCCGCGTTCATGCCACCTGCATCTGACTGCCTCTGGCCGTTTTCAGCCCTCAAGACCTGACCTTAACTGGCTAACGCATCAAACGATATCGTCGATGAGTATGTGATGCAGCCCGCGGCTGCACTGCTCGATGCGTGCCTCAACCTTGTATACGTTGCGCAGCATTTGTTTGGTGATTACCTCGTGGCTTGGGCCGCTGCCTTGAGTGGTGCCGTCCGCGATAACCAGCACCTGATCGGCAAAGCGCAGTGCCTGGTTCAGGTCGTGGATGGCGATAAACACAATGACCTCGCGTTTACGGGCAAGTTTGCGCATGAAGTCCAGCACCTGCACCTGCCGATACATATCGAGCGCGCTGGTGGGTTCGTCCATCAGCAGGATTTCCGGCTCGCGCACCAGCGTTTGTGCGATCGAGACCAATTGTTGCTGACCTCCGCTCAATTCGCCGAGGTTGCGAAACGATAGTCCCGTGATGCCCAGCGCCGCGAGAATCTCGTCGACCAGTTTCAATTCGTCGTCGTGTACGACCCAGCCCGGTGTCAGTTGTTTACGCGCCAGCAGCACTGACTCGTAGACCGTCAGCCGGGCACTGGCATTCAAACCCTGAGGCATATAGCTGATGCCCTGTGCGCCTTTTTTTGAGTCTTGCAGGATGACCTGCCCGGGGCCATCGATCAGCCCGGCCATGCGTTTGAACAATGTGGACTTGCCTGCGGCATTGGGCCCGACCACCGCGACCACCTGACCACCGAAAAAAGCCGCGGTTGTGACGCCGCGAATGATCTCGCGCTGGCCGTAGCGGGCACCGAGATTCTCCAGCTGAAGCGTTACCATGAATTTTTCTTCCCGCCGAGAATCAAGGATATGAAGAACGGCACGCCGATCAACGAGGTGACGACCCCGATGGGGAATATCGCGCCCGGTATCAGGGTTTTGCTGACCACAGAGCTTGCCGACAGAATCAATGAGCCGGTCAGCAACGAGGCCGGCAAAAAGAACCGTTGGTCTTCACCAATCAGCATGCGGGCGATGTGCGGGCCAACCAGCCCGATGAATCCGATGGTGCCGACAAAGGCCACCGGAAACGAGGCCAGCAGGCTGACCATGATCAGCGTCTGAAATCGCAGGCTGCGCACGTTGATGCCGAAACTGGCGGCCTTGTCATCGCCCAGTCGCAGGGCCGTCAGGGCCCAGGCGCGTTTGGCGAAGATCGGCAGGGTGATGAGAATGACCAGGCAGATCACCCCGAGCTTCGGCCAGGTGGCCTTGGTCAGGCTGCCCATCGTCCAGAACACCACGGCGGCCACGGCTTGCTCGGTGGCGAAGAACTGCACCAGCGCCAGCAGCGCATTGAACGTGAACACCAGCGCTATGCCGAGCAGCACGATGGTTTCTGCGGTGACGCCGCGACGCATGCTCAAAAAGTGGATCAGCAGCGCCGACAACATGGCCATGATGAACGCGTTCAACGGCACCATGAACTGCGCTGCCAGCGGGAACAGCGCGACACCGAACGCCAGCCCCAGCGCCGCACCAAAACTGGCGGCGGCGGAAATGCCCAACGTAAACGGACTGGCCAACGGGTTGTTGAGGATCGTCTGCATCTGGGCGCCCGCCAGCGACAACGCCGCGCCGACGGCAACGGCCATCAGGGCCACCGGGAGGCGGATGTCCCACATCACCACACGCACCTGTGGTGAAGCGCTGTCCGGCGAGAACAGTGCGCCGAGGACTTCGCGCAAGCTGTAACTCGCGGGTCCCAGCGCCAGGTCGAGCAATACGCTGCACAACAGCAAGATCACCAGACCGGCGAGAATCAGGCGTTTACGCAGCACCAGGCGACGATAGGTTTCGCGCTGGACGACCACGGTGTCGGTCAATGAACTCATGGTTTTACCTCAGGCTGGCGCAAGCTGACAAAGTAGCCGGACTCATAAGGCACCGGCAGAAAGCGCTCATGCAGTTCACGAAATGACGCGTCCGGATCCAGATCGGCAAACAGCGTTGGATGGAACCATTTCGCCAATTGCTGGATGGCCACGAACTGGTAGGGGCTGTTGTAGAACTGATGCCAGATGGCGTGAAAGGCTTGATCGTCCTGAGCCTTGATTCCGGCGTAGGCCGGACGCTGGGTGTACCAGGCGAGTTTTTTCCTGGCTTGAGCCATGTCCGCGCCCGGACCGACACCCACCCAATGGCCGCCGGGGGCAAAGGCTTCCCAGTTGGCGGTGGTGACAACGACATGCGCCGGGTTGGAGACGATGACCTGCTCGGGGTTCAACTGGCCGAACGTGGTGGGAATGATTCGGCGGGCGATGTTGTTGCCGCCGGCCATATCGACGAACAGGCCGAAGTTCTCGTTGCCAAAACTCAGGCAGCAATCATCGGTGTAGCCTCCGATGCGCTCGATGAACACGCTGGGGCGGGGTGGATGTTGTTTCTCGATGACGTCGGTGACGCGATGAATCTGCTGGTTGCGAAAATCGATGAAGGCTTCGGCGCGTTGCTCCTTGCCGAACAGTTGGCCGAACAGGCGCATGGTCGGTTCGGTGTTCTGGATCGGGTTATTGCGAAAGTCGACGTAAACCACCGGGATGCCCAAGGCGTCGAGCTTCTCGATGTAGCGCGCATCTTCGGTCGCGTGCTGCGCTTCAATATTGAGGATGATCACGTCCGGGCGTTGGGAGATGGCCTGCTCGATATCGAAGGTGCCGTCTTCAAACCCGCCGAAGGTGGGGATTTTTGCAATGTCGGGGAATTTGCGCAGGTAGGCGCCGTAGGTGTCCGGGTCCGACTGGATCAGATCCTTGCGCCAACCGACGATACGCTCGATGGGGTTTTGTGTGTCCAGCGCGGCGACCAGATACAACTGCCGGCCTTCACCGAGAATGACGCGCCTGACCGGCAAGTGCACCTTGACCTTGCGTCCCAGCAGATCGGTCACCTCGGTGAGCGCCGGATCCGCTTCAGCGGCGAGCACGCTGCGCGGTGCGAGGCAAAACACTGCCAGGCTCAGCAGTCCTGCCAGTAGCAGCGCAGCGAAAGCGTGGCTGCGTCGATCAAAAGTCACCATGGTCAAAGCCTTTGCAAAAGCCAGAACGGTCAACGGCTCACACCGTCGCCGGGCTGAACGTTTCAGAAATCGACAGTCGCCGACAGTAATAAGGTGCGCGGTGAGCCCTGGGAGAACGCGCCGTAAGAGGCCACGCCCGACCAGTATTCGTGGTCGAGCACGTTTTGCACGGTGGCGCGAAACGTGGTCGGTCGTTCATCGATGCGGGTGGTGTAGCGTGCGCCGACATCGAAGCGGGTCCAGTCATCCAGTTGCTGGGTGTTGGCCTGGTTCACGTACTGGCTCCCGGTATGAATTGCACCACCGGTGAGCGTCAGGCCTTCGACCCACGAGGTATCCCATTCGGCCCAGAGGTTGGCCTGCACCTGCGGCACGCCGACCGGTTTGTTGCCACGGTTGGCGGCAACCCCGGTTTCGGTCAGTTGCGCATCGAGCAGGGTTACGCCACCGAGCAGGCGTGTGCCTGGAACGACTTCGCCGAACACATTGAGCTCCAGCCCGCGGTTGCGCTGTTCGCCCTGCACCGAAAACACACCGGATACCAGCTCGCCACTGGGTTTCTTGATTTGAAACAGGGCAAGTGTCGAGGTGAACGTGCCGTAGTCGACCTTGACCCCGACTTCCTGTTGTCGGGAGACATAAGGGGCAAAGATCTCGCCGGCGTTCGACGCGGCCGAGGGGGCAATGTCACCTTTGCTGAGGCCTTCGACATAGTTGTAATAGAACGAAACGTGGTCCCAGGGTTTGACCACCACACCGAACAGCGGCGTGGTTTTGCCGTCGTCGTAAGAGGTGGTGACCGTGCCGACCGCGGTGTAGTTGTCGGAGTGGATGTTCTGCTTGCGCAGGCCGAGCGTTACCTGAACGCGCTCATCCAGCACTGACAGCGTGTCGGCGAGGGCCACGCCGGTCAGTTCACTCTCGGACACCTTGGGCGTGTCCGGCTTGGGGATGGCGGGTTCCGGGCGATCCACCGGGTGATAGATATTCGACAGGATGGGGGGGCCGGAAATGATCCCCCGGGACAGTACATCCCGATAACGGCTGACCTGCAGGGCGGCCCGGTGACTGATCGGCCCGGTGTCGAAGCGCAGGCGCGCACCGGCGTCGACGGTGTACCGCTCGACTTCGAATTTGTAATAGCCGGGAACGGAAGAGGTGTCGCCGGCCGCATTGATGATGGTCGGGGTCTGGTCGGACATGCGCGCGACGTCCGATTTTCCACCGCCGGCGTGGGCGAACACCGTCAACGCGTCGCTGAGGTCGTATTCGCCGCTGAGCAGGGCCGATTTGTCACGGGTTTCGGACCAGCCCCATGCCTGGCTCACATTGGTACGGCCATTGGCGGCGGAGGGAATGTCCACGCCCGGGGCGATCAGAAACGGCCTCGAGGCGGCATCGAAGTGTTCTTTCTGGTTGAGCCAGTCGAGGGTGGTTCGCAGGCGTTCACCCTGATAGTCGAGGGATATGGCGCCGATATTGACGTGACGGGATTGATCGTCGATCGCTGTGTCGCCCTGCTGAGTACTGCCGTTGATGCGCACGCCGAACCGGCGTTCCTCACCAAAGCGTCGGCTGACATCGAGGTGCCCACCGACCTGCGAATCCATGGCGTAACTGGCGGTGAAACGGGTCAGGTCCTCATCGAGGGAGCGCTTGGGCACGACGTTGATGACGCCGCCAACTGCATTGTTGGGCGACATGCCGTAGAGCAGGGCGCCGGGGCCTTTGACCAGCTCGATGCGCTCGGCGTATTCGGTGAATACCCGGTAGTTGGGTGCCACGCCGTACACGCCGTCAAATGCCAGTTCGCCGAGGTTGCCTTCACCAACCGGAAAACCGCGGATGAAAAACGAGTCGACAATGCCTCCCGTCTGTCCCGTAGAGCGTACCGATGAGTCGCGCTCCAGCACATCGCCGACGGTGACGGCCTGCTGATCCTTGATCAGCGTCGAGGTGTAGGTGCTGACACTGAAAGGCGCGTCCATCACATCGGTGTTGCCCAGGATGCCCAGGCGCCCGCCGTTGGCGACCTGTCCGCCGGAATACACGGTTGGCAGGGTCTCGGTGCGTTTGTTGGTGCCGATGACGGCCGTCTCATCCAGCGTCACCCGGCGCGGCACCAGCGTGTAGCTGCCGTCGCGGCGCGCAACCATGTCCAGGCCACTGCCCTCCAACAAGCGAGAGACCGCCTCCTGGGTGGAGTAGGTGCCGACCAGTGCGGGACTGATCAGGCCTTCGGTCAACGATGGCTGGAACGACAGCGCGATGCCGGCGTCCACGGCAACACTCGACAGGGTCGCCCCAAGGGGGCCGGAAGGAATGTCATAGGCACGGACCGCGACAGCGTCCAGTTGCTCAGGCACGACGGCCAAGGCAAACGGGCAAATGGCACCGATCAGGACAAGGCTTAGCAACGCACTGCAAAAAACTGGGCTGAACTGACGATCCGGGCGCAGGAGGCGTGCAGCGAACATGAATGGATGAACCTATAAACAGGACGAAAAAGTTCTTCTTCCCCATAGCCAGTCGAGATCAAAAAAAGTATCACCTGTGCGCACTTTTTTTGGCTCAGGCCGGGGAAAGCATGACCCAGAAGCCATTCAAGTGGCCGCTGACGAGGATCGGATAGGTCTGCGTCAACATGTTCAACGTGCGCTGGGTGTCGCTGATCGGAAAGGCACCGGAAATGCGCAAGTCGGCAATCGCCGGATCGAGTCGCACAAAGCCGCGGCGATAGCGGGTCAGTTCGGCGACGAAGTCCGCCAGGCGCATCTTGTCGGCCATCAACATGCCTTGGGCCCAGGCGCCGATGTAACGATCGGTGGCGGTGACCTGGCCAAAGGTGTCGGACGAAAAGTCGGTGCGCTGGCCGGCATTGATGATCAATGGTGATCCCTGGCGATTCTCGGCCAGATCGACCTGCACCGCGCCTTCCAGCACCGCAAGATGAGTGCGTGACTGCAGTTCTCGAACGGTGAACCGTGTGCCCAGTGCCTGCATTCGGCTCTGGCGGGTGCTGACCAGGAAAGGCCGCGCCAGCGGAGAAATATCCGGTGCGGTCTGCACCAGTATTTCGCCTTCACGCAGGCGGATGAGCCGTTGGTGGGCATCGAACAGCACGTCGATGGCGGTATCGGTGTTCAGGGTGATGTGCGAGCCGTCAGCCAGGGTCAACTCGCGTCTCTGGCCGACAGCCGTGTGATAGTCCGCCGACCATTGCAGGGATTGCGCCAGCTTCAAGCTGCCCCAACCGGCCGGCATGATCGCCAGAATCATCGCCAGTTTGCCCAGCGCTGCGCGACGCTGCGGGCTGCTTGGGCGGTCCAGCGCCGACATCGCCAGTGACGGTGGCAGGCCGCCGAATTTGCTCTGCAATAACTGCGCGCGACCCCAGGCACGGCCACGCTCGGGCGTGCTGACTTTCCAGCATTCCCATTCGGCACGTTCAGCGTCACTGAGTTCGCGCTCACTGAGGCGCATCAGCCAGTCTGCGGCTTCTTCAAGGGCTTGGTGATCGGGATGAGGTGCTTGGCGGCGACTGAGCATTTATTCCACCAGCAACAGGCATTGCACGAAGGCTTGCTTCATGTAGCGTTTGACGGTGATCAGTGACACGCCCAGTTGCTCGGCGATGTCGTCGTATTTCAGGCCGCTGATTTGCGACAGCAGGAACGCACGTTTGACCAGGGGCGGCAGGGCATCGAGCATCGCATCGATTTCGTGCAGGGTCTCCAGCACCATGAAACGCAATTCCGGCGAAGGCACTTCGGGAGCGGGCACATGAGCGAGGGCATCCAGATAGGCACGTTCCAGTGCCTTGCGCTGGTACCAGTTGATCAGGATGCCCTTGGCCACGCAGCTCAGGTACGCGCGAGGTTGTTCGATGACCGTGACCCGGGAGGCGAGGATCCGAGTGAAGGTGTCCTGTGCCAGATCCGCCGCATCCATGGCGTTACCCAGTTTTTTTCTCAGCGTCGCATACAGCCAGCCGTGATGGCCGCTGTACAGGGCTTCGATCGTACGCAGGTGATCGTCGTTGTTCGCGGAAAGGGTTTCGCTCATGGCTGCGGACTTTCATGCAATTGAGAAGTATTCCCAATGCTAGATTACAAAGCGGCTGTGACGCAAGCAGCGATTGGTATCCCATTCAGACGCGTGGCAGGCGGATCAGTGCTTCGATCATCGTGTCGATTTCGGCCTCGGTGTTGTAGGCATGGAGTGAGGCGCGGCTGACCTCCGCCAAATCCCTGTGCTGCATGTCGAGCAGGGTCGAGCGCAACGTCGAGGTGGAGACATTGATGCGTTTTTCCTGGACGGCCAGCCATTGCTGGACCTGCGCGGCACTGTTGTTCTGGTGGGTGAAGGTCACGATGCCCGATTTGATAGCGCCCAGATCCTGCGGTGTCATGCCCGGAATGTTCGCCAGTCGATCACGCAAGTGACTGGCCAGTTGTTGTATCCGTTCCCACATAGGCTCTATGCCTTGAGCCAGCGCGTATTCCACCGCCGCACCGAGGCCCAGCTTGGCGGCGACGTTGCACTCCCAGTTCTCGAAGCGTCGTGCGTCGGCGCGAATGTTGAACGTGTCGGATGTCAGCAAGGACGCCGCATGCAGGTCGAGAAAGGCCGGCTCCAGGTTCTGGCACAGAGCGCTTTCAACATACAAAAATCCCATCCCCCTCGGCCCACGCAAATATTTGCGACTGGTTGCAGCGAGCATGTGACAGCCGATTCTCTGCACATCGATGGGCATTTGCCCGACACCTTGGCAGGCATCCAGCAAAAACAGCACGCCGGCGGCACGAGCGAGCGCGCCGATCTGCTCGATGGGTTGGACCGGCCCGCCATTGGTGGCGATCACGGGCAGGGAGATCAATGCGACGCGATCATCGTCGAGCATGTCTTTCAGCCCCGGCAGCGACACCTGGCCTTGCTCATCATTGGGGATGATGCGGATTTCAATGCCGCGTTGCCTTTTCAATTGCAGGTAGGGGATGTAGTTGCCGGCGTACTCGGTGGTTGAGGTGAGCACCACATCACCGGGTTGCAAGGGCAATGAATAGAACGCCATGTCCCAGGCGCGGGTCGCGTTTTCGATCACCGCGATTTCATCAGGCCGGGCGTTGATCAGGCGGCCGATGGCGCCATAGACATTCTCAAGTTCGGCCGACTGTTGCCCGGCCGCTTCATAACCGCCGAGGTTCGCCTCAAGCTGAATGTGGCGGGTCATGGCCTCGATCACCGGCCCGGGCATCAGTGCCGCGCCGGCGTTGTTGAAGTGAATCAGGTTCGCGACACCGGGTGTATCGGCGCGCAGTTGTTCAATGTTCAAAGCAAGACTCCTTGATCAATCCTGGGGCGGGGCATGACTCGGGAGCATCTGCGCAGGCCAGTAACGCAGCGCGACAATCGGGATCAGTGCCAACACGTAGGCCAGGCAGACAAACAGGTAGGTGTATTGCAAGCCATAGACCTGGCTGAGCAAACCACCGGCCGAGATCCCCGCAATCGAAGCGAATTGTGCGGTGCCCTGGGCAATTCCCAGCACGTGACCCTGTTGCGAGCTATCGGCGGTTTTCGAGATCAGCGCCATGAGCACTGGCGTGGTTGCCCCCAGCAGTACACCCCAGATGAAGTAGGCGATGACAAACACCACAGGGTTGTGCGTGACGCCTGCTATTGCGGTCAGGGCGATGCAGCCGATGACGACGTAGGTCATGCGGTGCAAGGTTTCCTGCTGAGTGCGGTGTTCGAAGTAACGCGACCAGGCCGTTGCCGAGAGAATGAAACCCAGCGCCAATAAGCCGTAGCACAGGCCGACCACCGAGTTACTGACCTCGAATACCGAGCTGACGTAGAGCGAGAAGGAGGTCTGCGGCAACATGCGCGCCAGCAGCAAAATGCCCATCACGCCCAGCAATGACAATAACGGTGAGCCTTGCCAGAGGCTGCCCGAACGACTGGCCGTTGTCGCTTTGTCCGCGACCGGTGTTTTCTTCACCGGCGGTACATCGGGCAAGGTAACGGCCGCGATGACGGTGCAGACAGCGCACAGTGCCGCGGCAATGATGTTGATCCAGAAAAACGTCGCGTAATCGAGGATCAGCCCGCCGACGACAGCGCCGAGCAACGAGCCGACGTTGGTGGAAATCTGCAGGATGGCGAACAGGCGTGCGCGTCGCGAAGGGGCTTCAATGCTGACCCCATAAGCTTGGGCCGGCGCGATGTATCCGGCGAAAGCGCCTTGCAGAAAACGCAGGATCAGAATGACCCAGATGTCGCTGAAGAGGGCCAGCCCAAGCTGGGTCAACGACAAACCGGCGAGGGCGCGGATCATCATCAACTTGTGGCCGTAGCGATCACCGATACGGCCCCAGAATGCACTGGTCAGAATAATGCCCAGCATCGGCCCGACGTATACGGCGATGCTGGCGAAGCTGAAAACCGACTCCGAGGAAGTCAGCCCACGCAGGTGGACGGGCCAGAAGGGCCCACTCATTTCCATCGCGCCCATGGACACAAGCTGGATCGCAAATAGAAGATAAATCAGGATTCTCACTTTAGAACCCTGGATGGCACCTGCATGGGACATGAGTCAGCCTCGGTGGTTAAACGCTAGCGAGCGGGTTGGTCAGGGTGTGTTGCAAACGATAGTTGGAGTACTGCATCAAGTGCATGCGCAACAACGACCGGGTTGGCCATGGATCTTCCACAAACGCCTGACGTTCGACTTCCCACAGGTCTGGCGAGACACGGTCGCGTACGGCCGCAAATGCTAGATCGGTTTCCTCGCGCAGTACTTCCCACAACCGCGTGTTGTTCAAACCATATTCCTTGGTCAGCCACAGGGCCATTTCGTGCAGGTGCGTCAGGAACGCAGCGTCCAGCACGAACATGCGCACCGGTTCGATATCGCCTGAGAATACCGTCGGCAAAATACCCGGCTGCACATGTGGCTGCAGGTTATAGCCACGGGCTTCCAGCAGCGGAGCATAAGTCCTGCCATCGCCGAAATCGCGGATCAGCAGACTACGTGCTTTGCCATCGGGAGAGAACAGCACCATGGTGTTTTGCTGATGCGCTTCGAGCCCGATGCCATACATCAAATAGATCGCCACCACTGGGTGGGTGACCACTTTGGCGTACTCGCGGAACCAGTCTTCAACCTGGTCAGCATTGGCCCGCACGCCATCACGTTCGATCAGATCGGTAAATAACGGCCGGCCACTGCCGGGCAACCTGGTGAACAGTGATGCCACGGTAATCGGCAGGCAACTGTCGCTACGCTCGAACGCTTGTTGACTGGCGCGATAGACCACTGAGAGATGGCGCCCGGGATTATCGTCCTGGGTGATCGCATTTTTATAGCGCACGCCGATTTCTTCCGGGAAGATTTCCAGACGTTGCCCGAAGCCATTTTCGGCCTGCAGAATCCGGGTGATCACCGTGCTGATGCGCGGCCCCATGTGAATCGACTTGGCTTGCAGGCTGCGCAGTTCGCTGGTCATCCACACGGCGATCGGCAATTTGATCAACGGTGCGCATTCGTCCAGCGCCGGCATCATGGTGCGGTAGGACATGGTCGGCAGGGTTTGAATATCCGGGCCGTCGGTGATCAGGATGCCTTCTTCGATTTCCGCAGCAAACGTCTTGAGCACATAGGCCTGCAAATGCCAGGCGTGAATCGGTAGCGGAATCCACTGGGTTTCATCCAGCCCTTTGCTGTTGAGCGAGGCTTTCCATTGTTCCCATTGCGCCGGGAAGTTACTGGCGAACCACGCGTGGTATCCGGTCACGTGCGGCATGCTTTCGCTTTTCGAATGCTCGACACGCAAGGAGGCGATGCGCAGCGGTACCTGAGCGTTGAACTCGGGTGACAGTTGCTCGACCTCGGCATCGGTCAGGCCCGGACGGGATTTCCACGTCGGGTAATACGGATGGCCTTCCAGCGAACCCCACTGGTCCAGCAGGATGGCGGCGTCTTTGGTCGTGGCATGCTGGCGCAGGTAGTCGGTGAAGCTGTTGAGGCCCTGATCCCTGGCCGCCTGCTCCAGTCGCGCGTTCCAATGCTGGCGATGCTGACGGGCGTGGGCATCGTTGATCAGGCTGTTTTCCATGTCGGCCTTGAGCCCGGCCACGCCTTCGTCGGTCGGCTCGAAGTCGAGGCTGTCACGCAACACATCCAACATATCCTGATGGCTGGTGATCACCTGGCGTACGCCTTCGTCGGTCAACAGCACCACTTCACCGTCATTGACCACGGTATCGGCCGGGCCTTTGGCGATGTCGGAGAAAAACAGGTGGGCGCGGGCATCCTTCAGCGGGTAGGTGGCCTGGTTCCCCTCGACGGAAAAGTTCAGGGCCGAACGGTCGAGGATATTTTCCGCAAAGAGGCAACGGATCAAGCGTCGCATGGCGTTTTTGCGGGAGTAGGCGATCAGTGTCTTGAAGTCATCCATATCTGCTGTCTGCTCGTCGAAAATTAAAGAAAGAGATGAAACCCACGGCTCATGCCGTGCGTGGCCAGTGGTTTGGGAAATAGTCGAGCGCCGAATCGCGCAGGCCTTGCATGTAGGCAACGCTCCACTGCAAGACTTCCTCGATGTAGGGCACCTTCAGTTCAAAGCGTTTGGCCATTTCCACCAGCAACACCAGGCCATAGGCAACGTCTTCGTTGAAGGCGCGGCTCTCGCGTTCGATCACGTAGCCGGCGCGGTTGCCGTCGGCTGGCACCATGGGGGCAAGGATGTCGTTGTAGGCCTGATTGGTGCGCAGAATCGAAAGCATGCTGCTCTGGTCGCGGATCTGTTCGCCGTAGGCCTCGACAATTTCCTGTTTCAAGGATTTGACCGATGACAGGTCGATGCCCATGCGCTGGCTGATGACGGCGCACAGATCCTGGCTCTCCTGATCCATGCGTTCGAGGAAGTAGGCACCCAGTTCCGGGCACTCGGTCCACCAGCACATGCGTTGCGGGAAAATTTTGCGATGCCATTGGCCAAAGGGGCCGATCAGCCCGTAGATCACCGAGCTGTGCATGATCGGGTTGCCCGGCGTCAGGGTTATTTCCAGGTAATGGTCGAGCATCGTCACGCACGGGCCGTACAACACGGTGAGCATTGCCTCGAGCCGCTGACGGGATTCTTGCGATTCCCGTGCGTGCGTCGCCACATACAACCGGCTTTTGCCGCCGCCCATTTTGATTGATCGCCCGGGGGTCAGCTCGAAGGCGGTATGCGGGACGTCCTTCATCCCCCAGATCACCAGGTTAGGGCGATCAGCCAGCGTGGCCTCGGCCAGCCAGTCGAAGCCGCAAAAACCCGGAATCGCGCCGACGTACACCGGTTTGCTTGAGCTCAGGTGGGGTGCAATCGCTTGCAAGGTTTGCGGCCGGGCATGGGCGGGCACGGTGATGATGACGATGTCGGCGTCCTCAACGGCAGTCCTGGCATCGGTGGTTACCCGATCCAGCCGGGCGTCCAGTGTCGAGCCATCCGGCAACAAGGCCTGCATTGGCGTGTGACGAGCGTGCTGTTCAATAATTTCCAGATTGCTGGTGAGCATTGAAACCTGAACATTGGGCAGCTGCTTGAACAGGATGGCGTTGAGATGGCCGGTCCTGCCGCCACCACAGATGGCGACTTTCAACAGATTCATCGAGAGGCGTTCCTGAGTGATGGAGGGGTCATGCGACGCTTAATTGAAGCGGCGCGGAAACGGAGTCCAGCCAATGGGTCTTGCTCAGCCAGGCATCCAGTTGCGGCGCGACGTTCGGGTCGAGCAAATCACGTTCTTGCAGCCATTTATCGTCGAACACCGTGTGCAGGTATTTTTCGCCGCCATCGGCGATCGGCACGACCACGTTGCCGGTCAGCACGCCTTTGTGGATCAGCTCCAATGCCTTGAAAATCGCACCGCCGGTCGAGCCTCCCACCAACAGCGCCAGGTTTCGGGCGATGTAGCGGGCGGTTTCGAAGGCTTGGGAGTCGGTGACCTGCACGCCCAGATCGATGCAGCTGTAGTCGAGCACCAGACCGACCGTGTCACCGGCCGGGGTGCCGGTACCGGACTGATAGTAGGGATAGCCGGGATGGCCGAAGACAATGGAACCGGCCGGTTCCACCGCAACGGTCACGGTGTCGGGATTGTGCAGTTTCAGACCACGGGCGATACCGGTCATCGAACCACCGGTGCCGACGCAGCCGACGTAGGCACCGATAGAGCCTTGCACCTGAGCAATCGTTTCGCGGACGAAATCGCTGTAGCCACCGGCATTGGCGGCGTTGTCGGATTGATTCATGAACACGGCACCAGGAATATCGGTCGCGAGTTCAGCCGCCAGCCGTTGGCGCTCGACCACCGCCACTTCGTCTTCGCGGTAGGTGCCTTTAACGAATCGAATGTCGGCGCCCAGCGCCTTCATCACGGCGATCTTGTCCTGAGCCGCGTGATGATCGACCACGGCGATAAACTGCAGGCCGAATTCGACGGCAGCCATGGCCAGGCCAATGCCGGTGTTGCCGGACGACGACTCGACGATGACGCCGCCCGGTTTCAGGCGCCCGGACTTGAGCGCGGCCAGTACCATGTTGCGTGCCATGCGGTCTTTGATGCTGCCGCCGGGGTTGTTCTTTTCAATCTTGAGTAACAGCCTGGCGTCGGTATCCGGAACATCAATACCCAACATTGGCGTATTGCCAATAAGATCAGAAACTTTATTCAATATCATTTCAATTATTCCCTTTAGTAGTCAGGTGAAAATGCATAGTTACCTTCCGTACAACAGGTCGCCATCAAGCGCCGGGGCAGGGGATGGCGATGAAACTCGTTTTCCAGCAAGTCCATCTGATAACCGGCGGTATTAACGTAAATCAATAAATCGCCTGCTTGCGGGGCGGTGCCAAAGTTGATCAGGCGATGGGTAATGACGTCATCGTCCAGACAGCTATGTCCAGCGATATACGCTTGTGTCGGGGTGTTCGGTAGTTCGTTTGTGCTGATGAGTATCGGATCAACCAGGTACTCCGATGAAAACCAGGTTTCACAGGCGCTGAAACTACTGCCTTCAACAAAAATGACGATTTTGTTGTCGGCCAGTTTTTTTGTTCGTGTGATGCGAAACAAAGAAATAGCCGCCTGGTCCACCAGACTTCGGCCGGGCTCCAGTGCCAGCGTTATTTTTTGCATGTTCAAATAGTTAGCAATGGACAGCCCGGGCGAGTGGTCGGCCTGGAGGAATAATGTCAACCATTGGGGCGCGGTCAGTTCACTGCCATAGGGGTAATAAGAGTCGGGCACTACATGGTTGTAATAATGGTAGGGCTTATTGTCGTTCTGTAAAAACCGACTATAGGCCTGAGGCTCGACATAACGAATCGGCAGGCCGCCGCCGATGTCGATCATCTGCGGATTCAGTCCCATTTCACGGGCTGCCTCGACAAACCCGGTGACTTCACGGAAGGCTTGCGCACGGGATTCGAATCCGTAACCGCCCAAGTGGAAATGGAACCCCTCGAAGTGAAAACTCCCAGATTCTCGGGTCAGCCGCTGAAGGCATTCAAGCAGGTCCTCAAAGCCCATTCCAAATCGGCTCTTTGGACAGCTTGCAGGCCTGTAACGCAGTAAAACCCTTGCTTTGGCGGGGGCTGCCAGAGATTCGATCACTGTTTTCAGGTGATCGAATTCCTCCAGCGAGTCCACACAAATCAGTGAACCTGCGCTGATCAGCGCTTGATGAAACACGACAGTTTTGGCGGGGCCTGTGGCGCAGATTTGTGCCGCTGGCGTGCCGGCTCGCAGTGCTGCCTCCAGCTCATGAATGCTCGAAACATCGACGCCAATGCCCGAATTTGCCGCAGCACTGAGCAGGCTCTGAGACTTGTTGGCCTTGGCGCCATAGAAGATGGCGTGACACACATTGTGCTGGTTCAACACCGTTTGCAGCGCCTTCGTATTCAACTCGAAAGCATGTGGCCAGACCAGGTTTAACGGTGAGCCATGTTGTTTGACCAGATCTGAAAGTGTGCTCGGAAAATGGTTGATAAGTGTGGCAATAACAAGGTCGATAAGCGGTTTTAGCGTCTCTGGATGATGAACTTCAATTCGCTGTTCAACGGTTTGCGCATTAATTGCAGGCATCGTTAGCCCTCTGGCTTGAAATAGAACTTAGCCATTGATATTCGACAACCATAAGTTATCGACGGAAGCAGTATTTTCGCTCGTCAGATCCGAGTTTTTAGATGGGGCGGAGGCGGATGCCACGCGAAACCCGAAGACGAATTTGTAGCGCGGATCGCAATAAATGATTCACAAAACAATTGCATGAGAAACCCATTCCATAAGGTTTGTACGGATGTTCTGATTGGCCACTAGTTGATGGCCAGCCTGTGTGAATGATCAGTAACTGACATTCATGTGCCATTACTGGCGTGTACTTCCCATTGCTAGTGATGACGTGCTTTGAAGCGGGGATAGTTCCTCCGGCGACGTGAACAATATTGCTAACGCGAATGATTATCAAGTAATGTCTTCAAATATTTTTGAATAACAACCTGCGCAGGGCGAATGAATGGGCGCGTGTTTACACGCTCAAGTACGCGTTCGTCCTATTAAAAAAAATCCCGTAATACCCTGATGAACAAGGCGTTACGGGAAGGTGCTGGCAGCCACAGGCAGGCGCGGAAATCCGCCGCTGACAGGGCCTGATTTTTTTCCGGATTCACAACGTTTCATGCCAAGGAGTAACGCCATGACATCCGTTCGACATAGCAGCAAAAACTCACTCGCGATCAGCTACCTGTTCGTGCCCGGCAACCGCCCCGAACGTTTTTCAAAAGCTGTCGAAGCGGGTCCGGACGCGATCATTCTCGACCTCGAAGATGCCGTTCATCCGGACAGCAAGGCCGCAGCCCGTGCAGCCATCTGGGCATGGCAGGAGAGTACGCCGAGGGTTTCCTGCGAGCGTTACATCCGCCTGAACAGCGTCAGCAGTACGCTTTTCCGCCAGGACCTGACCTGGCTGAACGACATGCGCTATCCCGAGCGTTGCGACGGGATTTTCCTGCCCAAGGCGGAATGCCCCGAGGCCCTTACCCAGGTCGTCGAACGTTTGCTCAAGTGGCAACCGGAACTCAAGATCATTGCGATCATCGAGACGGCCAAAGGTTTGCAACAGGTGGAATCGATCGCCGCGATTCCAGGGATTGCACGACTGGCGTTCGGCTCACTGGATTTCTCCCTCGATATCAATTGCAGCCAGAGTCCCGAAGCGTTTCTGTTCGCTCGAAACCGCATCGTGCTGGCTTCGCGCACAGCGGATCTACCGTCTCCAATCGACGGCGTCACGCCGGCGATCAACGATTTGGCGGTGGTCGCCAAGGACTCCCATTACGCACGTTCCTTGGGGTTCGGCGCCAAGCTGTGCATCCATCCCTCGCAACTGGTCACGGTGCAGCGCGCCTTCCTGCCGGATTCGCGGCAATTGGCGTGGGCCGATCGTGTGATGAGCGCCGTGGCCACCGGCAGTCATGCGGTGCAAGTGGATGGCGAGATGGTGGATCTGCCTCTGATCGAACACGCCCAACGTCTGCTCGATGTCGCCCGCCAATACGCGCCGATTGCCAACGCAGACGCTTGCTGAAGCCCCGGCGAATCAGGAGATCAACCATGGAACACGGTTATCAGATTGCATTGCGGCCGCTGTGTGACGTGCTGCAGTCCGAGCAGGTCGACCCTGCCAACGTGACGTTGCTGCGCGAGTCGATCATGCGGGCCGGACATTGGCTGGAACCGATCATCGTCGAGCGCTCGCTGGGCATCGTGATGGACGGCAATCACCGGTTCAACGCGGCGTTGCAATTGGGGTTGAAGAGGGTGCCTTGCATCCAGCTCGACTACACCGATCCGCGGGTGTGTGTGCGGCACTGGCAGTCCGGCCAGGCGTTTGAAGTGGCGCGGATTTTCACCACGATCGCTCGGGGCGAGATCTTTCCCTACAAGACCACCCGGCACGCGTTTGACCCGGCGTTGCCGGTGATCGCGATACCGCTGGAGCGCCTGTATGCCTAGCGTTGGAGGCACAGGGGCAAAAAAACTCTACTGAGAGTGATACTTTTTCGCATCCAGACTGGCAATAGGAGTGATTACCATTTTCCCTGTTTGAAAAGGATCCTCACGTCATGCCTGTTGTCAGTCGTCCTTGCGGTGAGCGCGTGTTAACACTCGCCATTCGTACCGCCATGCTGAATTTTGTCTTGGTCGCAGGAAGCGCCAACGCCTGGGCCGCAGCCCCTGAGCAACAGGACGTTGCCGTTGACGCAACCACGAACACTCCGGCCGCGACGCCGGCCGAACACAGCACCAATACGCTGACGCTCGGCACCACTGACATCAACGCCAGTTACAGCGGTCCAACCGCGTTGCCGGAAGCTTTCGCCGGTGGCCAGGTGGCGCGCGGTGCCCGACTGGGCATGCTGGGCAACAAAGATGTGATGGACACCCCGTTCAGCGTGACCAGTTACACCGCCAAGACATTGGCCGACCTGCAAACGGTGACCGTGGCCGATGCATTGGAACGTGACCCTTCGGTGCGCTCCACCGGTCAGACGGGCGGCATCGTCGATTCGTTTTTCATCCGTGGTTTTCCGGTGGGTGAAGGCAACCTCGGCGAACTGGCGTTCGATGGCGTGTATGGCGTGGCGCCCAACTACCGGGTATTCACCGAGTATGCCGAGCGTGTCGAAGTGCTGAAGGGGCCGGGCGCCCTGATGTACGGCATTTCGCCAAACAGTGGCGTCGGTGGCGTGATCAATATCGTTCCCAAACGTCCACTGGACGAAGACCTGACCCGTGTTACCACCAGCTACGCCTCGGACTCCCAAGTCGGCGGTCACCTGGATGTCAGCCGGCGCTTTGGTGAAGACAATCAGTTCGGCGTGCGCTTCAACGGCAACCTGCAAGGCGGTGACACTGCCGTTGATGATCAGCACCGAGACCTGGGGATCGGTGCCA
The DNA here is from genome assembly GCF_949767865.1 of Pseudomonas sp. IT-P294. NCBI lineage: Bacteria > Pseudomonadati > Pseudomonadota > Gammaproteobacteria > Pseudomonadales > Pseudomonadaceae > Pseudomonas > Pseudomonas sp. IT-P294. The sequence continues at coordinate 12,672 of NZ_CATKQW010000009.1, read as the reverse complement.
TCGCGCTGGATTATCGAGGCGAGCGCTTGCGCTTGAACCTTGATTTCATCAGCCAGAAAGAAAGCTTCGATGCACCGTCGAGGCCATTCACTGTCGCGCCTGGAATTGATATTTCCTCCGCCCCCAATGGCCGGACCAATGTGTCGCAGGACTGGGGTTGGTCAGATACCAAAGAGCAGTCGGCATTGCTGGGCGGCGAATATGACCTGAGTGATGCGGTCACCGTGTTTGCCCATGCGGGGGGCGGCAAGTCAGACGTCAAGCGGATGTCCGACCAGGTGCCGAGAATCATCAATGAGGCCGGCGATACCAGCAACATTCCCGGGTATTACAAATTCAACGTCGACCGCTCGACCGCCGACGTAGGGATCCGCGGAGTGTTCGCAACCGGTCCCGTCACCCACACGACGACGCTGATGGCGACCCAATACCAGGATGAGCTGTCCCGAGGGATCAACAACGGCACTGAAGTGCGTTCGAACATCTACCATCCGGTGGAAGTGCCCAAGCAATTTATCAACTCGCCCCAGGTGCTGCGCGTTTCCGAATCGGATTTGTCCGGTGTCGCGTTGACCGACACGCTGTCCATGCTTGATGACCGCTTTCAGTTGACCCTGGGTGTGCGTCGACAAGACATCGAGTCACGTAATTACAACGCGGCAGGCTCGGTCAGCTCGAAATACAACGAGAGCGCCACGACCCCGCTGGTTGGCGTGGTGGTCAAGCCCTGGGAAGACGTTTCGCTCTACTACAACTACGTCGAAGGCTTGAGCAAAGGCGATATCGCACCGGGCTCGGCGGCCAACGCCGGCGAGACGTTCGCACCTTACGAATCGAAGCAGCATGAAATCGGCGTCAAGTATGAACACGGCACGTTCATGACCACGCTGGCGTTGTTTCAGATCGAAAAACCGAGTGGCGAAATCGGTGCCGGTAACGTGTTTTCGGTGCAAGCCGAGCAGCGTAACCGCGGTGTCGAGTTAAGCATGTTCGGCGAAGTGGCACCGGGCACGCGCTTGATGGGGGGCGTGACGCTGCTCGATGGTGAGTTGACCGATTCGGCGACTGCCGCCAATCGCGGCAACAAACCGGTAGGCGTTCCAGACGTGCAAGCCAACCTGTGGGCCGAATATGACACGCCTTGGCTTGAGGGTTTTACCCTCACCAGCGGCGCCATTTACACCGACAGCCAATACGTCAATCAAGCCAATACCCAGGAGCTGGCTTCCTGGACTCGCTTTGATGCCGGCGCGCGTTACGCCACCAAAATCGAAGGGCGGCCGACGACCTTCCGCGCCACCGTACAGAACGTGTTCGATCGTGAGTACTGGTCGGGCGTCGCCTCCTACGGCGCGTTCTCGGCGGGTTATCCGCGCACCTTGCAGTTATCGGCCACGGTCGATTTTTGAGAAGGACGGGAAGGGGGGAGCGACTATTGAGCGTTGTTGCCCCCCGACCTGATCATTGCTGAACAGGAGTATTTGCATGTTGTTTAACCACGACCTGTCCTCTGCTGTTAAACGTCGTCCGTTCCTCGCAACGACTCATTCACTGCCCCCCGAGTCTGATCGCAGTGCGAACGTGCATATCCGTGAGCTGCTGCGATTGCATGGACTGCGCACCAGTCTGTTCCGTCTTAAAGTTATCAACGCACTGGTCTTGGCTACGCTGGAGGGGCGCTCAATCGGTGTGTGTGGGGTGCGTGCCTATTTAGAGTCGTCCTCTGTAGAGCTTAAGCTCGTCAGTGTGCGTGAAGTACTGAAGCGTCTGGCTGAGGAAGGCGTGATCGTTTTTCAAGCGGACAAGAGCTACCGCTTTACTACCGAAGCGTGGGAAATCCTCAAACCAAATCTAAGAAAAGCGTGAATGGCCGCTGATTTTTTGTACGTGGCGGATAAGTTTGTATATGTTTTTTGCGAAATAGGCCTAAAAAAGCCATCTGACAATCGCCAATTCCGCACCTATTTCTGACCTCCATATCACCAGTCGACGCTAGCGGTTGATTAACGCGCGCCGAAGCCACCCTGGCACCTCTCATCGGCGGAGTATTTTCGTCAAAGTGTATCGCGCACTCGATTCGTTTTTTCGGCGCAGATGGCGTTCAATTGCGTGTAAATTGCGTCATTTGACCGGGACGGTGGTGTCGGTTTTTTGTGCGGGTAATCGAGTTTGAGACGATAGCTGTACAAAATAATTATTTGGTATAACTTTTAGGGGCGCCTATTGAGTCATATCGAGGGTTTCGCATGTCTATGCAGACGGGCCGCTTCATCCGCCGCGCTATCTGTTTTGCTCTGATGCTGCAGAGCGCAGAACTGCTTGCTGATTGGCGCGAGGCTATCCCCAACGCTCATCGGTTGGGGTACGGGGAGATGCGCGTATTCGGGTTTTCCATCTACAGCGCGCAGTTCTGGAGCTCACGTCTTATTGCCGGTGAGACGCTGGATGCGGATGTGCCTTTTGCGCTGGAGCTGACCTACCTTCGCGCTATCAGTCGAGAGGATCTGGTTGAGGCCAGCCTCAAGGAAATCCGTCGCCTGTCGCCCAACACTCCGAATCCAGAGCTGATGGCTCGCTGGGCGTCGGAGATGTCTAAGGCGTTTGTCGATGTGCGTGCCGGTGACCGCATTACCGGAGTTTATATGCCTGGAGAGGGCGTACGTTTTTACGTCGGTGAGCACCTTCAGCATGTGGTGAGAGATGTTGCGTTCGCCAAAGCTTTTTTTGCGATATGGCTTGACCCCCGAACACGCAACCCCGAACTGCGCGCCCAATTGCTGGGCGTAGCTAAACCCTGAGACCGTTGAGGAAATGCACATGTTGAAGATAGGCATACTGCTGCTTTGCATTGGCCTTGCAAGTTGCAGCCAGGTGGATGTGCACACCTACAACCAGGAGAAGCCCGCGCTTGAGTTGCGCGAGTTCTTCGAGGGCTGGGTTGAAGCCTGGGGGATGTTCCAAAAGCGTTCTGGCTTGGTCGCCAAGCGCTTCCACGTGGAGATCAATGGCCACTCCGAAGGTAGCAAGCTGATACTCGACGAATCATTTACGTACAGCGACGGTACCAAGCAAAAACGCGTGTGGACGTTAACCCCGGTTGGCTCCAGTCAATGGCGCGGAACCGCTGGCGACGTGGTGGGCGAGGCGCTGGGTGAGGTGGCAGGCAATACGCTGCGCTGGAACTATGTGCTGAGCCTGCCGGTGGATGGCAAGGAGTATCAGGTTCAGTTGGACGACTGGATGTACCTTATGGACAAGAACACCATGATCAATCGCTCGTTCATGTCCAAGTTCGGAGTGGAGGTAGGCCAGATCACCTTGTTCTTTCGCAAGCAACCTTGATTCAAAAACTGACTGCGCCGCTGTTGGCCTTTTTTTGCCTGTCGTGCAGGCCCTTCCTCAAGCAAACGCCGCCTCGATAAACGCCTCTAGCGCCTTGTCTTCCAAAATCTCGATAGAGAAATGCCCGAATCGCTTGGGCAGCCAGATGATGCGTGTTCCGGAAGGAGACTGCAGATTCTCGCGGGTCAATGACGCGCCGTTTTCGTCCTCGGGCTGAACGCCGGCGATGATCAATTCGTCATAGGCTTGCTCGATGTCCGGTGTCGAGTAGCAGTGGCGGTAGATCATTCCCTCGCCCGATGAGTCCATCAGCTCTTTGAGGTTTCCCGCCAACGGTTGTACCAGCATGAAACGCTCTTGACCGATCAATGCAATTGCATAGCGCACGTGCAGGCCACCGCGTTCCCAGACGAGTGTTTTTGAGATCCTCGCGTTCAATATCTGCGCGTAGTAGGCGCAGGCTTCTTTGAGATCCTTGACCAGTACATCGACGTGACTGAACTTCAGTTCCATTGCATGCCTCCTGCTAAGCCTGCGTCCATGGTAAATATGTCGGCTACCGCTGTTTCAATACCAAAGTTCTACGGGAAAGGCACCGATAACTTGTTTTTTCAAAGGAGATATCCATGGCATCAGGACAATGTCTTTGCGGGGCTGTACGCTTTTCCCTGACGGTTGAACCTCGATTTTTCTATCGCTGTCATTGCAGCCTGTGCCGCAAGCAAACCGGGGTCGGCCATAATCTCGCGACGCTGGTCAACGTTCGCGACTTTCGGTGGGAAGAAGGGCAAACAGTGATCGCCAGTTGGCGTAAACCCAGCGGTTACAGAAATGACTTTTGCTCGCAATGTGGCTCGACCGTGCCCAATATTCTTCGTGAGACGCCGTACTTCTGGATTCCGCTTGGACTGCTCGATGTCCAGTCGAGCATGGCGTGTGTCGGGGATTTCTGCACCGATGACGCGATGCCATGGGATCAACAGCGCTCGGAAAAAAGTCATCCCACAGCCCCGGATTCACTTGGGTTTCTTTTGCGTGAACTCCAGGTTGATGTTGACTGACCCGCCAGCTTGCAGGATCTGAATCCATCAATGCTTCTGGTCTTCGGTAATGTCCTGCCAGCTGTCATCTGGATCAAAACGCTTCATCGACTGCGCCACTTTATTACCCTCAGGTCCCAGGTCTTTCTCAAAGACTTGGCCATCGTGACTGATCATGAAGCTCATCACACCAGTGTCAGCGTATTTTGCCGGCCAGGCGATCAGCGCAAAGCCACGGCTCATTTTGTTGCCGATGAGGTAGCTGTAGGCGCCACCCGGTGCCGAGGGACCTTGTCCCTTGAGGATACGGAAGTGGTAACCATGCCAATCCTCCCCGGCGATGGTTTCGCCGAACAGGGGGCCCAATGGACTGATTTGACCACTGTCGTCGTCCGCCCAATAGAGTCCGTCGTGCGTGCCGGGTGTGCTGAAGATGTTCTGCGCATATTCGAGTGCGCCGTCACCGTTATGATCCACTAACGCATAGTCCATCTGGGCGTCGTGATAGGTCATCACCGATTGCACCGCGGCGAGTTCGTTCCTGCCGATGCGACGTGCACGGATTTCGGCGTCACCGGCCTTGATATCGAAGCGCCAACCGTTCCCGGCTTTTATCAGGGGGATCGGCAGCGTCCATTGATCGTTGCCGACAGACAGAATGGCCTTGCGATCGCTGGGTTTTTCGATCTTGTGCTGCTCGTGATACAGCTTCAAAAAAGCATCCACGTCACTGCGCTGCACACCACCTTGCGGGATGAGGCTGCGCCATTGATGACCCAGCAGCTCTGTCAGGCGCGCCTGATCGGCGTGTTCCGTACCCAGCGCTTCGACGAACGCTTCAGCAGCCTTTTCCGGCGTTGGAAATGCTTGCTGTGCCGCCGCCATGCACGACCACGCCACGCTAACGGTGATCGTCAGGATAAGCGGGAGCAAGCCCATGAATGCGGTCAATCGAGCATGGTTTTTCAACGCCGGCCTCCCGATCGTTGTCGCATGGGCGGACTGGATGGCCTGCTGATCTGATGGCCAGCCGATCGCTGGGCGGTGGGGCGCCGCGCGGATGCCTCGCTGGTTCGGCCGCGGGCGGCTTGTGCGCTGGTCTGGGACGGTGAGCGGGCGCCGGCGAATGCGTTGTTGCGGGCACTGCCCGCACTGGCAGCCGTTCGATTTTGCGTGCCTTGGCGCGTCTGCGAGTAGTCCTGCCTGCGTTGATTTGTCTGAGCGGTCTGGTGCCTGGGTTGCTGGTTTTCCCGAGTGTTTCGTGCAGTGCCTTGGCTCCGGTCCGACGCCTTGGGTCTGTCGGCACCAGCTTGCATGCGATTGCCGGCTGAGGGGGTGGACTGAGCTTTGCGCGCTTGATCACGGGCCTGGCGATTGCTGGTGGCAGGTCGTTCGATACCGTATTTGTCCATTGAGCCACGGGCTTTTTCTCGAGCCTGAGCTCGTTGGGCATTGTCCCCTCGAAAGGCCTCACGCTGATTGGCGCCGTTGAGTTGTCGGCCGTATTGTTCACGGCTGCGGCTGTCCCGATAGGGAACGCCATCGCGATGAGCGGTGTTGTGCTGCCACTTGTTCTGATTCTGGGTGATCTGGTTGTTGCGGTTGATGTTGTTGTAGCGGTTGACGTTGATATCGACGTCGTTATTGCCCCAATTACAATTGCCCCACAACGAAGCAACGATCGCTACACCTGTACCAAACGCCAGCCCGGCCACCAATGCCGAACCGGGGTAGTAAGCGGGCGGCGGTGGATAGTACGTGGGCGGCGATGCCGGATAGGCCCAGGTGCCGTAGGTTGTAGTCGGGTTATAGCTGGGCACGTACACCACTTGTGGATCGGAAGGCTGAATGATGATGGTGGAGGTGCTGCTGGCCGGAGCCGGAGCTGGCGCTGGCGCTGTGGAGGAGGGGGCCGGCGGCGCGAGGTTCTGAACCGTCACATTCTGATATTGGTTGCTCTGGAGGTTACCTGCGGCCTGCGCCTGATGACGCAAGCGTTGCACGCCTCCCATGACATCGTCCGGTTGCGCCAGGAAGGCGTCACCCAGGCGCTGGACCCAGACGGGATCCTGTCCCAGCGTTGCCAGGACCTGCGGGAAGGCGACCAGCGCCTGAACGCTCGGGTCCCAGGGCTGATTCGCCACCTGTTTGACCGCCTCATCGCCCTTGGCGTCCGGATGCGCTTTTGACCACGTCACCGCTTCAGCGATTTCCCCCGGGTACGTGACAGCCATCAGTACCTGCGCCAGCAGTGGATCCGGGTACAGCGCGATGGGCGCCAACATCTGATCCAGTTGCTCCTGGTTAAACACGGCCTCTTTGGTCGCTGCCGTCGCCGACGCTGTATCGGCAGCGTTTGCGGTCGCGTCCAATGGCTGCGCCAGGCTCCAGGGGCCACCGAGAAGCAGCACCGCTGACACTACGTAAAACAATGAAATACGCATCGCTCCACCCTCATGTGGTTATGCAGACCGTATTTTTTGACGCCTGTGTTGTCCGCCTACCTTGCTAGCGTGAGGTTTTGACATGCATGACTTCGGTGTAAATAGCGTTGATTGTCTGACCCACCTGGAGCTTCTTCATTCGGGCCTGTAGCTTGGGGTCCTCGACCTTCATGACTTTTGCTTCTCCTTCCGGCGGCAGCAAAGTCACTTCATGTTTTTTCAAATCAATGTGAGTGATCTTCGAAGTGACCTTGACCCGACGAATCGCCTCGCCTCCCGGATTGGGGTTGTCTTTGCTGGCGCGCACGGTCTTTGATTCGTTGCTGATACCTGGCGTGCTGTCGACATTGGTGTCGAGCGTGTAGGCGACTGTGCGAATGACATGTATGTCGACCTTGTCGCCAACTTTCAAGTTGTGCAGTGCCTTGGCTTTGTCGGTCAGTTGGAGGGGCATCGGACTTTTATCGGCGCCTTCGATGGTGATCTGATAATTCGCCGGATCGACGGCCAGTACCTGCGTGACGATGTGACCTTTCATCGTAGTGCTGCCCAACGGCACTTCGGCAGCACGGGTTGTATAGCCGGCGGTGAGGATGATTGAGGCAAGAGCCACAGCGTTGGCAAGAACGCGGATCGGTTTCATGAGCCTGCTATTCCATGTGATGGCGGGCAAAACAGCGCGACGTATCTCGGGTCAGAGCCTTGCACTTAGGTCAAAGCATAGTCAGTGATTGCCGATGTGTTCGATCACTCATACCGTGGATATTCATGTTTTTTCGGTGTTGCTTAGGCTGATTCGAACTGGACGATATGCCGAAACAGCAGAACAAACGAAACCAGGCGCCTTTACTTTTATTTGTATTGTGGAACTAACGACTAAGCTCTCTCAAATCGCTGTTACCGACGCATCGAACTGTCTGGCCATGGCAAAAGGCAAGTCGTATGAGTGATTCGCAGACGTCGTCTCCTGTTCCGGAACCCGGCCGCATTGCGCGTAGCCGCACAACCAAGCCCTCTGGCTGGAGTCGCTGGCTGCCCGGTTTACGAACACTGCGCAGCTACAAGATGGAATGGTTGGGGCACGATATCGTGGCCGGACTGGTACTGACCACGATGCTGGTGCCCGTCGGTATCGCCTACGCGGTGGCGTCGGGTGTATCCGGCATTTATGGCCTGTACGCGACCATCGTTCCTTTGCTTGCCTATGCCTTGTTCGGCCCCAGCCGCATTCTGGTGCTGGGACCTGACTCGTCTTTGGCCGCGGTCATTCTCGCCGTGATCCTGCCCCTGTCCGGGGGCGACCCGCATCGTGCAATCGCCCTGGCAGGCATGATGGCAATCGTCTCCGGGACGGTGTGCATCCTGGCGGGGTTAGCGCGACTGGGTTTTATCACCGAGTTGCTGTCCAAACCCATTCGCTATGGCTACATGAATGGCATCGCACTGACGGTACTGATCAGCCAGTTGCCGAAGTTGTTCGGCTTCAAGATCGAATCCGATGGGCCGTTGCGGAACATATGGGCGATTGCCAGCGCGGTGATGGAGGGGAAAACCAACTGGATCACATTCATGATCGGCGCAGCCACCCTGGTGGTGATCCTGGCCCTCAAGAACTACAAGCGCGTGCCGGGCATTCTGATCGCCGTGGCCGCCGCCACCCTCGTTGTTGGCATGCTCGACCTCGCCGCACGCGGCGTAGCGGTCCTCGGCACACTTCCCCAAGGCCTGCCTTCGCTGGTCATTCCCTGGATCAGCCGAGCCGATATCGTCCCGGTGCTGATCGGTGGTTTCGCCGTTGCGCTGGTGTCGTTTGCCGATACCAGCGTGCTTTCGCGGGTCTACGCGGCGAAAACCCAAACCTATGTCGATCCGAACCAGGAGATGGTCGGCCTCGGCGTTGCCAACCTCGCCGGCGGTTTTTTCCAGGGCTTCCCGATCAGCAGCAGCTCGTCACGCACTCCCGTCGCCGAAGCGGCGGGCGCCAAGACCCAACTGGCCGGTGTCGTCGGTGCGCTGGCAGTGGCCTTGCTGTTGGTGGTGGAACCCGATTTGTTGAAGAACCTGCCGACCAGTGCGCTGGCGGCGGTGGTGATCGCATCGGCCATCGGCCTGTTCGAGATCACCGACCTGCGGCGCATTTATCGCATTCAGCGCTGGGAGTTCTGGCTCTCGATTGCTTGCACCGCAGGCGTGGCCGTATTCGGCGCGATCGAAGGCATTGGCCTGGCGATCGTCATTGCTGTCATCGAATTCCTGTGGGATGGCTGGCGTCCCTATTCGACGGTATTGGGGCGCGCCGAAGGTGTCGAAGGCTATCACGACATCACGCGTTATCCCGATGCGCAGCTTATTCCCGGCCTGGTGCTGTTTCGCTGGGATTCGCCGCTGTTCTTTGCCAACGCCGAACTCTTTCATGATCGGGTCCTGGAGGCCGTGGCCACATCGCCGACGCCGGTACGCTGGCTGGTCGTGGCGGCGGAGCCGGTCACCAGCGTGGACGTGACGTCCGCCGACATGCTGGCCGAGCTTGATGAAACACTACACGCGAGCGGCATCAAGTTATGCGTGGCTGAGATGAAGGATCCGGTGAAGGACAAAATGAAGCGATTCGGATTGTTCGCTCGCCTCGGCGAAACGGCGTTCTTTCCTACGATCGACACGGCGGTCAGCGGTTATCTCCAGACCCTTCGGGCGAAGGGGCTGGAAGGGAAGGGCGAGGACCGTGAATAGGCGATCACGATCAGCGGTAATGGCGCTGTGGTGATGTGGTCCGATTTCGTAAGCTGATATCATTCGAGCACTTACACGCCGAGCAAAAGACATGAACCGTCGTAAAAAGATAACGCAGCTATTAAAGGCTCACGCGAAAAAGGCCAGCGCCAAATTGGCACCCGCCAGCAAATCGAAATACATCAGTAAAGCTGACCGACTGAAGCTGGCTGCTGAAACCACTCAGGACGCAGACAATACCTCTGAGAGCTAATCCTGGCTGTTTTCCGACAGCTTATGCAGCCACGTATTAGTCACCCGTCGATCCAACTCCTCCCAATCCGCCATGCCCAACACCCGCGTGGTGTTCAACCCGCGCAAATAACCACGCAATTGATTGGCGGTGTCGCGCACGAGCTCCGGTTCGGCCGCTGTTTCGCCCAACAGCACACTTTCATATTGGGTCAGGTAGTCGGCCACCCGCTCACGGAAGTCGGGCAGAACGGCGTCGCGGATCAGGTCAAAAGTTCTCAAGGTGAGATCCTCACTAAGGTCATTTCCAGTGGTGATGGAGTGTGCATTCTCGCGCGCGGCGCACAACTATCGTTAGAAGTAATAGTGACCATTACTAAACGCAAGTTCTGCTTTGCCGGCAATCGTCGGAAAATCGCCTCCATTAGCTGAAAGAACCGAACTTTTAATTTCAGGATGAGACCGATGCGCGCTTTATTCGTCCCTGCCACGGCGGTTGCCTCTTTGTTGCTCGCCGGTTGCGCCTCTGCACCGAACGATCCGACCCTGACCTTGCAGACTCGCAAGACGCCTGCCCAGTACGCCGACTGCGTCGTGCCGAAATTGCAGGGCAGCGCGTTGACCCCGACGGTCTCACAGACTCAACGCAGCTACCGCATCGTGGTGCCGAGCAAAGTCTCGGCGGATAACGTGCTGGAAGCTTACAAGGCCGGCAGCGGTGGCAAGGTGTTCATCTACGAGCGGCATTTGCTGGCTTCCAACTTCCTGCCTTCGAGTTTTGAACGCGCCGCACAGGATTGCATCTGACACAGGCCGGCTGCACTTTTTTATCGAGCTCCTTTGGTTGGCCGCAACCAACCAATTTTTTGCCCCGCAGCCCAGTTGGTTGCGGGGCTTTTTTTTGTGCGCGCTTCAGAGGTGGTCCGCATCAATGATCGCCTTGGCGAACGCCTGCGGATCTTCTTGGGGCAGGTTGTGGCCGATGCCGCCGTTGATCAGCCGGAACTCGTATTTGCCGGTGAAGCGCTTGGCGTAATCCTCAGGAGCGGGGTGTGGAGCACCGTTGGCATCGCCTTCCAGGGTGATGGTCGGCACGCTGATGGACGGCGCCGTGGCCAGTTTCTGTTCGAGCGCTTCGTACTGAGGCTCACCCTGGACCATGCCCAGGCGCCAGCGGTAGTTGAATACCGTGATGTCGACGTGGTCGGGGTTTTCCAGCGCCTTGGCGCTGCGGTCAAACGTGGCGTCATCGAACGCCCATTTCGGCGAAGCCAGTTGCCAGATCAACTTGGCGAAGTCGTGGGTGTTTTTCTCGTAACCGGCGCGGCCACGGTCGGTGGCGAAGTAGAACTGATACCACCACTGCAATTCAGCCTTGGGCGGGAGCGGGTTCTTGCCGGCGGCCTGGTTGCCGATCAGATAGCCGCTGACCGAGACCAGCGCTTTCACTCGTTCTGGCCACAGTGCCGAAACGATGTCGGCCGAACGCGCGCCCCAGTCGTAGCCACCGAGCACGGCTTGTTTGATCTTCAGCGCGTCCATGAAGTCAATGACGTCACTGGCCAGCGCGGCAGGCTGGCCATTGCGAACAGTTTTCTCCGAGAGAAAATGCGTGTCGCCATAACCTCGCGCATACGGCATCAACACGCGATAGCCCTTGGCGGCCAGCAGCGGCGCAACCTCGTCATAGCTATGGATGTCGTACGGCCAGCCATGGAGAAGAATCACCACAGGCCCATTGGCCGGGCCTGTTTCGGCATACGCCACGGTGAGCAAACCTGCGTTGACGTGCTTCAACGGGCCAAATGGGGAAGGTTCTGCTTGGACGGTGCCGGCCTTGATCGCAGTTGGCTGTGCGGCGGCGGACGTTTGTGCGTGGGCCGCACCGAGAACGCCGAACAGGGCGAGCGCGAGGACCGACGAGCCGATCAGACGGCCTTGGGTTTTGGTGTTTTTGTTGTGCAATGCCATCTTCATCGTGATGTCTCCGTCGCATGCCATTGGCCAGGGGTTCCGGCTGAGCCCCTTGAAACCTTGCATGCATTTGAACCCGGTGACGTATCTGGCCTGTGTCGAATCGCAGGCCAGGTGAAAACTCATGTATCAAGGGGATAGCCAGACACACTGTGATACACAGCCGACGGTGCCTGATGTTGTTGTCCGGCACTGGTATTAGCAGCCCAGGACGCTGGCAGGACATCAGGTTTTGCTGGCCGCCAGGTAAGCGCCCAAGCGTTGTCCCATTTGCTCGCCCAAGGCTTGCAGGGCACTGAACGGGCGGACCATGACCTCGAACTCGACGATTTTCCCCTGTTCGTTGAATCGGATCATGTCGATGCCTTTCAACTCTTTCTCTCCGACTTTGGCGCTGAATTCCAGGACCACGTTCAAGCCGTCTGCTGTCGACAATTCCCGGTGGTAGGCAAAGTCTTCGAATACGTTGACGACGGTGTTGAGAATCATCGATACCACGGCGGCTCCCGAATAAGGCTTGTGCGCCATTGGTGAGCGAAATATCGCTTGCGGGTCAAGCAAACCGGGCAGGTCGCTCAAGTCGCCCTTGCGGATCATGTCGTGCCACTGTTTCAGGGATTGGGCGGCATTGGGATGCAGTTTCGGTTCAGACATTTTCAACTCCTGTTGTTTGGCGCGAGGCATCGATTGGGTCGTTAGGCAGCACTGGCGATTGTGTGCAGGGACTAAACATAGCTGAAAAAAAAGTTCGGTGGATTGGGCTGTAATGTGGTTCGTTTAAGAATGTTTTGGGGTTGGGGTTGGGGTTGGGTACATATCCGTTACTTGGGTAACGGCGGCTATTGGTTCCGCCCTGACGGCGGGTCACTTGGAGAAGCGCCAAGTAACCAAGCGCTTGCGCCCCTGACGTC
>NZ_CATKQW010000008.1:0-104809 GCF_949767865.1 Pseudomonas sp. IT-P294 | reverse complement strand
CTTGGAGTTGAGTTCACCATAGCTGAGCGTCTCTGCCCCGAAGACCAATGCCGTTGCCTCAGGATTTAAAGCAACCTGCTCCTCGAATAGATGATGAATACACAAATAATCAGAATAACTAGCAATAACTTGGCCGTGCATCCATGCCTCCTAAAAGTGAATTACATCCACTCTATTGATTGACTGTACTTACACCATGCAAATGCAGCTTTATGAAACTATCTAACGACCCATATCTGCCACGCGTCCCCGTGATCATCCATCGGCAAAATATCAATCATTATGAGCGAGTACTATCTAGTACAGAGGCGCGCACCAACTGACATCACCCTCATACCGCAAACCACTAGCTCTTGATGAAATGCCGCAGCGAACGCCTCTCACGACAAGCTACATAGTGCGCAACCAGACAACACCGAATATTCAACTCAAGCAAAAAGAAAAATTTTGCCTACATCCAGCAACAAAACAATTGAAACCACAGCTTTTGGTGTGCCGTTGACTGATCCGAGTTAGTGCATTAGCTAGCCGTTCGACAACTTTTCATTTGGCCTGATTGCAACTTGCACTTCTGACGAAAGCTTTATTCTCAGACTTGCACAATATGCTCAAGGTGCAACAAACTTCGGAGCGCTGCTGCGACTAGGAACTGTTGGCCTGGACAGTTACGTAACTTCACGGACAGCGCTAGCTAAAATCATAGGAAGATCCATCCTATAACCAGCCCCCGGCGCCCCTTCATGCATCGCCGCCTGAATGTCCGCATACAAAGCATTCGCCTCAGCGGTAGTGATCGATCGCGAACAATCACGCAGCACCACACGCAAAAGCACATTCTCTTGGCCCGGCAGCATCCCGAGTCGCTCAATGGCTTGCGAGGGTAAATCCAAGAAATCCCAACGACCCTTGATCTGCATCTCTTCGATCCAGTCAGAACTGTCACCCGCAGCCAGCAACATCCTCTCGGTCAACACCTCTTCGCTTAGCCCCGGTGTTACCGCCAACGAAATGTCCCGAGCAATCGACGGCAAACGAGATACCGCAGTCCATGGATTCAGATCATGCATCTGCGCCTGCACTCGCGTGTTCTGATCGCGTAACAAGCGAATATCCGGGATGCCTTTGCGCAACATGGTCAGGCGATCCAGTCCCATCCCCAGCGCCAGTCCTCCGTGACGTAGCGGGTCGATATTCAAACGTTCCAGCAAAGACCTCGCAATACGACCGCACTCCAGTACCTCGACCGGCGCGTTGTCATTCAACACATTCACTTCAATTCCACCCTCGGTGTAGTGATGCGGACTGTCGCTGTAGACCCATGCTTTTTCAGGGACGGCGGACTTGAGGATATCGCCGACCAGACGTAGCAGATGTTCATGCGTAGCCAGTTCCGGGTCACCCAGTACCCAGATATCCATCTGATGCGGTTCGGCACAATGCCAGCGATCCCGACTGTCACGACGAAACGTAATACCCGGTGCCGCCAGCAAGATCGTCTGCCCCGGTTGCCGTGCTTGAGCGGCTCGCTGAAGCGCTGCCGGAATCTGACTGGTGGTTTGCGTACGTAACAGCGAGCACTCGTCGACCCAGCGTGTGTGTTCACTCCCGAGCGTGACCTCTGCCGAGTCGTAACCGAGCAAACCATAATTTTCCTCAGCAGACACAATCCGCGATCCTGTCTGCAGTTGAGCTTGAGGCCAGCCTTGTTCTGCTAGTCCTTGGAGGACTTCATTCAGCAGTAGCCGGACGGCGTGATCGGGGGTGTTAGATTCGGTTAGATCGACCATCAGCAGGGCTTGTTTAAGCGCACTGTTCGTAACGGTTTTCGTTGAAGAGATATCCATGCTCGTTCTCTCGACAATGGGTCCTTGCTGACAAGGTACACGGCCGTTGGGGTTTTAATCCGTAGAGCGGAAAATTCAGAAGGGGCTGACAGCACGGTCTTACAGGCACGTCGAGTGTGGTTCACTTTTGACCGAGGTGATGCCATCGCGGGCAAGCCCGGCTCCTACAGGGTTTTGAGGTGTTCACAAAATGATTGAACACTACAAAACCTGTGGGAGCCGGGCTTGCCCGCGATGAACGATAACGCGGTCTCTGATTGTTACTTCGGCACCTCAACGTTATCCATCATTCGATTCACCGCCAGTTCCGCCTGCATGATGATCTGCTGAATCCCCAGTGCCGTATGCCGGTGTGGGCCTTCGAGGTACGCGGCGAAGTCGGCCGTCATGACGCTGGCCGAGGCCAGGGATTCGCAGGTGTGTGCCAGCAGGTCTTCGTCCCGGATGTCCGGCGCGATCATGAACATGGTGCTGGGTTTGCGCACGAGCGGGGGCTTGAGGGCGGCGGGGTTGAGGTAGTGATCGAGGGCGCGGTCGGCGGCTTCGTGGAATTTCTTTGAATCGACTGATTCGTAGGGGGATGCCGGATCTGTGTCTGGCGGATTTGGCGTTACCTTGAACATATTTACCTTCTTCCTTATCGGGCGGCCACGCCTCGCTACTAATACGAGGGGTGGCGGCTGTACGCAGGTTAGTAGACCGGGGAACGAAGGCAAAGCCGGCGCGCCCGAGGGCGCCCTGCGCACAACCACCATCAAATACAGGCATCGAAATACCTGTCTGACAGACGCTTGTGCAGCCTTCACATCCTCGGGCTACTAAACCCGATCACTGGGAATCAGTGACGGGGATCAAGTTACCGAGGGCGTCCAAAGCGCACAAGCCGGCCGATTCTGGCGTAGTCGTAGGCAATGGCACAAGGCGTTGTAGCTTTCAGGAAGTAACCTTAAACACCCTTAAACAAGCACTCCGAATTGAGGCCGCCATCGCGGGCAAGCCCGCTCCCACAGTTGACCGAGTTGTCCGGGAGAACGCGGTCTAATGTGGGAGCAACTGTCTTGATGACTTTATTTTGAAGATTTATCAGAAGACAGCTGAACTTCCACAGAGCGTGGGAACGATCAAACAACTCGGTCCCTGTGGGAGCGTGGCTTGCCCGCGATGAACGATAACGCGGTCCATCTGCCCTCCTCGCCCCAGCCCAATTCTGGCACCCACACACAACCACTTGGCATCCCCGCAAACAAGCCCCGCCGCCCCCCGCGCGTAGTATCAAAACCGATCCCCTTCTCTACCCCAAAAACAACAATTCGACCCTCGGGTCGCGGGAGACTTCTGTGCTTAAGAAAAGTGCGTTGGGCTGGCCAAAGATTGCCGGCCTTGGAATTGCGTTGGTGGTGGCCGGGCAGTTTTCCGGCTGGAATTTCGGGCTGATGGCCGGCGGCTGGATGAACATGCTGATCGCCACGGTGCTGATGGCGTTGCTGTGCGGTGGCCTGGCGTTGTGCGTGGCCGAGTTGTCGACCGCGCTGCCGAGTGCCGGTGGCGTATTCGTTTATGCGCAAAGCGCCTTCGGGCCGTTCGTGGGTTATCTGGTCGGTGTCGCCTGTGCGTTGGCGCTGACCATCGGCACCGGTGCGGCGGCGACGTTCATTTGCGCCTACACCGAATCGATGTTCGGGCTCGGTGGCTGGCCGGTGAAAATCGCCCTGTTCGCGGTGATCATTGGCATCCACATCCGGGGCGTCGGTGAGGCCATGGGCCTGACCATGGTCGCAGGCGCCATCGCGGTCATTGCGCTGCTGATCTTTGGCGTGGCGATGGCGCCGCATGTCGAACTGGCGAACCTGTTGAAAATGCCGGCGGCCATTGGTGGTCCGTCCGTCAGCCTCGGCGGGATTTTCGCCTGTGTGCCGTTCGCCATCTGGCTGTTCATCACCGTCGAGCAAACCGGCTCGGCCGCTGAAGAAGCGCACAACCCCGGGCGCAGCATGCCGCGTGGCATCCTCGCCGCCATCGGCACGTTGCTGGTGACCGCGCTGGTGGTGTTGGTCTGCGCGCCGGGCGCCGGTGGGGTCGAGTTGGTGGGGTCGGCGGGCGATCCGCTGTATGCCGCGATGACCAGCACCAACGTCTACGGCGATGCGTCGTGGCTGGCCAAAGTGATTGGCTGCGGCGCGGTGTTTGGTCTGATCGCCACGTTCTTCTCGCTGATCTACGCCGCCTCGCGGCAATTGTTCGCCATGGCCCGCGACGGTTTGTTCCCGCAATGGCTGGGCAAAACCGGCAAGCGCGGCACGCCGTTCCCGGCCCTGCTGCTGATCGGCGCGATCGGCCTGCCGTTGTCCGCCATCGACCCGGCCACGGTGATGCTCGCAGTCGTGCTGCTGCTCAACGTTTGCTACCTGTTCATTTTCGGCGCCTACCTAAGAATCAAAAGCAGCCAGCCTGATTTGCCGCGTCCGTTCCGTCTGGCCGGCGGCACTGTGGTTGCCTGGCTGGGCCTGGCCTTGACGCTGGTGGTGATCGCCGCCTGCTTCCAACTCGACATGCTGATGCTGATCGCCCTCGCGGCGACCTTCGTCCTGTGCACGTTCAACTTCCTGCTGCGCGCCCACCTGCAAGGCCGCACCCCTGCCATCGAGGTTCCCGACCATGCCTGAAGACACCCTCCTGCAACGCCGCCATCGCGTCCTCGGCAGCGCTTCACCGTTGTTCTACGACAACCCCCTGCACCTGGTGCGCGGCGAAGGCGTCTGGCTGTTTGACGTCGACGGCCGCCGTTATCTGGACGTCTACAACAACGTGCCCTGCGTCGGCCATTGCAACCCGCACGTGGTGGAGGCGATGCACCGTCAGGCGATGACGCTGAATATTCACACTCGCTATCTGGACGAAAACGTCGTGCGTTACGCCGAGCGTCTGACCGCCACGTTCGCCGAGCCGCTGGACACCGCAATGTTCACTTGCACCGGCAGCGAAGCGAATGAACTGGCGCTGCGCCTGGCGCGGTTTGCCAGCGGCGGCACCGGCATCATCGTCAGCGATTACAACTACCACGGCAACTCGTCGTCGCTGGCCGAAGTCACCACCGCGCTGCCTTCGCCCGAGCCATTCGCCGCACACGCTCGCGCGGTGCCGATCCCGTGTCTGTACCACACGCCGGCAGGCACCAGCGAAGCCGAGTTGACGGAGCAATATGCCGCCAACATCAAAGCCGCCATCGCCTCGATGCAGGCGCAGGGCATTCGTCCCGCCGCGCTGCTGATCGACACGCTGTTCGCCAACGAAGGTTTGCCACGGGTGCCGGCCGGGTTTGTCGCCAAGGCCGCCGAACTGATTCGCGCGGCCGGCGGTTTGTTCATCGCCGATGAAGTGCAATCCGGGTTCGGCCGCACCGGTGATCATCTGTGGGGCCATCAGGCCCACGCGGTAGTGCCGGACATCGTTACCTTGGGCAAACCGATGGGCAACGGCTATCCGCTGGCCGGGCTGATCACCCGCAAATCGCTGGTCGAGGCGTTCGGACGCAGCGCCATGTATTTCAACACCTTCGGCGGCTCGCCGGTCGCCGCAGCGGTGGGCATGGCGGTGCTTGATGTCATCGAAGACCAACAGTTGCTGAGTAACGCGCAATCCGTCGGCGCCTATGTGCAGCAACGTCTGCAATCGTTGGCCAGCAAGCATTCGATCATTGGCGATGTGCGCGGCAAAGGGTTGTTCTTCGCCATGGAACTGGTGCGCGACCACGCCAGCAAGGAGCCTGCCGGCCTCGAGGCGCGCAAAGTGGTGAATGACATGCGCGAGAACGGCGTGCTGATCAGCAAGATCGGCGCCGGCGACAATATCCTCAAACTGCGGCCGCCGCTGGTGTTCAACCGCGATCACGCCGACCTCTTCGTTGACACACTGGACAGCGCCCTGAGCGCAATCTGAGGCCTTGCCATGACTGATTTCCACACCCTGAGCCACGACCAGCAAGTCGCCAAACTGCACAACCTTGCCCGCCATGCCCTGCAACAGTGGGACGGCGTGTTTGGTGAGATCGAACTGGTGAAATTCCGCGAAAACGCGGTGTTCTCAGCGCGGCGCGAGGACGGCCAGCGCGTCGCCCTGCGCATCCATCGCAACGGCTATCACTGCGAGGCGGCGCTGCGTTCCGAGCTGCAATGGATGGAAGCGCTGGCCACGGCTGGCATCACCGTGCCGCAGATCATTCGGGCGCGGGACGAGCGGCACCTGGTCGAAGTCGTCCACGCCGACATCGGCGAACCACGGCATGTCGACATGCTCGCCTGGCTGCCCGGTGCGACGGCGGGCACCTCCGAAGCCGGGGTGCAGGCTGACACTGAAATTGATTTTCTGTTTGCCGAGGCCGGCGCAATTGCCGCGCGGATTCACTTGCACGCGGCGGATTGGCAGCAGCCGGACGAGTTTGTGCGCCATGCGTGGGATGAGGATGGATTGATCGGCGCCAATCCGTTCTGGGGACGGTTTTGGGAGCTGGAACCGCTCAGCAATGATCAACGGGCGCTGTTGCAGGAAGCCCGGCGCCGCGCACGCAGCGACCTGCGTCGATACGGCCGGCACCTGGAGAACTTCGGCATGATTCACGCCGATCTGGTGCCGGAGAACCTGCTGATCGAAGGGCCGCAACTGCGCCTGATCGACTTCGATGATGCGGGGTTTGGCTGGCACATGTTCGAACTGGCGACCGCGCTGTATTTCTGTCTGGATGATCCGCGTTATGAGCAGATCAAAGCGTCGCTGCTGGCCGGCTATGACGCGGTCAAACCGCTGACCGAGGCGGATCGCAGCACATTGGCGCTGTTTCTGATGCTGCGCGGCACAACGTATCTGGGCTGGATTCATACCCGCAAAGGCACGCCGACAGCGATTGAAATGGCGCCGATGTTGATCGAGCGGGCGTGTCAGTTGGCTCGGGAATATCTGCAAGAGTGACCCCCACAGATCGTTCCCACGCTCTGCGTGGGAACGATCTAACGCTCTGTTTCAGCAAGTCGCCGCAACATGCTCAACCCGATGAAACAACCGGTTGAAGTACACCAGGCTATCCCCTTCCCCGCGCACGCCCACTTTCGACAACTCCACAAACATCACCGAATGCGACCCCACTTCCTTGCACTCGGTGATCCGCCCTTCCAGTTGCACCAGGGCATCGCGCAGCACCGGCACATCGGCCGCGCCGTCGTCCCACAGGTCCCAAGCGAATCGTTCGGCCATCGACACTTGGGTCATGCCGGCGAAGTGTCGGGCCAGTTCTTCCTGTTCGCTGCACAGCACGTTGACGCACAAGTGGCCGTTGGTGCGGAACACGTCGTGGGTGGCGCTGTTGCGGTTGACGCAAACCAGCACGGTCGGCGGCGAGTCGGTGACCGAGCACACCGCGCTGGCGGTGATCCCGCAGCGGCCGCCGGGGCCGTTGGTGGTGATGATGTTCACCGCAGCAGGCAGCTGCGCCATGGCGTTGCGAAAGTCGATTTGCTGCTGGCTCAGGTCGGCCATGTCGATGCCCCTTCCTTCAGGAGGACCGTCGTTGCGCGGCCCCAAGTGATGGAACAAGACTAAGGCCCGGCGTCGCCCGCAACCATTGCAACGATCCCCATGGCGAGGTGGGCTTTCCGCTAGTCGACTAGGTGGTTTCTTTATCGTCAGGGCCCGTCACAGTGAGTATTCTGCAGGGAGGCGCCAACATAGGCGTCGACGTCCGCCGCAGCGTGCTCGCGTGCGAAAACAATAATTAGAAATTCTCGTGGCAGTCCCTGATGGAAACCCGCAAACCGATTGTTTATATCGTCGATGACGACAAAGACCTGCGAACCTCGCTCGCCTGGTTGCTGGAGTCGGTCAGCGTGCAAGCGCAATGCTTTGCCGGCGCTGAAGAGTTCCTGAGCCAGTACGACCCCAAGCAACCGGCATGCCTGGTGCTGGACGTACGCATGCCGGAAACCAGTGGTTTTCAGTTGCAGGAAATCCTCAACCAGCGTGGCAGCACCTTGCCAACGATTTTCGTCTCGGCCCATGGCGACATTCCGATGTCGGTCACGGCAATGAAAAACGGCGCACTGGATTTCGTCGAGAAGCCCTACAACCCGCAACAGATGATCGACCGCATACAAGCGGCGCTGAAGACCGCCGTGCACGCCCAGGCCGAGCAGCAGCAACGCCAGCACCTGCAAGGCAAGCTTGCGCTGCTGACCAGTCGGGAACGGGAAGTCTTGATGCTGGTGATCGATGGCAAGGCCAGCAAGGTCATCGCCCGGGAGCTCAACATCAGCGTGAAAACCGTTGATGTGCACCGCACCAAGATCAAGGAAAAGATGGGCGTGAGCAGCATTGCCATGCTAGTGCGTGAGGTGCTGCATTTGCCGGTGGATGAGCCGGTGCGGCATTGAGCCTGAATTTTCGGCGATCTTCGAACCGCCATCGCGAGCAAGCTCGCTCCCACAGTTGACCGAGTGGTCTGGACGGATGCAGTCCAATGTGGGAGTGAGCCTGCTCGCGATGAGGCCGGCACATTCAAGATTGCGGCGCCTGACACTCCGCCATCGCGAGCAGGCTCGCTCCCACAGTTGACCGAGTTGTCCGGACGAATGCAGTCCAATGTGGGAGTGAGCTTGCTCGCGATGGGGCCAGTACATTCAAGATTGCGGCGTCTGACACTCCGCTATCGCGAGCAGGCTCGCTCCCACAGTTGATCGAGTTGTCCGCAAGGATGCAGTCCAATGTGGGAGTGAGCCTGCTCGCGATGGGGACAGTAAATTCAAGATTGCGGCGCCTGACACTCCGCCATCGCGAGCAGGCTCGCTCCCACAGTTGACCGAGTGGTCCGGACGAATGCAGTCCAATGTGGGAGTGAGCTTGCTCGCGATGGGGCCAGTACATTCAAGATTGCGGCGTCTGACACTCCGCCATCGCGAGCAAGCTCGCTCCCACAGTTGATCGAGTGGTCTGGACGGATGCAGTCCAATGTGGGAGTGAGCTTGCTCGCGATGGGGCCAGTACATTCAAGATTGCGGCGTCTGACACTCCGCCATCGCGAGCAGGCTCGCTCCCACAGTTGATCGAGTTGTCCGCAAGGATGCAGTCCAATGTGGGAGTGAGCCTGCTCGCGATGGGGCCAGTACATTCAAGATTGCGGCGTCTGACACAGCGCTATCGCGAGCAAGCTCGCTCCCACAGTTGATCGAGTTGTCCGAAAGGATGCAGTCCAATGTGGGAGTGAGCCTGCTCGCGATGAGGCCAGTACATTCAAGATTGCGGCGCCTGACACTCCGCCATCGCGAGCAGGCTCGCTCCCACAGTTGATCGAGTGGTCCGGACGAATGCAGTCCAATGTGGGAGTGAGCTTGCTCGCGATGGGGCCGGCACATTCAACATTGCGGCGTCTGACACAGCGCTATCGCGGGCAAGCCCGCTCCCACAGTTGATCGAGTTGTCCGCAAGGATGCAGTCCAATGTGGGAGTGAGCTTGCTCGCGATGGGGCCGGCACATTCAATATCGCGGCGTCTGATACTCCGCCATCGCGAGCAAGCTCGCTCCCACAGTTGATCGAGTTGTCCGGACGAATGCAGTCCAATGTGGGAGTGAGCCTGCTCGCGATGGGGCCAGTACATTCAAGATTGCGGCGTCTGACACTCCGCCATCGCGAGCAGGCTCGCTCCCACAGTTGACCGAGTTGTCCGCAAGGATGCAGTCCAATGTGGGAGTGAGCCTGCTCGCGATGGGGACAGTAAATTCAAGATTGCGGCGTCTGACACTCCGCCATCGCGAGCAGGCTCGCTCCCACAGTTGACCGAGTTGTCCGGACGAATGCAGTCCAATGTGGGAGTGAGCTTGCTCGCGATGGGGCCGGCACATTCAAGATTGCGGCGTCTGACACTCCGCCATCGCGAGCAAGCCCGCTCCCACAGTAGGCGGTAGTGGACACAAAATATGTGTACACCCCGAATCCCTGTGGGAGCGGGCTTGCTCGCGATGAGGCCGGCACATTCAAGATTGCGGTGCCTGACACTCCGCCATCGCGGGCAAGCCCGCTCCCACAGTTGATCGAGTTGTCCGGACGGATGCAGTCCAATGTGGGAGTGAGCCTGCTCGCGATGAGGCCGGCACATTCAACATTGCGGCGTCTGACACTCCGCCATCGCGAGCAGGCTCGCTCCCACAGTTGACCGAGTTGTCCGGACGAATGCAGTCCAATGTGGGAGCGGGCTTGCTCGCGATGAGGCCGGCACATTCAACATTGCGGCGCCTGACACAGCGCTATCGCGAGCGAGCTCGCTCCCACACGCGGTCAGTGGCTATAGCGCTTGCGGTATTCACCCGGCGACACGCCAAACCGCGACTTGAATGCCGACGAAAAGTAGCTCGAATCCGAGAAGCCCCACGCATAGCACAACGCCGAAAGCTTCTGTTCCACATCCGAGCGGCGCAGGTTTTCGGCGCAGAAGTCCAGGCGTCGATGCTTGATGTATTGCGCCACCACCAACCCGCGTTTGGAGAACATCCGGTACAGCCCGCGCACCGAAATCCCCACCTCACGCGCGATCAGTTCAGGGCACAGTTCCTCGCTGCTGATGTGTTCGTCGATGTAGGCGATGGTTTTGCGAAACTGCCGCTCGTGCGCATCGGCGCTGACGTCCCGGGCGCTGATGCCCGGCAGGAGCAGGCTGACCAGTGCGTCGAGCACCGCTTCGCTTTCCTGCATCTGCAGGCTGTGTTGTTGTCGGGCTTCCAGGACCATGCGGTTGGCCAGCGCGGCCAATGGCTTGTTGGCCGGGATGCGCGTGGCGCAGTTGACGGCGCTGAAGTGCGAGCCGCGCTCCACCACTTGGCGCGGCAGGATCAGCGACAACTGCCGGGAGTCGTCGTTGTAGGTCATGTCGCTGGGGCGGCAGGCGTCGATCAGGGCGATGTCGCCACACCCCAGCTGAGCGCGGTGGTCGCCCTGCTCGAGTTGCGAGCTGCCGCGCAGTTGGAACACGGCGTAGTAATGGCCGTCGCTGCTGGTGCTGACATCCTTGCTGGTGCGATACAAATGCACGTGGGCCATGTCCACCACGCTGAGGTTGATTGCGCCGCTGCGATATTCCGCCAGCTCACCGTAGAAATTCGCGTCCAGTGCGCGGGCATCGAAACGCCCACAGGCCTGATTGACCTGGCTTAACCAACTTTCAAATGCATCGTTGCGCACTGCCGAAGAAGTAATCATGACCGCAAGGCCTCACGTCAGTTTTATTGTTATTTTTCGACCGCTTCGCCGAGCGGTTCGATGAATGCCGTTTACGTGACCGTCTTCTCCCTTGACGGCCGTGGGGCGCCGATTTAATCGACTCCCACGCAATGTTTCCAGGGGTTTAGCGGGTTACAGGTCCAATACCAGACGAGCGGAAAGTGCTCGCGAAACGCAGGCACAGATCTGTTTATTGCCTGCCTTCTCCTTGTTCGACAAACAGTTGTCGCGATGCTCCGGCACCCCGTCCAGCACCTCGACAATACAGGTGCCGCAAATGCCTTCGCGGCACTCGGTGTCGATGTCACAGCCGTGGGCCTGCAACACGTCGACCAGGCTGGAATCGGCTGGCACGTGAAGCACCACGCCGGAGCTGGCCAGTTCCACTTCGAAGCTCCCGCTCGGGCCCGCATTGGCGGCCGGATCGGCCTGAAAGTGCTCCAGGTGGATGAAATCGTCACAACGGCTGCGCGCCGCTACTTCCACCACTTTGTTCATGAACGGCGCCGGGCCGCAGGTGTAGACGTGTGCAGTGCTGCCGGCCTGACTCAGGCTGTCAGTCAATGCCGCGTCCATGTCGGTGGGCTCGACGCCATAGTGGAACTGCACATTTGCGGCAAAGGTGCTGGCCAATAGCGTGGAAAAAGCCGCGTACTCCGGCGAACGGGCAAAGTAGTGCAGTCGATACGGCTGACCGCTTTCCGCCAGTCGATAGGCCATGCTCAGCAGCGGCGTGACACCAATCCCGGCAGCGAACAGCACGTGCTCGGTGGCCGTCGGGTCGAGGCGGAACAGGTTGCGCGGTGCGCCCATTTCCAGCTCCATGCCCTCTTCCACTTGCTCATGCAGCGCCAGCGAGCCGCCACGCGACTGCGCTTCTTTCTTCACCGCCACGAGGTACGCGCGGCGATCCTGCGGCGGGCTGCACAGCGAGTACTGGCGGGTCACCCCGGTCGGTCCGGTCAGGTCGACATGCGCCCCCGGTTCATAACTGTCGAGCGGCTGGCCGTCACTGCGCACGAGGCGAAAGGAACGGATATCCAGCGCTTCGTCGACGATCCTTTCGATCCTCACTTTCATCATTGCATCACCTGAAATACGGTTGGTTTTGTGTATTGAGCAATCCCTGCCGCCGCGAGTATCAGCGCATGAACAAGCCGCCGTTGATGTCCCAACATGCCCCCGTGACCGAGGCGGCGTGATCGGCGATCAGCAGCAACACGCTGTCGGCGATGTATCCGGGGTCGCCAAGCACACCGGCCGGGATTATTTTCAGGATCTGTTCCAGACGCTCCGGCGCCACGGTTTCGCGCACCACCGGCAAATCCAGCGGCCCTGGCGAAATGCTGTTGACCGTCACCCCTTGCGGCGCCAGTTCGCGGGCGAAGACTTTGGTCAACGTCGCCACGCCCCCCTTGGCCGCCGCGTAATGCGCGCCGGTGGCGGTGCCGCCGTTTTGCCCGGCGAGCGAAGCGATGTTGACGATGCGACCAAAGCCACGCTCGGCGAAGTGCGCGCCGAACACCTGACACGCGACAAAGGTGCCGCGCAGGTTGATCGCCATCGACTCGTCGAACTCCTCAGGCGTGATGTCCATCAGCGCGGCGACTTTCGACACGCCGGCGTTGTTCACCAGAATGTCGGTGCCGCCCCAGCGCTCGGCGAGCAGATCGCGGGCGCGGACGAAGTCGGCTTTGTTGCGCACATCCAGCTCGATGGCCACGGCACTCGCACCGCTGCCATCGAGTTCCGAAGCCAGGCGCTGCACGCCGTCGAGGCGCACATCCGCCAGGCCCACGCGATACCCCGCCGCGTGCAAGCGACGGGCGATGCATTCGCCAAGACCGCGCGAGGCGCCGGTCACCAGGGCGACCCGGTTCATGGTGTTGATCCTCATAGCAGGAAACCCAGCGCGCTCAAGCTGTCGGTGGAATTGATCAGGCGCACGACCTTGCGTTCGAGTTTCGCCACACCGTCCGTGAAACGAATGCGGTGGTTGAGGTCAGCCACGAAAGGCGTGTGCACCCCGCGTTTGTAGGCGTAGAGCAGCTGCGCGGAATTGACTTCAACCAGGTCGCCCGCCGCTTCTACCAAGCGAAACCGCGAAATACTGCGCACGGTTTTCGCCGCATCCACCGCCGACGGCGAGTAGCCGGCGGTCAGGCGTTCGATGCGCAAGCCGCGCATGCGCGCATCGTCGTAGGCGTAGTTGAGCGTGGCTTCAAAGTCTTCGGTGTCCGGGTCGATCGGCACAATGTACTTGCCGCTCTCGCTCCACAGGGTCGCCCACTCGGCGTAGTGCTTGTGGTCGAGCAGTTCGGCTTCGCGCCAGATGAATTCGATGGCCTGGGCCAACGGGCCGGAAAAACCGTTCAGGGTGTCGTGATTGCTCATTGGCTCATCATCCTTTTCCACATGTCATAGGCTCCGCGCATGCCGCCCTCGTCGGTGGCGTGGGAGACCTTGTCGCCGTTCTCGGCAATGATTTCGCGATTGAGGCCACGGTTGACCAAAATCGGCGCGTCGACGCCAGCGTACGAACCGCGCTGCACACGGTCCCAGGCCTCGGCGTCGTCCGGGCTGCCGAAGCCGAACGGGCCCTGGAAGTGTTCGTGAATGCGCATGCGCTCGCGGTTGGCGATCTCCGGGCCGCCGTCCATGCCCAGCGCAACGTGGCGGATCTCGGTTTCAGTGACCGAGACCGGGCGCAGCACGCGGAAAAACGACATCGACATCGCGACGTTGGGGAACAGGTTCAGGTTGAAACCGGCGCCGTGCAGCGAACGCACAATGCGACGGACTTGCGCAGGCTCCATGGTTTTCGACAGTTCTTCGGTGACGTGAGCGAAGCGCTCCTGCAACTGTTCGCTGCCGTCGTCGTGATCCAGGTCGACGTGCTCCGGCACCATGACCATCACGCTGTGGCCGTTGCCCAGCGAGTGGGTGACGGCTTGTTCGTCGGTCATGAACGAGAGCATTTCCGAGGTTTCTTCATCCACCGATGACATGAACGACTTGTGCACGATCGGGAAGTGGTAACCGTCGGTGGTGTTTTCCAGCTGGATCTTCCAGTTGCCCTTGAAGCTGAATTTGTGTTCGCCCTGGGTCTTGATCGGGTAACCGGCGCCCTGCTTCATGAACAGGTCCATCCAGTGCTTCGCGCCGCCGAGGAAGTCTTCCAGCGACTCGATTTCGTCGTTGTAACTGGCGAAGACCATGCCCGCGTAGCTTCCGACGCGCAGGCTCGTGAGCGGCAACTCGGACTTTTCCAGAATGCCTTCGTAGCCATCCGGATACGGCAACGCGCGCAACTTGCCGTCCAGGCCATAGGACCAGCTGTGGTACGGGCAGGTGAAACCGGTGGCGTTGCCTTTGTGTTTCTCGCAGACGGTGGCGCCCCGGTGCCGGCAGCGGTTTTCCAGAACGTTGATCTGGCCCTTTTTGTCACGCACCACAATCACCGGACGACGGCCGATGGTCGCGGTCTTGAAGTCGCCGCTGTTGCGCACTTCGCTTTCGTGGGCGACCCACACCCAGGTGCGGTAGAAAATCTTTTCCAGTTCCGCTTCGAACAGCGCCGGGTCGTTGTACAGCGAGACGTCGACGCGGTCATGCTGGACCAGTTCGTCGGGGCTTTTCGATGAAGCGATCAGCCGGTATTCATGAGTGCTCATGCGGTTCTCCTCATGGCTTTTTTATGATTTGTTTTTAGGTCTGGACCGTTCGCAGGCCATGCTCTGTTGCAGCTGCGCACCAAAGGCGCACACCTGTTCGTCCTGACCTTTACGACCCACGATCTGCAAACCGACTTTCAGCCCGCCGCAATCAAGCTCCACCGGCACCGTCAGCGCCGGATGGCCGCTGAGGTTGAACGGGCGCACCAGTGGCGTCATGCCGGCCACGGCCTTGCTCGCGCTGCGTGCTTCGATCAGCGTTGGTGGCAGGCTTGGCATCGTCGGCAACAGCAGTACCGCAAACTCTTCCAGCGCGGCGTCCACTTGCTGGCTGAACCGCGCGCGGACTTGTTCTGCTTGCGCCAGGTCAGCAGCGCTGGTGCGGCTGGCGGCCAACAGGCGCTGCTCGACGTCGGCACCGATCAGACCTTTGCCAGTGAGGTGGCCGAACGCAGCCCAGTTTTCGAAATTGATGACGGTGAGGCCGGCGGCGAACGCGGCGTCGAATTCGCTCAGTTGCAGGGTGCTGCGGCGCCAGCCTGCGCGGTCGGCGGCAGCGCCGAGGCTCGCTTGCAAATGCGGGTCGCAGGCGACGTCGAGGAAACCGACGGACGCGTTGCTCGATGGCAAGCCTTGCGCCTGAAAACCAGGGCAAATCACTTGCATCGCCGCAATCAAATCCGCCATGTCGGCAGCAAACGGCCCGACGCAATCGAGGCTGGACACCAACGGATGCGCGCCGACCCGACTGACTCGCCCATAGGTCGGTTTCAACCCGGCAATGCCGCAGCACGCCGCCGGCACCCGCACCGAACCACCGGTGTCGGTGCCGATGGCGATGTCCGCCAGACCGGCCGCGACCGCAGCCGCCGAACCGCTGGAAGAACCGCCTGGCACCCGGTCCGGCGCTTGCGGGTTGATCGGCGTGCCGGTCCAGTCGTTGATGCCGGTGACGCCAAAGGCCAACTCGTGCAGGTTGGTTTTGCCAACAATCTGCCAGCCTGCGGCAAGAATCGCGTCCACCACTTCGGCGTTGCGGGCAGCGGGTTCAGCCTCGGCAAACGCACGGCTGCCCGAACGGGTCGGATAACCGGCAATGTCGATCGAGTCTTTGATCGCGACCCGCTTGCCGCTGCCACCGAGTAAAAATTCGCTGATAAACGTGCTCATGCGCCCAGTCCTGTGTTGAACAAGCGTTGCGTACGGAAATGCGCGATCAGCCAGGCACCGTCGACGCAGTGGAAATCGATGTTCAGGCGCGTGCCGAACAGTTCACTGCGACCATCGGCGTAGGTGCAAATCTGCTGCATGATCCACTGCCCCTGGGCCGTGCTGCCGTCGACCACGATTGACTCGCTGGTGAGGTAATGCAGGTTCAGGCGAAAGTGCTCAGAGGGCGGCAAGTAACCGCCGACGAACGCTGCTATCGCTTCACGCCCCTGGTGCTGGCCAAAGGTCTGTGCGGTCTGGCTGCCGACGCCTTCCCAGATCGCGTCTTCACTGAACAACTCTGCCAGCTCACGAACCTGGGTCAGCGCCCGCGGCACATCGCACAGGTCCATGTAGCGCGCCATCAAGCGGCGCACCTGGCTCTCCCCTTCCAGCGTCGCGAGACGCTGCAACAAGGCCTCGTTCATGGCTTACACCTTGGCCGCATCGGGGATGGTCAATGGACGGCCGATACGCGCTTCGACCTTGGCGTAACGCCACAGGCTGTATTCGTTCACCGGCGTGGTGCGGAACAGGTTGCAGGCCTCGATCACCGACTGGTGGCAATCGACGTCGGCCATGATGTAGACGGTCCACGGCGAGGTGGTCGACGGGCCGACCATCAGCCGGTCATCGTCCATTGCGCCGAGCACGGTGATGCCGGGCATGGCGCCGAGCGAGCCCATCATCTGGCTGAAACCCTTCCACACGCTCAGGCCTTCGCCAGTGGGCAGGTCGAAAAAGTTCTGGGTGATGCCGATGCAAAAGACAACGCGCAGGGGTTCTTGGGTGGTCTGGGACATGGGGATTGATCCTTGAAGAGTGGGTTCAGATGTAGCCAGGGAATGGCGGTACGCCGAGGAACACCGAACCGGCGCCGTCGTACAGGCCTTCGCTGAGGAATGCGTGTTGGGTCACCACCATCGAGTCGCGCAGGTAGCGCTGCAGCGGATGGCGCAGGTAAATCGCCGTGGTGCCGGCGAGGCTGTAAGCGCTTTGCACCACGGCCGCTCCGGCCTGGGCCACATGAATGGCGGACAAGCGCAGCAGGCTGGTTTGTTCGGCGGTGACCGGGTTGCCGGCAAGGATCGAGTTCCACACCTGTTCGGTCGCGCCGTAAAAGAAACCCCGTGCGGCGGCCAGTTGCGCCTCGGCCTTGGCGATTTCGATGCGCACGTAAGCGCGGTCGGCCATTTTCGGTGCGCCGGTGATGCCGCTGCCGGCGGCCATGCGGCTGACCTCATCGAGGGCGGCGCGGGCCAGCCCGAGGTTGACCACCGCCAACACCTGCGCGGCGTAGGCAATCGACGGGTAACGGAACAGCGGCTCGTCGATGGTGGCGGCACCGCCACGGATGAAGGTCCAGCGCTCATCGATGTGTTTGTCGGTGACGCGCAGGTCGTGACTGCCGGTGCCTTTGAGGCCGACCACGTCCCAGTTCTCGATGATGTCGACTTGATCGGCACGGAACACGGCGGTACGCGGCTTGCCGCCGGCAGCACCGATGCCGACACCGATCAGGTCGGCGCCTTTGCAGCCGCTGGCGAATTTCCAGGTGCCGTTGACCTGCCAGCCGTCACCCACCGCTTCGGCAGGTTGCAACGGGAACAGGCCACCGGCGAACACCAGGTCAGGGCTGTCGGCGTAGATTTCAGCGAGGGTTTGCGGCGGTAAAGCCGCAAGGTAGACCCCAGCGCTGCCGAAGCTGGCGACCCAGCCGGCAGAGCCGTCGGCTTCGGAGATGCGCTCGATCATCTGCAGGAAAAGTGCCGGCGCCAGCGCATCGCCGCCGAAGCATTTCGGCGTGGCGGCACGGTAGATGCCCACTTCCTTGAAGCGCTCGATCATGTCCCGTGGCACGTGGGAGCCGGCGTCAAATTCTTCGCGACGCTGGCGCACTTCATCCAGCATCCGCTCGAAGGCCTGATTGTGGACGGTGGTGTCGTCGACGACTGGCAGAGGGTCTTGTTGCGCGGCGGCTGAACGCAGCATGGGCTTTCTCCGTTTGACTTGTTATTAGACGGAGCCTTGCTGGAGTGCCTGGCGACCGTTGATGGGTCCAGTGTAAAAACCGCATCCGCTCGCCACTATTGGGGCGTGTAGCCCCTGGGCTAAAGAAAACCCCTAGCTCGCCCCCGGTTACTTCTGAGCGCATCCCCACGCGCAAGCGGGTATAAAAAGCCATACTTCCCTTTCACCGGTTCCTCAGGACTGCGCGATGTACCTGCCTAAACCGAACGATTTCTACGCCCTCATCGAAGCCATGCCGCTGTGCATCATTCTTCACGATGCCCACAGCAAGGAGATCCTGTGGGCCAACGCCGCCGCCCTGGCGGCGCTGGGTTTTACCCTGGAAGAACTGACGCCGCTCAAAGCCCCCGACATGACCCGCGATGCACCGCAGTACCGTCGCTCGGTCGGTTTGCGCTGGCTGGAAGGCGCGGCGCGCACCGGCCAGCGCGCCATCGAGTGGTGTTACCGCTCCAAGCAAGGGGTGGAAATCCTCTCCGAAGCAGTCGCGACGCTGGTGCACCTGGACGGTCGCGATGTGCTAATGGTGCAGTTCCGCGACATCTCCAAGGAGGACAAGGTCAAGCGCGACCTCAAGCGTTTCGAAAGCCGGCTCAAGGCCTTTATGCAGGACCTGGAGGAAGGTGTGGCGGTGCTCGGGCCGCAGGGTGATATCCGCTTCATCAGTGAGTCGGCCGCGCAGTTGCTCAACAGCGAGGATCAGACGCTGATCGGTGAGAATTTCCTCGACTGGTGCGACGAGCCTTCACGCCAGCGCTTGCTGCAACAACTGTCCTGCGAGCAGCCGGAGCACGCGCCGTTCAGCGTTCATTACCACTTGCAGCGGCGTGACGGTGAATGGCGCTGGCACCACGCGACGTGCCGCTACATCGAAATCGAAGACGACCTGGTGGGCTTTCTGTTGTTGTTCCGCGATGTCACCGAACAGGTGCGCGCCGAAGAAGCGCGGCGGGTCAGCGAGCAAAAGCTCGAATACCTGGCACGCTACAACGCCATGGGCGAAATGGCCGTGGCGATTGCCCATGAACTGAGTCAGCCGCTGGCCGCCACGCGCAATTTCATCGAAGGTGCGGTGATTCGTCTGGGCAAGGACCAAACCCAGGACCAGGGCGTCGCCTGGGGTTTGCAGAACGCGGTGCGGCAAATCGAGCATGCGTCGCTGATCATCAAAAGCGTGCGCGAATACGTGGTCAAGCTGGAGCAGTCCGAAGAGCTGATCGACCTCAACGACCTGCTGCGCGAAACCCAATACTTCATCCGCCTGCGCGCCGACCCGAGCCTGATCAAGGTCGAGATCGTCACCAGCCCCAAACCGCTGCTGATCAGCTGCGAAAAGGTCCTGATCGGCCAGGTCATCCTCAACCTGGCCTTTAATGCCATCGAAGAAATGAGCGACTTGCCGCTCGAACGGCGCGTGCTGCGCATTCATGCCAGTCGCGTTGAAAACACTGCTTTGGTCCGGGTGGAGGATTGTGGTCGCGGCATTGCGGCGCTGGAGCAGAACAAGCTGTTCGATGGTTTCTTCTCTTCCAAGGTCAGCGGCAACGGCATTGGCCTGGCGCTGTGCAAAAACATCATTGGCCGCCATCGCGGGGATATCTGGGCGCAAAACCTGGAACCGTGTGGCGCGGTATTCACCTTCTCCCTCCCCCTCGCAACTCCCGCCTGACATTAACCCGCTGACCTGTAGCCGCTGCCAAAGGCGGCTACAGGTGCGTTCTTGCCTGTGTTTACGGTGTTTTCGGCTTGTTTTCCGAGACTGGCACAGACACACAAACGGTTGGCAGCCACAGCAATTCTCCCGAATTCACGGCGAGGCAGAATCGAATTGTAAAAATCTGCCCAAGCACCCGCGATCTGCGTGAATAACAATTCAGGGAGTTCCCCTAATGCGAACCAACAGGATCAACGTACAGTCAGCGCTAGGTCTGAGCCTGCTTGTACTCGGCTTGACCAGCGCCCGTGCGGACCTGCCAGCCGACACCATCGGCCAGACCGTTTTGGTATTTCCACCGGAAGTGCACCGTGCGTTCGTCGTCGACGTCGAATTCGAAAGCTTCGTGGCGGGCCGCGTGACCGTGGTCGACCCCGACAAAAAACGCGTGCTCGGCATGGTGCCAACCGGTTTTGCCGCGCCGTCGACCCTAAGCCACGATCAGAAAACCCTCTACAGCGCCGACATCTTTTACTCGCGCGGCACCCGTGGCACCCGCACCGATGTGCTGACCGCCTGGGACAGCTCGACCCTGGCGCCAGCCTGGGAACTGTTGATTCCAACCAAGCGCGCCGAGTCGCTGACCCAACGCTACGGCTTGAAGACCAGCGGCGATGACCGTTTCGTCTACGTCTACAACTTCACGCCATCGACTTCGGTGACCGTGGTCGACACCCAGGCCAAGGCCGTGACCGCTGAACTGGCGATTCCCGGTTGCGTGCTCAATTACCCGGTCGGCAACCGCCGTTTCGCCTCGCTGTGCGGCGACGGCAGCTTGCAGGTGATCACGCTGAACGACCAGGGCCAGGAAACCGCGCGCAGCCGCACGCCGTTCTTCGACCCGAATGCCGAGAAGCTCAACGAGCGCGCGGTGAACGTCGGCGACACCTATTACTTCACCACCACCACGGGCACCATTCGCCCGGTGGATTTCTCGGCCGACGCACCGAAAATCCTGCCGTCGTGGTCGCTGACCTCCGAGGAAGAAAAGAAAGCCGGCTGGGCGCCGGGTGGCTGGCAGCTGATGGCCGTCGCGCCGAAGCTCAACCGCTTGTACGTGCTGATGCACGACGCGCACGAACCGATGAAGTGGGAAGACCCAAGCCCGCTGATCTGGGCGTTTGATCTCAAAACCCATAAGAAAGTAGCGACGCTGCAAGCACCGGTTCCGGTGTGGAGCATGCAGGCCACCGGTGACGACAAGCCGTTGCTGCTGGGTGCCGACGTCGAGGGCGGTTTGCAGATTTTCGATCTGAAGACCAACACGCTCACCGGCAGCATGCCGAAAGTCGCCAAAACCGCGACTCAGGTCATGAGCTACTAAACGAGGCTCGGCCATGCACTTAGATCCGATCTTCATCATTGCCAGCGCCATCGCCATTGCGGTGTTGCTGGCCAGTGCCGCGACGCACAAGGTCCGCGCGCCGGCACGTTTTGCCAAACAGTTGGCGGATTACCAACTGTTGCCCGAGGCGCTTGTGCGCCCGGTCGCCCGTGTGATTCCAGCGGTAGAGCTGGTGATCGCATTTGCGCTGCTGGTGCCGGTCAGCCGGTATTGGGCAGCGTTGGCGGCGGCCGGCCTGATCACGCTGTACGCCGCCGCCATTGGCATCAACCTGTGGCGCGGTCGTCGCGACATCGACTGCGGCTGTGCCGGCCCGGACCAGGCGCAACCGCTGCGCCCGGTCCTGCTGCTGCGCAACAGCGCACTGGTGGGCCTGGCGCTGCTGGCCAGCGTCTCGCCGGTGGTTCGTGACCTGGGTTTTTTCGACGGCTTCGTCACCGTCGCCGCCAGCAGCGTAGCGCTGCTGATCTACGCCGCTGCCGATGGCTTGCTGGCGAACTCCCCTCTTCTGCTCAAACTGATTGGTAGGTGATCAATGGAAGGCTTAATTGTTTCCAACGTTTTGCTCTGGATTCTGCTCGCGGCCGTGGCGTTTGCCGTCATGGGCCTGGTGCGTCAGATTGGTGTTTTACATGGCCGCCTGGCCCCGGCCGGCGCGCTGATGATGGACAAAGGCGTGGCGGTCAACGAAGCCGCGCCGCAAGTCACCGCCTCCGACCGTCACGGTCGTCCGGTGAACTTCGGCTATGCCGGTGAAAAGAACCAGCTGCTGTTCTTCCTCTCGCCAACCTGCCCGATCTGCAAATCGCTGTTGCCGGCAATCAAGTCCATCGCCAAGGAACAGGCTGATCGCCTGGACGTGGTGTTCATCAGCGACGGCGACATGGACGCCCAACAAAAGCTGATCCGTGAACACAAACTGGAAGACGCGACCTATGTGGTCGGGCCGGAAGTCGGCATGACCTATCAGATCGGCAAGCTGCCGTACGCCGCCCTGATCGACAAGACCGGCACCCTGCGCGCCAAAGGCCTGGTCAATTCCCGTGAGCACCTGGACAGCCTGTTCGAAGTCGAGCACCTGAAAAAATCCACGCTGCAGGAATACCTCAACAGCCAGCCACACGCACACGATCACAGCCACGGCCATAGCCACTGATTAAGGCAGGGAGACTTTTATGAAACTGCTGGATCTGTTGTTCGAGCGCTCGACACGTCGAGTCGCCGACACCACCTCACGCCGCAAACTGCTGGCCCGCATGGGTTCGCTGATGGTCGCTGGCGCCGCCCTGCCACTGCTGTTGCCGCTGGACCGCACCAGCAAAGCCCTGGCCGCCGACAATCCGAAGGCCGGTGACCCGGGTGATCCGAACAGCTGCGACTACTGGCGCTACTGCTCCATCGACGGCTTCCTGTGCAGCTGCTGCGGCGGCTCGGTGACGTCCTGCCCGCCAGGCACCGAAGCGTCGCAAGTGACCTGGATCGGCACCTGCCGCAACCCGGCCGATGGCAAGGATTACATCATTTCGTATAACGATTGCTGCGGTAAGCAAAGCTGCGCCCAGTGCGCCTGCACCCGTAACGACAGTGAAGAACCGGCTTACCGCCCGTTCAACAACAACGATGTGAACTGGTGCCTGGCCGCCAAATCGCACATCTATCACTGCACCGTTTCGATCATCCGTGGCGTCGCCGTTTAACGCGCATTGGCCGTCGGTTGCTCAGGCAATCGGCGGTTTTTTTCATGCCCCAGCACGATCCTTTGTAGCCCTTGGTAAAACCTGTGGGAGCGAGCCTGCTCGCGATGACGGTGTATCAGATACATAAATGTCGACTGACACTCCGTCATCGCGAGCAGGCTCGCTCCCACAGGTTTCGCTAGCGGCTACATAACAGTGTGTTTACCGTAGAGGTGCTTTTGTCATGCGTAAGTTGCTACTCCTCGGTCTTGTCTGCGCCCTGAGCGCCCCGCTCGTGTATGCCCGAGCCATTCCCGACCCGGCACAGCGCCATGCACCGGGTAACGAAGCGCTGCAAAAACCGATTGCCCAGGCCGGTTATAGCGTCGGTGTGAATTACCAGTTGCAATGCGCCGGTTGCCACTTGGGCAATGGCATGGGTTCCGCCGCCAACGACACGCCTCGCCTGACCGGGTTTGTCGGTAACTTCCTCAAAGTGCCGGGCGGTCGTGAGTTTCTGGTGCGGGTGCCGGGCATGTCGCAGTCGGCGCTGAACAATGCGCAACTGGCGGATTTGCTTAACTGGCTGATGCGTGAAGACGGCCTGGCGGGCAAGAGCACCCCCGCGAACTATCAGCCTTACAGCAGCGATGAAGTGGCGCAGTTGCGCCAGAAGGCCATGCTCAACCTGCCGGGCACCCGGGCGGAGTTGATCAAGGCCATGCGTGCGCAAGGCATCGCGATTGAGGACGGAATGAGCTATTGAGTCAGCCCTCGAACCGCTACGTATCCGACTTCCCGTTTCCCCGGGGCGCCAAGGGGCTGTCCAGCACCCACTGCATTTTCTGAAAAGCTTTGCGCTCTCGTGCAACCGCCGCGTCCCATTCATCCCCGAACGCTTTGCCCGAACGGACCAGCTTCATGACCTGGGCCGTCGCGGCTGTCAGCTCCTCGCGCGCCTGGCGCAAGTCGTCGTTGAATTTTTCAATCGTCATCCAGACACTCTGAAGTGAATCGCCGGCCGCTCGCAGAGTCGAGAATCTTTTTTTGGCCATAATTGGCAATGATTCGACGCCGGTCATTGAGGTTCTACTAGAATTCTAGACTTCAACAGGCAGATTGGAGCCGAGCTCCAAAAAACAAAAGCCATTGAAAAACAAGGGACCTCCAACCTTGAAAATTTCAACATTCTGCGCTACCGGGAGCCTGTTGGTTTCGGCGGCGGCGTTTGCCAACGGGATTGTTCCTGTTTTGGATCTGGACTTCACACGGCCGGCGACCGAAACCCTGAAAAAACTGGGCATCAATGACGCGTGCATTATTACTGCCCCAAACCCCATCACGTTCACCTACTGCCGAGAAGGGTCGTCGACGCTCTGGAAATATCAAACCCTGGACCTGGAACAACAGGCGGCGATCCTCAAAGGCGAGAAAATGCCCTCCGCCGATTACGGGCGAATCACCGTCGTCGAGGCCGACAGCGCCGCGTGCCAGCAAGACAAAACGCCGCCATTGGCCAAGCCGGTCATGAGTCGCACCGTTGCCCTGGGCCTGATCATCCTGTTTCTGTTGATTGGCTTTCGCTATACCTACCGGGCAATGATGCGCGAGCGCTACGCCTTCGCACTGTCTACGCACTCGCCCATGCAGCGATTGAACGAATCCTTTCCGATCAAGGCGCTGGCCGCGTTTGGTCTCGCCGCTGCCGTGGCATTGGTTTATTGCGTTTGGTGAGCCAAGCCGATTCAGGCACAGAGCCAAAACGTTTTGGCAGAAATCACAAAGCACTTATCCGCTGGCTGTAGCAAAGTGCAGGTGTGCTATCCACCTGTTGTCCCAAGGAAACCAAGATGTTCAAGCCCATGACCCTGATAAAAAGAAAACCGCTGGCCCGCCTCGCGCTGGCCATCACCTTGGGCACCCTGGGTTTGCCGTGCTGGATGCCCAACGCCCAGGCCCATGGCGGGGCCGCCGAAATGGTGCCGCTGCAATCGACCCTCGAAGCGTTCGGGGCCACGGTCAAATGGGACGATTACGCCGACCTGTTCGTGATTGCCAAGGACGGTGTCTACCTCAAGGTCAAGCCCGGCAGCAAAGTCGCCGTGCTCAACGGCAAGCGCATGGAGCTGTCGGCGCCGGTGGTGTTCAAGGACAAGACCGCGTTCATGGGCAAAGACTTCATCAATCAGGTGTTCCAGTCCGGTCTGGACAAGACCTTCGTGGTCGAGACCCGCCCCAATCCGCTCAACCCGTTGAGCGCGGATGAAATCAAGACGGCGGTGGACATCGTCAAGCAATCGGAGCACTACGCGCCCGGTTTTCGCTTCACCGAAGTGTCGGTCAACGAACCGCCGAAGGATCAGGTGTGGAATTTCGTCTACACCGGCCAGAACGTCACCCAGCCGCGCCAGGCCAGCATCGTCGTGCTTGATGGCAAACACGTGATCGAAGCGCTGGTTGATCTCGACAGCAAGAAGCTTATGTCGTGGAAGCCCATCGAAGGTGCCCACGGTATGGTGCTGCTGGATGACTTCGCCACCGTACAGTCCGCTGTTGAATCGAGCCCCGAATACGCACAGGCCCTGGCCAAGCGCGGCATCAATGATGTGAAAAAGGTCGTGGCCACGCCATTGACGGTGGGTTACTTCGACGGCAAGGACGGTTTGGCGCAGGACAAGCGCCTGCTGAAAATCGTCAGCTACCTCAATACCGGCGACGGCAACTACTGGGCGCACCCGATTGAGGGCCTGGTGGCGATTGTCGACCTGGAACAGAAAAAACTGATCAAGATCGAAGACGAAGCACTGATTCCGGTGCCGATGAAACCGACGCCCTATGACGGACGCGGGCGCACTGGCACGTCGGTCAAGCCGCTGGAGATCATTGAGCCAGACGGCAAAAACTACACCATCACCGGCAACAGCATTCATTGGCAGAACTGGGACTTCCACGTTCGCCTCGATTCGCGGGTCGGGCCGATCCTGTCCACGGTGACCTACGACGACAAGGGCAAGAAACGCAAAATCATGTACGAAGGCTCGCTGGGCGGGATGATCGTGCCCTACGGCGACCCGGACGTCGGCTGGTACTTCAAGGCCTACCTCGACTCGGGCGATTACGGCATGGGCACCTTGACCTCGCCGATTGCACGCGGCAAAGACGCCCCGCAAAACGCCGTGCTGCTGGACGCCACGATTGCCGACTACACCGGCGCGCCGACCTCGATCCCCCACGCCATGGCGGTGTTCGAGCGCTACGCCGGCCCGGAATACAAACACCAGGAAATGGGCCAGCCCAACCTCAGCACCGAGCGTCGTGAACTGGTGGTGCGCTGGATCAGCACCGTCGGCAACTACGACTACATCTTCGACTGGGTCTTCCAGCAGAACGGCACCATCGGCATCGACGCCGGCGCCACCGGCATCGAAGCGGTCAAAGGCGTGAAATCGAAAACCATGCACGAAGGCACCGCCAAGGAAGACACGCGCTACGGCACGCTGCTGGACCACAACATCGTCGGCACCACGCACCAGCACATCTACAACTTCCGCCTCGACATGGACGTGGACGGTGAAAGCAACTCGCTGGTGGAAGTGAACCCGGTGATTGCCCCGAACGACCGTGGCGGCCCGCGCACCAGCACCATGCAGACCGAGCACAAGGTGGTCGGCACCGAACAGCAAGCGGCGCAGAAATTCGACCCGTCGACCGTGCGCCTGCTGACCAACTTCAGCAAGGAAAACAAAGTCGGCAACCCGGTTTCGTATCAGCTGATTCCCTATGCCGGCGGCACGCACCCGGTGGCCAAGGGCGCCAACTTCGGCAAGGACGAATGGCTCTATCACCGCCTCAGCTTCATGGACAAACAACTTTGGGTGACGCGCTACAACCCGCAGGAGAAATACCCGGAAGGCAAATACCCGAACCGCTCGGACAAAGACTCGGGCCTGGGCCAGTTCAGCCAGGACAACCAGTCGATTGAAAACAGCGACGATGTGGTGTGGTTGACCACGGGCACGACGCACATCGCGCGTGCTGAAGAGTGGCCGATCATGCCAACCGAGTGGGTGCATGTGCTGTTGAAACCGTGGAATTTCTTTGACGAAACGCCGACGCTGAACCTCAGCGTTCCCCAATAAACACATACCCCCCTTGTAGGCGCGAGCAGGCTCACGCCTACAAGGTGCCGGGTTAGTTCACTGGCGGACCACAATCTTCCCGATCATCTGCGGATGCAGGGCACAAAAGTATTCGTACTCCCCCGGGGTGTTGAATACCCAGGAAAAGCTGTCATTGGTATCCAGTGCCGCGGAGCGAAACACCTTGTGGGTTTCCGCCACCGTGTGCGGGATCTGATCGTCGTTCACCCAGGTCACTTTGGTGCCCACCGCCACGGTCAAATCCTTGGGTTCGAACATGAACTCCCTGATGCCGATGTTCACGTCCTGAGCCCACACCGGCATCGACAGCATCAGGCTGACAACGGCCAACAGTCGCATTTTCATTTGCATGCCCTCCCCTAGACCAGTGTCGAATCAATCAGCGCCAGCGGATGCTCGCCCTGCGTCGCCCGCACATCGGTCACCCCCAGGTAATTACGCAGTTGATCGGCCGCCACCGTCATCGGTCCTGGCGACGGCGCGGTCCCCGGTGCAGGTTGTGGATAAGCCGTACCGCGCGCGGTGTGGAAGGTGATGTTGCCTTCGACCTTCTGGATAACCTGATGGATGTGTCCGTTCAACACCGTCACTGATCCGTACTTGCGCAGCATGGCAATCGCCTGATCGCCATCCTCGGTGCCCCAGCCCCACGGCTGATAAATCGTCCACAACGGAATATGGGTGAACACCACGATCGGAGTGCTGGTGGTGACGGCGCGCAAGTCATCGGCCAGCCAGGCCAGTTGATCGGCGCCAAGGGTCGCTTCATGGCCGGCCTGGAAGTTGAAGACATTGACCAGCGCAATGAAATGCACGCCGTGGTCATCGAAACTGTACCAACCGTTGCCTTTGGTGCCCTTGCCGTAACGCTCCAGGTAAAGCTTGCCGCCGCCCTCATCGAGGGTGTCGTGCTCGCCCGGCACATAGTGCACGGTGGACGGCAGACCTTTGAGCAGTTGCGCGGCGATGTCGAACTCTTCGGGCTTGGACAGGTGCGTGATGTCGCCGGTGTGCAGGATCAGCGACGGCCGTTTCGGCAGCGCGATGACCTTGTCGATGGCCACCTGCAAGGTCTTCGCTGGCTGCGGATTGGCCTCCTTGTTGAAGCCGATGTGCGAATCGCTGATCTGCACGAAGTGGAAGGTGCTGGCCAGTGCCTTGGGGTCGGAGACCGTGCCCGACTCATCCAGCGCAAAGGCCCGGGGGATACCGCCGCACAGCGCCCAGATTACCCCTGCCCCGGCCCAGGCCGAGCATTTGAGCAGTGTTCGACGGTCAGGGCTCAGCGGGCCGTCGGTGCGTCGTGAGTGTTTTGCTTGAATGTCCATCGGAATTCCCTCGCTGGCGAACTACAGTGATGTAGCTGACATGAGGTAAACCTGGCGGGGCGGGACTTTATTCCGGGTCGAAACAAATATTTTTTCCCGGGAATAAAACCCGACGTATCACAGTTATATGGGTGGGACAGTGCGGGAAACACTATGAAGCGATTTGAGGAACTGTTTGCGCCCCATCTGGACGCAGCGTACAACCTCGCGCGCTGGCTCACGGGCAACGACAGCGCCGCGCGCGATGTCGTGCAGGAAAGCGCCCTGCGCGCCTTCAGGTTTTTGCACCGCTTCGCCGATGGCAACGCCAAGGCCTGGTTCCTGACTATCGTGCGCAATGAAAGCTACACCTGGCTCAAGGCCTCGGCCGGGCACCAGTGGGTGTCCATCGGCGATGAACTGCCAGAAGACGACGCAGCGCTGAGCCATCGCGAGAGCCCGGAACTGCTGGCGATTCACACGGAAAATGCGGCGCTGATCCAGCACGCCTTGTGCGCCCTGCCGCCGGTGTTTCGGGAGGTGATTGTGCTGAAGGATCTTGAAGACATGCCCTACAAGGACATCGCCCTGGTGGTCGACATTCCCATCGGCACCGTGATGTCGAGGCTGGCCCGGGCTCGCGCCATGCTCAAGCTCGAACTACTGAAGTTGCATGACCATGAATGAACTCGATTGCAAGGTTTGCCAGACGCTGATGCATGGCTATCTGGACCGGGAACTCGATCCTGCGGCGGCCGCGAAGGTGGCCGGGCATTTGGCCGGGTGCGCGGCGTGCGCGCGGTTGCATGATCAGGCGAAGCTGCTGATGGTCAGTGTGAAACGCCAGGCGCCGTATTACCCGGCGCCGGCATCGCTGCTCGACGGCGTATTGGCCACCGTTGCGCCCCGGACTAGTGTCGTCGAGCGTTGGCGCCAATGGTTCGCACCGGCCTTTTCAGCGGCAGCGCTGGCCTTGGCGGTGGTGCTTTTTGTGGCCATGCCCGGCGGTGAACAACCGTTGATGGATGAGGCGGTGTCGAGCCATGTTCGTTCGTTGATGGGTGAGCATTTGAACGATGTGGTGTCGTCTGACCGCCACACTGTGAAACCCTGGTTTACCGGCAAACTCGACTTCTCGCCGCCGGTGTTCGATTACTCGGCGCAGGGGTTTCCATTGTTAGGCGGCCGACTGGATTATTTGCAGCACCAGAACACGGCGGCACTGACTTATGGTCGGGCCAAGCACATTATCAACGTGTTCATATTGCCGACCACCGAAGCGGACAAGCCACCGAAAACCCAGTCGATTCGTGGCTTCAACGTCGTGTCCTGGCAAGAAAATCACATGCGCTACGTGCTGGTCTCCGACGTCGAGAAAAGCGAGCTGGAGGCGTTCAGCCAGTTGCTCAAGCCGTAAAACACACTCGATCCCTGTGGGAGTGAACCTGCTCGCGATAGCGCAGTGGCAGATAAATTGATGTTGTCTGACACCCCGCTATCGCGAGCAGGCTCACTCCCACAGGTTATGTGTTCATTCCGTGAGATGTCATGCGTGTTTTTTTCGGTACTCGCCGGGGGCGATGCCGAAGCGGGTTTTGAACGCCGTGGAGAAGTGGCTCGAATCGGAAAACCCCCACGAGTAACCCAGCACTGACAGCTTCTGCTCGGTGCCCGATTGGCGCAGTGATTCGGCGCACAAGTCGAGGCGGCGGTTCTTGATGTAGCGTGCGACCACCAGGCCTTTCTTGGCGAAAATCCGATAGAGGCCGCGAACCGACATCCCCACTTCCCGCGCCAGCCATTCGGGGCAGAGTTCTTCGGAGCGAATGTGTTCGTCGATGCAATCCAGGGTCTTGCGAAAGATCCGCTCATGCACATCCGTGCACTCTTCGGCCTGGCTGATGGCCGGGCGCAGCAGGCTGACAATCGCCTCCAGCGTGGCCTCGCTCTCTTGCAGGCTGAGGTTGTTTTGGCGCGTGGCGTCGAGGATCAGGCGCTGAGACAGCATCGCCAACGGCGACGTCGCGGCGATCCGGTGGCCGCACTTGACCTGATTGAAGCGCAGGGTTTGCTCCACCAGGTGCGAGGGCAGAATCAGTGACAACTGCCGGGAATTTTCGCTGTAGGTGAAGTCGCTGGGGCGTGAGGCGTCGATCAGCGTGATG
Source organism: Pseudomonas sp. IT-P294 (assembly GCF_949767865.1). Taxonomy (NCBI): domain Bacteria; kingdom Pseudomonadati; phylum Pseudomonadota; class Gammaproteobacteria; order Pseudomonadales; family Pseudomonadaceae; genus Pseudomonas; species Pseudomonas sp. IT-P294. Next base: position 74,430 of record NZ_CATKQW010000008.1, on the reverse strand, counting down.
TCCCCGGCCGACAGCAAGACCTTGTTATCGCCTTGCGCCATGCCGGCCGTCCCGTCGAGCTGGAACACGGCAAAGTATTTACCGCCCTCGCCCGCTGCAACTTGTGCCGGCGTGCGGTACAGCCGCGCCTGGCAGGCGTCGACAAAACTGAGTTTGAGGGCGCCGCTCTGGTGCTCACGGATCTGCCCGGAAAACCCGGCGCCGAGGGTTTGCGCGTCGAAGGCTCCACAGATCTGGTTGATCTGATGAATCCACTGATCGAATCCATCACGGCGCTGTGCAATTGAAGAAATCATGTCAGGCCTCACGCAGGCTTATTTTTATTATCTACGCCAATCCAAAGGTTCTCCTGAACAGCCACGCTCCTTGAACGACGACGGGTTATTTCAACCCGCCAAACCGTCGATAAAAACTTTCGCCCACGTCCGGCAACGGTCCGTCGGCGGTTTCCAGTGCACTGTTCAGCCATTCCTCGGCCTTGGCGTAGATCAACCGGTAAATGTTGCGGCACAACTGGCGGGCGGCACGACCTTCCCAATCGCCGGGCAACAATTCGTCCGGCAATTGCGGGTCGCGCAACAGCAGTTTGCGGTACTCGTGAATAAGCAGGACCCGTGCCAGGAAGCAGTCTGACGGTTGCAGGTTCTCTTGCTCGCGAAGCGCTTGCCAGAGCGGTCGGAACAGTTGGATGAACTCGCTGTAATGGGTCGCCAGCTCTTCGATGTTCCAGCTCTCGCGCACCTGCAAACGCAGGGCCTTGGAGGCCAGTACGTCTTGCGCGGTAGTTTCAAAGACGATGGTGTCTTCCTGGGCGCCGAGGTCGAGCAAGGTCGCGTTGAGGTCGGCACGGTCACTGCGCGGACAGGCCAGCACCGCCGGCGAGATCGCACCAAAACCTTGCCACTCCAGTTCTTCGCGCACTTGTTTGCGCTTGTCCTGGGTCAGTTGCGTCAGCATCACCAGGCTCCAGGAACCGTCCCACGCCGGCACGGTGGAGCTGTAGACCCGCTTGAAGGCTTTGTCGAACCGCCGCCGGCCGGTGCCGGTCAGGCTGTAGTAGCTGCGACGCCCGACTTTCTCGGCGGTCAGCCAGCCTTCCTTGGTCAGGCGGAAAATCGAGGTACGGATCAGCCGTTCGTTGATGCCGATGGGTTCGAGCAATTGAATCAGGCTGCCCAGCCACACCGTGCCGCCGTGGGGTTCGATGGCATCGCCATAGAGCGTGATGATCAAGGAGCTGGCGCGGATGGGCGTCTGTTCCTGGAATCGGGTGATCAGGTGGTTCAAGGGTGTCAGGGACGACATGGGCGTACCGGGTTGAAAAAAGAAAAGGAATATACCGAAAGCGAGTTCCCCTGTGGGAGTGAGCCTGCTCGCGATAGCGGTCTGTCAGAAACACTGCTGTCGACTGACACACCGCTATCGCGAGCAGGCTCACTCCCACAGGGGATTGTGTTCACACGCTGTTGCCCTTGGGCCGCAACCCGCTGTCGCTGATGCGCGGGCGATTCGGCTCCGGTTCGCTCAGCGGTTCGCAGACTTGCATCTGTTCAAGGCAACGCTTGGCCAGTTGCTGATATTCGCGGGTGCCCGCCTGCTTCCATGACACCTCCTCGTCGCTGAGGCTGCGCTTGATGCTGGCCGGTGCGCCCATCACCAGTGACTGCTCGGCGCATTCGAACCCGGCCTTGACGAACGCCGCCGCCGAGACGAATGAGCGCGGGCCGATGCGCGCGTTGTCCATCACCACGGCATTCATCCCCACCAACGCATCGGCGCCAATGCGGCAACCGTGCAGCACCGCGCCATGCCCGATGTGACCGTTGCGCTCGACCACGGTGTCGCTGTCCGGGAAACCGTGCATCACGCAGGTGTCCTGCAGGTTGGCGCCTTCTTCCAGCACGATCCGGCCAAAGTCCCCGCGCAGACTGGCCAGCGGCCCGACGTAGCAATGGGGACCGATGATCACATCGCCGATCAGCACGGCGGACGGATGAACATAGGCAGTGGGATCAACCACCGGGGTCAGGCCATCGAGGCTGTAGCAGGTCATGGGACGTTCCCTTCATGGGGCATTCACAAAGCGATGCCAATACAGGCTCATTTTGTATCACATCGCTTTTGTTAGCACAAAGCACAAAAAGCGTATCACTTATTAAACCGGTCGAAGGCGCCGCCCATTTAGGGCGCCTCATCCTGATAGAACCCAATGAAATAGCCATACTTAACCCTTTACGAGGACGATGTTGGTCAGGTTTTAAAAATCCAATATCGACCAATAAGACACATTAATTCAATTTTACTATTGTATTTGCGTATCACGTTGTAGGTATACTCCGGCAAAACCGGCCCACCGCGCCGATCCAATAATGAGCCGGCATCACCGCCGAGCGTGCACCGTGAGGGCATCCGCCATGCCTCTAACCCTTGCTGTCGAGATCATCGAGCCGGGCGTTCGCCTGATTACCCTGCAGCGCCCGCAAGCGCTGAATGCCCTGACCACCCAATTGCTCGGCGAACTGGCGGATGAACTGAACGCCGCGCAAGCCGATCCCGCCACCCGCGTGGTGGTCCTGACCGGCAGCCGCAAAGCCTTCGCCGCTGGCGCTGACATCAAGGAAATGGCCGAACGCAACCTGGTCGGCATCCTCGACGACCCGCGTCAGGCGTCGTGGCAAACCATCACCCGTTTCAGCAAACCACTGATCGCCGCCGTGAACGGCTTCGCCCTCGGCGGTGGCTGCGAGTTGGCGATGCACGCCGACATCATCATCGCCGGTGAAGACGCCCGTTTCGGCCAACCGGAAATTAACCTGGGGATCATGCCCGGCGCCGGTGGCACCCAACGGTTGCTGCGTGCCGTCGGTAAATCCATGGCCATGCAAATGGTCCTGACCGGCGAGCCTATCGATGCCCGCCAGGCCCAGCGTGCCGGCCTGGTCAGCGAAGTGACGCAACCGGAATTCACCGTCGAACGCGCCCTGCAGATCGCCCTCAGCATTGCCGCTAAAGCGCCGCTGGCGGTGCGCCTGGCCAAGGAAGCGCTGCTCAAGGCGATGGACACCGACCTGGCGAGCGGCCTGCGTTTCGAACGCCATGCCTTCACCGTACTGGCCGGCACCCGCGACCGCGATGAAGGCATTCAGGCCTTTCAGGAAAAACGCACGCCGGCCTTCACCGGCCAGTAACTCGCCGATCAGTCACCGAATTCGAACGACCTCCAAGAGAGCGCCATGACCATGAATTTCGAACACATCCTGTTTTCCATCGAGGCCGGTGTCGCCCTGCTCAGCCTCAACCGCCCGGACCAGCTCAACAGCTTCAATGCGCAAATGCATGGTGAAGTGAAGGAAGCACTGAAACAGGTCCGGCAGAACCCCGACGTGCGCGTGTTGCTGTTGACCGGTGAAGGTCGCGGCTTCTGCGCCGGGCAAGACCTCAGCGACCGCAATGTCGCGCCGGGCTGCGCCGTGCCAGACCTGGGCGAGTCGATCGAGAAGTTCTACAACCCGCTGATCCGCCAGCTGCGCGACTTGCCGCTGCCGGTGATTTGCGCGGTCAACGGCGTGGCCGCTGGCGCCGGTGCCAACATTCCGCTGGCCTGCGACCTGGTGCTGGCGGCGCGTTCGGCGAGCTTCATTCAGGCCTTCTGCAAGATCGGCTTGATTCCCGATTCGGGCGGCACCTGGACCTTGCCGCGTCTGGTCGGCATGGCCCGCGCCAAAGCCCTCGCCTTGCTGGGCAATCGCCTCACTGCGGAGCAAGCCGAGCAATGGGGCTTGATCTACCGCGTGGTCGACGATGCCGAACTGCGCACCGAAGCCCTGACACTCGCCCGTCATCTGGCCACGCAACCGACCTACGGCCTGGCGCTGATCAAGCGCAGCCTGAACGCCAGCCTGAGCAACACCTTCGACGAGCAGCTTGAGTTAGAGAAAGACCTGCAACGCCTGGCCGGGCGCAGCGAGGATTACCGTGAGGGCGTCAGCGCCTTCATGGAAAAACGCAGCCCAAGCTTCAAGGGGCGCTGAATCATGACGGCACTGAGTTCTAACGCACGTATCGCGGTGATCGGCGCCGGGGCCATGGGCGCCGGCATTGCGCAAGTGGCCGCGCAGGCCGGCCACCCGGTGTTACTGCTGGACAACCGTCCGGGCGCCGCCGCGCAAGCCATCGACGGCATTGACCGGCAATTGGGCAAGCGTGTCGAAAAAGGCAAGCTGTCGCCTGAAGCCCGGGCGGCCACCATTGCCCGCCTGCAGGCGGTGGAAGCCATCGAAGCATTGGCCGATTGCGAGCTGATCGTCGAAGCCATCGTCGAGAACCTGGAGGTCAAGCGCGCCCTCTTCCGCCAGCTGGAAGGCATCTGCGGCGAGAGCTGCATTCTGGCGAGCAACACCTCGTCGCTGTCGATCACCAGCATCGCCGCGCAGCTGAATCATCCGCAACGCTTGCTCGGCCTGCACTTCTTCAACCCGGCACCGATCATGGCGCTGGTGGAGATCGTTTCGGGCCTGGCCAGTGATCCGGCCTTGGCCGAGTGCCTGTACGACACCGCCAAGGCCTGGGGTAAAAAACCGGTGCACACCCGTTCGACGCCAGGTTTTATCGTCAACCGCGTCGCCCGCCCGTTCTACGCCGAAAGCCTGCGCCTGTTGCAGGAAGGCGCGGCGGATTGCCCGACGCTGGATGCATTGATGCGGGATGCCGGTGGGTTTGCGATGGGCGCCTTCGAGCTGACCGACCTGATCGGCCATGACGTCAACTACGCCGTGACCTGCTCGGTGTTCGACGCCTATTACGGCGACACCCGCTTCCTGCCTTCGCTGATCCAGAAAGAACTGGTGGACGCCGGGCGCCTGGGGCGTAAAAGCGCGCATGGCTTTTATAGCTACGCCGAAGGTGCCGAGCGTGCGCTGCCGACCACCATCAGCAGCGAACACACTATCGAAACCTGCGTTATAGAAGGAGATCTGGGCATCGCCAATGCGCTGATCCCGCGTCTGCGTGAGCACGGCATCGAGGTCATTCAGCGTGACGGCCAAGGCCTGATACGGGTCGGCGACGCGGTGCTGGCATTGAGCGACGGGCGCATGGCCTGTCAGCGTGCCAGGGAAGACGGTTTGCGCAACCTGATCCTGCTCGACCTCGCATTCGATTATGGCAAGGCCAGCCGCCTCGCCATCAGCTACGCGGCGGGCATCGACCCTGTCGCCCTCGAACACGGCGTCGCGCTGCTGCAACGGGCCGGATTCACCGTCAGCCCGCTCAGCGACAGCCCGGCGCTCGCGGTCTTGCGCACGGTGGCGATGCTGGCCAACGAAGCCGCGGACGCTGTGTTGCAAGGCGTGGCGTCGGCCGCCGACGTCGATCTGGCGATGCGCGCCGGGGTCAATTACCCGCAAGGCCCGCTGGCCTGGGCCGATGCCATCGGCCTCTCGCACCTCCTCAAGGTGCTGGAAAACCTGCAAGCCAGTTATGGCGAAGAACGTTATCGCCCCTCGCTGCTGTTGCGCCGTCGGGTCGCCGAAGGGAGAACGCTGCATGACTAACCATGAAGCCATGAACCTGGCCAGCGCCTGCACACAAGCGCTGTTCAAGCGCGACACCGCCAGCCAGGCGATGGGCATGCGCTTGCTTTCCGCCGCGCCAGGCTGCGCGCGCGTTGGCATGAGCGTGCGTGCCGACATGATTCAGGGCCACGGCACCTGCCACGGCGGCTACCTGTTTACCCTCGCCGACTCGGCATTCGCCCTGGCCTGCAACAGCTACAACGAAGCCACGGTGGCGATCGGTTGCAGCATCGACTACATCGCCCCGGCACGTTTGGGCGACACCTTGACCGCCGACTGCACAGAGCAAAGCCGCTCCGGTCGTACCGGCAACTACGACGTACGCATTGAAAACCAACTGGGCCAGCTCATCGCGCTGTTCCATGGCAAATCCTACAAAGTGCGCGGCGCTGTGCTGACGCAGGAGAATCCGAATGAATGACGCCTTGATCATCGACGCGGTGCGGACCCCGATTGGCCGCTACGCCGGCGCCTTGAGCAGCGTGCGTGCCGACGACCTCGGCGCGGTGCCGCTGCGCGAACTGTTGCGCCGTCACCCGCAAGTCGACTGGAACACCGTGGACGACGTGATCTACGGCTGCGCCAACCAGGCCGGCGAAGACAACCGCAACGTCGCCCGCATGTCGGCGCTGCTGGCCGGTTTGCCGGTCAGCGTACCCGGCACCACGCTCAATCGCTTGTGCGGTTCCGGGCTGGATGCCATCGGCACCGCAGCGCGTGCGATTCGTTGCGGCGAAGCCGGGTTGATGCTGGTCGGTGGCGTGGAATCGATGTCCCGCGCACCGCTGGTGATGGGCAAGGCCGAACAGGCGTTTTCCCGTGATGCGCAGCTATACGACACCACCATCGGCTGGCGTTTCGTCAATCCGTTGATGAAAAAGGCCTACGGCATCGATTCCATGCCGGAGACCGCCGAGAACGTCGCCGAGCAGTTCAATATCTCCCGCGCCGACCAGGATGCCTTTGCCCTGCGCAGCCAACAGCGCGCCGGTGCGGCCCAGGCCAGCGGTCGCCTGGCCAAAGAAATCGTCGCGGTGGAAATCCCACAGCGCAAAGGCCCGGCCAAAGTCGTCGAGCAGGACGAACACCCGCGCGGCGACACCACGCTTGAGCAGTTGCAGAAGCTCGGTACGCCGTTTCGCGAAGGCGGCAGCATCACCGCCGGCAACGCATCCGGGGTCAACGACGGTGCGTGCGCATTGCTGCTGGCCAGCCCGGAAGTCGCCAAACGCCACGGCCTGAAGGCGCGCGGACGAGTGGTGGCGATGGCCACTGCCGGCGTCGAGCCACGGATCATGGGCATCGGCCCGGTGCCGGCGACACGCAAGGTGCTGGAACTGGCCAACCTGAGCCTCGCCGACATGGACGTGATCGAACTCAACGAAGCCTTCGCCGCGCAAGGCCTGGCGGTGCTGCGCGAGTTGGGCCTGAGCGACACCGATCCACGGGTCAACCCCAACGGCGGCGCGATTGCCCTCGGTCATCCGCTGGGGATGAGCGGCGCGCGCCTGGTGACCACCGCCCTGCATGAACTGGAAGAACGCCAGGGTCGCTACGCCTTGTGCACCATGTGCATCGGCGTCGGCCAGGGCATCGCGCTGATCATCGAGCGTTTGTCCGACTAAAGAATCGCGATTCCCGAGGAGCCGAGAGGTATCCTTGGGGCATGCACTCAAAGCCCTTTTGCGAGGGCCGAAACACAAAAATAATTCGAGTGAAGTTATGAACATGCCAATTGCCAAAGCTGTGCTTGATCCCGTGCTGGACCCGCTGGAAACCGCCAGCATCGACCAATTGCGCCAGCATCAGCTGGAGCGCCTGCGCTGGAGCCTGAACCACGCCTACAACAATGTGCCGCTGTACCGTCAGCGCTTCGATGCGCTGGGCGTGCACCCGGATGACATTAAATGCCTGGAAGACCTGGCGAAGTTTCCGTTCACCACCAAAACCGACCTGCGTGACAACTACCCCTACGGCATGTTCGCCGTACCGATGCACGACGTGGTGCGCCTGCACGCCTCCAGCGGCACCACCGGCAAGCCGACGGTCGTGGGTTATACCCAGAACGACATCGACACCTGGGCCAACGTGGTCGCACGCTCGATCCGCGCGGCGGGCGGCCGGCGTGGCGACAAGGTGCATATTTCCTATGGCTACGGCCTGTTCACCGGGGGGCTTGGCGCCCACTACGGCGCAGAACGCCTGGGGTGCACGGTGATTCCGATGTCGGGCGGGCAGACTGAGAAACAGGTGCAACTGATCAAGGATTTCCAGCCGGACATCATCATGGTCACGCCGTCGTACATGCTCAACATCGCCGATGAGATCGAGCGCCAGGGCATCGATCCGCACAAACTGGCCCTGCGCCTGGGCATCTTCGGTGCCGAGCCGTGGACGGCCGAATTGCGCAGTGCCATCGAGAATCGCCTGGGCATTACTGCGCTGGATATTTACGGGCTCTCGGAAATCATGGGGCCGGGCGTGGCGATGGAATGCGCGGAAACCAAGGACGGGCCGACGATCTGGGAAGACCATTTCTATCCGGAAATCATTGACCCGGTCACCGGTGAAGTGTTGCCGGACGGACAGATGGGCGAGTTGGTGTTTACCTCGCTGAGCAAGGAAGCGCTGCCGATGATTCGTTATCGCACTCGGGATTTGACGCGCCTGCTGCCGGGAACGGCGCGGCCGATGCGGCGGATCGACAAGATCACTGGGCGCAGCGATGACATGTTGATCATTCGTGGGGTCAACGTGTTTCCGACGCAGATTGAGGAGCAGGTGCTGAAGATCAAACAGCTGGCGGAGTGTTATGAGATTCATCTGTATCGCAATGGGAATCTGGACAGCGTTGATGTGCATGTGGAGTTGAAGGCTGAGCATCAGCATTTGGGGGATGATCAGCAGAAGGCCGTCTGTGGTGAGTTGAGTCGGCATATCAAGACGTATATCGGGATCAGTTCGCGGATTGTTTTGCAGCCTATGCATTCGATCAAGCGCTCTGAGGGGAAGGCTTGTCATGTGATGGACAAGCGTCCCAAAGGATGACTGCTGCACCCTTTTTGGCCCCGCTTTTTGCGGGGCTTTTTTTTTTGGCCAGCGCAATGACTTTGTGGGAGCGAGCCTGCTCGCGATGGCGGTCTGACAGCCGACCATTCTCTTTCAGGTGTACATATCCATTGCTGCGGTAACGTCCGCTATTGGTTCCGCTTTTACAGCGGGTCACTTGGAAGAGCGCCAAGTAACCAAGCGCTTTTGCCCCTGACGTTCGGTGCCTCGCCTAGGCTCGGCATGCCCTCGCTCCGGTCCTGCTCCGTGGGCCCGCCGCCATCGGCCATCCATGGCCGGGGGCGGCTAACCCGGCATCCATGCCGGGTTGCCCACTGCGCAGAACTTACGCTCGGCCTCTCGAGGGAGCGGGTGCATCAAGATCAAGAACAGAAGGCGAGCTAACGCTCGACCTGATGAGTGGTGAGGGGCAAAAGCGTTGCGATCGGCTTTTTTGTGGGAGCGAGCCTGCTCGCGATTGATCGTTCCCACGCTCTGCGTGGGAATGCCGCCGGGGACGCTCCGCGTTCCGCTGTCGATGCAAACGCTGGTTTGTGCAGAGGCTCTCAGGGCATGACTTTCAGACCTTGCGCGACAGCGCCCGGCGCACGCTGTCGCGGTTCAGCGCAGGGCTTTCAGGTTCGGCAGCGCTTTGCTCGGGTGCAGGGCTGTCGAGTTCAAAAGAGAGTTCGGCCTCGACCGGGCTTTCAACTTGAACAGGGCTTGGCGCCTGGCCGCGACTGGCGACCAGGGTGTCCAGCTTCTCGAGGTAGGCGTTGAGGTCGCTGAACAGCAGTTTCTTGCGTTGAGAACCCTGATACAACGCGTAGCAAAGGTAACCGCCCGCCGCCAGAAGACCGAGCCCGGCGGTGGCAAAACCGGCAACACACAAGCCGGACACGATCAGCACAGTCTTCCAGTTGAAGGGCGTCAACTCCAGCTCGGTATTCAACGCACTCGCGTCGCGCAGTACCCAGCGCTTGGACGCCGAGTGGTTCAGCAGGATTGTGTGCAGGGGCGAACCGTCCTTTTTCACGGCGCTGATCAATGAGATGTCCTGACCCGTGCGCAAAGGAATATCCACGCCACGCAACTTCACATCGTGCTCGACACCGTCCGCGGTCTTGACCCAGAACTCATGATTGATGATCGACACCGAACTGACTCGAACCGGCGTCAGATCCCCGTCCTTACCGTTCACAGGAACGCCGCCCGTGGTCGTCACACGCGTCTCGCTGAGCTTCTCGCTGCCCACCACTTCACCGCTCAAGACAGTGAAAACAACAGTTTTATCGCCATGGGTGAATGTGTGCATTTCGATTCCTTGATAGCCCCACGTCAGTCGACGTACAGGAAAAATCCGTATGCCGCGGATGCTACTAACTAGCCACTACCCTGTCCAGAATTCGCCACCGCGTGTGACGCGGAGCGTCACGGGATGCATTCCCACGCGGAGCGTGGGAACGATCAACTTCGCGAGCAGACTCACTCCCACAAAAAAGCCGATCGCAACGCTTCTGCCCCTCACCACTCAACAAGCCGAGCGGTAACTCGCTTGCAGCTCTTGATCTTGATGCCCCGCCCCCTCGAGAGGCCGAGCGCAGGTTCTGCGCAGTGGGCAACCCGGCATGGATGCCGGGTTAGCCGCCCCCGGCCATGGATGGCCGATGGCGGCGTGCCCACGGAGCAGGACCGGAGCGAGGGCATGCCGAGCCTTAGCGAGGCACCGAACGTCAGGGGCAAAAGCGCTTGGTTACTTGGCGCTTCTCCAAGTGACCCGCTGTAAAAGCGGAACCAATAGCAGCCATCACCGAGAAAACGGATATACACCCCTCCCCCAAAGCGATACAAAAAAACAATATGACACGTTATTTTATGTTTGATATTAATTTCTGTATCGCTTATAAAGTTCTCCATGCCCTCGATCAGATTCAAGGCGGGAGACCCCACATGTACGCACAGCTAGTAGAAACAGGCGTAAAGCGCATCAAAGACCTCTCGGAAATGTCCGACCAGGAACGCGCCTTCCAGAAAAAAATCGATTCAGAAATCAAGATCGAAGCGAAAAACTGGATGCCCGACGCCTACCGCCAAACCCTCATCCGGCAGATTTCCCAACACGCCCACTCCGAAATCGTCGGCATGCTGCCCGAAGGCAACTGGGTCACCCGCGCCCCCTCGCTCAAACGCAAACTGCAACTGATGGCCAAAATCCAGGACGAAGCCGGCCACGGTCTCTACCTCTACAGCGCCATGGAAACCCTCGGCGCCGACCGCGACGAAGAAATCGCCAAGCTCCATAGCGGCAAGGCCAAATACTCAAGCATCTTCAATTACCCGACCCTGAACTGGGCCGACATGGGCGCCGTGGGCTGGCTGGTCGATGGCGCCGCCATCGTCAACCAGGTGGTGTTGCAACGCACTTCTTACGGCCCCTACTCCCGAGCCATGGTGCGCATCTGCAAGGAAGAAAGCTTTCACCAGCGCCAGGGCTACGAAATCCTCCTGACCATGATGCGCCACGGCAATCAGGCGCAAAAAGACATGGTCCAGGACGCCATCAACCGCCTGTGGTGGCCGTCGCTGATGATGTTCGGCCCAAGCGACGAACACTCCCCCAACAGCGCCCAATCCATGGCCTGGAAAATCAAACGCCAGAGCAACGACGAACTGCGCCAGCGCTTCATCGACCAGACCATCCCGCAGCTGGAGCTGCTGGGCTGCACCTGCCCCGATCCGGACCTGAAGTGGAACGCCGAACGCGGCCACTACGACTTCGGCGAAATCCAGTGGAGCGAGTTCTATGAAGTGCTCAAGGGCAATGGCCCGTGCAACCAGGAGCGCGTTGCCACCCGCCGCAAAGCCATTGAAGACGGCGCTTGGGTGCGCGAAGCCGCAGTTGCCCACGCCCGTAAAAAACACAACAAGAACGCCGCCTGATTCGGCCACCTGATCTGGAGACACCGCCATGTCCGAATGGACCCTTTTTGAAGTCTTCGTGCGTAGCAAGCACGGCCTCAACCACAAGCACGTCGGCAGCGTGCATGCCGCCGACACCACCATGGCCATCGAGAACGCGCGCGAGTTGTACACCCGCCGCAGCGAAGGCGTGAGCCTGTGGGTCGTACCTTCGGCGCTGATCACCGCGTCGTCGCCGGATGAAAAAGACCCGCTGTTCGATCCGGCGGACGACAAGGTTTATCGCCACGCCAGCTTCTACGAGTTGCCGGCCGAAGTCGGGCACATGTGAGGTCGACCATGAACAACCAGACTGATCTGATCGAATACCTGCTGCGCCTCGGCGACAGCGCCCTGATCCAGGGCCAGCGCCTGTGCCAATGGTGCGGCAAGGCCCCGGCGCTGGAAGAAGAACTGGCGTTGATGAACGTCGGCCTCGACCTCGTCGGCCAGGCGCGCAACTGGCTGGAATACGCCGCCGAACTGCTGAACGACGGTCGTGACGCCGATCACCTGGCGTTCCGCCGTGATGAGCGCGCCTATCGCAATCTGCTGCTGGTGGAACAACCCAACGGCGATTACGCGGTCACCATCCTCAAGCAATTTCTCTATGACGCCTGGCACTTGCAGGTGCTCAGCGGCCTGAGCCAGTCCAGCGACGAACGCATCGCCGGGATCGCCGCCAAAGCGGTGAAGGAAGTCACCTATCACCTGCGCCGCTCCGGCGAGTGGGTCGAGCGTCTGGGTGACGGCACGGAGGAAAGCCACCAGCGCATGCTCGCGGCGATCCCCGAGGTCTGGCGTTTTACCGTCGAATTGACCAGTGCCGATGACAGCGAACAACGCCTGTGCGAGGCCGGCGTCACCCCGGACGCCGCGCAAGTCGCCGCCGCGTGGCAAGCCAAGGTCAACGAAATCTTCGCCAGCGCCACCCTGCCCGTGCCCGCCGCGCCGAGCTATTTCTACCTCAATGCACGCAAAGGCCTGCACACCGAACACCTGGGCATTCTGTTGGCCGAGATGCAATTCCTGCCCCGAGCGTACCCCGATGCGACCTGGTGAGCTGATCGCCAGCGACCTCGGCGCCCGGCCGGCTCAACCGACCGACCTGGCCGCTGCGTGGGCGACCCTGGCACAGGTCATGGACCCGGAAGTGCCGGTGGTCAGCGTGGTTGATCTGGGCATCGTGCGCGATCTCGACTGGCAGGCCGGGCACTTGCACGTGGTGGTGACGCCGACCTACTCCGGCTGCCCCGCCACGGAAGTGATCGAGAGCGATATCCGCGCTGCGCTGGAATCGGCCGGTTTCAACGCGCCGCAGCTGGAGCGCAAGTTGACCCCGGCCTGGACCACCGACTGGATCACCGAGAGTGGCCGCGAACGCCTGCGTGCCTACGGCATCGCGCCGCCCGAGGGCAGTACCAGCAAGCGCAGCCTGCTCGGCGAAAGCCCACGGGTTGTGTGCCCGCAATGCGGCAGTGCGCACACCGAAGTGCTCAGCGAGTTCGGTTCAACCGCCTGCAAGGCGTTGTACCGCTGCATCGAGTGCCGCGAACCGTTCGACTATTTCAAGTGCATCTGAGCGGCAATCGGCCGTCCCAGCTGGAGAACAATAATGAGTAAATTTCACAGCCTGACCATCAAGGATGTGCGCGCCGAGACCCGTGATGCGGTGTCCATCGCCTTCGAAATTCCGCAGCACCTGCAAGACAGTTTTCACTTCACCCAGGGCCAGCACCTGGTGATGCGCACCCAGATGGACGGCGAAGAAGTCCGTCGCTCTTACTCGATCTGCACGGGTGTAAACGACGGTGAACTGCGCGTTGCCATCAAGCGTGTGGCCGGCGGGCGTTTCTCGGCGTTCGCCAATGAGCAGCTAAAGGCTGGGCACAGCCTGGACGTCATGCCACCGGCCGGGCACTTTCACGTGGAGTTGGACCCGGCTCGTCATGGCAACTACCTGGCGGTTGCGGCCGGCAGCGGCATCACGCCGATCCTGTCGATCATCAAGACCACCCTGCAAACCGAGCCGCACAGCCGCGTCACCCTGCTGTACGGCAACCGTTCGAGCTCCGGCGCGCTGTTTCGCGAACAGCTCGAAGACCTGAAAAACCGCTATTTGCAGCGCTTGAACCTGATCTTTGTGTTCAGTCGCGAACAGCAGGATGTCGACCTGTACAACGGCCGCATCAACGCCGAGAAATGCGAGCAACTGTTCTCCCGCTGGCTCGACGTCAAGGCCCTCGACGCCGCGTTCATCTGCGGCCCGCAAGAGATGACCGAAACCGTGCGCGACAGCCTCAAGGCCAAAGGCATGCCGGCCGAGCGCATCCACTTCGAACTGTTTGCCGCTGCCGGCAGCACGCAAAAACGCCAGGCCCGCGAGGCAGCCCGGCAAGTGGACGCCGCCGTCAGCCAGATCACCGTCATCAGCGACGGCCGCGCCCTGGCCTTCGACCTGCCGCGCAACAGCATAAGCATCCTCGACGCCGGCAACGCCCAGGGCGCCGAACTGCCTTACTCGTGCAAGGCCGGCGTGTGCTCGACCTGCAAATGCAAAGTCATCGAAGGCGAAGTCGACATGGACAGCAACCACGCCCTGGAAGACTACGAAGTGGCCGCCGGCTATGTGCTGTCGTGCCAGGCGTTTCCGGTGAGCGACAAGGTTGTGCTGGATTTCGATCAGCTCTGAAACATCTTTTTCACTGCTGCCACACCAAACCTGTGGGAGCGAGCCTGCTCGCGATGAGGGCGTCAGATTCAACATTGAGTCGCCTGACAGACAGTCATCGCGAGCAGGCTCACTCCCACAAAGGCCTGCGCAGCATTCCTCTATTTAGTCTGACTCCGGAGTTCGACATGTCTACCCCTACCCTGCAAAGTTTCATCGCCGGTCGCTGGATCGGCCAACACGGCGCCCAAGTCCTGCGCAGCGCCATCGACGGCCATGAAATCGCGCGCACCCACGAGGAGCGCCCGGACTTCGCCGAAGCCGTCGAACATGGCCGTCGCCAAGGCATCAGCGGCCTCATGGCGCTGGACTTCCAGCAACGGGCCCAGCGCCTCAAGGCCCTGGCCTTGTACCTGAGCGAGCGCAAGGAGCAGCTCTACGCCATTTCGCACCACAGCGGCGCGACCCGCGCTGACAGCTGGATCGACATCGAAGGCGGCAACAGCACGCTGTTCACCTACGCCAGCCTCGGCTCGCGGGAATTGCCGTCGGGCAACATCGTCCACGAAGGCCCGGCGATGCAGCTGAGCAAACTGGGCACCTTCGCCGGCACGCATATCCTGGTGCCGCGTGGCGGCCTGGCGGTGCACATCAACGCCTTCAACTTCCCGATCTGGGGCATGCTGGAAAAATTCGCACCGAGCTTTCTCGCCGGCATGCCGTGCATCGTCAAACCGGCCAGCGCCACCAGCTACCTGACCGAAGCCGTGGTACGGCTGATGGATGAATCCGGCTTGCTACCAGCCGGCAGCCTGCAATTGATCATCGGCGGCACCGGCGACCTGCTCGACCGTTTGCAAGGCCAGGACGTGGTGACCTTTACCGGCTCGGCCGACACCGCCGCCAAGCTGCGGGTCAACCCGAACCTGATCCGCAACTCGGTGCCATTCAACGCCGAAGCCGACTCGCTGAACTGCGCGATCCTCGCCCCGGACGTGACCCCGGACGATGAAGAATTCGAGCTGTTCATCAAGGAAGTCGCTCGGGAAATGACCACCAAGGCCGGGCAGAAATGCACCGCCATTCGCCGCGCCATTGTTCCGGCCAAACACATCGACGCCGTCGCGACCCGTTTGCGTGACCGACTGAAGAAAGTCGTGGTCGGCGACCCGTCGGTCGAAGGTGTGCGCATGGGGGCGCTGGCCTCCCACGATCAACAAAAAGACGTCGCTGAGCGTCTGGAAAGCCTGCTGCAGAGCAGCGACCTGCTGTTCGGTGCCCGCGACGGTTTCGAACCGCGCGGCGAGAACGTCAGCCAGGGTGCGTTCTTTGCACCGACCTTGCTGCAAGCCCGTGACCCGCACGCCGAAGGTGGCGCTCACGATATCGAGGCGTTCGGCCCGGTCAGCACACTGATGGCCTACGACGATCTGGATGAAGCGCTGGCCTTGGCCGCTCGCGGCAAAGGCAGCCTGGTGGCGAGCCTGATCACCAAGGATGCGCAAATTGCCGCCAAGGCAATCCCGGTTGCCGCCGCCTGGCACGGTCGTTTGCTGGTGCTGGACCGTGAGTCCGCTGGCGAATCCACCGGCCACGGTTCGCCCCTGCCGCAACTCAAACACGGCGGCCCGGGACGTGCCGGCGGCGGTGAAGAACTCGGCGGACTGCGCGCAGTGAAACACTACCTGCAACGTGCCGCGGTGCAAGGCTCGCCGAGCATGCTGGCAGCCGTCACCGGGGAATACGTGCGCGGCGCCAAGGTCATCGAAACCGACGTGCATCCGTTCCGCCGTTTCTTCCAGGATCTGCAGATTGGCGAATCGTTGCTGACTCATCGTCGCACCGTGACCGAGGCCGACCTGGTGAACTTTGGATGCCTGTCTGGCGATCACTTCTACATGCACTTCGACGACATCGCCGCCAAGGAATCGCAATTCGGCAAACGCATCGCCCACGGTTACTTCGTGTTGTCGGCGGCGGCCGGTCTGTTTGTCTCGCCCGCGCCGGGGCCGGTGTTGGCCAACTATGGCCTGGACACGCTGCGCTTCATTACCCCGGTCGGGATCGGCGACACGATCCAGGCGCGCCTGACGTGCAAACGCAAGATCGATCAAGGTAAGAAGAGCCCGCAGGGAATACCGCAAGGCGTGGTGGCGTGGGATGTGGAAGTGACCAACCAATTGGGCGAGTTGGTGGCCAGTTACGACATTCTGACGTTGGTCGTTAAGCGCGAGGATTGACCCTCACTGATCGTTCCCACGCTCTGCGTGGGAATGCAGCCCGTGACGCTCCGCGTCACAGTGGACGCAGAGCGTCCATGGAGGCGTTCCCACGCAGAGCGTGGGAACGATCATCAGTGCTTGCGCAGCCACTCGATAAACAGCGCAAACAATTCCGACTGCGAACCGATTTCCAGCTTCAAATAAAGATTCTTGCGGTGCATGCGCACCGTCTCCGGTGAGATGCTCATCTGGCTGGCCGTGGACTTCACCGAGTGCCCACGCAGCACCATATGCGCCACTTCCCGCTCGCGCTCGGTCAGCAAGTCGCAGCCAAAGTGTTCGAATGCAGACTGCACGCGATGCTTGAGATCGTCGCGCCCACCTTCACTGACGGCACTGTGCTGCAAGCCCCGACGCCCAAACTCGCTGATGAATTCGCGCACCAGCGGCTCGACCGCCCGTAACAGATTCAACTGTTCAGCCCGCAGACTTTCCCCGCCAAATCCCTGAAACAGGCTCACCGACACCTTGGTGTCATGGCCGGTATCGACAATATAAAAACTGTCTTCAGAACTCCCCGCCTTCAAGTAGTAAGTCTTGTAATACTCACTGTCGAAGAAGTTGTCCGGGGCGATTTCCTCCAGGTGATAAAACCCTTCCGCCAGCCCCTGCTCGACGGCCAGGCAAAACGGGTCGAGCAAGTAGCCGCCGGAAAAGTAGCGGTCGATGATCGACTCCCGGTATTTTTCCGGTATGCCGCGCTGATAAAGCAACTGTGGCGGCCGGTCCTTGTGCTCCAGACTTATCATCACCGACTCGATGGACACCAGGTGCCCGAAGGCCGACGCCAGGTGGCGCAGCGCATCGGGCTCATCGATGTGGGCGAACGCTTGGCGCATGTCGCCATGCCACTTATGCAAGGCACCGAAGGGCAAGGCGATCAACGTGTCGTCGTTTGGTTTGCTCATGCCCCGCAGTCTAGCGGGTGAACCGGCCCGTGGTAACCGCAGCGTTGGCGCACTCATTGGCCGAAATACTGGCCGTTCTGCTCAAGCTCGGCCGCCACTTCAAGAATGCACACCCGCAGGATCTCGACGATTTCATCCACTTGTGCGCACGACAGGATCAGCGGCGGCGACATCACATTGAGGTGCATGATCGGCCGCACCAACAGCCCGCGAGCCTGCGCCCGGGAATGAATCATCTCGCCGATGTTGATCTCATCGGCAAACAACGCCTTGGTGCGTTTATCGGCGACAAACTCCACACAGGCCATGAGTTTCTGGCAGCGCACATCACCCACCAACGGCAAATCGCGCAGCGTTGCCAAACGCTGTTCCAGGTACGCGCCAACCACGTCGACGTGTGCCAACAGGTTTTCACGTTCGATGATCTCGATGTTCTTCAGCGCCGCCGTGCAGCACACCGGATGACCGCTGTAGGTGAAACCGTGGGTAAAGCAGCGGCCCGTGCCGGGCTCGGCGATCACCTTCCAGATCCGCTCGGAAAAGATGCAGGCGCCCAACGGCAAATAGGCCGACGTCAGGCCTTTGGCCGTGGTGATGATGTCTGGCTGCACATCGAACACCTCCAGGGAAGAGAAGAACTTGCCCAGGCGCCCGAACGAGGTGACCACCTCATCGGCGACGAACAGAATGTCGTAGCGCTGGCAGACTTCCCACATGCGTTTCAGATAACCCTTGGGCGGGATGATCACGCCACCGGAGCCCATGATCGGCTCGGCAAAAAAGCCCGCGACCTTGTCCGCGCCGATGGACAGGATCTTGTCTTCGAATTCCTTGATCAGAAACTCGAGAAACTGCGCCTCATCCATGCCGTCCGGTGCCCGGTAAGGATTGGGGTTGGAAACGTGGTGGATCTTGTCGTTGGCGTAATCGAATTCCGGCACCCGGTCGGCAGCCTTGTTGCCAATCGACATCGTCAGCGTGGTGGAGCCGTGATACGCGTTGAAACGGGCAATCACGTGCTTCTTTTCGGGTTTGCCCCGGCAGTTCTGATAGTACTGAATCAGCCGGTACGCAGTGTCCACGGCGGTGGAGCCACCCGTCGTCAGGAACACGTGATCGAGATCGCCCGGGGCCAGGCTGGCGAGTTTTTCGCACAACTGGATAGCGACGTTGTTGGACATGTCGGAAAACGGATTGGAGTACGCCAGTTGACGCACCTGGTCGGCAATCGCAAGCGCCATTTCTTCGCGGCCCAGACCGATGTTCGTGCACCACATGCCGCCAACGGCGTCGAGAAAACGGTTGCCCTGCGCATCGAAAATATAGGCGCCGTCACCGGCCACTATGTTCAGCGAACCTTGCTCGGCGTGTTCGTCGAACATGTGATAGCCATGCATATAGTGTGCTTTATCGGCTTTGACCAACTGCGCGTTATCGACGCTCGACAGCACTTTCTGAGTAGGAGTAGCCATACACAAACCTCAAACCAAAGGGGTAAACGATCAAATTCCGCTCTTCACCGTGCTCCAGACCCGGGTCATGGCGCGCATCTCTTTCGCGTCCTGAGTCTTTTGCGGAAACAGCCGCTGGCGGGTTTCTTCATCGGGGTAGATCGCCGGGTTGTTGCGCACATCGGTCTGCACTAACGGCGTAGCGGCCGCGTTGCTGTTGGCGTAGTGAATGAAGTCCGTCACGTCCGCCATGACTTGTGGCTGCATCAAGTAATCGAGGAACTTGTGTGCGTTGCTCACGTGCGGCGCATCGGCGGGGATGTACATATTGTCGAACCAGATCAGCGAACCTTCCTTGGGAATGAAATAGGCCAGCTTGATCTTCAACTTGGCTTCTTCGGCGCGGGCCATGGCCGTCGCGTAATCGCCGGACCAGGTCATCGCCATGCACACATCGCCATTGGGCAGGCTGGTCAGGTAGTTGACCGAATCGAACTTGCGAATGAAGGGCCGCACTGACAGCAGCAAGTCCTGGGCGGCCTTGAGGTCATCCGGGGCGGCACTTCTCGGGTCGCGTCCCAGGTATTTCAGGGCCAGAGGAATGACTTCCGTGGGCGCATCGACCAGGGTCACGCCGCAATCGGCAAAACGCGAGACGATTTTCGGATCGAAGATCATCGCCAAAGAGCCAATCGGCGCGTCCGGCATGCGTTCCTTGATCTTGTCGACGTTGTAGGTGATGCCGTTGCTGCCCCAGGTATAAGGCGCGGAATACAGCGTGCCGGCATCAAAACCCTGCAAGTCCTGCAAGACTTTCGGGTCGAGGTTTGTCCAGCCGGGCAGCAACTTTTTATCGAGTGGCTGGAACACTTTGGCTTTGATCAGCGGTGGCGCCAGGGAGGCATTCAACACCACCAGGTCATAGCCGGAATGACCGGTGAGCAACTTCGCCTGTACCGTTTCATAGGCATCGAACGTGTCGTAAATCACCTTGATGCCCGTGGCTTTCTGAAAGTCGGCAATGGTTTTTTCGCCGATGTAGTCAGCCCAGTTGTAAAGCCGCAGCGTATTGCCGTCGTCCACTTCGGCGGCGTGGACGCCCACCGACAGCGGCACAAGTAACGCACCAAACATCACCAAGAAGGCCTTGCGCATAGCAAATTCACCTTATCAAGCGAGTTCCGTTCTGGATGAGCGGATGAATCAACTATCGAGCGGTTCGGCAAACGGCACCATACCCCGAATGGGTGTGTGCAGCGGTTCGCGCCGCCGGTGATGGCCAGACATGGCAAAAAGCAGCAGTTTCGTTGACTCGTTTTGTCATAGATCCGGCACGGGTCGCGCGCTTAGAGTGCCCTTCGCACCGTTTATCCAGGGCAAGCACATGAACGACCTGATCAAACAAGAACGACACGAAGGCGTACTGACGCTCACCTTTGACCGCCCCGACAAACTCAATGCACTGACCAACAGCATGTATACGCAGCTGGCCGACCTGTTGCTGGCCGCTGACGAAGACGACCAGACCGGTGTGATCATCCTCACTGGTGGCGCTTCGTGCTTTACCAGCGGCAACGATCTGGCGGATTTTCTCCAGCATCCACCGACTGATCTGGACAGCCCGGCGTTTCGCCTGATGCGCGTGGTCATCCACCTGCAAAAACCGTTGATCGCCGCCGTTTGCGGAGCGGCCATCGGGATTGGCACCACGTTGCTGCTGCATTGCGATCAAGTGCTGGTCACACGAAACGCCAAGCTGCGCATGCCGTTCGTGAACCTGGGTCTGTGCCCGGAGTTCGGCGCCAGCCTACTGCTGCCACGCCTGCTTGGCCATGCCCGGGCGGCGCGCCTGTTGCTGTGGGGCGACAGCCTCGACGGTGCCGCCGCCGTTGCCTGTGGCTTGGCCAACGAACTGTTCGACGACGGGCAACAGTGCCTGGCGGCCGCGGAACACATGGCCCGGCGCCTGCTGGCGCTGCCCCGGGAATCCCTGTGCCAGACCCGGCAATTGCTCAAACAGACGTCGATGCCGGAACTGCAAGCGACCATTCGCCAAGAAAACCTGCTGTTCATCAAGCGGCTCAAGAGCCCTGAAGCGCAGGCAGCATTGAACGCCATACTTAGTCGAAGTACAGATAAGAAATCACTCACAGGACAGCCGTCATGAACACCCCGGAAATATTTGTTGTCAGCGCCGCACGCACCGCCATCGGCTCCTTTGGTGGCGCACTCAAGGATGTGCCCCTGGCCGATCTGGCGACCACGGCCGTCAAGGCCGCCTTGCAACGCTCCGGCGTCGACCCGGCGCAGGTTGGCCATCTGGTGATGGGCAACGTGATCCCGACCGAAACCCGCGATGCCTACATCTCCCGAGTGGCGGCGATGAACGCCGGCCTGCCCAAGGAGACACCCGCCTACAACGTCAACCGTCTCTGCGGTTCCGGCCTGCAAGCGATCATCAGCGCGGCCCAGACCTTGTTGCTGGGCGATGCCGAAATCGCCATCGGTGCCGGTGCCGAATCCATGAGCCGTGGCCCGTACCTGATGCCTTCGGCCCGTTGGGGCGCGCGCATGGGCAACGTCCAGGCCATCGATTACATGCTGGGCATCCTGCATGACCCGTTCCAGGCCATCCACATGGGCATCACCGCCGAGAACGTCGCTGAGCGCAACGGCATCACCCGCGAGATGCAGGACGCCCTGGCTCTGGAAGATCAAAAACGTGCCGCGTTCGCGATTGCCAATGGCTATTTCAGCGAGCAAATCGCGGCGGTCGAAATCCGCGGTCGCAAGGAAACCACCCTGTTCAACGTCGACGAGCATCCACGTTCCACTTCCCTGGAACAGCTGGCGCAAATGAAGCCGGCGTTCAAGAAAGACGGTTCGGTCACGGCGGGTAATGCCTCAGGCCTGAACGACGGCGCCGCTGCGCTGGTCATGGCCACCGGCACGGCGGTTCAGGTCAATAACCTGCGTCCACTGGCTCGTTTGGTCAGCTATGCCCACGCCGGTGTCGAGCCGGAATTGATGGGCCTCGGCCCGATTCCCGCCACGCGCCTGGCGCTCAAACGCGCTGGCCTGACCGTGGCTGATCTGGACGTCATCGAAGCCAACATCGCCTTCGCCGCCCAGGCTTGTGCGGTCAGCCAGGAACTGGATCTGGACCCGGCCAAGGTCAACCCGAACGGTTCGGGCATTGCCCTGGGCCACCCGGTCGGCGCGACAGGCGCGATCATCGCCACCAAAGCCATCCACGAACTGCATCGCATCAACGGCCGTTATGCGCTGGTGACCATGTGCATCGGCGGTGGCCAGGGGATCGCGGCGATTTTCGAACGGGTTTAAGCGTCATCGCGATGTCCGGCGCAACGCCGGGCATCGCCCTCGCTTGATGATTTTCTAGGTTTGCCGCAGGCGTGCTGTTCCCGCCAACAACAGAGCAGACGCGCCGCAGAGCATCAAGGTTTCGCCTAACGCCTGCCCCCAGGCGACAAACATCAGCCCACCCCCGATCAACAGGTAATACAGCAAACCCAACAACGCACCGGCCGTTCCCAATCGGTCACCATAGTTGGCCAGTGCCGAGCCCAGAATGTTCGGGATCGCCATGCCGAACGCCAACACCACCAGCATCATCGGCAACACGAACAAAGCGCTTTCTTCCAGTAGCCACACACCACTGGCGCCCGACAACATCACCGCTCCTGCCAGCTGAACAAGCTGTGAGCCGCTCAAGCCGCGACGCAGCAATCGCTTGTTGAGCCAGGCGCCGAGTCCTGAACCCAGGGCCAGGATCACGCCGCTGTAGCCGAACCCTTGCGCACTCAAGTCCAGTCGCTGGAACATGAACGGGCCGAGACTGTAGTAGCTGAACAGCGCGATATTGAACACCGCCACCAGCAGCGTCGAGCGCCAGATATCGAGGTCTTGCAGCATGCGCCACAGCGTCTCGTACAGGGGCGGTGTCTTCACCTTTTGTGGGCGGGTTTCCGGCAAGGTCCGCAGGCACCACAGCCACAGCGCCGAGGACATCAGCAACAGGCATCCCAACACGCCTCGATAGCCGAACGCGTGCACCAGGCTCGCCCCGGCGAACAAGCCGATTGCCGGGCTGGCCGCCAGCGCGATGCCCATTATTGAAAACACTTGCGCCAGTTCTGCGCCCTCGAAGCGGTCGCGCAACAGGGTTTGCGTCACCACCGAACCTACCGCTGCACCAAACGCAGCCAATGCCTGGGCCATCAGCAAGGCATCGAAACTGCAAGCAGTTAACGCCAGCACTGAGGCCCCTGCGTACAGCGCAAGACCTGCGAGCATCGAGGGTCGACGCCCGATCCGGTCACACAACCGGCCCCAAACCACCACGCCGAACGCAAAGGCCAGGAAATACACCGACAGGGTTTGCGCAGCTTGTGGCGCACCCACGGCAAAGACTTCGCCGATATCCGCCAGTGCCGGGCTGTAAAGGGTTTGGGCGATCTGCGGGAACATCAGCAAGGCGATTGCCAATATCAACAGGCTTTTGGAATTCATCACGACTTCACTCATCAAGAAAAACTGTCGAGCAGCTTAAGGAGTCGTGACTGACGTACTATCCAAGTCCTGCCAATTAATCGCGGAAATCGGACAATCCATGGCCTGGCTCGATGCCCACGCGCAATTCAATCCCGACCACTCTCCGGCACCGGTTATCGGCATTGCGGCCACCCTGGGCGATCACGATTCCGGACGGCATCGGCATGCACGCGGACAGTTGCTGTTCACCCGCCAAGGCTGCACACGCATCACCCTTGCGCAGCAGCTTTGCCTGTTGCCGCCCTCCCGCGCCGCTTGGATTCCCCCGGGAATCGAACACCGCGCCGTGATGCAGCAAAGCGTCGACTACCGCTCCATTTACCTGACACCGTTGTTGTGCGCCGGGTTGCCGCAGCAAATCTGCGTGATTGAAGTCAGCCCGTTGCTGCGGGCGGTGTTGGAGCCGATAGCACTCGCCGATTTCGACACGGATTGGCAGCAGGGAAAATGGGTCCATCTGTTAGGGCTTTGCCTGAGCGAGATTCGCGAGGCGCCCCAGCAACCGATGCTCTTGCCCCTGCCTTGGGACAAGCGCTTGGCGCCGCTGCTGGCCAGCCCCGGGCAACTGCCGCCAGAACTTCAGCTGCTGGAAAAGCAAATCGGTGCCAGCGGACGCACCATCGGGCGAATCTTCCAGCGCGAAACCGGCATGAGTTATCAGCAATGGCGCCAACAGTGGCGGCTGTTGCGGGCCATGGAATTGCTCGCCACCGGACGCAGCATCAGCTACTGCGCATTCGAAGCAGGATTTGCCAGTGACAGCGCGTTTATCGCGTTCTTCAAGGACCTCACCGGCCTCACGCCTGGCCACTGGCTCAAATAAGCACCTGACGACCGGCAGCAAAAACCAATTGCCACAAAATATTACCTGCGTCATATTACATACGTAATAAACACCCGATCTCCACAGGTAATCCCCCATGACCAGCATGCCCAGCCTCGAATCCGACCTTGCTGTCCCGGTGAGCCCAGCCAAGCCTCCCCTGCTCAAGCGCCTGATCCTGTTGACTGCCGCCCTCGCTGCCTTGGTGTTTGCCGGGGTGTATGCGACTCACTGGTGGACTGCCGGGCGTTTTATCGAGGAGACCGACGATGCCTATATCGGTGGCGACGTCACGGTGATCGGGCCGAAAGTCGCCGGGTATATCGAGGAAGTGCTGGTCACCGACAACCAGAAGGTCAAGGCCGGCGATGTGCTGATCCGCCTCGATTCGCGCGACTATCGCGCCAACCTGGCCAAGGCCGAAGGCGCAGTGGCTGCCGAAGAAGCGCTGCTGGCCAACCTCGACGCCACTGAACAACTGCAACAGGCCGTGATCGGTCAGGCTCGGGCCGGTATAGATGCCGCCGGTGCTGAAACCGCCCGTTCCCGGGATGACGATGCGCGCTACAAAAAACTGGTCGGCAGCAATGCTGTCTCGGTGGAAAGCGCTCAACGCGCCAGCGCCACCTTCAAAACCGCGCAGGCGCTCAGTGCCCGGGCTCAGGCGGAGCTGTTGGCCGCGCAGCGTCAGCTCAATGTGATTGAAACCCAGAAACAGCAAGCGCGCGCCGCGCTGGTGCAGGCCCGGGCCGAACGTGATCTGGCGCAACTGAACGTCGGCTACACCGAACTCAAGGCCCCAGTGGACGGCGTGATCGGCAATCGCCGGGCGCGGGTCGGCGCGTATGCGCAGGCCGGTTCACAGTTGCTGTCGGTGGTGCCGTCCAGCGGCCTGTGGGTCGATGCCAACTTCAAGGAAGATCAACTGGCGCGCATGACCCCGGGACAACGGGTAATCATTCATGCCGACGTGCTTTCAGGGCAGCAATTCCACGGTCATCTGGACAGCCTCGCGCCGGCCAGTGGCTCTCAGTTCAGCGTGCTGCCACCGGAAAATGCCACGGGCAACTTCACTAAAATCGTTCAGCGAGTGCCGGTCAGGATCATCCTCGATCCAGCGGATGGCGTGCTGGGCCACCTGCGTCCGGGGCTGTCGGTGACCGCCGAGGTGGACACCCGCGAAGAGCCGAAAACTTCTGCCGTGGCCAGCGCACCATGAGCCGCGCCCTCGCCGCCCCCGCGCAACCGTTCAATGCCGCCAGAATGGCGACAGCGACCAAGGTCTTTGCCTTCGCCACGATGTGCATCGGCATGTTCATTGCGCTGCTGGACATCCAGATCGTCTCCGCCTCGTTGCGCGACATCGGCGGTGGTCTCTCGGCCGGCACCGACGAAACGGCGTGGGTGCAGACCAGCTACCTGATCGCTGAAATCATCGTGATTCCATTGTCGGGCTGGCTGTCGCGAGTGTTCTCCACACGCTGGCTGTTCTGCGCTTCGGCAGTGGGTTTCACCTTGGCCAGCCTGCTTTGCGGCGCGGCCTGGAACATCCAGAGCATGATCGCCTTCCGCGCCCTGCAAGGCTTTCTCGGTGGCTCGATGATCCCGCTGGTGTTCACCACCGCGTTCTTTTTCTTCACCGGCAAACAACGGGTAATTGCCGCCGCGACCATCGGCGCGGTGGCCTCATTGGCTCCGACCCTGGGGCCGGTGATCGGTGGCTGGATCACCGACATTTCGTCCTGGCACTGGCTGTTCTACATCAATTTGGTGCCGGGAATTTTTGTCGCGGTGGCGGTGCCGATGCTGGTGAAAATCGACCAGCCGGAACTCTCGCTGCTCAAGGGCGCTGACTACCTGAGCATGCTGTTCATGGCGCTGTTTCTCGGCTGCCTGGAATACACCCTTGAAGAGGGCCCACGCTGGAACTGGTTCAGCGACAGCACGATCCTGACCACGGCATGGATCAGCGGCATCGCGGGACTGGCGTTCATTGGCCGGACCTTGCAGGTGGCCAATCCAATCGTCGATTTGCGCGCCCTGAAGGACCGCAACTTCGCGCTCGGCTGTTTCTTCTCGTTCGTCACCGGGATTGGCCTGTTCGCCACCATTTACCTCACGCCGCTGTTTCTCGGCCGGGTGCGTGGCTACAGTGCGCTGGACATTGGCCTGGCGGTGTTCTCTACCGGGGTGTTCCAGATCATGGCGATTCCGTTGTACGCCTTTCTGGCCAACCGCATCGATCTGCGCTGGATCATGATGACCGGCCTTGGCCTGTTCGCGTTGTCGATGTGGGATTTCAGCCCGATCACCCATGACTGGGGGGCCAGAGAATTGATGCTGCCGCAAGCGTTTCGCGGGATTGCCCAGCAACTGGCGGTGCCACCGGCTGTGACGCTGACTCTGGGTGGGCTGGCGCCGTCGCGGCTCAAACATGCTTCGGGGTTGTTCAACTTGATGCGCAACCTGGGGGGAGCGATTGGCATTGCAGCCTGCGCGACCATCCTCAACGACCGCACCAACCTGCACTTCACCCGGTTGGCGGAACACCTGAACAGCACCAACGAAGCGCTGAATCAGTGGCTGTCCCAGGTCGGCAACAACTTCGCCAACCTGGGCCAGAGCGGTGACACCGCCGTCACCGCCAGCCTGCATCAGCTATGGTTGCTGACCTACCGCGAAGCACAGACGCAAACCTATGGCGATGCGTTTTTGATGATCATGGTCTGCTTCATCATCGCCACGGCGATGGTGCCCTTGATGCGCAAGGTGCAACCACCGGCCGCGCCGTCAGCAGACGCTCATTGATCAGGCTTGAGGCATTTTGCGGAAACCGACGGCCAGACGGTTCCAGGCGTTGATGGTGGTGATGGCCACGGTCAGGTCGACCATTTCCTTTGGGCTGAACTCCGATACGGCCAGTTCATAGTCCTCATCCGGGGCATGGGTCTGGCTCAGCAGGGTCAGGGACTCAGTCCAGGCCAGGGCCGCACGTTCACGCGGGGTGAAAAAAGGCGTTTCACGCCAGGCCGACAGTGTGTACAGACGGCGTTCTTCTTCACCGCCCTTGCGGGCATCGGCGCTGTGCATATCGAGGCAGAACGCGCAGCCGTTGATTTGCGAGGTACGCAGCTTGACCAGTTCGATCAGGGTCTTTTCCAGCGGCAGCTTCGATACCGCGGTTTCCAGTGCGATCATCGCTTTGAGCGCGTCTGGGGAAGCGGTGTAGAAATCGATACGAGGTTTCATGGTGGACTCCAATGACAAGTGGGGGTAGAGCTACGTTAATCCCGCACGCGCCACTCACAAATAGCCAATATTCCAGAAGACGAGGAGGCCATTGTCGGAGCGAACCGCGCAAGAGCCATTCACCACCGAACCCTAGGCCCTATTGCGTAACCACTGCAAAAACCCCTTCTTCGCCACCACCGTAGGCACTTCCTGGGTCAACGACTGCGCCTTGTTCAAACGGAATTCCAGCAACGCCTTCATTGCTTCGTTGATGTCATGCCGCGCGTCCAGGCACGGTTTGAGGTAATCCTTCTCGATCCGGTACAGGCTGCAAGCGGTCTTGGCGCTGAAATCTGCCGGCATCGCCGTGTCCGACAAAATCCCGCCCTCGCCAATCACCTCGCCCGGCCCCATCCGCCCGGATTCGAACTTGACCCCGTTACGGCTCAGCTGCACCGAGACCACGCCGGATTCGATGATGAACAGGTGATCGCTGACCTCCCCCGCCGGCAGGATCATTTCACCGGCGCGGAAGGTTTGCCGTGTCATGTTCTGACTGAACGTTTCTTTCTCTTCCAGGCGCAGGGTCGAGAAAATGCTCGAGCTGTCCAGCAACGCACGTGGCCGCGAAAGGTCGGAAGGCACGTTGGTTTCGACGGTCGACAACAGGCTGACACCGGACGCCTGCAAGTGTCGGTAGGCCAGATCGAACAACAGATTGCGGACCATGCGTTTCTGATCCATGGAGACCACGAAGCCGCTGATTTCATATTCCACGCCGCTGGCACTGGAGCTTTTCAATGCGACACAGGGTGCCGGTTTGTTCAGCAGATAACGGCACCCTTGCATCGCCCGCTCCAGCGCGTCGATCACCGTATGCGGGCGCGCATGCGGGCTCAGTTGCAGGCTGATCGAGACGCCAAAGATATCGCTGGGCCGGCTGAAATTGATGATCTTGGCCTTGGCCGCCAGCGAGTTGGGAATCACCGCCATGCTGCCCTGGGAGGTTTGCAGGCGCGTGGCGCGCCAGTCGATATCGATGACCCGGCCCTCGGTGCCGTCGATGGAGATCCAGTCATCGAGTTGATAGGGTTTGGTGGTGTTGAGGACGATCCCGGAGAACACGTCGCTGAGGGTGCTTTGCAACGCCAGGCCGACGACGATCGCCAAGGCGCCGGAGGTGGCGAGCACGCCCTTGACCGGCAGTTCGAGCACGTAGGCCAGGGCCGCGATGACGGCGATCAGGAAGATCACCGCGCCGAGCAGGTCTTGCAGCAAGCGTCCGGTGTGCCCGACCCGTTGCATCATCAAGGCGCCGATCAGCACCGTCAGCGTGCGCGCGCCGAACAGCCACCAACCGATCTGCAAACCGGTGGCTGCCAGGTGCAGCGGCACGTTGTCGGCCCAGGGTGCCGGCTCCAACGGGTTCAAGCCTTCGTTGAACAGCAGGAGACTGAACAGCGAGAAAATCACCAGCCGTACGACCAGCTTCCAATTACTGCCACTGGCTGTGATCAAGCGCCACAACCCCAGATCGATCACGATCAGGACCAGGGCGCAAATCAATGGATGATCGGTAAGCAATGACAGCATCGAACAACTCCAGCCATGTACGGATGGGCACAGTGTAGGAGCAATTGCGGATCTGATAACACCCCCAAAAAAAGTGGGAGCGAGCCTGCTCGCGATAGCGCTCTGACAGTCACTGAATCGGTGGCTGTCCTGGCGCAATCGCGAGCAGGCTCGCTCCCACAGGGGATGTGTGTCGTCAGCCGTTATTGGCTATTGGTCAGGGTGTTGTAGCGGGTCATCAGGTTGCGGTAATCCGGAATCGAATCAACCGCTCATCCGACCGAAGCGGCCCGACTGAAAGTCGGCAAATGCTTGGTGGATTTCCTGCTCGCTGTTCATCACAAACGGGCCGTGACCCACGATCGGCTCGTCAATCGGCTCGCCGCTGAGCAGCAACACCACGGCATCGTCGTTGGCTTCCAGACTCAGCTGATGGCCGTTGCGTTCGAACAACGCCAGTTGCCCTTCACGCGCCAGCTCCTGGCCGTTGACCTGAACCGTGCCACGCAACACGACAAGCGCCGTGTTACGACCTTCATGCAGATCGAGGGTCAACAACTTGCCGCCGTTGAGGCGCAGGTCCCAGACATCGACCGGGGTGAACGTGCGGGCCGGGCCGGTATGACCGTCGAACTCGCCGGCGATCAAGCGCAGGCTGCCGGCGTTGTCCTTGAGCGGGAGTCTCGGGATGTCGCCATCGAGAATCGTCTGGTAACCGGCATCGGCCATTTTGTCCTTGGCCGGCAGGTTGACCCACAGCTGGACCATTTCCAGGGTTCCGCCGCTTTTGGCGAAGCCTTCAGAGTGGAACTCCTCATGAATGATCCCCGACGCGGCAGTCATCCATTGCACATCGCCCGGACCAATCTTGCCGCCGCTGCCGGTTGAATCGCGGTGTTCCAGCTCGCCTTTGTAGACGATGGTCACGGTTTCAAAACCGCGATGCGGGTGCTGGCCGACGCCACGACGCTCGGTGGTCGGAGTGAATTCAGCGGGCGCTGCATGATCGAGCAGCAAGAATGGGCTGATGTGTTTGCCCAGGTTGTCGTAGGAAAACAGCGTGCGAACCGGGAAGCCGTCGCCGACCCAGTGGGTCCGCGGGCTGGTGTAGATACCGATGATGTTTTTCATCCTGCCTCCAAATTCGTTGTTTGACGCGATGGACACAGCTTAAAACCGAACCCTTTAACGCACTAGACAGCAAAAATCGGCTTAAGCGTTCTATCTGGAGAACGATGGTGGCAGACCAGACACCTCCAATCAGCCGAGACACCTAGCGATTCATGACTTGCGGTCAACAGTGCTTTGCCCATTCAGCGGTTTTTCCCGGGGCGGCAGCCGGGGATACTCCTGCCCATTCCCACTGCAACCCCTGGAGTCATTGATGTCTATTCCCGCATTCGGTCTTGGTACCTTTCGCTTGCAAGGCCAGGTGGTCATCGATTCGGTGAGCACCGGCCTGGCGTTGGGCTACCGGGTCATCGACACCGCGCAAATCTACGAGAACGAAGCTGAAGTCGGCGAGGCCATCACCGCCAGTGGCATCCCTCGCGAAGAGTTGTTTATCACCAGCAAGATCTGGGTCGCCAACTTTGCCAAGGATCGACTGATCGACAGCCTCAAGGAAAGCCTGCGCAAACTGCAAACCGACTACCTGGACCTGACGCTGATCCACTGGCCGTCCCCGGAAGATCAAGTGCCGGTCGAAGAATTCATGGGCGCCTTGCTCGAAGCCAAACGACTGGGCCTGACCCGTCAGATTGGCGTGTCCAACTTCACCGTTGACCTGATGAAACAGGCCATCGCCGCTGTCGGTGCCGACAACATCGCCACCAACCAGATCGAATTGCACCCGTACCTGCAAAACCGCAAGGTCGTCGAATTTGCGCAGAGCCAGGGCATTCAGATCACCTCGTACATGACCCTGGCCTATGGCGAAGTGCTCAAAGACCCGGTCATTCAGCAGATTGCCGAGCGTCTTCAGGCCACCCCGGCCCAAGTCACGCTGGCCTGGGCCATGCAACTGGGTTATGCGGTGATTCCGTCTTCGACCCAGCGCGCCAACCTGCAAAGCAATCTGCAAGCCTGCAGCCTGACGTTGAGCGAGGCCGACATGGCGTTGATCGCAGGTCTTGATCGCGGCCAGCGATTGACCAGCCCCAAAGGCATCGCGCCGCACTGGGATTAAGCGTCAGCCCTGCTCAAGGCTCTGATCGAGACGTTGCATGGCGTGCTGCAATTGATCGACGGCTTCGTCGATCAGCGCTGCGCTGGCCAAGGCGCAGGCATGCTCCAGTTGCTCGCAACTTTCGATCAGATGCCGGGCGCCGACGATGCGCGCACCACCTTTGATACGGTGCGCGAGGTCTTTCAGCGCCGGTAGATTATCGTTTGCTTGCGCCTGTAGCAGGTTCTCGCGGTCCTCGCGGTTGGACTCCGCCAGTTTGCGTAACAATCGATCAATCTGCGTGCGATCACCACCGACGTAGGGTTCCAGCCCGCTCAAGTCGATCTGCGACGCTGGGGGGCATGCGCTCGTGGTCTCGACAAACCGCTCAGCCAGCCACCTGTCCAAGTCCGCCAGCCGGATCGGCTTGAACAGGCAATCGTCCATCCCCGCTTCAAGGCAACGGACTTTTTCTTCAGGTTGCGCATTGGCGGTGAAGCCCAGAATCAGTGTGCGCGGTACGCCTTGAGCACGTTCTTCATCACGGATCGCGCCGGTCAATTCATAACCGCTCAAATACGGCATATTGCAGTCTGTGATGACCACATCAAAGGCGTGGGTTAGCCACAGCCCGAGTGCCTGTTCCCCGTCCTTGGCCTCCATCACTCGATGCCCGAGATAAACGAGCTGGCTGGAAAGCAATTGCCGATTGGCCGGGTAATCGTCCACCACCAGCATCGTCAGCAGACGTGTGTATTTTAGTATTGCGCGATCCTCCGATTCGCCGGCCGGCAACGGTTTCAAGTCGACCGGCGACAAACTGATCTCGACCTCCGAACCCCGACCCACGACGCTACGCAGCGTCAGTCGCCCGCCCATCATTTCGCACAGCGTGCGACTGATGACCAGCCCCAGCCCCGAACCTTTGCAACCCGACGGCTGATGGCTGCCAACCTGAACGAAGGGACTGAACAAGCGCTGTTGATCAGCGTTGCTGATGCCAATGCCGCTGTCTCTAATGCGCATGTCGACCGTCAGATGGCCGGACAAACCAGGCACCACCCGCAGCGTCAGACTCACCTCGCCTTCACGGGTAAACTTGATCGCGTTGCTCAACAGGTTGGACAGCACCTGTTTGAAGCGCGTGGGATCGATCAGCACATCACGGTCACTGGCAGGGTCCAGATCGACCCGCCATAGCAGATTTTTCTCCCTGGCCAGCCCTTCGAACACCCGGCACACCGACGTCACCAATGCGTGAAGATTGACCCGCTCGGGCGTCAGGGACAAATGCCCGGATTCGATGCGTGCGATGTCGAGGATATCGCCGATCAACGCCAGCAGCTGCTGTGCTGCGGTCGACGCGACATCAATGGAAAAACGGTCGACTACGCCCTCTTGCGCGTGCTTATCGGCCATTTCAAGCATGCCGAGCAGGGCATTCATCGGCGTGCGGATTTCATGGCTCATGGTCGCCAGGAAAGTGGTTTTCGCCCGATTGGCATCGTCTGCCGCGTCCTTGGCTTCCTGCAATTGCTGCAACCACTGTTGTCGCTGACGGATCTGCCGACGCTGCCAGGCGATCCATCCCAGCGCCAGCAGCAACGCAGCCCCTGCCGCAGCAAACGCCTGCAAAATACGTTGGCGATGACGCAGCCAATAACTGTCCTCGACCACCACATCATTGCTCCAGCGGGCCACCAGCGTGTCCATTTCCTCGGGAGAAATGCTCAGCAATGCCTTGTTCAGAATCGACTGCAACTCCCGTGCATCCGGGCCGGTGGCCAGGCTGATGCGCGCCGGTTCGTCGCCCACGGTACTGCCGATACGTAAACGTCCCTGGTAATACCGGGAAATCAGGTAACGGGTGATGAACAACGAACTGAGCGCGGCGTCGGCCTGGCCTTTATTGACCAGATCCAGGCCCTCGGCCGGGCTTTGCACATCCACCATCCGCACGCCGGGCACACGGGCCTGAATGAAGGCACGCATCGGATGACTGTGATAAATCGCCAGGCGCTTGCCGCTCAGATCGTCAGGCGTTCTGGGGCTACCCGGTGTGACAGCACTCACCAGCGTGTACGGATTGGTTAAATAAGACCGGGTGAAGTGCAGTTCGGCGACGCCTTCGGTCGTGGGGATGATGGCGGGCAAGACGTCGATCTCGCCGGTCCTGAGTCGCCGGACCTGCTGGTCCAGGGATTGGCCGCGCAGCACGTTGAAATTCAAACCGCTGCGCTGGCTGATCAGTGTCAGCAATTGCGCGGTCAATCCGCTGAATCGCCCCTCGGTATCGTAGAACGTCAACGGCGCAAAGTTTTCGGCCACGCCCACGTTCACGGTCGGGTGCCGATCCAGCCAACGCTGCTCACTCTCACTCAGACTCACTCGTTGCTGACCCAAGACCTTCGCCTGGCCGGCACTCCAGCGTTGTTCGATGAGCGAGCGCTGATCCATCGGGATCGCCGCCAGTGCCTTGTCGATGATGCCCTTGAGCGCCAGGTTGTCCCGCGCCAGTGCGAAGCCGAACGGATTGGCGTCAAGGCCGGACGGTGCCACCAGGTGTATGTAATTGAGGTAGTTGTTGTTGATCAGGTAATTGGCGCTGATAAGGTCGCCGAGATAGACGTCATCCTGCCCATACGCCACCGCCCCGAGCGCATCGAGCGCCGACGAATACCGGTGCAGGCCCGCCTCGGGGTAGAACGATTCAACGGTTTGCGCCTGCAGATAGTCATCGGCCATGGCAATGCGTTTACCCGCCAGGTCCTCGGGCAGGTGCTCGTCGAGCCGGGTGACCAGCATCGGCTGATCTTCTGCGTAGGCGCTGGACAGGATCAGGTCGGGGTCGGCCGCTTCGAAGTTGTTCGAGGTACCGAGCAGATCCAGCTCGCCGTCTTTGAGCGCCTCCATGGCCGCTTCACGCGTGACATAGCGCAGCACCTCGATTTGCACGTTCAGCAATTGTGCTACCAGCACGGCGTAATCAGCGGTGATGCCTTCGAGCTCATCGTGATTGCGTGTCACCTCGAACGGCGGGTAGTCCGGCCCGGTTACCCCGAGGCGCAAGACTCGCTTGTCACGCAGCCATTGCCGGTCATTTTCATCCAGCTTGACCTGGTAGCCCTCTGCGCTCGAACGCCCCAGCAAGTGCAATTGCTTGGGCTCCTCGGCGATGGTGGCCGACGCTGGGGGCACGAGGCAAAACATCAGAAACAGCAGCAGGAAACGCACGGTCAGCGCACTCAGATCAAGTGATTGCGTATGGCGAAGTCGCGCAGATGCACCGCCGAGTTCAGCCGCAGTTTTTCGATCAGACGGGTCTTGTAGGTGCTGACGGTCTTGTGGCTCAAGTGCATGAGTTCAGCAATTTCCTTGTTTTTAACCCCCCGGGCCAGGTATTGCAGGATGGTCAACTCTCGGTTGGAAAGATTGTCGATCATCTGTCTTTCGCTGTGTTGCACCGTATCCAGCGACCCGGCGGACAGCTGCGTGAAATAGGTATACCCAGAAATAACTGCTTGCACGGCTTTGTGCAATTGACCCAAGTTGTTGGTCTTGGAGACATACGCCAAGGCCCCGGCGCGCATGCAGCGTTCTTGAAAGAACAACGGATCCAGGGAGGTGAATACCAGCACCACACACTTCCATTGGTTGCCTTTGATTCGCTCCAACACATCCAGCCCGTTCCCGCCGGGCATGACCAGATCCAGAATGACCAGATCGACCGTATGCTCACGCAATATCGACAACGCCTCGCCAACGCTGGCCGCTTCATGAATCCGCTTGAAACCTTCCTGCTCGAGTACAAGCATCACTGCAGCGCGAACCACAGGATGATCGTCGGCAATCAGCACTGACTTCATGGCAACTCCCTGTGCAAAGACTCGACGAATGCCCGCCGGACAAAGACGGGGCAGACGCTACGGCTGCGCCAAGACTCTTGCATGGGCGAAAGCAGGAATCTACCTGTAAGAAATGACAGTGGCGACGAACGGTAATAGCGAATCAACCGGCAGTCTGCGCAGATCGCACGCTCAGCCAAGGGTATTGGTCTTCGCTCAGCGGTGGATCGATCATCGTCATCAGCCGCTGGATGCACGTCAAATCAGGCAGAGGTGCGTGGCTGACCTGAACCCTTTGCGTTCCAACCGCCGGGGTCGGCGGCAACTGCGCCCGCTGACCGTCGAAAATCAGTGCGTTGCGCACTTGCCGGTTATCGAGGAAGTAGCCGAGCACATCCAGTTCGCCGCAGACCAGCGAGGCATTGACGACCACCAGATCGAACGGTTCGCAACCGTACTCGACCAGGCACAACATGGGCGCAAGGCCCTGCACGGGCGCCACCCGGTAATAGCCGAGTAGGTTGAACAGCCGCTCGATTTTCATCCGGTGGAAATGCTGCTCGTCGGCGATCAGGATACGCAGCGCTTTGTTCGGCATCGTAGCCTCCCTGGATATGGCGGATGTTGGAGGCGCAGGAGGCTACGGGAGATGCACGAAGGTTTCTGTAGGACTTTTCCTAAAAGTCCGTGGCCACCGCCGTTACTGCCAACCGAACCGACGAATGTAGAACCCCTTCACGGCCTGGGTCAGCCCCATGTAAGCCAGCAGAATCACCGGCAGGAACACAAAGTACAGCGACGGCAGTGCCTGCAGTTTGAAGTAATGCGCCAGCGGTCCCATCGGCAGGAAAATGCCCACAGCCATAATGACCCCGGTCATCACCAGCAGCGGCGTGGCTGCGCGGCTTTGCAGGAACGGGATTTTCGGCGTGCGGATCATGTGCACGATCAACGTCTGGGTCAGCAACCCGACCACGAACCAGCCGGACTGGAACAGGGTCTGGTGATCCGGGGTGTTGGCGTCGAACACGTACCACATCAAGGCAAACGTGGTGATGTCGAAGATCGAACTGATCGGGCCGAAAAACAGCATGAAGCGCCCAACGTCCGCCGGCTGCCAGCGTTGTGGTTGTTTGAGCATTTCGTCGTCGACGTTATCGAACGGGATGGCGATTTGCGAAATATCGTAGAGCAGGTTTTGCACCAGCAGGTGCATCGGCAGCATTGGCAGGAACGGAATGAACGCGCTGGCCACCAGCACCGAGAACACGTTGCCGAAGTTGGAACTGGCGGTCATCTTGATGTACTTGAGCATGTTGGCGAACGTGCGGCGCCCTTCCAGCACGCCCTCCTCCAGCACCATCAGGCTCTTTTCCAGCAGGATGATGTCCGCCGCTTCCTTGGCGATGTCCACGGCACTGTCCACCGAAATACCGATATCGGCGGTGCGCAGGGCCGGGGCGTCATTGATGCCGTCGCCCATGAAACCGACCACATGACCGTTGCCTTTGAGCAGGCGCACGATGCGCTCCTTGTGTGAAGGCGTGAGTTTGGCGAAGACGTTGGTGGTCTCGACCGCCACCGCCAACTGCGCGTCGCTCATGCGCTCGATGTCATTGCCCATCAGCAGGCCTTGTTGCTCCAGGCCGACTTCGCGGCAGATCTTGGCGGTCACCAGTTCGTTGTCGCCGGTCAGCACTTTGACCGCCACGCCGTGAGCCGCCAGGGCCTTGAGCGCAGGCGCGGTGCTTTCTTTGGGCGGATCAAGGAACGCCACGTAACCAATCAGCGTCAGTGCCTGTTCATCCGCCAGACTGTAGGTATCCCCGCCTTCGATCATCGACCGCGCGGCCACGGCCACCACCCGCAAGCCTTCGGCGTTGAACGCCGCAGTAACCTGACGAATGCGCGCCAGCAGTTCATCGGTCAGTGCTTCGTCGGCTTCGCCATGGCGCACCCGGGTGCACACCGCCAACACTTCTTCCACCGCTCCTTTGCAAATCAGCAGGTGCGGTTGATCACGCTCGGCAACCACCACTGACATGCGCCGGCGGGTGAAGTCGAACGGAATTTCATCGACCTTGCGAAAGGCGGTGCCGACTTTCAGCTCACGGTGGATTTCCACGTGTTCGAGCACCGCCACGTCCAGCAGGTTTTTCAGGCCGGTCTGGTAGTAGCTGTTGAGGTAAGCCATTTCCAGCACGTCATCGGAGTCGTTGCCCCAGACGTCGACGTTGCGCGCCAGAAAGATCTTGTCCTGGGTCAGGGTACCGGTCTTGTCGGTGCACAGCACGTCCATGGCACCGAAGTTCTGGATCGCGTCGAGGCGTTTGACGATGACCTTTTTGCGCGACAGGAACACCGCGCCCTTGGCCAGGGTCGAGGTCACGATCATCGGCAGCATTTCCGGGGTCAGGCCCACGGCAATCGACAGCGCGAACAGCAGCGCCTGGGTCCAGTCACCCTTGGTGAAACCGTTGATGAACAGCACCAGCGGCGCCATGACGAACATGAAGCGAATCAGCAGCCAGCTGACTTTGTTGACCCCGGTCTGGAATGAAGTCGGTGCGCGATCCGTGGCGCCGACCCGTTGGGCCAGGGCGCCGAAATAGGTGTTGTTACCGGTGGTCAGAATCACCGCGATGGCCGTGCCGGACACCACGTTGGTGCCCATGAACAGAATGTTGTCCAGGTCCAGAGGATTGTGCGTATCGCCGTTCTGCTGGTGGCGGAATTTTTCCACCGGCATCGATTCACCGGTCATCGCCGCCTGGCTGACGAACAGGTCCTTGGCGCTGAGCACCCGGCAATCGGCAGGAATCATGTCGCCGGCCGACAAGACGATCAGATCCCCCGGGACCAATTGCTTGATCGGCACTTCGCTGCGCAACGCATCCCCGCGCAGCACCGTGGCGGTGTTGCTGACCATCGCCTTGAGGGCGTCGGCGGCCTGGTTGGATTTGGTTTCCTGCCAGAAGCGCAGCAAGGTCGAGAGCACCACCATCGAGAAAATCACGACGGCGGCTTTCATGTCCTCGGTCAGCCAGGAGATGACCGCCAGCAAGGTCAGCAGCAGGTTGAACGGGTTTTTGTAGCAGTGCCAAAAATGGGTCCACCACGGCAGCGGTTGCTCGTGCTCGACCTCGTTGAGGCCAAACTGCTCGCGCAGGGTGTCGGCTTCGAGTTCGCTCAGGCCGTCGGTGTGGCTACCGAGGTTGTTCAGCAGTTGACCGGTGTCGCTGTTGGCGGCGCTGACCAGGGTTTGCGCGAGCGTCGGCGGCACTTCGCGGCTGACAGGGAGGTCGGTGAAGCTTTCCAGCAGCGCCAGGCGACGGAAGTGCCGGGCAATGTGGCGGGTGCGCAAGAATCCGGCGAAGAATTCTTTGAGCAGGGTCAGGTTCATGGCAGTTCCCCCAGGGTCGGCCAGGAAACCGTCGAGCAGGCGTGTCAAGTCGCTGCGATGTCGACGGCAAAGTCGAACACCACACACGGTTCAGCATCGAAGAGAGGGGCATCGGGACGCAGGTCAGGACTGACTGCGATCGGGAGGCCGCTGCTCGCTATCAGGCGAGACAACGGCACACAGGTGGCGCGTTATCTTGCCGGGAAGGTGCCGGTTATCAAAACCGGCCGACTACTGTCACTCGAACAAGTACCCACTGTGGGTCTCCGTAATGGATGAAAACGCGCGAAGCTTACGCCCCGATTTCCACAGAGTAAACGATGCCAAGGCGCCGGATTGGGGAATTGAAGGGTTCTTCAGGAAGGGTTCAGGATAGAGGTCAGATCGCCCCCTTGAGCCGCTGCGTCGCCAGCGACTGTAGATCCTGTGCTGCGCAGAATAACCAACTGACGAAACTTTCATGGTTCGACGTGAACTCTCGACATCACCCGCCAGTCAGCTAAATAAGCCCTCACTTCAAGGCGCCAACGCTGATGCAGATTTCCCTCAAGCAACAAGTCGCCCTGGTGACCGGTGCCAGTTCCGGCATCGGCGCAGGGTGCGCCAAGGCCCTGGCCGATGCCGGTGCTGCGGTGGTGCTCAATTACAACTCCGAGGCTGAACCCGCCGAAGAACTGGCCCGGCAGATCATCGCTGAAGGCGGTCGGGCGATTGCCATTGGCGCTGATGTTTCAAAAGAACAAGAGGTCGAACGCTTGTTCGCACACACCCTCGAAGCCTTCGGTTCGCTGGACATTCTGGTGGCCAATTCGGGTATGCAAAAAGATGCACCTGCCGTGGAGATGAGCCTCGCCGACTGGAACCAGGTGATCGGCGTCAACCTCACCGGACAGTTCCTCTGCGCCCGCGCCGCCCTGCGCATTTTCAACCGCCAGGGTGTTCGTGAAGGCGTGTCCCGGGCCGCCGGTAAAATCATCCATATGAGCTCGGTGCACCAACGCATTCCCTGGGCTGGACATGTCAACTACGCAGCCTCCAAGGGCGGTGTCGACATGCTGATGCAAACGCTCGCCCAGGAAGTCAGCCACCAGCGCATCCGCATCAACGGCATCGCGCCGGGGGCGATTCGCACCGCAATCAATCGCGCCGCCACCGAAGGCGCGGCTGAGCAGGAGTTGCTCAAACTTATCCCTTATGGCCGGGTTGGTGATGTCGAGGATGTCGCCAATGCGGTGGTTTTCCTCGCTTCCGATGCCTCCGACTACATCGTCGGCACCACGCTGTTCATCGACGGCGGCATGAGCCTCTATCCGGAGTTTCGCGGCAATGGCTGATCATCATCCCGAACGACAAAGCGCCATCGACGCCCACGGCATCATCGGCGACATGCGCAGCGCAGCACTGGTCAATGACCGGGGCAGCGTGGATTTTTTCTGCTGGCCGGAGTTCGACAGTCCGTCGATTTTCTGCTCGTTGCTGGACACGCCTGAGGCCGGGATTTTTCAGTTGTCACCGGACTTGCCTGATGCGCGTCGCGAGCAGATTTACCTGCCCGATACCAACGTGTTGCAAACCCGCTGGCTCAGCGAGCGCGCCGTGGTCGAAATCACCGACCTGCTCCCCATCGGCGATAGCGAAGATGATCTGCCGCTGCTGATGCGCCGTGTTCGTGTGGTCAGCGGCCAGGCAACGTTTCGCATGCGCTGCGCGGTGCGTCATGACTACGCCCGCGCCAACACCAGCGCCCGTCTGGATGAACAGGACGTGATCTTCGAGGCCGACGACCAGCCGTCCATGCGGCTCGCCTCGGATCAGCTTCTACAGATTGACGGCAACGCGGCGGTGGCCAAATTCACTCTCAAACAAGACCAGTGCGCCGAATTCCTGCTCGGCGGACTCGATGATCCGCGCTTCAAGGAAGGCGCCGCCGCGCTGTGCATGGAGCGCACAATGAAATTCTGGCGCGACTGGACCGGCAAATCCAGCTACCGCGGCCGCTGGCGAGAAATGGTCAACCGCTCGGCCCTGGCGCTGAAGCTGCTGACCTCACGCAAACACGGCGCGATCCTCGCCGCCGCCACATTCGGCTTGCCGGAATCCCCGGGCGGCGAACGCAACTGGGACTACCGCTACACCTGGATCCGCGACGCCTCGTTCACCGTCTACGCCTTCATGCGCCTGGGTTATGTCGACGAGGCCAATGCCTACATGAGTTGGTTGCGCGGGCGGGTCAGTGATTGCCACGGCAATTCCATGAAACTCAACATCCTCTATGCCATCGACGGCCGCCAGGAACTGCCGGAAACCGAACTGTCGCACCTGTCCGGCCATGGCGGCGCAACGCCAGTGCGGATCGGTAACCAGGCCTACGATCAGGTTCAGCTCGATATCTTCGGCGAGCTAATGGACGCGGTGTACCTGGTCAACAAATACGGCGACGCCATCTCCCATGAGGGCTGGAAACACGCGGTGGAAGTTGTGGATCAGGTCTGCGAAACCTGGCAGCAACAGGACGTGGGCATCTGGGAAATGCGCGGCGAGCAGCATCATTTTCTGCATTCGCGACTGATGTGCTGGGTTGCTCTGGACCGGGCCATTCGCCTCGCTTCGAAGCGCTCGCTGCCCGCCCCGTTCGCCCGCTGGGACCAGACCCGCCAGGCCATCTACGCCGACATCTGGGAAAATTTCTGGAACGAAGAACGCGGGCATTTCGTCCAGCACATCGGCGGCACCGCGCTGGATGGCTCGATGTTGCTGATGCCGCTGGTGCGCTTCGTCAGCGCCAAGGATCCGCGCTGGCTCGCCACCCTCGATGCGATTGAAAAAACCCTGGTGCGTGACGGCATGGTCTATCGCTATCGCAACGATGACAGTCAGATCGATGGCCTGGGCGGCACGGAAGGTGCCTTCGCCGCGTGTTCATTCTGGTACGTCGAATGCCTGGCCCGGGCGGGTCGCGTGGAAAAAGCGCATCTGGAGTTCGAACAGCTGCTGAGGTACGCCAACCCGCTGGGCTTGTATGCCGAAGAGTTCGACAGCCAGGCGCGTCATCTGGGAAATACGCCGCAAGCGTTGACGCATCTGGCATTGATCAGTGCGGCGTGTTTTCTCGATCGGAAATTGAGTGGGGAGAAAAATTACTGGCAGCCTTGAGATGGCGTCGCCCCTATCGCGAGCAAGCTCGCTCCCACATTGACCGTGTTCACTCAGATCACCTGTGGGAGCGAGCCTGCTCGCGATAGGGCCATCAGCCTCAACACAAGACTGACTGAACGCCTCATCTGCAACCGACAGAGCCTGTCGGAAACTTCCCGTTTCAGAGTGCCGTTTGTAGGACCACTATTTGCTCGCGGCACGCTTAAACGCGGCCTGACTGAATAAACACGCCTCGCCACGAGGTGCGCAGGCCATTTCCCTACATTGACTAAACAACCGTTGCTGTTTACCTGTCCGACACCTGGTTCCTACAGCCGGAAATACCTTGTTGCCAGCTGTTACAACCCCACCTACCATCGACGCTCAACGGGTACAGCGGAGCTGTCCAACAAAACCCGAATTCAAGGAACCAGAATGACTCAACGCATCCACCGCCCCATCGACTCTCCCCTGCGGTCAGGTCTGAACCGCGATGAATTGTGGGAAGACCACGACAAAGGCCTGATCAAATGCTGGGAAATCGGCCGCCAACGTGCCGCCCGATTCCCCGAACTCGCCCAACGTTGCCTTGTCGGCGAGCTGCCGGTACTGGGTTGGAAAGGTGGCGTCAGCCGCAGCCTGAAGAAACTTGAAAAATACGGATCCCTCAAATACCTCGCCCAGTGGCAGGGTTTGCGCGGAGAAGATCTGGATGTTGATCTGGATAAAGAGCGGGCGCTGACCTGTTCACGGACCAGGATGGTGGTGACGTTTACACCGGACCGGTCGAAATACTTCAATCAAGTGGCGGAAACCGAAGCCTAGGCAGCGGGCCGAAACAGCCACGTGGGTGCTGGCGGGCTTGGGGCACGGCATCCCCGAAGAAGCACCTGAAGCGATGCTCAAGGCATTACTGGATCTGCTGAAGGGCTGACGGAAAACCGTTCGCGATAGGCTTGTGGCGTCACGCCCATTCCCCGCAGGAAGCTGCGGCGCAACGTTTCTTCGCTGCCGAATCCGCACTGTACGGCAATGCGTTTGATCGGCACGCCGGTGTCGCTGAGTAACCGGCGCGCCGTCTCGACCCGGATCAGTTCAATGGCCCGGGCCGGGGTCTGGCCTGTGTCAGCGCGATAGTGACGCACGAAACTGCGTTCGCTCATGCCCGCCTGCAGCGCCAGGGTTGGAATACCAAGGTCTTTGGTCAGATTTTCGCTGATCCAGGCGTGTAACTCGTCGAACCGGTTGCCTTCCTTTTGCAGGGACAAGGTCACGCTGAACTGCGACTGGCCACCCGGCCGCTTGAGAAAAACCACCAATTGTCGCGCGACTTCCAGGGCCATCGAGCGGCCGAGGTCTGCTTCGACCATCGCCAACGCCAGGTCGATGCCCGCGGTGACCCCGGCCGAGGTCCACACCGGACCGTCGTTGATAAAGATGGGATTGGGTTCGACCCGCAGTTGCGGATGCTTCTGCGCCAACTGCTCGCAGCGGGTCCAGTGGGTGACGACGCGCCGACCGTCGAGCCAGCCACTCGCCGCCAGCAAAAAGGCCCCGGTGCAGACTGACGAAACCCGCCGACAAGCCTTCGCGTGTTCTCGCACCCACGCTACCAACGGTGCGTCTTCCGCTGCGGCATACACGCCCCAGCCGCCCGCGATGATCAAAGTATCGCTGCCTTGCTCGGGCAACGGTTCGGCCAGCAGCGCCAATCCCGCCGACGACATCACCGTCCCGCCGCCACTGGCAATCACTGTTGGTGCATAGGGCGGTGGCACTCCGTGCTGGCGGGCGATGTCGTTGGCCGAGGCGAACACCTGCAACGGCCCGGTGACATCGAGCAATTGCACGTTGGCGAACGCGAGCACATGAATGGTTTTCGGCATGATTGGCGTAATTCGTGGGGTGATTGGCGTATACGCCAGATCCTACGAGCCTAGAGTGAAGTCGTCCACCCCACTTCATGAGAAAAACGCCATGACGTTGCAGATCGGTTTTCTGTTGTTTCCACAGGTTCAACAACTGGACCTCACAGGCCCTTACGACGTGTTGGCTTCGCTGCCGGACGTGAAGGTGCATCTGATCTGGAAGGACCTGGTGCCGGTCACCGCGAGCACGGGGCTAGTGCTGAAACCGACCACGACCTTCGACGATTGCCCGGCGCTGGATGTGATCTGCATTCCCGGTGGCAGCGGTGTCGGGCCGTTGATGGAAGATGAGCAGACGCTGACCTTTATCAAGGCTCAAGCCGCACATGCACGGTACGTCACATCGGTTTGCACCGGGGCACTGGTGCTTGGTGCGGCGGGTCTGCTGAAGGGCAAACGCGCGACCACTCACTGGGCTTATCACGAACTGTTGGCACCGTTGGGGGCGATCCCGGTAAAGGATCGGGTGGTGCGCGATGGCAACCTGCTGACCGGCGGCGGGATTACCGCTGGGATCGACTTTGCCCTGACCCTGGCAGCCGAATTGTTCGATAAAGACACGGCCGAGCTGGTGCAGTTGCAACTGGAATACGCGC
Source organism: Pseudomonas sp. IT-P294 (assembly GCF_949767865.1). Taxonomy (NCBI): domain Bacteria; kingdom Pseudomonadati; phylum Pseudomonadota; class Gammaproteobacteria; order Pseudomonadales; family Pseudomonadaceae; genus Pseudomonas; species Pseudomonas sp. IT-P294. The sequence continues at coordinate 30,264 of NZ_CATKQW010000008.1, read as the reverse complement.
CGGCACCACCGTTCCAGTCAGGCAGCCCTGACACAGCGCCGCCGGGTGTCCTGGCAGAAGCGCAACGGCGTGCGGCACCGTCGCTGCAACAACGGACGCAGATTACCGAGCGAGCAGCGGCCAGACTGTAAGTCGTACTTTTTCACAGGCGAAAAAAAACCCGCCTAGGCGGGTTTCTCAAGACCATTTTCGACATCCTGTCGGCAGCCATCCTGGCCAATGGTCGATCATCCGTGATCCTGAGCACTCCCTGTGCTTCAGTTGATGGAGCCAGATTAACGGCATCGGTGAAGTATAAAAAGACGACATACCCGTTAGCGGGTGTAAGCGTTTGACCACTGACGTCAAAAACCTGGGCGCCTTTATCTGTCGAAGGAGGCAGATCCAGGAGACCGCAGTTTTCAGCAGACGAAAAAAAACCCGCCGAAGCGGGTTTTCCCAAGACCATATCGACTCCCTGTCGGCAGCGAATCCTTGCTAATGGTCGATCGTCCATGATCCTGGAGCACTTCCTGTGCTTCAGTTGATGAGGCTAGATTACGCTTCGGATCCAATGTGCAATAGACGACATAGCTACCATCGCGTGTAAGACATTCGCTATAACCACCCTTCCGTAAACCCTTAGACGGCTAAGGTATCCAGCAATCAAACCCCGGTTTCTGCTGCCTGTAGCTGACTTTGCCCTGTCAGGGCAACCGTCAGCCCATTGCCACAGCCGTCATTCTTCCTGACGCTCGCGGGTCTTGGTGCTGGTCTTGAGAAATTCTTCGATATTGTTCATCTGCTCATCCCATCCACGGCTGTCCATGCGGAACGCCTTGAGCCTGCGCGATTGCGGGATGTGGTCGAAACCGGACTCGGTAACCTTCAGCAAGGTGCCGTCATCCATGTCTTCGAGCTCGAACTTCACCAAGGTCGTGGGTTCCTGGGAGTAATCGACCTCCGGCTCCACCGCATAGGGGTGCCAGCGAAAGGAAAACACCCGCTCGGGCTCGACCCGTTCCACTAACACATTCCACAGCAAGTGCTCATAGCCGGGGTACGTGATCTGCCCCTGGGTCCATTCACCGGCGACAAAACGCTTGCCCTCCAGCGAAACGCCAAACCACTGCCCAAAGGCTTCGGCATTGGCCACCACGCGCCACACCTTCGAACGCGGCACTTTGAGCAAAATCTTCCTTTCAATGCGATCTGATGCAGGGTTCATAAGCCACCTCCTGTACTGAACAGTAGGCCTGTAAGACCACAAGACCAACCTTAAAGTTGTATCAACGGGGAGTTGTTATCAAGTGTGCCTGTAATATTCGGCCGCATTTGCGCTGCTAAGTTCTGGCGTGGAACGTTGGTCAATCAATGAAACTGCTAACGTGCGCAGCGCCGTCATTCATACAAACGAGATTCACTGGACAGGACCCACGCGATGAAAAGCCTGCATGGCAGCTGTTTATGCAAAGCCATCGAGTACGAACTCGACAACCTCGACATGCCCATCAGCCACTGCCACTGCAAAACCTGCCGTAAAGCACACGCAGCGGCATTTGCATCGACAGCCGGGGTGATGCGCGAACACTTTCGCTGGATCAAGGGCCAGCCTCTGCTGAACAGCTATGAATCCTCACCGGGCAAGCTGCGGCATTTCTGTTCGGTCTGCGGCTCACACTTGATGGCGGAGCGCCTGGCCCAGCCTCACGTCATCATTCGTGTGGCCACGCTGGATGATGATCCGGGCATGACGCCTCAAGCCCATATCTGGACCTCACATGACGTGCCGTGGCTTGAACATCAATCGATTCAAAAATACCCCGAATGGCAGGTGTAGATTCCCGGATATTCCAGGGCGCTACAATGCGCCGAACCTCCCATGTCACAGCGAGCCTACCCCATGCACCCACGCTTCCTTCTGGCGCTGACGCCATTGCTGCTGCTCAGCACCGTCACCCATGCCGCAGACTGCGACAACGCCACTGACCAGGCCACGATGAACCAGTGTGCGGCGCAGCAGAACAAGGCGGCTGACAAGGAGTTGAATGCGCTTTACCAGCAGATTACCAACCGTTTGAAGAGCACTCCGGACAGCAAGAAGCTGTTGGTCAGCGCGCAGCGTTCGTGGGTTGCGTTTCGGGATGCCGAGTGCACGTTCTCGAGCGCTGGGGTCGAGGGCGGGAGTGCTTATCCGCTGATCTACAGCAACTGCGTCACTGAGCTGACCAAGGCGCGGGTGCAGACTTTCAGGAATTACTTGAAATGTCAGGAGGGGGATTTGAGCTGCCCGGTGCCGGGGGCTTGACGCTCCAAAGACCTACGGGACCTATCGTCGGATCGCCGCCCGGACCAGGCTCGCGCCCACATTTAACCGGTAAACATCGGTCGATGTGGGAGCGAGCCAACTCGCGATGGCGTCAGTTCAAGCGTCGCAGTTACCGGACAAATATCTGCGCCGTGGTAATCGCCATATCCCCGCCCGGCATCTTGATGCTGCCGATCTGCTTCAGGCTGTCGGCATCAAAGATCGCCACGTCATTGAACGTCCCCGCCAGGTAGATCTTGCTGCCGTCCTTGTTGAAGGAAATGCAGTAGTAGGAATGATCCAGCGTCGCGGACTGCAGCATTTTCTTCTCCTTGATGTCGTACTTGGCCAGACGGTTGAGCACGCCGTACATCAGGTTCGGGTCCTTGGGTGAACGCATGCCGCTGAAATAGATTTCCGTCAGGGGACCGAAGTCGGTGGTTTCGGTCTTGCCGGTTTTCAGGTCAATGCTGAACAGCCCGTACAGGTACTCGGCGGTCAGTGGATCCTGCTTCTTGTCCTTGAATTTCGCGGTGGTGTAGAGCAGCGAGAAGTCATGGCGGTAAGTTTGCTGGTTCCACACGTAGAGCACGTCCGGCGCGGCGTAGTTCGCACGTTTCCAGTGACGGCTGGGGATCAGCACGTCGAACTTTCCGGTTTTCACGTCAACCTTGTAGACATCCGCCCCGGCCACGTACAGCGTACCGTCGTCACCGCTTTGCATGATGGTCAGTTGCCGCGGCGCCGGGAAGCTGCGCACGGGTTTGGCGTCCATGCCGGCGTCGGTGGCGTACACGTCGAGCCGCGGCTGCTGCACCTCATAGCGGTCATTGAGCATCAACGTCGGGTTGGCAATGGTGAACAGTTCCTTGCCGTCATGGCTGAGGGTGAAGGCGAACATCGACCGCGCCTTCTCCCCCGGTTTCTGCGTGATGCTGGCGTGGAACACCTGCTTGCAACTGTCCAGTTCGACGCCGTAGACATCGGCGTAGTGGTTGTTCAACACGTAAGCGGTCTTGCGGTCCGGCGACAACTGGATGGTGCCGGGCCCGAAGGCGTCCGGCATCTTGCAGGTCTTGAACACGGTGTCGGTCGCCAGATCGATGACGTGCAGGTTGTTCGGGTAATTGGTGGTCAACATGTACTCGTGACCATCTTGTAGCGCAGTGTTTTCATCGGCCAGAACGTTGAACGAACAGACGCTCAGGACGGCAAATGCGGCCAGGCCGCAGGCTTTGATGCGATGCATGCTGGAATCCTTCTTCTCTGTCCGATCACTTGTCTTTTGGAAAGACAGTCCCGAGGTTGCGCCAGTTTTCGTTGGACGCCTGGGCATCCTTGTTCCAGTCCGGGTAGGTGCTCATCATGTCCGGCACCTGGGCCGGCCACCAGCACGGATCGGAGCAGCCATACAGGTCGGCTTCCATCGGCTGACAGAGCGACGACACACCGCCAAAGGCATCGATCTCCCAACCCGGGTCGGTGGTCGAGGCGCAGCCGGCGACGGAACTCATCGCCACCACTTCTTCAATGCGGTTTTCTGCCGCGGCCTCATCGAGTTTCAGCGCTTTATTATTGATTGCCTTGAGATGTTTCATATCAGTGAGCCTTGCGCGGAGTGATGTAGCTGCTGATAAACGCAGGGTTGTGGGCCATGATCCGGGTGTAGACCTCGATGCCGAAGTCGACCCAGTCACGCATCAGTTCGCAGTAGTGATAGGTCGGATGGGTCGGATCGCCGTAACGGGCGTAGCTCTCGTGGTAGCAGCCGCCGGAGCAGAGATTGCGGATCTGGCAGTCTTCGCAGCCGGTGTTGGTGCGGTCCAGGCGTTGGGACAGGAAGTCGTTCAATTCCACTTGCTTCACGGCGGTGTGGACGTTGCCGAAGGTCGGCAGGCTCGATCCGGTGAAGCGGTGGCAGAGGTTCAGTTCGCCCTTGTAATCCACCGCCAGCATCTTCAGGCCCGCGCCGCACGGCAGGGCTTTTTTATGGCCTTCGTGGATGTCGGTGATCAACTGGTGCAGGTTGGAGAAACCGATGTTGCGGTGCTCCAGCGCCGCCTCCAGATAACGCCGACCGAGCTTCTTCATGTTGGCGAAGACCTCGATCAGCTCGTCGCTGGACAGGTTGAAGGTGCTGATGTCGCCGGAGGTCACCGGGGCGAACCCGACTTCGGCAAAACCCAGTTCGTTGAACAGGTGATCCCAAATGGTTTCGACGTCAGTGACGCCAGTGGTCAGGGTCACCCGCGCGCCCACCGGGCGGCTGTTGTAGCGCGACAGCAACATCTCGGCCTTGCGCCGCACCACGTCATACGTGCCCTGCCCGCCCACGGTGATGCGGTTGCGGTCGTGCACGGTTTTTGGTCCGTCGATACTGACGGACAAACCGAAGCGGTGAGCGTTGAGGTAGTCCACGGTCTCTTCGGTGAGCAGCGTGGCGTTGGTGGTCATGACGAACTCGACGAACTTGCCCGCCTCACGGAAACGCTTCTCGCAATAGTCGACCATGTATTCGATCAGCTTGCGATTGCTCAGCGGTTCGCCACCGAAGAACACCACGGTGAAACGCTCTTCGTCCGGCGACTCGCGCAGCAGCATTTCCACCGAGGCGACCGCCGTTTCGATGTCCATTTTCTTGCCGGCCGACGGCTTGTCGAGGTCTTCCTTGTAGCAGTAGGTGCAGCTCAAATTGCAGCCGGTGTTGACGTTGAGCACCACGGTATTGATCGCGGTACGCTCGACCCGTTTGGTGCCGATGTCCGGCGTCAGCGGCGAGCCGTCGCTGACCAGCTCCAGGGACATCAACTCGCGCAGCGTTTCGGTGATTTCCTCACCGTTGAACCGTGAAGCCAAACGCTGGATCAGGTCCTCCGACGAACAGCCGGGACCGCGCAAAGTGTCGATGATGGTGCCCGTCAGCTCATCGCTGGCGAACAGCGAACTGCTGGGGATGTGAAACAGCATGCGGTCGGCGTCGACGTGCACTTCGTGCAGATTTCGCTCGACCAGATTCAAAATAGCGCCCATTGCAACCTCCTGTGCAAACCCCGTTTTGACGGGGCCTGCGGTCATTCCGAAAAGTGTCTGAAACCTTTTTTTGAATCAGCCAACTCATGGAATGGGTGGATTGTTCCAGCGTTGCACGGTGACGATCATGTGGCCTTCGCCGGTCAGGGATTTCCCTGCATCGTCGACGGCGGCAATCACCTTGAGGTTGCCGGCATTGTTGGTGGACATTTTGCGTTGTGGGTTCGGCCCGGCATCACCCGGAGTGAACACGCCGCTGTCAGCCTGCATGGTGCCGGCGAACTTGACGTCTTCGTCTTCCTTGGCACGATCGTCGAAGGCCTCGACCTTCCATTGCGCCGGGAACACCCCAATGCGATACGGTTTGCCATCAGCGCCCTTGCCCCAGGCTTCCGCATCAAACCGGCCCTGGACTTTCGGCGTCGAACCACCGCCCTCGCCGATTCGCGCGACCGAGAACGCAGGCACCACTTTGACTTCGGCGATTGAGTTGTAGACCGACAGGGTCGGGCCTTTCAGGGTGCCGACGGTGACCGCACGCAGACCCGGCTGGGCATTGGCCGCAGCCTTGAGTTTGACCCTAATCCGCTGCGGGCTCTGCTCGACGACTTCGACCACTTCCACACCTTTGCCGAAGTTCGGTTTGCCGGTGAGACCGCTGCCGACTAGCGTGACTTCAGTTTCGGCACCCGCCTTGAGATAACCCGGTTGCACCGCCAGCAAACGACTGCTGCCCTGCTTGGCGGCGACGAAGTCCAGACCGCGCTCATCATGCTCGGCTTCGAACATCCGGCCTTGCATGGCGTTGCCCTGGGCGGCGAACACCTGGCGCATGGTCACGCCATCGATGGTCACGTTGCCGCGCCACTCGTAGCCGGTGTAGAGGATCGCGCTGCCCTCGCCATTGAACGGGCTGCCGTCGGCGTATTGGCCTTTGACGCTGACCTTGAACGTGTCACTGCCATCGGCCGTGACGCTCATCACGCCGGCCAGTTCACCCTTGCCTGGCAAGTGGCCGCTGAAGCTCCAGTCGCCCACCAGTGCGGCGCTTTTCGGCGCGCTGCTCAGCCATTTTTTCCAGGCTGGATTGTCCAGCGGATAACGCTTGGCCAGCAGCGGCACCATGTCCTTGCGGGCAATGTCGAACCAGTCACGGTCCCGGGCCAGTGCCTGGTATTCGAGGGACGGCCATTGACCGAGGTGGAAGTTCACCAGACGCTCCCATTCCTGGGCCGGACGCCGTTGCAGGGCCACCCGCGCACCGGAGTGGCAGCGGCCGCACATCTGGCTGGTCTGGTCGTCGAATTTCTCGACGGTATTGAGTCGACGTTCCAGCGCATAACGCACGCCGTCCGTCTCGCTGGGCGCCAGGCCTTGGGTGTCGGCCAGGTATTTGACCAGGGTTCGGCGGTCGTCATCGCTGATCTGCAAACCGTGCATGGTCTGCATCCGGGCGATGCTCATCAGCCAGCCTTCCGGGCTCTTGCGCTGGTGGCTGATGCGGCTCAGGGCGTTATCAGCTTCGGGGGTGTGACAGCCCTGACAGGTTTCCTTGAGGATGGTCTGGGCGTCACGGGCGGCCAGGCTGTAAGGCGAATGCAGCGCTACACAAGCGGCCACGGCCAGCAGACTGGCACTCAGGCCTGATCGGAGTCTTCTCTTCATCAACGTCGAACCTCGCACGGTGCTTTCTTATTTTTGTGGCTTATCGTTTTTTTTGGTTTCTACCGTCGGCGGCGCACCGCTGACGGAGGCAAGAGAAACGTCTGCGATGAGCAATACACGGAGCGTGCCAGCTTGCCGATACCCTTTTAAATCAAGCTGTTAGATAAAGATGAGGGTCATGATTGGCGTCCAGGCGAGATCGCTCGCGTCTAATATCGCGACACTTGTTTCAGTCTGAGACAAAGCATAGTTGCCCTGACCGGAACAGTTCATCGGTCGACGATTGACGGCCATCCCCTGCGGGAGCGAAATGGGTGTTCACCGATTGCCAATCAGGGGATAACAAAATGGCAAGCATCACTGTCCTGGCGGGGGACTTTCTGCAGGGTGATGGAGAGTACAGAGAGGGCGTTTTCACCCTCAGGACATCGCTTCACCCGTGGCCCGGCATCACCCTCCCGCTCTCAGCGTTCAAGTGTGTAGAAGTGGCCAACGAGGATTCGATCAACAACATCAAGGATGCCATCGGTTTCGGCGTGGCGGGCGCGATGTTGCTCGGCCCTATCGGCGCAATTGCCGGTTTCATGTTGGCGGGCAAGGAGACCGAAGTGACGTTCCTGGCAACGCTCAAGGACGGCCGAAAACTCCTGGCCGCCGTAGATGGCAACACATTCGAAGAATTTTCTCGCAAAATCCCGGCCTGAACTGTCAGCACGCGCCGCACCACTTGAGTGGTGCGGCGTGACGGCGGTTCAGCTGAAGAACGTTGGCTGAATGCCTTTGTGGGCTTCTATTTCGTGCCGCATATCCGCCACCAGCGAGGCGATTGCGTGAGGACTGTCCAGTGTCCACAAGGGCACGTGGGTCGCCACCAGATCCACTTTTCCTGTTACGCAGTCGCAAACCCGTATGGTCAGGGACTGGTCTGACTCCATGCTGCACGTGCAGACGGCGGGCAGCATTTTCTGTTCAATGATGCTTTGAATTTCCAGGGTTGAAAGGAACATCACTACCTCCCTCACACCAAATGGGTGGCCGGATGAACGGTCCGTCGCGTCATCCACCGAGCCAGAAAATTCTAGCCCTCAATAGTCAGTGTCTCAAGGTCGCGACAGGTTGCTCGTCGTCTCATCGTTGTCGCAATTTGCAACAACCCGCCAGCGGCCGCCTTTACCCTTGAATGCCCCCGAACCCCGCCGACCAAGGGCGGGGCTGCGTTTCCTGGCACTTGGCACAGCCATTGCGAAAGCCCGGTTCTCACGAATAACAAGAGGCCTCGCCATGACGCTCCCTTATCTGCTTCCCGCTACTTCGGCATTCATCCAGCGCGCCCCGCGCATGCTTATCGGCGGTGACTGGGTCGAAGCCGCCGACGGCCAGACCATGCCCCTGCACAACCCGGCCACCGGTGAAGTGCTGTGCGTGGTGCCACGGGCCACGCCGGAGGATGTCGACCGCGCGGTGCTTGCCGCTCGTCAGGCTTTTGATGATTCGGCCTGGACCCGCACTCGCCCCCGTGAGCGGCAAAACCTGTTGTGGAAACTCGCCGACCTGATGGAACGCGACGCCGAGCTGCTGGCGCAACTGGAATGCCTGAACAACGGCAAAAGCGCAGCGGTGGCCCAAGTGATGGATGTGCAACTGTCCATCGACTTCCTGCGTTACATGGCGGGTTGGGCGACCAAGATCGAAGGTTCCAGTGTTGAAGTGTCGTTGCCGCTGATGCCCAACGATCAGTTCCACAGCTTCATTCGCCGTGAAGCGGTGGGCGTGGTCGGCGCCATCGTCGCCTGGAACTTCCCGCTGCTGCTGGCCTGCTGGAAACTCGGCCCGGCCCTGGCCACCGGTTGCACAGTGGTGCTCAAACCCGCCGACGAAACGCCGCTGACTGCCTTGAAACTCGCTGAGCTGGTGCTGGAAGCCGGCTACCCCGAAGGCGTGTTCAACGTGGTCACCGGTACCGGCATTACTGCCGGATCGGCGCTGACCCACAATCCGCTGGTGGACAAGCTGACCTTCACCGGCTCCACCGCTGTGGGCAAGCAGATCGGCAAGATCGCCATGGACTCCATGACCCGCGTCACCCTGGAGCTGGGCGGCAAATCGCCGACCATCGTCATGGCCGACGCCGACCTGAAATCCGCTGCAGCCGGTGCCGCCAGCGCAATTTTCTTCAATCAGGGCCAGGTGTGCTGCGCAGGGTCGCGGCTGTATGTACAGCGCAAGCATTTCGACAATGTGGTGGCGGACATCGCCGACATTGCCAACGCCATGAAGCTTGGCAATGGCCTGGACCCGAGCGTCGAGATGGGCCCGCTGATCTCCGCGCGCCAGCAGGAAAGGGTTTACGGCTATATCGAAAAGGGTCGGGAAAGTGGTGCGACCATCGCTTGCGGCGGCGAGCAATTCGGTCCGGGGTTTTTCGTCAAGCCGACAGTGATTGTCGACGTCGACCAGAAGCATTCGCTGGTGCAGGAAGAGATCTTCGGCCCAGTGCTGGTGGCGATTCCGTTTGATGACGAAGCCGATGCCTTGCGCATGGCCAATGACAGCCCTTATGGACTGGGGGCAAGCATTTGGTCCAATGACCTGGCGGCGGTGCACCGGATGATTCCACGGATCAAGTCGGGCTCGGTGTGGGTCAATTGCCACAGCGCCCTGGACCCGGCGCTGCCGTTTGGCGGCTACAAAATGTCTGGGGTCGGGCGCGAGATGGGGTATGCGGCGATTGAGCATTACACCGAGTTGAAATCGGTGTTGATCAAACTGTAATACACAGATCGTTCCCACGCTCTGCGTGGGAATGCATCCCGTGACGCTCCGCGTCACATCTCGAAGCGGAACGCGGAGCGTCCCTGGCGGCATTCCCACCCAGAGCGTGGGAACGATCAGCCTGTGTCAGGGCTTGAACCCCTGAGACAACAACCAACTGCGCACCATCCTGCCCTGCTCCACCGTCAACCCGGCCAACGCCTGTTCGGCCGGCTCGGTTTGTAAGCGCCGCACCACCGGCGCCAGTTCAACCCCTTGCACATGCCAGATGCCCAACGGCTGATCTGCCGTGATCACCACGTCGGTTTCATCCACATAACCGTCCTTCAACACCGGCGCCCGCTCGATTCTCAGCGCCTGAAAATCCGGCTCGGCGTGCGCCGGTTGAGCATCCGGCCAGTGCCGGCGGGCCTTCCAGAACGGTTGCTCCAGCCAACGCTGCTCATCGGCATAAAAATCCCGCCCGATCCGCGCAAAACGCCAAAACAACTGTTCCACTCGCGCCTGATGAAACCGCTGCGCCAGTGCGGCTCGCTCAGGTTTACGCAACAATGTGTTGATCACGGTCGGCGCCTGCAATGCCGAGGACAGCGACTGGAAAATGCCGTTGCCCGACAGCGGGTCCACCGCCATCGCCGCATCGCCGACCCGAATCCAGTTATCGCCACACACCTGCGGGCACAGGATCGCCGTGCTGCTGCGCGCGTGCAGTTGGAGATCGACTTCGGGCGCCAGACCGAAAAACTCACGCGCCAGTGCCGAGCCATGACGCCGTTGGCGGCAGTAATCGAGCAATTGCGCCTTGCCCGGTAATTGGGCACTGGCGACGTCCACGGTCCACTGCCAATAACACTGACCGTCAGCCCGTCGCGCCATCCAGGCCCAGCCGTCCTCAAGGCTTTCCACGGCACTGGCGGTGCTGCCCGGCGTACCTTGCCAGCGATTGAGCAGGCTGACCGTCTCCGGTCCGCGCAGGCCTTTGCCAAGTGCAGGCGCCTGACGTCCACGGGCCTCCACCAGAAAATCCGCCAGCAACGCTTCGCGCCCTTCCATCTCGATGCGATGCCCCGTCGCCAAGGCCTGAACACTCAGCACCCGACCTTCGATGAGTTCAACGCCTGCCCGTCGCAGATCCTCGCGCAGGCCTTGGTCGAAGCGTGGTCGATCCACCAGAAATTCAACGTTCTGCGCATGCTGCTGGCCGTTCCACGCGACCTGCCGCTGGGACGGTAACGTCGCGTCCGCCAGCGCCTGATGCAGACCCGCGCCGCGCAAGGCCTCCAGCACCCGCACCGAAACGCCTTCGAGCGCCGCGAAACGGCGCCACTCGCTGACCAGCGTCACCGAATAACCCAGTGTTCGCAAACCCAGGGCAACCGCAGCCCCTGCCGGCCCCGCGCCAAGAATCACAATCATGGCCCGAAGCGCCGTTCGGGACCGCGATACCGGGCGTGCTCGCGCAACCATTCGATGACGTGCTGGTTGTTCGCGTCGGGGTGCGCCGCCAGAAAACCCGCAATATGCCCGCTCAACGCCGCACACCCGAGGCTGGCACCCGACTGCCCCGGATACGTGCCGTGCACGCACGCGGCGAAATCGGCCTGAGCGCTATTGAGCCATGACCATTCATGCTCGGCGCAACGCGCATCGCCAGTGACCCGCAGCACTTGTGGATAATTCGCCGGAAACACGCCCTCGCCCTGCGCCGGGCTGGAGGCGCACAGCAAAATGCCTCTGGCCACGGCCGCCGCGCAGGCTTCACGGAGCAGGCTTCGATCCTGTCGCAACCCCAGGCTCAGATTGATCAGCCGCACCTCTTGAGCCACGAGCCAGTCAATGGCCGTGGCGATCTGCAAGGCACTGGTGACACCCCGCTGGTCGAACACCTGCCCCACACAAAAGACTGCCGAAGGCGCCCGTCGGCTGATGGCCTCGATCACCGCGCTGCCGTGGCCCAGCGGATCGTCGCGCAAGTCGCTTTCGGCCAATCCATCGTCAAGCAATGAGAACCGCCGTCCAGCGATGACCTGCACCCGTTGCGCCGCCGAATGGCCGCTGTCGACGATGCCAATCCTCAGCTCAGGCTTCATGCAGCACCGTTTTTGAAGTGAGTACGCCGTCGAGCAACTCAAAGCGCAAATCGGCATCGGCCAGGGTTGAAGGGCGATGGCTGATCAGGATCCGCGTGCGCCCGGCAAACAGTCGGTCGATGGCCTCGATGACTTCGCGCTCGGTGGCTTCATCCACCGCTGAGGTCGCTTCGTCCAGCACCAGAATCAGCGGATCCTGCAGCAACGCCCGGGCAATGGCGATCCGCTGTTTCTGCCCGCCGGACAACTGCTGGCCGCGCTCGCCCAACGGGCTGTCGAGGCCCTCGGGCAAGGATTCGATCAGACTGTCCAGCTGCGCCAGACGCGCGACTTCGGCAATGGCTTCACGACTGGCGTCCGGCACGGCATAAGCAAGGTTGTCGGCGAGGCTGCCGCGAAACAACACGATGTCCTGACTGACCACGGCAATCCGCCGACGTAACTGGAACAGGTCCAGTTCTCGTAGATCCACGTCACCGAGCAACACCCGGCCGGACTGCGGATCATGGTGGCGTTGCAGCAGATCGATCAGGGTTGATTTACCGACCCCGGAGCCGCCGCTCAGGGCGACTTTCAAACCATAGGGAATTCGCGCTTCGATACCGCGCAACGTCGTCGGGCGACCGGGATGACTGAAGTGCACATCGTCGAAACGCAGTTCACCCGAGGCCGGCATCGGCTTGGGTTCGACGGGTGTAAGCACGGTCGGCTCTTCGCCACGCAACTCCATCACGCGACCGAGGCTGACGGTCATCCGCTGAATCGCGACGTACAGTCCAAGCAAGCTCTGAACCGGCCCGACCGCCATCCCCAAATACGTGGAAAACGCGATCAGGGCACCCAGTTGCCAAGTCCCCTGCACCACCCAATAACCGCCGATCAAAAACGCACAGGCCCGAGACAACGAGGTCAGCGTGCCCGGCACGGCCTGGGTGAAAAACTCGGTGACTTGCAGGCGCAACAACTGGCTCATGTAGCCTTGGCCGAGTGTCTCCAGCCGTCGCGATTCACGCTGTTGCTGGCCGGCGGACTGGATGAACTTCATCACCGGTAAGGTTTCGACCATGAACGAGGACATGTCCGCCGAGCGCTCGCGCAACTGCCGCACATCGCGCTCGACCTTGCGGCGCATCCAGCGCAGCCAGAGCACGTCGAGTGGAATCAGCACCAACGCCAGCAGCGAGAGTTTCCAGGACAGGGTCAACAGCATCGCCACCGCGCAAACCAGACCGATCACGCTGGACACCGCCGAGAACAGCGAATCGACGGCAAAGCGCTGGATCTCAGCGACGTCGCCATCCAGGCGCGACATCAAATCACCGATGCGCCGCTGCCCGTAGAAACTCGGCGAGAGGGTTTGCAGATGCCGATAAAGATCGTCACGCAGGGCGAACAGAATCCGCCCGGACAACCGCGTATGCAGGTAACGATTGATCCCCGACAGCGCCGTGCCCAGCAGCCCGGCGACAATCATCAACCCGGCAATCAGCACCAGCATCGCAAAGTTGCGCGCCAGCAAACCATCGTCGATCAGCAGTTTGGTCAACCACGGTTGCACCAGCACCAGCAACGAAGCACAGACTGACAACCCCAGCAGCCCGGCAATCGCCAGGCGATGCGGTCGCACAAAGCTGTAGAGCCAGCGCAATGCCGATTGCAGGGCTTCGGGGTTCTGGCTGTCGATCAGCCGCACGATCAGGCGCTGCATCACGAGCGCAACTGTTTGAGCTTGCGATACAGGGTCGCGCGACTGATGCCCAAGGCGTCGGCGGCGGCCGAGACGTTGCCCTGATGGCTGTCCAGGGACTGGCGAATCAACTCCAGTTCGTTTTCGCGAATGCTCCCCGACGATGGCCGTTCGGTCGCGGACAACTCGTCGAGCATGCTGTCGGGCAGGTGGTCGAGGGTCAGCACCGTCTCCCCCGGCTCGCGCATGGCCAGCGCGGTGCGCAAGACCATTTCCAGTTGGCGGATGTTGCCTGGCCAGTGATAACCACCAAGCAAGCGGTTCAAGTCGTCATGCAGGACGACGTTCGGTGCGTCGAGTTTGGCCAGCAGTCGCGTGACCAGGCCACTGAAATCCTCACGCTCACGCAAGGCCGGGAGCATCACGCTGATACCGTTGACCCGGTAGAACAGGTCTTCGCGAAAGTGTTTTTCTTCCACCAGGCGCTTGAGGTCGCGGTGGGTGGCGCAGATCAGCGCGACGTCGATGTCTTGTTCTTCGCCAGCGCCCAGCGGTGCCACTTTGCGGTCCTGCAATACCCGCAACAGGCGTGCCTGCAAAGCCAGCGGCATGTCGCCGATTTCGTCGAGGAACAAGGTGCCGCCGTGGGCCTGTTGCAGCCGGCCGATCATCCCGCCCCGGCGCGATCCGGTGAACGCGCCTTCGCGGTAGCCGAACAGCTCCGACTCGATCAAGCCTTCGGGAATCGCCGCGCAGTTCACCGCGACGAAAGGTTTGTCGCAGCGGCTGCCGGCCATGTGCAAGGCACGGGCAATTACTTCTTTACCGGTACCGGTTTCACCCAACAGCAACACCGGCAGCTCATTGGCCAGGCCTTGGCGGGCCATGCGCAAAGCGCGGGCATAGCGCACATTGCTGCCGGCCAGGGCTTCGAGATCCGGTGGCGGCTTGACGGTTTTGGCCGTGCTGCGCGGCGGTGTGCTGACGTTGATCGAGCGCTGCGGCGCACGCAGGGCCTTGTAGAAGAATTCACCTTTGGCAGTCTGCAAGCTGCCTACTCCACCCTGATGCAGCCGCGACAGCAGTTGCAAGCCGTCGACGCCCAGAAACTCTTCGCAGCGCCGCCCCACCAGCGCCGATCGCTCGGCATGCAGCAACTGACAGGCCTGGGCGCTGACCGCGAGGATTTGCCCGCCAAGGCTCACCGCCAACAGGCCCTGCCAAGGGGATTCGAGGTATTGCCGACGACTGTGGAAGGCCAGGACGATTTCGTTTGGATAGCTGGCGTTGAACACGCGGCTTTCGATCTGGCTGACGGCCATGGACAACAACGCGGTGCTGTCATGAACGCGGCCGAGCGGGCCTTCGCGGGTCAGGTCGAGCACGCCAAGGATGTCGCCTTGGGGGCAATAAATAGGCACCGAGGTGCAGGAAAAATCGGTCAGGCGATCAAGGTAGTGTTCGCCGCAATCAATCATCGTCGGCCGCGATTCGACCAGCGCGGTGCCCAGGGCATTGGTGCCGCGAGCCGCTTCGCTCCAGCAGGCGCCAAGGGTGATGTCTTGCAGGCCGCTGCCCTTGAGGCGATCGGCGCGACCTTCGACGGCGAGAATGGTGGCGTCGGAATTGGCGAGGATGATCAGGCCTTCCTTGCCCTGGCGTTCAGCCAGGTAATCGATCGCCGGCAATGCCGCATCGATCAGCAAGCGATTGCTCGCCAGCAGGACGTCTAGGCTGGCGCCCGATTCCAGCGCCAGCTCGTACTTGCCATTGAAATGCACGCCATGACTGAGACTGCGCCGCCATGAGGCATCGATTTCCGCGCGCAACACGCCATCGGGAACTTCGCCCTCCAGATGGAGCTTTTCCCGGGCCAGCCGGGCTTCGCGGTGCAGCTTGGGTGGAGTTGTTTTTATTAGCGTCATCAAAGCGCTCCGGATCGGTCCGCCCTGCGCTTTTTTAAGTTCAGCGCCCTGCCGCAATCTTTACGTTAACGTAAGGGCGATGGCAAGTGCCTTACAGCGTTTGAGGTTCATCCGCGGGGACCGCGTTATCGTTCATCGCGAGCAGGCTCGCTCCCACAGGGGGCGGTGGTGAACACAAATCCTAGGTTCACTCGGTCCATTGTGGGAGTGAGCCTGCTCGCGATAGCGATCTAGCCGGCAACATCAGATTCAGATCTTCCAAGCCTCGGAGCTCACAAAAAACGCCCGCGCATTGTCTTCAAGACTCTCCAGGTGATACCCGCCTTCCTGCACAATCAAACACGGCAAGCCCAGGCCACGAATCCGCTCGCCCAGCAGCGCAAACCCTTCGCGCGTCACCGCCACTTTGCTTTGCGGGTCCAGTTCGAAAATGTCGAAGCCCAGGGACAGCACCAGCGCCTGGGCACCGAAATCTTTCACCGCCGCCAACGCGACTTCAAGTTGACCCAGAAAATCCGCTTCACTGGCGCCATGCGCCATCGGCAAGTTGAGATTAAAGCCCTCCCCTGGACCAGAGCCACGCTCATCGGCAAACCCGGCAACACCCGGATAGAAGTTGGTCGGATCGCCATGCACCGAGACATAAAGCACGTCATCCCGGTCGTAGAAAATCTCCTGAATCCCTTGCCCGTGGTGCATGTCCGTGTCGAGCACCGCAACGCGCTCAAACCCACCGCGCAGAACCTGCGCCGCCACCGCCGCGTTATTCACATAACAAAAACCACCGGCCGCCTCAGCCCGGGCATGATGTCCCGGCGGACGGCACACCGCGTAAGCCGCCGGCTCGCCATCGAGCAATGCCTGAGCGCCAGCAATCGCGCTCTGCGCCGACCAATAGGCCGAGCGCCAGGTCTGCTCGCCCACCGGGCAACTGCCGTCGGCCAGATAACGGGCCGCTTGAGCGAGAATCCCGCGCAAGGCGTTGGGCTCGCGGACGAAGATGTTCGACATCACCTCATCGCCCCAGTCCTCGGGAACCTCTTTCCAGCGCTGATGCGCTTCTTGCAGGAATGTCAGGTACGGCGCGCCGTGGACTGCCAACAATGGATCGAGCCCGGCGTCGGCGGGCTGCTCAACCTCGAAGCCCAATGAATGCGCCGCCTGCACCAATCGCTGAGCGCGTTCAGGCACTTCCTGCGGCGTGCGCATCTGCCCACGGGAGTAGTAGCTGCGAGGATGGTGAAGCAATTGTTCGGGGTGGAAAAAACTGCGCATTGGATAAATTCCTGTCAGCTGATCTTGAAACCGGGCATATCCCCTGTGGGAGTGAGCCTGCTCGCGATAGCGGTTTAACATTCAACAAAGTTTTGGCTGTCAGTCCGTCATCGCGAGCAGGCTCGCTCCCACATGGGCTGCGTTTACTCGGCTTTACCGGCGCGGGACAGCACGGCATTGAGCAACACGTCAGTGCCCTGACGCACGTCATCGGGCAGCACGTCTTCGGCTTCGTTATGGCTCAAGCCGCCGACGCACGGGATAAACACCATCGCCGTCGGGCAGAAGCGCGCCAGATGAATCGCATCATGCCCGGCACCGCTGACAATCGATTGCTGAGCGTAGCCCAACGCATCCACCGCCTGCTGCACAGCGGCCACGCAATCGGCATCGAACGGTGTTGCCGGGCTGATCCAGTGAGGGGTGATGGTCAGGTTCAAACCGCGACCGTCGGCAATCGCCTGCAGCCGCGCGCGCACTTGCTGCTCCATCGCCTCGATCGCTTCATCGCGGTGGTGACGCAGGTCCACGGTGAAGTCCACCCGTCCCGGAATGGTGTTGCGCGAGGACTTGTTGATGCTCAATTCGCCGATGGTGGTCAGGCCTTCGGGCGCAAAATCAGCGGCCAGGCCCTCGATGGCCTGGATCATTCGCGCCACGCCATAGAGGGCGTCCTTGCGCAGCGGCATCGGTGTGGTGCCCGCGTGGGCGGCCATGCCTTCGACGCGCACATCAAGCCAGCGAATCGCCTGGCCGCCCGTGACCACACCGATGCTTTTAGCGTTGTCTTCAAGGATCGGACCTTGTTCGATGTGCGCTTCAAAATACGCGTCCACCGCGCCGCCCAAAGGACGTTCGCCAGCGTAACCAGTGCGTTGAAGCGCCTCGGCGACGCTGATGCCGTCGATGTCACGCACCGCCAGCGCCGCGTCCAGTTGCATGATCCCGGTGAACACCGCCGAGCCGAACATCGCCGGGGTGAAGCGCGCACCTTCTTCGTTGGTCCACACCGCCACTTCCAGCGGTTTGCGGGTCTGGATGCCGAGGTCGTTGAGGCAGCGGACCACTTCCAGGCCGGCGAGCACGCCATAGACGCCATCGAAGCGGCCGCCCTCGGGTTGGGTGTCGAGGTGGCTGCCCATCATCACTGGCGCGGCGGCGGGATCGGTGCCTTCACGACGGGCGAACAGGTTGCCGATGGGGTCCACGCTCAGGGTCATGCCGGCTTCGCGGCACCAGTGGGAAAACAATTCGCGACCGGCCTTGTCCTCATCGCTCAAGGCCAGACGGCAACTGCCGCCACGGGCCGTGGCGCCGATTTCGGCCATGGCCATCAGGCTTGCCCACAGGCGCTCACCATTGATTTTCAACATACGTTACTCCTGGAAAACGGGGGATTAAGCGCTGGCCAATTCGATGCGTTCAGCGCTGGCATGACGACGGGCAAGGGACAAGACGCAGATCAGCGATGTGGCGGCGATCAAGCTGTAGAACACCGCCATCGGCCACCATTGGCCGGCGAATTTGTGCGCCAGCAACGTGCCAATCAGCGGCGTCAAGCCACCGGCCAACGCACCGCAAATCTGATAGGCCAACGAGATGGCGGTGTAGCGCACGCGGGTCTCGAACATGCCGCTGACGTAACCGGCGATCACCGCGTAGAACGACGCCATGCACACCACCGCCAATGCGATACCAAGGATAATCAGCGGCGCCTGGGCCGAGCTGACCAGCACGAACATCGGGTATGGCGAGGCCATCGCGAGCAACGACATCAGGCACAGGAAACGCGTCGCGCCGATCTTCTCGGCAACCCACGCCGCCAGTGGCTGAATGCAGAACTGAATGATCGCCACCACAAACAGGCACTCGAGGATCAGCGAACGCGGCAACTCCAGTTGCTGGGTGGTGTACGCAATCATGAAAGTGTTGGTGAAATACACCCCGGCGATCCCCAGCGTGTTAGCGCCGATGCACAACAGCAGCTGGCGCCACGCGGTACGCAGCACTTCCATGACCGGCGCTTGTTCCTTGCGTGTGCTTTTACTGGCGAGTTCGCGGCTGGCGAGGAATTCCGGGGATTCATTCACGCCCAGGCGAATTGCCAGGCCCACGATCAGCAACAGTGAGCTGGCGAGGAACGGCAGGCGCCAGCCCCAGCTCATCAAATCGGCTTCCGGCAAACGAGTGACGGCGCTGAAGGCCAGCAGCGACAGGATCAAACCCGCCGGACTGCCCAACTGTGCAAACGAGGCGAAGAAATTGCGTCGACCTTTCGGCGCATGCTCGCCGGCCATCAATACCGCCCCGCCCCACTCACCACCGACCGCGATGCCTTGGACGATGCGCAACAGAATCAGCAACACGGGGGCCGCAACACCGATTTGCGCGTAGGTCGGCAGCAAGCCGATGCACACGGTCACTACGCCCATCATCAACAAGGTGATGATCAGCGACTTCTTGCGCCCGATACGGTCGCCGATATGGCCGAAGATGATCCCGCCCAAAGGCCGTGCAAAGAAGCCCACGGCGAAGGTGCCGAACGCGGCCATGGTGCTGAACAGCTTGTCATCGGAGGGGAAAAACAACGCGCCGAATACCAACGCGGCGGCGGTGGCGTAAATGTAAAAGTCGTACCACTCGATCATGGTGCCGATGAAGGCAGCGGCGGCCGCACGGCGCGGCTGGGAAGAAGCTTGGGGCTTCATGGGTCGGGCTCCTTTGATTGTTTTTTTGGCAGGAGAGAAAGGGCAAATCCGAGGCACTCTGACGGCGCCTCTCTGGGGGTGATTTATCGTCCCGGGGCTATGATTAGTCAATTTTCTATTTATTATGCGCAGTATTACGCCAGCTTATAATCGAGAGCCGCCATGGCCGAACGTGAAATACAACGCCTGCTCAATGACCGCCTGGACTGGAACCTGCTGCGCACTTTTAGGGTGATCGGACAGGAGCTGAGCATCAGCCGCGCCGCCGCCCGCCTGCACCTGACGCAACCGGCGGTCAGCCAAGCGTTGAAGCGGCTGGAAGAACAACTGGGTCGGCAACTGATCGCCCGGCGCGGACCACGGTTTGCCCTCACCGAAGTCGGCGAGCAGATCTTCGAACTGGCCGGGGAAATCTACGGGCAGATGTCGCAAGTCAGCAGCGTGCTGGAGCAACCGGCAGACGAAGTGATCGGTAAGGTGCGACTGCTGATCATCAGTCGGATCTATTCCGAGCGTTTCGATGACTTCCTCGCCGACTTCCATCGCCAGCACCCACGGGTGGATCTGGAGGTCGATGTGATGCGCAGTTCCGACATCGTCAGCGCCTTGCAGGAGAAGACCGCGACCCTCGGTTTGAGCCTCAACCGCCGGCCACAACCGCGCCTCGAACAACGACTGTTCCTGCGTCAACGCTATGCGTTTTTCTGCGGCAAGCACCATGCACTGTTCGGCCAACAGAACGTCGCCGAAGGGGATTTGCAGCGGGAGAATTTCGTCAGCTTCACCAGCGATCAGATCGGCGGCATGCTCTCGCCGCTGACGATTTTCCGCGATCAGCAGGGTTTCAGCGGACGGATTGTGGCGTCATCGCCGAGCCTGGAAGAAGTCCGGCGACTGGTGATCGCCGGCTTCGGTATCGGCTGTTTGCCCGAGCACGTGGTGGCAGCGGACGTCGACGCCGGATTGCTCTGGCGCCTGCCGCCCCACGAAGGGATTGCCGATGTCGACATTCATCTGTTGTGGAACCGCGAGCAGCGCATGAGCCGCGCGGAGACGTTGTTTATCGAGAGCCTGCAAGCGTGCCTGACGGCCTAAATCGTTAAAACCTGTGCAACCGGCTCGCCGCCCTTCAGGCGTTCCAGCAAACGCGGTTCGGCACGATCCGACGCCAAGGCTCGATCGATGACGGCGGCCGCTGTTGGCCAATCGAGAAACAACACGCCGTTATCGTCCGCCAGCACCAGATCTCCGGGATTGACCGTAACGCCTGCGCAGTGGATCGGTTGATTGATCTGGCTGTCGCCGCGCCCATGCAGTTTGGTGGTCAACAGGCTGGTGCCGCGAGCGAACACCGGTAGCCCGGCTTCGCGCAGTTCCAGCAGGTCAGTGACCGCGCCGTCGACCACAATGCCCACGGCGCCGGCACAACTCGCGGCGCAACTGGTCACCGCGCCGACAGGGGCGTGTTGCCAGTCGCCATCGGTGTCGATCACCAGCACATCACCGGGTTTGATCAGCGCCAAGGCCTGGTTGACTGCGATGGCGTCAGCGCCGACCAGTTTGAGCGTGAGTGCGCGGCCGACCACTTTCACGTTGGGCACCATGGCCCGCAGTTGCGAATCGGCGAAACCCTGCTCCAGGAAATGCCCGAGGGTCGGAAAGCTCACGGCTTTGAGTTGCTCGATCAGCATCGACTCATCCATTGTGCGGCTCCTTTGTTATCAATTCGGCAACACAATCGATCTCCAGCGACACACCCCACAACGCCACGCACACCGTCGTGCGAGCCGGCGGCGCATGGCCGAGGAATTCGCGATACACCGCGTTGAACGGCTCCAGTTGCGCCGGATCGGTGAGGTAGGCGTTGACCTTGATCACGTGGCTGAAATCGGAGCCGGCTTCAATCAGGATCGCTTCCAGGTTGCGTAAGGTTTGGCGCACTTGCTCAGTGAACTCAGCGGGTTGCTCATCAAGATTGGCCTGAGCCGGAATCTGCCCGGCGGTGAATACCAGATGACCGCTGACTACCGCTTGGGAGTAAGGACCGACAGGGCCGATAAAGCCCGGGGCGGATTGAATTCTGCGCATGCTGTTGTGCTCCGTTCAGGCTGCAGCCGATTTGAAGGGTTTGTTTTGCGGATCAGCCGGGACGACCTGCGGAATTTCGCTGATGTCGCGCTTGAAGGTTTCGGTCAGCAGTAACAGCGCCAGTAAGGAAATCAACGCCGCGCCGATCATGTACCAGGCCACTGAAGAACCTTTGCCGGTCGCCGCCAGTAATGCGGTGGTGACAATCGGTGTCGCTGCGCTACCCAGCAAACCGGACAACATGTAGCTGATCGACAACCCCGAATAGCGCACCCGGGTGCCGAACAACTCCGCGAGGAAGGTCGCAATCGGTCCGTAGTTGGCGGCGAACGCGGTCATCAACAGCAAGTAACCGAAGATCACCAGGGGCAGCTCTTTGGTGTCCATCAACCAGAACATCGGAAACGCCACCAGTGCTTCGGCAATGATGCCGGCGACGATGATCGGCTTGCGCCCGAAGCGATCCGACAGCGCACCAAACACCGGCAACATGACGATGCACCATGCGCAGGACAACAACACCACACCGAGCATCGTGCTGCGGCTGAAACCGAGGTTTTGCGTGCCGTACGTCAGGCCGAACGCAACGATGATGTTGAACGAAGCCCCGGTCGACATGGTGGCGATACCGCCAAGCACCACTTGTTTCCAGTACTTGCGAAAGACTTCCGCCAGGGGCATTTTCACCTGTACCTCGGCTTCCTTGACCTTGTTGAACGCCGGGGTTTCGGCGATGTTCAGGCGGATGTACAAACCGACTGCGATCAGCAGCACGCTGGCCAGGAACGGAATCCGCCAGCCCCAGGCCAACAAGTCTTCCGGGGACAGGTAAGCGGCGATCAACAAGAAGGCCAGGTTGGCGATCATGGTGCCGGCCGGCACACCGATCTGCACCCAGGAACCGTACAAGCCGCGCTTGTTGGCCGGTGCATGTTCCACCGCCATCAACACCGCCCCGCCCCACTCGCCGCCGAGCGCCAGGCCTTGAATCACCCTGAGCAATAACAACAGGATCGGCGCCCAGATGCCGATAGCCGCGTAGTTGGGCAACAGGCCGATGGCAAACGTCGCGGCGCCCATGGTGAGCAGCGAAATCAACAGCATCGACTTGCGTCCCAGCTTGTCACCGAAGTGCCCGAACAAGGCTGCGCCGACGATGCGCGCCAGATACGCCGACGCAAACGTGCCGAACGCCAGCAACGTGCCGATCAACGGCACGAAATCCGGGAAGAACACTTTGTTGAATACCAGCGCCGAAGCGGTGGCGAAAACAAACAAGTCGTACCATTCCACCGTGGTGCCGATGACACTGGCCACGGCGACTTTTTTCATGCTGATTGCCACTTCCGGCGGTGCGCCGGACTTTTCTGCGGACGATAGATCGCTCATCACTGACTCCAGGAATTTATTTAATTGTTTTGACTGGCAGTAAATCGTTTGAGAGTGAGGGATTGTTGTTATGTCTCGCCCAACTAGTGGGCGAGTTAGTTAGTGTTAATAACCCAGTGTCCGGTCGGCGCAATTCAATAGCGGCTCATCGGCGTTTAATCGGCGAAAGTTCTCCGCGATTTGTTCCGCGATACAGTCATGGGACGCGGCCGAAGCCATGTGTGGCGTGATCGTGACACCGGGCATTGTCCAGAGGCGATGATCGGCCGGCAGCGGTTCCTGTTCGAAGACATCCAGCAAGGCACCTCGCAGTTTTCCGGTGTGCAGGGCCTGTTCAAGATCGTCGATGTTCAGATGACCGCCGCGCCCGCAATTGACCAGGGCGGCGCCATTGGCCAAGTGATCGAAGGTTGCATGGCCGAGGATGCCGCGGGTTTGGCTGGTCAACGGCAGCAAGTTGATCAGCAGCTCAACGCCGTCGAGAAACGGGTTCAGTTGTTCGGCACCGGCGAAGCTCTGTACACCGTTCAGATCCTTGCGACGGCGCGCCCAACCGCGGACGTCGTAACCGGCGCCGACCAGGTCCTGGGCAATCGCGCTGCCCAATGATCCAAGGCCCATGACCCCGACCTTGAACTGCCCTGCCGCACGTTGCAGTGGACGCTCCCAGTGCAATTGTCGTTGTTGCGCCAATACTTGATCGAAGCCTCGGTGATAGTGAATCACCGCCCAGCGCACGTACTCGGTCATGCCCTGGCGGTGCCCGGGGTCGACCACCCGACAGACCGGCAGGTCCGGGCAGGAAGGATCGTGTTCCAGGTGATCGATACCGGCGGCCACCGAGTGAATGATCTGCAGGTTCGGCAATGCTGCCAGGCTGCCCGGCAATGGAAACCAGCACGCGGCGATTTGCGCATTCCTGGCCAGCGGATCATCGGCCAGGACGGCCTTGAGTTGCGGCACACTGCGGGCAAAGGCTGCCTGCAGTTGCTTGAGCAACAGGTTGTCACGGGACAGTAAAACCACGGTGTTCATGACAGATAGGACTCGCGCTGGGATTCGATCAGGGTCAGTGCGGCCTCCCAGGCCAGGTCGATGATGTTGTCCTGTTCATCACGGTCAAACTGTTCAGCGGTGTGTGCACAGACTTCCGGCGATGGGTAGTGCAGCGCCGAACCACCGGCCAGCGCCGCAACCTGGGCCTGACAGGCACGCTCCAGAAAATGAATTTCCTGGAACGCCTGGGCTACGCCCGAACCGCCGACGAGCAAGCCGTGATTGCGCAGGATCATCGCCCGATGCGGCCCGAGATCGGCGATCAAACGCTCGCGCTCATCCAGCGACAGGGCGATACCTTCGTAGGTGTGATAGGCCAATTTTCCGTAGAACTTCAGCGCGTGCTGACTGATCGGCAACAAGCCATGTTGCTGCGCCGCGACGGCCATCCCGGCAGCCGTATGCGTATGGATCACACAGTTCAAATCGGGACGCGCCATGTGGATCGCCGAGTGAATGACGAACCCGGCCGCGTTGACCCGGTGACCTGCGTATTCGGGATCGACATTGCGCCCGTCCTGATCGATGCGCACCAGGTCCGAGGCGCGCATGCGGTCAAAGATCACCCCGTAGCGATTGATCAGAAAATGATGTTCAGGCCCCGGAATGCGCAGGGTGATATGGGTGTCGATCAGGTCGGTCATGCGAAAGTGCGCGACCAGCCGATACAGCGCCGCCAGTTCGCAACGGGCTTGCCATTCAACCGGGTCGATGTGTGCAGGTTTACTCACGAATACACCTCTTTAGCAGCGTGGGTGACGACCGGGTTGGCGCGCAGGCGGGCCAGGCCGCAAACACCGATCAGGGACAGGGCCGATAGCAAGGTGAAGAACACCGCCAGCGGCAACCATTGTCCGGAAAACTTGCTCGCCAGCAGCGTGCCGATCAGCGGCGTGGTGCCGCCGGCCAGGGCACAGCTCAGTTGGTAAGCGATGGAAATGCCGGAGTAGCGCAGATGCACCGGGAACGCCTGGGTCATGTACCCGGCAATCACCGCGTACAGCGCCGAGAGGATCACCACTGCCAGCGCGATTCCGGCAGTCATCAGCACAATGTTTTGCGTGCCCACCAAGACAAACATCGGGTATGGCGTAACCATGCACAGCAGCGCGACGAGTTTGAGGAAGCGACCTTCGCCGATGCGCTCGGCCAGCAGCGCTGACAGAGGCTGGGAGAGCAGCTGAATGACGGTCACCAGAAATAGGCAATCGAGAATCGTCGAGCGTGCGATGCCCTGATATTGGGTGACGTAAGTGATCATGAAGGTGTTGGTGAAAAAGAACCCGGCCGAACCGATCGTCACGGCAGCAGCGGCGAACAGGATCTGCCGCCAGCAAGTGCGAATCACGTCTTTCACCGGGTATTGGGCGGTCTCGTTATTGTCTCGGGCCTTGGCGAATTCCGGGGATTCGTGAACGCCGGAACGGATCATCAGACCGACCATCATCAACACGCCGCTGGCAAGGAACGGTAGACGCCAGCCCCACGCGAGAAAGTCCGCAGGCTCAAGCGAGGTGACCAAGCGAAAAGCGATCAACGCCAATAGCAAACCCGCCGGGCTGCCGAGTTGGGCGAACGAAGCGTAGAACGTCTTGCGCTTGGCCGGCGCGTGTTCGCTGGCCATCAGCACCGCCCCGCCCCACTCGCCGCCGACGGAAATCCCCTGGATCAATCGCAGCACGATCAGGCCGACCGGCGACCAAATACCGACGCTGGCGTAGCTTGGCAGCAAACCGATACCCGCAGTGGCCAGCCCCATCAATGCCATGGTCACCAACAGCATTTTCTTGCGACCCAACCGATCACCCAGATGACCGAAGACCATGCCGGCCATTGGCCTTGCAATGAAGCCGACCGCAAAACTGCCGAAGGCGGCCAGCGTGCTCATCACCGGGTCGCTGCTGGGAAAGAACACTTGCCCTAATACCAGCGCCGCCGCCGTGGCGTAGATGTAAAAGTCGTAGAACTCGATGGTCGTGCCAATAAAGGCTGCCGCCGCGGCTCGTCGCGGTTGAGGGGTGGTGTGCATGCAAGGACCCTGTGTATTTATAGTTTTGGGCAGGTACTGAAGGCTGAAACGGTTGCACTCTGTGGCGCTTGTGGGCTTTATCGCTTCCGTGCCAGGATTAGTCAATTTTCAAATTCTTATCTTTACTATTAGCTGTGCTACTACATGGAATTGTCATGACCTCAACTAACCCTTGGGTTGGCCGACGCTTTCTGAATGATCGCCTTGACTGGAACCTGTTGCGCACCTACCTGGTGATCGGCCAGGAAGGCAGCATGAGCCGCGCCGCTGCGCGGTTACACATCACCCAGTCGGCGGTCAGCCAGGCGCTGAAACGCCTGGAAGAACAATTGGAATGTGTGTTGATTGCCCGCAGTGGGCGGCGCTTTGATTTGACGGAAACCGGGGAAGAGGTCCTGCGCATTGCGGCGGATATCTACGGCGATATTTCACGCTTGGGCACAGTGGTGGAGAGTCGTCACGATGACGTGGTGGGCAAGATTCGCATCCTCACCGTCAGTGGCGTGCAGGCGCGGCATTACGATGAATTCCTCGCCGACTTCCATGAAACCCATCCGAAGATCGAGCTGGAAGTCGAGGTGATGGGCAGTTCGAACATCATCAGTTCGTTGCTGCAAAAAACCGCGACAATCGGTGTCGGGCTGTGCCGTTTACCGCAGCCACGGCTGGAGCAACGAGTGCTGTTTCGCGAGCGTTATGCGTATTTTTGCGGGCAGCGCCACCGGTTGTTCGGGCAGGAAAACCTGACCCTGGACCAGCTTGCCGCAGAGAACTTCGTGAGCTTCACCAGCGATCAATTGGGGGGCAATCTTTCGCCTCTGACGCTGTTTCGCGACGAACAAGGTTTTACGGGCAAGATCGTCGCCTCTTCCACCAGTTTCGAAGAGATTTACCGCTTGATCTGCGCAGGGTTCGGGATTGGTTGTTTGCCGTTGCACCTGGTACGGCGGGATGTCGAGCAGGGTTTGCTTTGGCGTCTGCCACCGGAAGACGGTGTGGTGGATTTCGATATCCAGCTGCTGTGGAATCGCGAGCAGAAAATGACTCAGGCCGAAACGGTGTTCCTGGAAAGCTTCCAGCACATGCTCAGCATCCGTGAGCCTGTGCTGTGAAGCTTGGATCGCTTAGACGTGAGGGTCGCTCGGCAGTTTGGCCGGCGTGGCGTACTGCGGCTTGAGATGGCCGTCCTGGTCAAGTAGCCAGGCGTCCATGATCTGCCTGACCACTGGACCGGCGACTCGACCACCGGCCTCACCGTTTTCGATCATCACCGAAATAACGATCTTGGGGTGTTCGGCCGGGGCGAAACCGACGAACAAGGCGTTGTCGCGGTTACGTTCCAGGGTTTTCGCCCGGTTGTAGCGCTCGCCTTGTTTGATCGCCACTACCTGCGCGGTCCCGCTCTTGCCGGCGATGCGGTACTGAGCGCCCAGCGCAGCCGCTCGGGCAATGCCTCGAGGGTCGTGCATGACCAACTGCATGCCGTGGTTGACCTGCTCCCAGTCACGCGGATCCTTGAGCAGGATGTTCGGCATCGGATGCTCGTCCACGGGCGCCACGCCATCCACTGTCTTGGCCAGGTGCGGCCGGTTCCAGACGCCTTTGTTGGCAATCAGCGCAGTGGCTTGGGCAAGTTGCAGCGGAGTGACTTGCATATAGCCCTGACCGATGCCGAGGATGACAGTCTCACCGGGGAACCACGGCTGTCGGCGCGTGGCACGCTTCCAGGCCTGGGACGGCATCAGGCCGGCAGACTCTTCGAACATGTCCAGCGAGACCTTCTCGCCGAGGCCGAACATCGCCATGTAATCGTGCAGGCGATCGATGCCCAGCTTGTGAGCCAGGTCGTAGAAATAGGTGTCGTTGGAGCGCATGATCGCCGCGTCCATGTCCACCCAGCCGTCACCGCTGTGGTTCCAGTTGCGGTATTTGTGATCGAAGTCCGGGAGCTGGTAGTAACCTGGATCGAAGACACGTGTCTGGGGGGTAACGACACCGGCATCGAGGCCTGCAATTGCCACTTCAGGCTTGATGGTCGAACCTGGCGCGTAGAGGCCGCGCAGCACGCGGTTGAACAGCGGCCGGTCGATGGAGTCGTGCAGTGCTGCGTACTCCTTGAAGCTGATGCCGGTCACGAACATGTTTGGATCGAAACTTGGCTTGCTGACCATGGCCAATACTTCGCCGGTCGACGGATCGAGCGCGACCACAGAACCGCGACGATCCCCCAAGGCGTCCTCGGCCGCTTCCTGAAGTTTGACGTCCAGGCTAAGCACGATGTTTTTGCCAGGGATCGGATCGGTGTGCTTGAGCACTCGCAGTACGCGGCCCTGGGCGTTGGTTTCAACCTCTTCGTAGCCGACGTGACCGTGCAGCTCTGACTCGTAGAACTTTTCGATACCGGTTTTACCGATGGACTGTGTGCCACGGTATTCAACGTTATCGAGGGTCTTGGATTCTTTTTCGTTGATGCGACCGACATAGCCGATCGAATGGGCGAAGTGTGCGCCCATCGGGTAATGGCGGACGAATTGTGGCTCGACATCGATCCCCGGCAAACGGAACTCGTTGACCGCGAGCACCGCGATTTGCTGTTCACTGAGCTCGTAGAACAGGGTGACCGGCACGAACGGGTGACGTGCCTGCTTCATGGCTTTATCGAACAGTGTCCGGTCTTCTGCTGGAAGCTGCAGGAGGCTGACCACTTCATCCAGCTCTTCTTTGACATCGGCAGCGCGCTCGCGGGTGATAGTCAGGTTGAAGCTGGGACGGTTGTCTGCCAGGACAACACCGTTGCGGTCAAAGATCAGCCCTCGCGTAGGGGTGATTGGCAGTACATGGACACGGTTGTTTTCGGAGATAGTGGAGTGATAGTCGAACTCGACCACCTGCAACACATACATGCGCACCACGAGTGCGCAGGATATGGCGACGACGAACAAGGCGCAGGCGATCAACCGTTTGTTGACCAGACTCTTCTCTTTTTCATGGTCCTTAATGGGTATGGGTTCAGGCATTTCTGTAGCAACTCTATGACGATAAAAAGGGGCGCCGATCCGTGGGCCTGAAATCAGTCCGTTAAAAAAACGAGCTGCACCATACCAAAAACCATGCGGTCACTTTAGTGCGATTTCCTATAAGGGTTGTCCTTCACAGGCCAAAACGACAGTCGGTGTTCCGCAGACTCGTGCGTTCTGTTCAAGACTGATATTCCGATTCATGCATTTTTCTTGCTGATCCGCCTATGGATACTGGGTGCATGTCATTCCATTTCTGTTTTGGGAGTCTTTTCATGCATCCACGCTTTCAACGATTACTTGGCTCAAACGGATTTTCCATAGGGCTTGAACTCCCGCTTGATAATGATTGGTCCAGTGACGGGCAGCGGAGTCGAATAGCTGAGGATCGGCCGTTCGGTGTTCCCGATTTAAAACAGCACGCCACGATGGCTCGCCTGGCAGACAAAGCAGGTTTCCGGGCCCTATGGGTGCGCGATGTGCCGATTTACGACCCTGACTTTGGCGACGCAGCACAAGTCTTCGAGACCTTTTCCTACCTTGGGTATCTCGCCGGTATTACAGAACACATCATGCTGGGTACCGCGGCGGTGGTGCTGCCATTGCGTCAGCCTTGGCTAACCCTTAAAGCCGCAAACAGTGTTGATGAGTTGAGTGATGGACGTTTGCTATTGGGAGTCGCCAGTGGTGACCGACCGATGGAGTACCCGTTGTTTGGAGTGGATTACGCTCAGCGAGGAGAGGTCTTTCGCGACACGGTTGAATTGATACGCAGCCAGGGTGAAGGTCGTTTGCCTGAGGGAGCTCGACTGCTTCCAGAGCGCAAACATTCTGCGCCGTTACTGGTGGCAGGCCTGGGTCAGCAATCACCCGCCTGGATCGGTGAACATATGGATGGCTGGCTTGCCTACCCTGGCACGCCCGATGAGCATCGTCGGCGAGTGGGGCTGTGGCGGGAAGTCGGGGGCGATAAACCTTATATCAGCTTCGTACATCTGGACCTGGCAGCGAATCCCCATGCCCCCATGCGGCGCGTGCGCTTCGGTGGGAGCTGTGGACGGTTAGCCCTGATCGATGAGCTTCAGGCATTGCGCGAAGCCGGTGTGCAACACGTTGGCTTGCACTTGCGCCGTAGCGAGCGCCCTGTGGCAGATGTGATTGAAGAGATCGCAGAGCACGTTCTGCCGAAGTTTCTTTAAGTGGCAGGGGATGCATGGGCAGCCTCAGCTGCCCTTCCCTTCGCAGT
>NZ_CATKQW010000007.1:0-122335 GCF_949767865.1 Pseudomonas sp. IT-P294 | reverse complement strand
ATCAACGACGCGACCAACCTGATCACCCTGAACAACACCGGGATCGCGGACCTGGCCGGCAACGCTGGCTCGGGTACCACCGATTCCAACAATTACGCCATCGACAGTCAACGCCCCACTGCCACCATCGTGTTGAGCGATACCACTCTGAAACCGGGCGAAACCTCTCTGGTGACCATCACCTTCAGTGAGGCAGTGAGCGGTTTCGACAACAGCGACCTGACGATTGCCAATGGTACGTTGAGTGCGGTGAGCAGCAGCGACGGCGGCATCACCTGGACCGCGAATTTCACGCCGACCCTCGGTGTGACCGACGCAACAAACGTCATCACCCTGAACAACGCCGGCGTCGCGGATGTGGCCGGCAACGCGGGCGCAGGCACCACCGATTCCGCCAACTACGTGGTGGAAACCAGCGTGCCGACCGCAACCATTGTGGTCGCCGACAACGCCCTGAAGGCCGGTGAAACCTCCGGGGTGACCATCACCTTCAGCGAAGCCGTCAGCGGTTTCACCAACGCCGACCTGACCATCGCCAACGGTACGCTCACTGCGGTGAGCAGTAGCGACGGCGGCATCACCTGGACAGCGACGTTTACGCCGACCAGCGCCATCACCGACGCGACCAACCTGATTACCCTGGACAACACCGGCGTGGTCAACGGTTCGGGCAACAGCGGCGTGGGCGTGACCGATTCCAACAACTATGCCATCGACACGGCGCGGCCGACCGCGACCATCGTCGTGGCGGACAACCGCTTGGGCATCGGCGAGACGACCACGGTCACGATTACCTTTACCGAAGCGGTATCCGGTTTCGACCTGTCGGACCTCAGCGTCGCCAACGGCAACCTGTCCAACCTGCTCAGCAGTGACGGCGGCAAAACCTGGACGGCGACCCTGACCCCGACGGCCAATATCAACGACACCACCAACCTGATCCTGCTCGACAGCAGCAACGTGGCGGACGCTGCAGGCAACGCCGGCGCCGGGATCGCGATCTCCAACAACTACGCCCTCGACGCCACCCGCCCGACCGCCACCATCGTGGTCGCCAACCCGAACCTGGGCATGGGCCAGACCACACTGGTGACGATCACCTTCAGCGAAGTGGTGAACAATTTCGACCTGTCGGACCTCAGCGTCACCAATGGCGAGCTGACCAACCTGGCCAGCAGCGACGGTGGCAAGACCTGGACCGCTACATTCACCCCGACCGCCAACATCAGCGACCCGAGCAACTTCATTGCCCTGGACACCAGCAACGTCAGTGACCTGGCGGGCAACGCCGGCGATGGCGTGGCGGTGTCCAACAACTACGTGATCGACGGCGAGAGGCCGACGGCCACAGTCGTCGTGGCCAACCCGAACCTGGGTGTGGGCCAGACGTCACTGGTGACCTTCACCTTCAATGAAGCGGTGAGCGGTTTCGACCTGTCCGACGTCAGCGTGGCCAACGGCACTTTGTCCAACCTGTCGAGCAACGACGGTGGCAAAACCTGGACCGCGCTGCTGACGCCGACCGGCAACGTCAGCAACGCCAATAACGCGATCAGCCTGAACGTCGCGGGCGTCACGGACGGTTCGGGTAACGCCGGCAGCGGCACCAGCCAATCGAACGGCTACGCGATCAACACCGTGTCGGCACCGTCGACGACGGTTGTGGTGGTGGCGCCGGATCCGGAGTTCCGCATCTCGCAACCGGTGGCCGTACTCGACCAGCCGCAAGTGCCACTGCAACCGGTGATCTTCGCCGCGCCAACCGGCGCGCTGGCCTCGCCGCTGACGTTTGCGCCGTTGTTCGAAGACCGGGTGATCGGCAACGGCATCCGGCCGCTGGGCGACATTTTCATGAATCACGGCGCGCTGTCGCCAAGCTTCATTGCACAGGTATTCAGCAGCAGCGAGAGCGGTGGCGATGGCACGGGCCACGGTTTCCTCGGTTTTGGCGGCGGCGATGGCGGGGTGTTCAGCACCAGCACCTTGTCGAGTCTGTTCAATCAGGACACCGCCAGCGAACGGGATTCGCTGAACAGCTTTGGCAATCATTCGATCAAGGGCGGGGATGCTTCCCAAGGGCTGCGCGGCGTGTTTGGCGCGTTGACCCTGAACCAGCAACTGCAACAGCTCACAGACACCGAGCAACGGCAGGTCGACCGCTTGGCGGCGGCGTTGAAACAGGTCGGCATCAGCGAAATGCAGGCCTGAATAATCTTAAAAACTATGCGCAATCCAGGGGCAGTCAAGGATGAATAGAAGTCAGAAGTTGTTCGGCGCCAGCCTGCTGGCGCTGGCGGTCAGCGGATGTGCGGTCAAAAGTGAGCCGATTGAACGTAGCGTCAGTGAGCAACGTGCCAAAAGCGATATGCAAACCATGTACACCGGTCAGGAGCCGCTCAACGGGCCGTTGACCTTGCACCAGGCCATGGCCCGCGCGGTGAAGTACAACCTCGAAGGCCGGCTCAAGATCATGGAAGAGGCCTTGGCCAAGCGCCAACTTGACCTCGCCAGCTTCGACATGCTGCCGCGCATGGCTCTCGACGCCGGCTATGTCGGGCGCAACAACCAGGGTGCCTCCAGCAGCCAGAGCGTGCTCACCGGCACCCAATCCCTGGAACCTTCGACCTCCCAGGACCGTGACCGCCGAGTGGCCGACCTGACCATGGTGTGGAACGTCCTCGACTTCGGCGTCAGTTACATCAGCGCCAAGCAGCAGGGCGACCAGCGACTGATCGTGCAGGAACGCCGGCGCAAGGTGATCAACACCATCGTCCAGGATGTGCGCTCGGCCTATTGGCGAGCGGTGGCCGCCGAGCGTCTGCTCACGCAGATCGACAGCCTGATGGCCCGGGTCGATACGGCGCGTAGCAACAGCCAAAGCATGAGCACCCAACGCATCGGCGATCCGGTCCAGGCGCTGGGTTATCAGCGCTCGTTGATCGAGGCGACCCGTCAGTTGCAGGAACAGCGCCGGGCCTTGTCGTTGGCCAAAACCGAACTGGCGACCCTGATCAATCTGCCGATGGGCACCGATCTGAAACTGGCGACTCCGGATGATTACTCGATACCGCAATTGAAGGTCGGCATGGCCAGCCTGGAACACGAAGCCCTGGCCAGCCGTCCGGAGCTGCGCGAGCAGGATTACCAAACCCGCATCAGCACCGCCGAAACCCGTAAAGCCATGCTGCGATTGTTGCCGGGGCTGGAGTTTTCGGCGGGCGGGCATTACGACAGCAACTCGTTTCTGGTCAATGACAAGTGGGCCGACTACGGGGTCAAGCTGACCTGGAACCTGTTCAACGTGATCTCCGCACCGGCCGCGATCAACGTGGCCAAGGCGGGCGAAGAAGTCGCCAAGGCGCGCCGTCAGGCCATGTCCATCGCCGTGCTGGCCCAGCTCTACGTGGCCAACGCCAACTATCAGGAGGCACTGCATCAGTTCCAGACCAATCAGGAATTGTCGAGCATCGACGGGCAGATTCTCGGACAGTTGCGAAACCGTCATCAGGCAGCGAGCCTCGGTGAACTGGACCTGATTCAGGGCGAATTGAATACGTTGCAGGCGGATTTGCGCCGTGACCTGTCCTATGCCGATCTGCGTAACGCCTATGGTCAGATTTTCGCCAGTGCCGGCCTCGACCCGATGCCGGACGAAGTGCAATCCACTGAAGTCCAATCCATCGCCACCGCATTGGCCAACCGCGAGGCGGCATGGGCGTCGGGCGATATCAGCATGCCGGTGACCCATGCCCCGGTCCAATAATCTGCGCGCGCCGACGGCGAGCATCAGCCGCGAGCAGCGTGAGGTGCGTAATGGTCATCACGGTACAGCGATTTTGCTGACCGGTTTGCCGGCGGCGGGCAAGTCAACGCTGGCGCAGGCGTTGCACGCCGAACTGTTCGAGCGCGGCGTGCAGAGCCTGGTGCTCGATGGCGACGGGCTGCGGGTGGGGCTCAATCGCGACCTGGGTTTTACCGACAGCGATCGTCTGGAGAACATTCGCCGGGCCAGTGAAGTGGCGGCGCTGTTGGTAGCGAACGGGCAAGTCGTCATCCTCGCCATGATCGCGCCGCTTGTTGAACTGCGTGAAGTGTTCGCCAGGCGTCTGGGCGAGGACTACCGCGAAGTCTGGTGTAGCGCTTCGTTGGCGGTGTGCGAGCAGCGCGATCCCAAAGGGCACTATGCCCGGGCACGTCGCGGTGATCTGGCGGGATTTACCGGCGTATCGGCGCCCTATGAAACACCGCCGTCGGCTGCCTTGGTGCTCGACACCGGCGTGCTATCGGTTGAAGCGTGCCTCGAACGCTTGCTGACTTGGCTCGGCGAATGCGCGGTGCTGCCGAAACGATGAGTCGAGCGGCCTGCTCGCGCTTGAATGAGAGTGTGGCAGTTGCCAAGCCATGTATCGACTTTACTGACGCCATCGCGGGCAAGCTCGCTCCCACATTGAATTTTGGTCGTACACCAAGGTTGTGTTCGCTGAAAATCAATTGTGGGAGCGAGCCTGCTCGCGATGACGGTGGTCAATTCACCACCAATCTACCCGGCTAAACCTTGGTTTGAGCCTTCTCCATTTGCAACGCCTCCCAATGATCCAGCGCTCGTTCGACAAGCAATTGCACACCATCAGCCATGCGGCTAAGCGCCAGGGCCACCGAGCGCCGCGTGCCGTCGACATCGTCCGCCAGATCGGCCGCAATGGCGCTGATCGACAGCAGGTCTTCGGAGGCGTTGGCCAGTAGGGATTCGGTGTCGATGTCGGCAGAGACAGTGAAGAGATGGCCTTTGCGGCGCTTGGCTGGTTTTTCGGCGGTCGGGGGGAAGTAGTGGGCGAAGGCGCGGTCGGCGGCTTCTTTGAGTTTTTCGGCTTCGAGAGATTCTTCAGAATCGGTGCCAGGGTCAGCTGGCGGATTCGGAGTTACTTTGATCATATAAAACACCCTAAACAGTAAGTTGGAGCCGTCACCGTTCGCTTGCACGCGAATGGGGTGGCGGCCGTGCGCAGGTGTGCAAGACCGGGACTGTTTAGGACACCCAGCAGATCCGAGGATCTCCTGCGCGCAGCCGCCATAAAGCAATGAGCCTGTAAAAACTCATTGAGAGATAGGGCAATTGCGACCTAAACAGTTTCGTCGGACTTGCACGTCCGTGTCACCGTTTATTCAGTGACAAGGCCAGACTAGCCCCGGCTTTGGGCGGTAACAACTTCACCAACACCACTACAACTTGAAGGAAATCTCCGACGCAGCTACCGGACGTTGGTGTTCGCGCAGAAAGTCAGGATTTACCCGACAAATCCGCCATCCCCTTGAGCAGCTCGATCGGCAGCGGAAAGACAATGGTCGAACTCTTGTCCCCGGCTATCGAACTCAGCGTCTGCATGTAACGCAACTGCATCGCCCCCGGCTGGCGGCCGAGCATTTCTGCGGCCTGCATGAGTTTTTCCGAGGCCTGCAATTCACCTTCGGCGTGAATCACCTTGGCCCGACGTTCCCGTTCGGCCTCGGCTTGTTTGGCGATGGCGCGGATCATCGATTCGTTGAGGTCGACGTGCTTGATCTCGACGTTCGCGACCTTGATGCCCCAGGCATCGGTCTGGGCGTCGAGCACTTGCTGGATGTCGATGTTCAGGCGTTCGCGCTCGGCCAGCAGTTCATCGAGTTCATGTTTACCGAGCACGGCGCGCAACGTGGTCTGCGCCAGTTGGCTGGTGGCCATGAGGAAGTCTTCGACCTGGATGATGGCTTTCTGTGGGTCGAGCACGCGGAAATACAGCACGGCGTTGACCTTGACCGAAACGTTGTCGCGGGTGATCACGTCTTGTGGCGGTACGTCGAGCACGATAGTGCGCAGGTCGACCCGGACCATTTGCTGGACCACCGGAATCAACAGAATCAGACCAGGGCCTTTGACCTGCCAGAAGCGCCCAAGCTGGAACACCACCCCGCGCTCGTATTCGCGCAGGATGCGAAAGGTCGATCCCGCCAGCGCGATCACCAGTAACAGCAGCGCGGCAAAACCCAATTGCAGGCCCATGGTTATTCTCCACCCGGCGCCGCGTCAGCCGCGGCCACTTGCAGCAGTAATCCCTTGCGGCCCACCACCCGGACCTTTTGACCGGGTTGCAGCGGGGTGGCGCTGAATACTTGCCACTGTTCTCCTTGCAGGTGCACCCAGCCGTTGCAAGCGCTGTCGGCCTGCAGCGATGTGACTGCCGTCACGCTGCCCAGCAACTCGGCATCGCCAGTGACGGCGTGGCGCGGCCGGGTTTTCAGGGCGCGGATCAGCAGGTAAATCAGCAGCAGCGCACTGATCAATCCCAGGCCGATCATCAACGGCACAGGCACCTCGGTGTTGGTCAGAATGATTGCGCCAATCACGAACATCGCGATGCCGCCCAGACCGATCACGCCGTAATTGGGCAAGGCTGCCTCGGCGATCAGAAACGCAATGCCGAACGTGATCAGCCAGATCCCGATGGGGTTGGGAACCAGGAGCACGACGGTGTCGGCGGCGAAAACCGATCCGCTCAAGGCCAGCAGCAACGCAACGAAACAGCAACGAGTGTTCACGTGACCCTCCGGGAGAGTCAGGGTGTTCTGTGGTGTTCTGTATACAGTCTAGCTGAGCGGTTGGCTGTACGATTTTTGATCAAATTTAGACGTCTGCCGACGAGCAGATTTCCCACCGGATAGCCCCGGCGGGCCTAAACTTTTAAGGGTGTAAAAGGGTTAATCATTGTCCGCCAAACGTTGTTGCGGACACCGAGGTGCATCATGCGTATGGCAAGAACCGTGCAGAACAGCCTGGACAAGGCGCACTGCGAATATGACATCGTTTCCCATCCTCACTCGGCCAGCAGCCTTGAAACTGCGCGGCTGGCGGGCATTCCTGCCGAACGGGTGGCCAAGTCGGTGATCCTCGACGATCAACACGGGCATTTCTTGATGGCGGTGCTGCCAGCCAGTCGTCACCTGGACCTGAGCAAAGTGCGCAGCAGTGGCGAATGGCAGGTCTCCCGGGAAAGCAATCTGCCGCATCTGTTTGATGATTGTGAACGCGGCGCTGTGCCAGCCCTGGGCGAGTCCTATGGACTTGATGTGGTCATCGACCCGCTGTTGACCCGCCAGAAAGACATTTACCTGGAAGCCGGCAACCACACCAATCTGCTGCACATGGACATGCCGCAGTTCCTGAAAATGGTGCCGCATGCCGAGGTGCGTGAGTTGAGCCAATGAGTTTTGCGGCATCAGTGATACCGTCATCGCGAGCAAGCCACGCTCCCACAGGCTTTCGCAATCCTGTGGGAGCGTGGCTTGCCCGCGATTGACTGCAAAGCAGTCACCCAATCATTTGCCAAAAAAGGAGCCATCCATGGAATCCCCAATCCATAGCCTTCCATCCCTGTTCAAACAACTCGGCCTGGCCAGCGACCCGGTCAGCATCGACCAATTCATCGCCACCCATTCACCGCTCAAGCCCGAACTGCATCTGGCGGATGCATTTTTCTGGAGCGAGAGCCAAGCGCAGTTATTGCGGGAGGAGATTCTGGATGACGCGGATTGGGCGGAGGTGGTGGATCAACTGGATGTGATGTTGAGGAAGGGGCGGGGGGTGTAAAAAAATCCGGGGAAAAATGGCGAAATGTAAAAAAAACTGGTGGGCGGTAAAAAAACTGAGGAAAAATCCAATTTTAGAGTTTTTTCTAGGTTGCTCATGAAACGTGAATGGACCAGCATCTAGACCTGAATTGAGGTCTTAATTATGCAAAATGTTCTGGCCGACATCGCTGTCAGCGTGTCTGAGTTGAAGAAAAATCCATCCGCGGTACTAAACGGCGCCCATGGAGGGCCTGTGGCGGTGCTAAATCACAATCGCGTCATGGGCTACATGGTTCCGGCCGATGTTTTCGAGTGCATGATGGAGCGACTCGATGATCTTGAACTGGCGGAAATTGTTCGCTCTCGCAGGCATGAGACACCGGTGCCGGTAAACCTGGATGACCTATAAGCTTGAGTTCCTGCCGTCCGCACGCAAGGAGTGGGACAAACTAGGTCATACGTGGCGCGATCAATTCAAGGAGAAACTGGCTGAGCGACTTCAGCTCCCGCGAGTACCGTCAGACTCACTACATGGAATGCCTGACTGCTACAAAATCAAATTGCGCTCATCGGGGTACAGGTTGGTGTACGAAGTTATTGATGAACGTGTGGTCGTTTCCGTGGTGGCAGTGGGTAAGCGTGAACGCAGCGCTGTTTACGACCGGGCCAAGAAACGTTAATAGGCTTTCCGATCTTTCTATTCCGCCGCCAGTGCCCGCCTGGCGACAAACTCTGTTTCGATCTCGTCATGACCGAAGTATTGGCCTTGACGTTTTGATAGCCGTGCTGAGTCCACTTTCCTTCGCAGGAAAGTGCGGTATTCCTTTGATTCCGCAGAATCCAGGGTGTTTTCAAACACTGCTGCAGGAGTTTTAGTAATTGAGTGAGTTTCAGTCCGGTAGAAATCGTTACGCAGTTTCGAATGCTGCTGCGATTCCTGCCGAAGCTAGTCATGAGCCATGGCCACCAATTTGTTTCAAAACTTGACCAACTTTCCCTTCCAATGCGATATTGATAGTTAGCAAACTAACAGTGTGTTTCTCCTCGTGCCGAAAACCCTCGACGCTCTCCAGATGAACATCAGCAGCTCCATGGTGGTGGCCGCCAGGCATTGGCGAAAGATCTGCCAGACCACGCTGGTCAACTATGGAATTTCCGAAGCCTGCGCCGTCCCGTTGCTGATGATTGGGCGTTTGGGCGAGGGCGTTCGGCAGGTGACGGTGGCGCAAGCGGCGGGGATGGAGAGTCCGTCGCTGGTGCGTCTGCTCGATCAGTTGTGTCACGCCGGCTATGTCTGTCGCACCGAAGACGTCCATGACCGGCGCGCCAAGTGCCTGAGCCTGACGCAAACCGGCCGGGACTTGGTGCAGGCGGTTGAAGTGGAGCTGGTGCGCCTGCGTCATGAAGTGCTTGAAGGGATCGACCAGAGTGATCTGGAAGCTACGCTGCGGGTATTGAAAGCGTTTGAAGCGGCCAATGCGCCGTCGGTGGCCAACCCTTGAGCGGATTTTTCACTGGCGTTCCTCCAGCACGGGACTGGTTCTACGGGGTGCGCACGTTCGCGGCGTCGATGATTGCGCTGTACATCGCCATGCTTATGCAAATGCCGCGTCCGTATTGGGCGATGGCGACCGTGTACATCGTTTCCAGCCCGTTCGTCGGTCCTACCAGTTCCAAGGCGCTATACCGCGCCGTCGGCACCTTTCTCGGTGCGGCGGCTGCGGTTTTTTTTGTGCCGATGTTCGTCCAGAGTCCCTATGTGCTGGTGGTGGTGATCGCGCTGTGGACCGGGACGTTGCTGTTCCTGTCCCTGCATCTGCGTACGGCCAACAGTTATGCGCTGATGCTCGCCGGCTACACCTTGCCGTTGATCGCCTTGCCGGTGGTGGATAACCCGTTGGCGGTGTGGGATGTGGCTGAAGCGCGAACCGAAGAAATTTTCCTCGGCATCGCGGTGGCGGCGGTGGTCGGCGCGATGTTCTGGCCTCGACGGCTGGCCCCCGTGTTCAACGATTCGGTGAGCAAGTGGTTCGCCGACGCCTCGACGTACAGCCAGCGTTTCCTCAGCCGCAACGTACAACCGGACGAAGTCAGTGCCTTGCGCTCGGCGATGGTCGCGACCTTCAACAGCCTGGAATTGATGATCGGTCAGTTGCCCCACGAGGGCGCGCGGCCACAGACGGTGCGCAATACCAAGGAATTGCGCGGGCGAATGATTCACTTGCTGCCCGTGATCGATGCCCTTGATGACGCGTTGTATGCGCTCGAACGACGTACACCCGAGCTTGTGGATAAGTTCGCGCCGGCGCTCACCGCGACCACCGAATGGCTCGATCACAAGGATGCTGACATCGGCCGTTGGCAGGCGCTGAAAGACCGACTCGAGGCGCTGCAACCGTCCGCCGAAGCGTTGGATGATCGCAAGCAGCTGCTGTTTTCCAACGCGTTGTATCGCCTCGGCGAGTGGATCGACGTGTGGCAAGACTGCCGCAGCCTGCAACAGGCGATTCAGTGCGAAAGCCAGGACAGCTGGCGTGCGGTGTATCGGCATTGGCGCCTGGGTCGCCTATCGCCATTTCTCGACCGAGGGCTGATGCTCTATTCGGCGGCGTCCACGGTGACGGCGATCATCGTCGCCTCGGTACTGTGGATTCTGCTCGGCTGGACCGACGGCGGTGCAGCGGTGATTCTGGCGGCGGTGGCGTGCAGCTTCTTCGCTTCGATGGACGACCCGGCGCCGCAGATTTTCCGGTTCTTTTTCTGGACCGCGATGTCGGTGCTGTTCGCCAGCCTCTACCTGTTTCTGGTCCTGCCCAACCTGCATGACTTCCCGATGCTGGTGCTGGCATTTTCGGTGCCGTTCATTTGCATCGGCACGCTAACGGTCAAGCCGCAATTTTATCTGGGCATGCTCCTGACCCTCGTCAACACGTCGTCCTTCATCAGTATTCAGGGTGCCTACGACGCGGATTTCCTCAGCTTCGCCAACTCCAACCTCGCCGGCCCGGTCGGCTTGCTGTTCGCGTTCGTCTGGACCCTGATCGCCCGGCCGTTCGGGGCGGAACTGGCGGCCAAGCGCCTGACGCGTTTCAGCTGGCGCGACATCGTCAGCCTCAGCGAACCGGCGTCGCTAGCCGAACACCGGCACCTTGGCGTGCAGATGCTCGATCGACTGATGCAACATCTGC
Source organism: Pseudomonas sp. IT-P294 (assembly GCF_949767865.1). NCBI lineage: Bacteria > Pseudomonadati > Pseudomonadota > Gammaproteobacteria > Pseudomonadales > Pseudomonadaceae > Pseudomonas > Pseudomonas sp. IT-P294. The sequence continues at coordinate 111,545 of NZ_CATKQW010000007.1, read as the reverse complement.
CGCGCCTGGCTATGACCGGGCAAGACACGGGTATTGCGCTGCGGGAAGTGCGTGTGGCCTTGAACGTGCTCGACTTGCTCGCTTACACGCCGCGCGTGGTCGGCGCGCCGCAAGCGTTGCTGCATCAAGTGGTGGCCGAGGTCGGCGAGTACTTCAAGGCGTGTTTGAAGGCTGGGGAGCGATTGCCGGCCCCGAGCCCGCTGCTGATGACCCTCGACCGCGCCCGCCGCGCGCTCAATACCGACTGCGATGACGGCGCGCGCCTGCACTTGCTGCACGCATTGAGCGGTTTGCGTCTGGCCTTGCTGCCCGGTGTTGAATTCGTCAGCGCCGGTGAACTCGAAGAACCGCTTCCCCATGGCATTGATGGAGCGCCTTTATGATCGGTGACCTGGATATCAGCGGGGTCTTCCTGCCCACGCTGCTGGTGCTGATGGGCATTACGTATGTGTTGTTCCTGTTGGTGCACGGGTTGCTGACGCGCCTGCACTTTTACCGTCTGGTCTGGCACCGGGCATTGTTCAACGTGGCTCTCTACGCCTTGCTGCTCGGCGCCGTGGACTCACTCAGTCGATACCTGATGACATGAAAAAACCTTTTTTGACCCTGGGTCGCGTAGTCCTGACCCTGCTGATCGTGAGCTTCGCCGTCGTCGTGGTCTGGCGCATGGTGATGTATTACATGTTCGCCCCGTGGACGCGGGACGGGCACATCCGTGCCGACATCGTGCAGATCGCCCCGGACGTATCCGGTCTGATCCAGCAAGTGGCGGTGCGCGACAACCAACTGGTGAAGCGCGGCCAGGTGCTGTTCAGCATCGATCAGGACCGTTTCAAGCTGGCCCTGCGCCAAGCCAAGGCGGCCGTGGCCGACCGTCAGGAAACCCTGGCCCAGGCGCAGCGCGAAGCCAAGCGTAACCGTGGCCTGGGCAATCTGGTGCCCGGCGAGCAACTGGAAGAGAGCCAGTCGCGGGTGGCCCGCGCCGAAGTGGCGTTGATGGAAGCCCAGGTGGCCGTGGACAGCGCCCAGCTCAACCTCGACCGCTCGACCATCCGCAGCCCGGTGGACGGTTACATCAACGACCGTGCGCCGCGGGCGCAGGAGTTCGTCACGGCCGGGCGCCCGGTGTTGTCGGTGGTGGACAGCAATTCGTTCCACATCGACGGCTATTTCGAAGAAACCAAACTGGACGGCATTCATGTTGGCCAGGGTGTCGACATTCGAGTGATCGGCGACCGCGCACGCCTGCGCGGCCATGTGGAAAGCATCGTCGCCGGCATCGAGGACCGTGACCGCAGCAGCGGCAGCAACCTGCTGCCCAACGTCAATCCGGCCTTCAGTTGGGTGCGACTGGCCCAGCGGATTCCGGTGCGGATTGCCTTCGACGACGTGCCGGCGGATTTCCGCATGATCGCTGGCCGGACCGCCACCGTATCGATCATCGATGACCAGTCGCAGGAGCCCGCGAAATGAGCAGGGCCTCGGGTTTGGCGGTCGCCGGATTAGGTTTGTTGCTGTCGGCCTGTCAGGTGGTCGGGCCGGATTATCATTTGCCGGACGAGGCGGCCATCCACCGTGAAGATCTGCAGGGTGACCTGGCGGTGGACGGCAAAAATGTCGTTTCCGCCCCGGTGCCCGCCGATTGGTGGCGCTTGTATCAGGATCCGCGCCTGGACCAATTGGTCCAGCAGGCGATGGCCACCAACACTGATCTACGCGTTGCGGCGGCGAGCCTTTCCCGAGCTCGCGCTCAAGTCGATGAGGCGCAAGCGGCCGGTGGCTGGAGTGGCGGTGTGAAGATGGGCGCCCAGCGTCTGCAGGAGTCTGGCGAAGCCTTTTTGATACCGGAGAAAGTGCCGGTGGCCAACGTCGGCGACATCGGCATTACCACCTCGTATCAATTCGACCTGTTCGGCACGCTGCAACGCGGTATCGAAGCCGCCAAGGCCAATGCCGATGCGACACAAGCGGCCGCCGATACGGCACGCATTACGTTGGTCGCCGATGTGGTCCGGGCCTACACCCAGGTGTGCGCGGCCAACGAAGAGCGGGAAATTGCCCAGCATTCCCTCGATCTGCAAGCCCAGGGCACGACGCTGATCCAGCGTCTGCGTGATGCCGGGCGCGGCGATGAAACCCAGGTCACTCGCTCGCAAACCCAATTCAAATCCTTGCGCGCCGACATGCCGCGTTATGAGGCCGCGCGGCAGGCCGGGTTGTTCCGCTTGTCGATGCTGTTGGCCAAACCGCTCGACCAATTGCCCGCCGGCACCGCCACCTGCGCCGAATTGCCGAAAATTACCCAATTGTTGCCGGTCGGTGACGGCGCCACTTTGCTCAAACGCCGCCCTGACGTGCGTCAGGCCGAACGTCGACTGGCCGCAGCGACCGCCGGCATTGGTATCGCCACGGGCGAGTTGTACCCCGACATCAGCATCGGTGCGACCGTCGGCACTGTCGGCATTCTGGAGAACCTCGGCAAACCGTCGACCAATCGCTGGGGCTTCGGGCCGTTGCTGAGTTGGACCGTGCCGTCCAACGGCTCCCGGGCGCGAATCCGCGAGGCGGAGGCGACGACCCAGGGCACGCTGGCGCATTTCGACGGCGTGGTGCTCAACGCCATCCGCGAGGCCCAGACCAGCCTGGCGCAGTATTCCGCGCTGTTGCAACGTCGCGATGCGTTGGCCGACGCCGAACAATCGGCGCAACTGGCCGCCGACCAGACCCACCGCTTCTTCCAGGCCGGCCGCGCGTCGTTTCTGGCTGACCTGCAAGCGACCCGCACCTACACCGATGTGCGGGCGCAACTGGCTTCCGCCAACACGCAAGTTGCGATGAGCCAGATCGATTTGTTCCTCGCCTTGGGCGGCGGTTGGGAAAGCGGACGAACGCAAGGCACGAACACCAGCAAACCCTGAGGCCGTTGCTATGCTTTGAAATGATGAAGTCGCGCGTCGACTTCATCGATCAAGGCTCGCGTTGGTCATGGGGATCTAATAATGAAAAACCCTTATGCTCCCGGCTTCTGGTGCGCTATCACGGCATTGGTTTTGCTGTCGGCCACCTATTTTTACGGCGTCATGCTGTCCCACCAGATCGACAAGGCTCTGGTGTTTCTCGACAGCGCATCCGCGCTGATTGCCGCGATGGCAATCGTCGTGGTGGCCTGGGCTTCTGTCCAGGGCCAGCGCATCAAAAAAAGACAACTCGAACAAGGCAAGACGCTGGTGCTGATCTGGGACACCAAGGTGGCTTTGCGTCGGGTCGAAACGGTGTTTGACCGGTATTTCTGGGGCAGCTACTGGCAACCGGGGCGCACGTTCCAGGAAGTCATGGGTGAACTCACCGGCACGCCGCTGGAAAAAAGCCTCGAGACCTTGAAAAAGCAATGCCTTGAACTGGACAAACAAGTTTCTGACGACGGCAGGCACTGGCTCAATAATGCCCGTGAACTCTCCGACGTGGCGGCTGCCATGGCCCGTGAACGCTATCAGCTGGACTTCTGCGATCCACGCGCGGAAGTCACGGGCGGGGCGGTGATCAATCGGGATTTTGAAGTGCTGGTGTATACGTGGACGGCGCGGCTGAAAAGTTTTGATCATCAGTTGGATGAGATTGAGGTCCAATATTCCTGAATTGATTTCGCCTGAACCGACGCTATCGCGGGCAAGCCCGCTCCCACAGGAATTGCACCGAACCTGTGGGCGCGGGCTTGCCCGCGATAGCGATTTCCTGTGCGCCGAAACTCTCAACCCCCGCATGCGGTCCATAGACACTCTTTAACCTTTAATCATTGGGTCGCCCAACGCGCCTGATGCTAATCTGCTTCGCACTTTTCACGCAGTCGTGACCGCAACCCGACATGGGTTCAGGGAAGACGACACACTTTCAACAACGGACATTGACTGGGTCATACATGAATAAATCAGCAGGCGTGCTTCTTGGAATCGTCGTTGCCATCGGTGCAATCAGCGCCGGTGGTGCCTGGTACACCGGCACCAAAATCGAAGGCGTGCTCAACACTTCGATCGCCGACGCCAACAAAGAGCTGAACGCTGCGCTGGTGGGGTCCAATGGCACGGCTTCGCTGGAGCTGGTTTCGCTGGAGCGTCATGTGTTCAGCAGCACCGCGCACTATCGCCTCAAAGGTGAGGGTGAAATGTTCGGTGAGACCCCGGTCGAATTGCTCTTCGTGGATCACATCGAACACGGCCCGCTGCCGTTTTCGCGCCTGGTGTCGCTGAAATGGCTGCCGGTCATGGCCACCAGTCACTACGAACTTGAAAGAACCGCTGCCACGGAGAAATGGTTTGCCGCGGCCAAGAACCAGTCGCCGCTCAAAGGCCTGGTCAATATCGGCTACGACAACTCCACCAATGGCACGCTTGAATTGCTGCCGCTGGACGTAGCGCTGGATGCCAAGTCCAACCTGAAGTTTTCCGGCCTGAACCTCGACGTCGCTGCCAGCGCCCAGGCCCAAAAGATCAAGGCCAACGGTTACATGGACAGCATGACGCTGACCACCGTGGCTGAAGACCAGACACCGGTGAAGGTTGAACTGAGCGGTCTGACCGTGGCCAGCAACCTGATAAAAAGCACCTACGGTTACTACACCGGCGAGAACACCCTGGAGCTGACCGACAGCAAAACCACCTTCGGCGCCAAGCAATCCGTACTGGGCTTGAAGAAATTCGAGATGAAAAACCAGACGGAAGAGTCGGGCACCAGCGCTTCGGGGCGTGCCGATTACAAGGTTGACGAGGTGTCCCTGAACGGCAAGGCGTTCGGTTCTGCACAGTTGGCCATGAGCCTGAAGAACCTCGACATTCCGGCGACCATGTCGCTGATGCAGATCTACCAGACCAAACTGCAACCGTACGAGAAAGCCGCCGCCGAAGCCGCTGCCGCTGGCGAGCCGGCTCCAGAGTTGGTTTTGACGCCGGAAGAAAACGCTCAGGTCAAAACAGGCCTGGAAAAACTGCTCGCCGCTGGCCCGCAGGTTGCTTTGGAGAATCTGTCGTTCAAATCCACCAATGGTGAAAGCCGCGCCAATCTGGTGCTCGACTTGACCAAGCCACAGTCCATGGACCTGCCGTCGGAGCAACTGATCCAACAGTTGATCGCGTTGCTGGATGTCAATGTGCAAGTGTCCAAGCCCATGCTCGTTGACCTGCTCACCGTGCAGTCGCAAATCGACGGCCAGACCGACGCCAAGCTGATTGCCGACCAGGCAGCAGCGACCTCGGACATGTTCAGCAGCATGGCGGTCGGCACGCAATTCGCCAAACTGGATGGCAACAATATCGTCAGCAAATTGCACTACGCCAACAGCAAGGTGGAATTCAATGGCCAGAAAATGACCTTTGAAGAGTTTGTCAGCTTCGTGATGAGCAAAATCGGCGGCGAGCCACAGGTTCAATAAACCGCGCGCTTCAACAAAACGCCCGGCCTCTGCGAAATGCAGACGCCGGGCGTTTTGCTGTCGGGTGTCTGAAGACTAATCCTCGTCCCGAATCAGCCGCCACGCCTCATCCACCGGCAACGGTTGTTTCATGCGTTCAGCCAGCATTGCCATCGCCCGCTCTCGATCGCAGGCCACCGCGGCAGCCACCACGCCGTTCTTGCTGAACAGGCCAATAAAGGGTGGATGGTTGGGATCGCCCTTGAACTCGACCTCGTCCCAGGATTCGGCGTGGCCGAGGTAGTCGTAGTTTTTCCCGAAGTGCCAGGTCCAGAAATACGGCACATCCAGATAATGCTCGTCGCCACCCAGCATGTTGGACGCGGCGATGCGGGCCTGTTGCTGGGCGAGGCGCCAGTGTTCGATCCGTTGCGGCTGACCATTGAGCGGGAAGGTCGCGATATCACCGACGGCCCAGAGCCCATCAGTCACGCGCATGCCGCCATCGACCTGCAGCGACTGATCCTTTGCCTTGGGCAGATCGGCAAACGCCTCGGTCGCGGGTGTCACGCCAATGCCGACCAGCACCAGGTCCGCGGGCAATCGTTGGCCGTTGTCCAGATGCACCGCTTCGACCTTGTCCGTTCCTTCGATGCGCACGACCTCGCCATCGGTGTGATACACCACGCCGTGAGCCTGATGCCGGGCGCGAATCGCCTTGCCCACTGATTCGCCGAACTGCTTGGCGAACGGCACCGCATGGCGAGCCAAAACCGTGACGTCCAGCCCGTATTCACGCAGGGCTGACGCGGATTCCATGGCAATAAAGCTGTCGCCGATGATGAGTGCTTTCTGACCGGGTTTTGCCGCGTCCAGAATTCGCTGAGCCTGATCCCTCGAACGCAGCAGGAAGACTTGCGGCAGATCGGCGCCCGGCACGGCCAGTGGTTTTGGCGTACCGCCGGTTGCCAGCAATGCCGCGTCGTAGCTCAGCGTTTGACCGTCAACAAGGTGCAAGGTCTTGTTGGCGCAATCCAGACGTGCCACTTCACCGTGCAGTTGTTCAATGCGCTGCGTTTGGTAAAAACTTGCATCACGTAGCGGCGGGACTTCTTGCGGCGGCATCTCACCGGCAATCACGAATTTGCTCAACACCGTGCGGTCGTACCCGGCGTCGGGTTCCCGGTCGATCAGGACGATGCGACCGCCGAAGCCCTTTTCACGCAAAGCCGCCGCACAGGCCGTACCTGCCGCGCCGGCACCGACGATGGCGAACGTCCGCTCATCGTCCGCGGGGGGCGTGTGAGCGTCGCTCATCGGCTGATCATCGACCCAGACCTCGCCTTCGCGCACTTCAAGCGGATAACGCTTGAGACTGTCCAGCGACGGCGGTTCACATAACGCGCCGTCTTCGATCCGATACGCTGCCTTGTGCCACGGACAGATCAGGCGCCCATGGCATAGCGCCCCATCGGCCAGCGGCGCCCCGGCGTGTGGGCATTCGCCCTGGAATGCGCGTAATTGATCGCCAACCCGCAGCAGTACAATTTTGGTTTGCCCGATCTGGACTTCAAGGCCACGATTTTCGGGCACATCGGCGAAACGGGCGACGCGTTGCAGTGCCATGATCGGTCTCCAGGCAGGCGTTTCACCTATTGAGTTTGGCGCTTGTTTAGAGGTTCAGCCAATTCCTGCTGCCACCGCACGAACGGTACAGCTATAGTTCGCAAGCCGACGACGGCCCCATCCGCACAAGGTGCTCCGGAATGACCCGATTGACCTCTTTGAACCCTTGGCTGGCGGCCGTTGCCGTCGCCCTATGCGTGCAACTGCCAGTGCAGGCCCAGGAACGTTTCACCCTGAACATCCCTGGCGTCACGGATGACCGCCTGTTTACCTCGGCCGCCGCCAGTGACGCGCCCAATTGTGGTGGGCACAACCAGTCACCGGCCTTGAACTGGAACGCGGGGCCGGCGGGCACCCTCAGTTACGCCATCGTCATGCATGACCCCGACGGTGCGAAAGGCCAAGGTGTCGATCACTGGGTGCTTTACGGCATCAAACCGACCACCCACCAGATCCCGGCCGGCGTCGGCGCCAAATCCACCCTGGAAGGCGTCGGCGGCATGAACGTCAAAGGCACCACGGGTTATATCGGTCCTTGTCCGCCGATCGGCGATAGCGCGCACCACTACGTCATCCAGATTTTTGCCCTGGACCTGGCACCGGACGCCTTGCCTGCTGGCCTTACCCGCGCACAGCTACTGGAAAAGATCAAAGACCACGTGCTGAGAAACAGCAGCGTAGTGCGGCGTTATCACCGCTGAAGATTCTTTTCACTGCGGTTTAACCCGAACCTGTCGGGCTGTCCGTCTCAGAGGATGAATGGATCAATTTCCTCCTGAGGTCAGCCCACATGTCCCTCCCTCTGCATTTCCTCCGCCCGGCCGCCCAGGGTTTCGCCATCGGGTTGTTGCTGTCCGTTGGCGGTTGCGGCGTTTCCTCCAAGCCTGAATCCGCTGAAGTGGCGCCGCCGGCTCAAGGTGCGATGACGACTGAAGCATTAGTGCGCAGCGAACCCATTGCTGCGGATGCGTCCATGGCTAAACGCAGCGTACGTCCGGCACCTATGGCAAGTTTTGCGCCAGAGGTGGCTGCGCTCGGATATCGCGATGAGCCGCGCGAGCAGTATCAAGCGCTGGCGGATAACCCGATTCACAGCGTGGCAGAAGCGCCAGTCTCGACCTTCAGCGCCGATGTCGATACCGGCGCTTATGCCAATGTCCGCCGCTTGCTGAATCAGGGTCGCCTGCCACCGGAAGGCGCGGTGCGACTTGAGGAAATGGTCAATTACTTTCCCTACGACTACGCGCTGCCCACTGATGGTTCGCCCTTCGGCGTGACCACTGAGCTGGCGCCGTCGCCGTGGAACCCGCATACGCGATTGTTGCGCATAGGCATCAAGGCGTCTGACCGCGCGGTAGCGGAACTGGCCCCGGCCAATCTGGTGTTTCTGGTGGACGTGTCCGGTTCGATGGACCGTCGCGAGGGTTTGCCGCTGGTCAAAAGCACGCTGAAGTTGCTGGTCGATCAACTGCGCGATCAGGACCGGGTTTCACTGGTGGTCTATGCAGGCGACTCGCGTGTGGTGCTGGAGCCCACGTCCGGCCGCGAGAAAGCGAAAATTCGTACCGCCATTGATCAATTGACCGCTGGCGGCTCCACCGCTGGCGCCTCGGGCATCGAGCTGGCGTATCAAATGGCGCAGCAGGCCTTCATTCCCAAGGGCATCAACCGCATCCTGCTGGCCACCGACGGTGACTTCAACGTCGGCGTCAGCGACTTCGACAGCCTCAAGCAAATGGCTGTGGATAAACGCAAGACTGGTGTTTCCCTGACCACGCTGGGTTTTGGTGTGGATAACTACAATGAACACCTGATGGAGCAACTGGCTGACGCCGGAGACGGTAATTACGCCTACATCGACAACCTGCGCGAGGCGCGCAAAGTGCTGGTGGATCAACTCGGATCAACCCTCGCAGTGGTGGCGAAAAACGTGAAGCTGCAAGTGGAATTCAACCCGGTTCAGGTCAGCGAGTATCGGCTGTTGGGGTATGAGAATAGGGCGCTCAAGCGTGAGGATTTCAGCAACGACAAGGTTGATGCTGGCGAAATCGGCGCAGGACACACGGTGACGGCGTTGTATGAAATCGTGCCCAAGGGCGAGAAAGGCTGGCTGGAGCCGTTGCGCTATGGTCAGTCGGAGTCGGTTGTTTCCGGGAATGCTGGAGAGTTGGCGATGTTGCGCGTGCGTTATCAGTTGCCGGAAGGTGGGAATAGTCGCTTGATCGAGCGGCCGATTTCGGGTGATTCGGTCGGAAAAGCCAGTGATGACCTGCGATTTGCGGCAGCCGTGGCGGCTTTTTCCCAGCAATTGAAGGATGGACGTTATACCGGTGATTTCAGTCTGAAGGACACCGAAGCCCTGGCGCGTGGTGCGCGGGGTGACGACCGATTCGGTCTGCGGGCGGAGTTCGTGCAACTGGTGGAGTTGGCGCAAAGCCTGCGCACCACAACGGCCTCCAACAGTGAGCCGCTGAAGGGAGGCTACAACTGACATGTCAGCGCTTGAACCGAGCGACGAATCACTGCTGGCCCGCTATCGTGCGGGCGACGGGCCGGCGTTCGAGATTTTGTACGCCCGTCACCGCCAGGGGCTTTATCGATTCCTTCTCGGCCTCAGCGGTAAACCCGAACTGGCCGAAGAGGTGTACCAGGACACCTGGTTGAGCCTGATCCGCAGCACCAGTCAGCCACAGGGCCGGGCGAATTTTCGTACGTGGCTCTACCAGATTGCCCGCAATCGGTTGATCGATCACTGGCGCAAACATGGCATTCACAACCCCTTGCACGACAGCTATGACGAACAGACCCACGCCGTGATTGATGAGGCGACCAATCCGGAGCAGCTGCTGAGCCTGAGCCGCGACAGTCAGCGCCTTGAAGCCGCCCTGCAAAACCTGCCCGCCGACCAGCGCGAAGTGTTCCTGCTTCGCGCTCACAGCGATCTCGATTTCCCCCAGATCGCCACCCTCACCGAAACACCGCTGGAAACGGTGAAAAGCCGCTTGCGCTATGCCCAGCAAAAACTGCGTCGGCTGCTGGCCGAGGAGGTACTGACATGACTGACGCTCGCAAAACACCGGAAGACCAAGTGCTGCAGCATTTTCGTGAACACAGTCGCGATGAGCCTCCGGCGCATCTTGATGCGTTCATTCTGGCCGCCGCACACCGAGAAACCCCTGCGCCGAAACCGAGCCTGTGGCAGCGCTGGGTCAAGGCTTGCCAGAAACCTCGTTGGCAAGTCGCGTTCGCCAGCCTCGTGGGTGTCGCGCTGATGCTAGCGCTGGTGCAACGTACGCCAGAGCAAGTGCCAAGCTATGACTTCGCACCCGCACCCAAAGCATCGGCCCCGGTTACCAAGAAGGAGTCTGCGCAGGTGGCGCGCTCGCTCGCGGCGCCCGCTGGCGCGATGTCTGCGCCAGCGCCTGCCGCGCCAATGGCTGATTTTGCCGCCCCCGCGCAGACCGAATCGATCAGCGCTGAAATGGCGGAAGAAGCGAAGGTCAGCAAGCCCCCGGTGATGGCGCCGGCAAAGTTTATCGACGATCAATTAAGGGAAGTGATCCGCCTGCAAAAAGCGGGTCAGACTCAAGCGGCCACTGACCTGATGGCGACATTGCACAAACGCTTTCCAAAGGAAAATCTCACGGCCAGACTCAAGGCATTGCAGAAAAACTGAGACGCAAAGCGGTCGTCCATTTGGCAACAAGGCCCGAAAGCGCGCACTATCGGGCCATAGCCGATGCGTTGGAGGAAGCCGTGGCGAAAAAAATCGATCGCATCGCCCAAATGCTCAACTGCCCTGTGAAAGGGGAGGATATGAGGCGGGCAATTACCGAGAGTCGTAAGGAGTTTCTTCTTGCTCAGCAGGAAAAGGAGGAGCTTGAGGAAGACGTCCTTGATGAGGAAGAGGTCGAGGACGAAGAGGATGATGAGTACGACGAGTTTGATTGGACGACGGAATAAACCAGAACTGGACCCAAATCCAGTTGCCCTGCTCAGAGACAACACCCATAAAAAAGCCCCAGACCCTAAGATCTGAGGCTTTTTCATTTACGACGTATGGTGCACCAGGCGGGATTCGAACCCACGACCCCTGCCTTCGGAGGGCAGTACTCTATCCAGCTGAGCTACTGGTGCAATGCGGGCGCCATGATACTCATATGCACTGCGGGCGTCCATGCTGCTGAATCGACTGTGGTTTTCGCAACCGTAACAACCGTTTGCTACGTTGATCAGAAAAATTGGGCAAATGCGGCGTTTTCGTTCTTTTTTTCGAACAGGCTATTGTCCTTTACCCCCTTTGATCCTAGGATTCGTTTGAGATTTCAAACGCTCTTGTCTGGGTGCTGAACCGCACGAGTTTCAATCAGTGCGCTATTTATGTGCTTCAGCCCGGTGAATGATTTCCCTGACGGCAGCCTTTGAGGCGCCTTTCTACAATCATAATTCGCTCCGCGCTGGTCGCGGTGCTGTTAAGGAAAGCCGACATGCAGCTTAAAGACACCCAGTTGTTCCGCCAGCAAGCCTTTATCGATGGCGCTTGGGTCGATGCGGACAATGGTCAGACGATCAAGGTCAACAACCCGGCAACGGGCGAAATTCTGGGCACTGTGCCGAAAATGGGCGCTGCCGAAACCCGCCGTGCAATCGAAGCCGCTGACAAAGCGCTGCCGGCCTGGCGTGCACTGACCGCCAAGGACCGTGCTAACAAGCTGCGTCGCTGGTTCGAACTGATCATCGAAAACCAGGACGACCTCGCTCGTCTGATGACCATGGAACAAGGCAAGCCATTGGCCGAAGCCAAGGGCGAGATCGTTTACGCCGCTTCCTTTATCGAGTGGTTCGCCGAAGAAGCCAAGCGCGTCTACGGTGATGTGATTCCGGGTCACCAGCCAGACAAGCGCTTGATCGTGATCAAGCAGCCAATCGGCGTGACCGCTGCAATCACCCCGTGGAACTTCCCGGCTGCAATGATCACCCGTAAAGCCGGCCCGGCTCTGGCCGCCGGTTGCACCATGGTGCTCAAGCCTGCTTCGCAAACCCCGTTCTCTGCGTTCGCCCTGGCTGAACTGGCCCAGCGTGCCGGTATCCCGAATGGTGTGTTCAGCGTAGTGTCCGGCAGCGCCGGCGACATCGGCAGCGAGCTGACCAGCAACCCGATCGTGCGTAAATTGTCCTTCACTGGCTCGACCGAAATCGGTCGTCAGCTGATGGCTGAATGCGCCAAGGACATCAAAAAGGTTTCCCTGGAACTGGGCGGCAACGCGCCGTTCATCGTGTTCGACGACGCGGACCTGGATAAGGCCGTCGAAGGCGCGATCATTTCCAAGTACCGCAACAACGGCCAGACCTGCGTCTGCGCCAACCGTCTGTACATTCAGGATTCGGTCTACGACGCGTTCGCCGAGAAGCTGAAAGTGGCCGTGGCCAAACTCAAGATCGGTAACGGTCTGGAAGAAGGCACCACCACTGGCCCGCTGATCGACGAAAAAGCCGTGGCCAAGGTTCAAGAGCACATTGCTGACGCGATCAGCAAAGGCGCAACCGTGCTGGCCGGTGGCAAGGTCATGGAAGGCAACTTCTTCGAACCGACCATCCTGACCAACGTGCCGAAGAACGCAGCCGTGGCCAAGGAAGAAACCTTCGGTCCATTGGCGCCGCTGTTCCGCTTCAAAGACGAAGCCGAAGTGATCGCGATGTCCAACGACACCGAGTTCGGTCTGGCGTCGTACTTCTATGCTCGCGACCTGGGCCGTGTGTTCCGTGTGGCTGAAGCCCTGGAATACGGCATGGTCGGCGTCAACACCGGGTTGATCTCCAACGAAGTCGCGCCGTTCGGCGGCATCAAGGCGTCGGGCCTGGGCCGTGAAGGCTCCAAGTACGGCATCGAAGATTACCTGGAAATCAAATACCTCTGCCTGGGCATCTGATAAGCCCGGCAAGGCATTGCTTTAAACGCAAAGGGCACGAGAGCGCTGTCCCTTTGCGTGCTTCAAATGGAATTTTCTCTGTGGCCGGGAACGCTATGGCAGTCGATCATCGCATGCTGCCGTAGTTGCCTCCCCGCCGCATTTTCCTTGAACCACGCCGCCCGATGAGCGGTGAATGAGGACTTTATGAGCAAGACTAACGCATCCCTGATGAAACGCCGCGAAGCCGCTGTACCACGCGGTGTTGGCCAGATTCACCCGATCTTCGCCGAGTCCGCGAAGAACGCCACCGTGACCGACGTTGAAGGTCGCGAGTTCATCGACTTCGCCGGCGGTATCGCTGTGCTGAACACCGGCCACGTGCACCCGAAAATCATCGCCGCCGTGACCGAGCAGCTGAACAAGCTGACCCACACTTGCTTCCAGGTACTGGCTTACGAACCGTACGTAGAAGTGTGCGAAAAAATCAACGCCAAGGTGCCAGGTGATTTCGCCAAGAAAACCCTGCTGGTGACCACCGGTTCCGAAGCCGTTGAAAACGCCGTGAAAATCGCTCGTGCCGCCACTGGCCGTGCCGGCGTGATCGCGTTCACCGGCGCTTACCACGGTCGCACCATGATGACTCTGGGCCTGACCGGTAAAGTCGTGCCTTACTCGGCCGGCATGGGCCTGATGCCAGGCGGCATCTTCCGCGCGCTGTACCCGAACGAGCTGCACGGTGTGAGCATCGACGATTCGATCGCCAGCATCGAACGCATCTTCAAGAACGACGCCGAGCCGCGTGACATCGCTGCCATCATCATCGAGCCAGTTCAGGGCGAAGGTGGTTTCTACGTCGCTCCTAAAGAGTTCATGAAGCGTCTGCGCGCCCTGTGCGACCAGCACGGCATCCTGTTGATCGCTGACGAAGTGCAGACTGGCGCTGGCCGTACCGGCACTTTCTTCGCCATGGAACAGATGGGCGTTGCTGCCGACCTGACCACCTTCGCCAAATCCATCGCTGGCGGCTTCCCGTTGGCCGGTGTGTGCGGTAAAGCCGAATACATGGACGCCATTGCTCCAGGCGGCCTGGGCGGGACTTACGCTGGTAGCCCGATTGCTTGCGCCGCGGCCCTGGCCGTGATGGAAGTGTTCGAAGAAGAGCACCTGCTGGACCGTTGCAAGGCTGTTGGCGAGCGTCTGGTGACTGGCCTCAAAGCCATTCAGGCCAAGTACCCGGTGATCGGTGAAGTCCGTGCCCTGGGCGCGATGATTGCGGTCGAGCTGTTCGTTGACGGCGACAGCCACAAGCCGAACGCTCCAGCGGTAGCCGCTGTTGTCGCCAAGGCGCGTGACAAGGGTCTGATCCTGCTGTCCTGCGGCACTTACGGCAACGTTCTGCGCGTCCTGGTACCGCTGACTTCGCCGGACGAGCAATTGGACAAAGGTCTGGCCATCATTGAAGAGTGCTTCTCGGAGCTTTGATCTAAAGTGCTTGCATGAAAATGTGAGCTGATCGACAAAAAACCCGCTTCGGCGGGTTTTTTTGTCCTTCAAAATAGATGCCTCGTTTCAATGACCCGCTTCGACTAAGGTACAAGCATCGCAAAGGGAGCGTGCAGATGACCGCTGTGGTTTTACCGGCTGTACCGCGTGTGCTGATTGCCGAGGCCGATCCCTGGTCTCGCGACCTGCTCAAGCACGTGTTGTTGAATGTGCGCTGCGACGCACGGTTGGACCTGTGCGCCGATGGCCAGGAAGCGTTGCGCCTCCTGGCGGACAATCCCTACGACCTGGTGATCGTCGATTGGGAGCTGCCTGGCATCGATGGCCTGAATGTCTTGCGCAGCGTGCGCCAACGCAAGCGCAATCCGCCGCTGCCATTCATTCTGATGAGCAGTCGCAACGACAGCGCCAGCGTGCGTGAAGCACTGCCCCTGGCGCCCGCGGCGTACCTGACCAAACCCCTGAACATGGAAAGCCTCACCCATCGCCTGCAGGATTTGCTGGTGAATGCTGGAGAGCAGGTGGCCTGTGAGGTGCAAACGCTGGCGCCAGGCATGACCTTGTCGGTGTACCTGGAGCGTCGTCGAGAACTGGCCGAGGGTGCGCCGCTGATGACCGACGTGCAGGTGGCGGTCGATCGCAGCCTCAATCCCGGCGGCCTGGACCTCAACCGCCTGGAAGGCGAAATCCGTACTGACCCGCAGATCACTGCTGTGCTGATCGCGGCAGCCAACAGCGCGGCGCAGCACCTTGGCGATCCGGTCCAGACCTTGGGCCAGGCGTTGCACCGGTTGGGCACCGCGCAAAGCATGAACCTGATACTGGGGCTGACGCTCAAACGCAGCGCCCGGCTCAGCGATCCGTTGCTGGCCGACTACGCCGAGCGTTATTGGGACCTGTCGCTGCACACCGCTGAGTACGCCCGGACGCTGGCGCGCTTGCTGGATCTGGATCAGGAGCGCTGTTACTGCGCGGGCGTATTGCACTGCCTCGGCGATCTCGCGCTGTTGAGGTGTTTGCAGGAATGGAAGCAGGCCGGCGGTGAGCTGGATGAGTGGGAGGAGGTTGGAGACGCCCTGGCCGAGTTCGGCGCAGCGTACGGTTCGGCCTTGCGCACGCGCTGGCGTCTACCGCTGGAGTTGCGAGAGCTGATTGCAGCGGTCTACCAGCTCGGTGGCGGGGTTTACTCCCGCGAAGCCTTGGTGATGAACATGGCGGCGCAATTGGCGCGTCTGACTGAGCATGAGGGCATCGAGGCCTTGGCCAAGAGCCGAACGGCGCGGCTGCTCAAGATCGGGCTGCCGGAGCTGATGCGCTTGCGCAAAAAATAAGCACTACACAAAACCCTGTGGGAGCGAGCTTGCTCGCGATAGCGGACTATCAGCCAACATCAATGTTGGATATGACTCCCTCATCGCGAGCAAGCTCGCTCCCACATTGGTTTTGTGTTTCGCCTGAGGTTGGAATCAGCCTGAGATGATGCGGTTCTTGCCCTGGCGCTTGGCTTCATACATCGCGGCATCCGCACGGGCGTAAAGGCCGTCCAGGCTTTGGTCTTCCGCGGTCAGGCTGGTCAAGCCCTGGCTGACGGTGATACCGAACGTCTTGTCGTCATGACTGAAGCTCAACTGTTGAATCATCCGCTGCAGGCGTTCGGCCACTTGCATGGCCATGTCGGGGGCGCAGCCCGGGAAGACAGCGGCGAACTCCTCCCCACCGATTCGCCCGAACAGATCACCCCGGCGTAATGCGGCGCGACCACTCTCGGCGATTCGTTGCAGCACGATGTCGCCAGTTTGATGGCCGTAGGTGTCGTTCACTGCTTTGAAATCATCGATGTCGAGCAGCAGGAACGCCATCGGCGCGCCTTGCTTGCACGCTTGCGCAAACTCGCGCTGAGCGCATTCGAAGAAGTGGCGTCGGTTGCTGCTTTCAGTCAGCGCATCGGTGGTGGCCAGTCGCTGTAATTCCGCCTCCATTCGTTTCTTTTCGGTGATGTCCTCGGCGATGCCGACGATGATCACCGGTTGGCCCGGTTCGGCCTGGCGATTGATGAAGCACTTGTCGCTGATCCAGCGCACCTGGCCGTCGGCGGCAATGATGCGGTACTCGCGGTCTTCAACAGCCCCTTTCTCCAGCACTTCGGCCAGGCTGCGCTCGGCGTACTCAAGATCATCGGGGTAAATACTGTCTCGCCATTGGTTGTAATCGGACAGCAACAGGCCAGCGGAACGGCCGAAAAGGCGTTCATAGGCCGGGCTGACATAGAGCACCTGGCGAGTTTCCCAATTGAAGGCCCAAAGCACCGCGTTGACGCTCACCAGCAGTGAGCTGAACAGCTGTTCGCGCTCGCTCAGTCGGGCGACTTCGCCCTGGGCATGCATCAGCGCCATCAGGGTTTGCGCGGTGTCGGGTGATTGTGTGAGCGATGAGTCGTGCAGGTTTTTAGGGACCATTGGGACAAATCTCAAAGGGCATGGGCCGCTCGAGGTTCGAACGCGGCTACAACGAAGCCCGCCGGGGGTGGCGAAGTGTCCTTGAGATAGGGGATTTGGAACGAAGTTCCTGAGGGTGCGCCCGCGAACGGGGCGCACCGATCAACGGCGTCAGACAGCGGCGGGGCGCAGGGAGTAGGTCTTCAACTGGTCGGCGAAGTCGCGCAGGGACTGAATCCCGCTGGCTTCAGCTTCGTGAACCCAGTCCTTGATGGCCGCCAGCATGTCGTGACCATTTGAGCTGGTCTTGACCCAGATCTGCTGCAAGGCCAGGCGTTTCTCGTAAATTACCTTCAGCGCCTGACTGTGCTCGAGCATGGTCTGGATGCGCAGGTGGTGTTTTTCATCCAGCAGGCTGGTTTCCCGCGAAAGCAGGCGCTTGGCGCGGTGGAACTGGTGGCGGACCGAATGATCGACCTTTTCCAGTTCTTGCTTGACCAGCGGCGCGATGACCAGCTTGCGGTACTGGGCCATGATCTGGAAACGGTTGTTGAGGATAGCCATGGCAGTGTCCATGTCCAGGTTGCCTTTACCCTCCACACGGTGGGCAATCGGCGCAACCCGCTGGACCTTGGCCAGACGGAAGAAACTGAATACCTGGATCCAGGCCCAGCCGAGGTCGAATTCCCACTTCTTCACCGACAATTTTGCCGAATTAGGATAGGTGTGATGATTGTTATGCAGTTCTTCGCCGCCGATCAGGATGCCCCATGGCACCAGATTGGTCGCCGCGTCGCGGCATTCGAAGTTGCGGTAGCCGATGGCATGACCCAGACCGTTGACCACACCGGCGGCCCACACCGGGATCCACATCATCTGGATCGCCCAGATGGTGATGCCGATGGTGCCGAACAGCATGAGGTCGATGAGCGCCATGATCCCCACGCCCAGCAGCGGGAAGCGGCTGTAAAGCTTGCGTTCGATCCAGTCTTCGGGACAGTTCTTGCCGTAGATGCGCAGGGTCTCCGGGTTTTCCGCTTCGGCGCGGTACAGTTCGGCACCTTTGCGCAGAACCGTGGACAGGCCCTTGATGACCGGACTGTGCGGGTCATCGACGGTTTCGCATTTGGCGTGATGCTTGCGGTGGATAGCCGTCCACTCGCGGGTGTTCTGCGCCGTGGTCAGCCACAGCCAGAAGCGGAAGAAATGTTTCAGGCCAGCATTGAGCTCAAGCGAGCGATGGGCTGAATAACGATGCAGATAGACCGTGACGCCGACAATCGTGACATGGGTCATCAGCAGGGTGACTGCCACCAGTGACCAGGGCGACAAGCCAAGAAAACCTTCGTACCACATAGGCTGTAGGGCCCTCGATAAAGAAAAAAACAGCCGTTGCATTATCACTAAGCCCACAGATAAAACCAGTCGCCCTTTCAGATAAGAGTGGCTGGATGTTTCTTTGACCTATAATTCCAACCATTTTGTAGGGACATGGACAGTCGAATGTCTGCCACATATCGCGATGCCTTGCGTGCAGCGCTGCTTTACCTGGTGCTTTCCATCATCTGGCTCCAGTTTAGCGGCCATCTATTGAACAGTTTCTTCGATAACTCCACTGAGTTACTGCGATGGCAACTGATCAACGGTTACCTCTGGGTGGCGTTCAGTGCCGGCCTGATCTTCATCGCCCGAGCGCGTTTGTTCCGGTGCCTGGGGATCGGCGCCAAATTGCGCGAGCGCAGTGAAGACCGAGAACGTTTGCGTCAGGCCGCCGCGGTGTTTGATTGCACCCGTGAAGGCGTGCTCGTCACTGACAGCAAAGGCCTGATCGTCCACGTGAACCGGGCGTTCATGGAAATTACCGGTTATCAGCGCGAAGAAGTGCTGGGCCAGCGCCCGAACATGTTCAAGTCCGGTCATCATCCGCCAGCGTTCTACCAGGAGATGTTTACCACCCTGGACGGTACCGGTGAGTGGAGCGGGGAAATCTGGAACCGTCGCAAAAGCGGCGAGATCTACCCGCAATGGCAGACTATCCGCGTCATTCGCGACGAGCAGCGCCAGCTCAGCCAATACGTTGCGGTGTTTTCGGACATCAGTGCGATCAAGAATTCCGAACATGAACTCAAGCACCTGGCCAACCACGATCCGCTGACCGCGCTGCCGAACCGTTTGCTTTTCACCGACCGCGCCGAGCAGGCGCTGGCGTCAGCGCAACTGCACAAACGCGGTTGTGCGTTGCTACTGATCGATCTGGATCACTTCAAGATGATCAACGACGGCCTCGGGCACACGATCGGTGACCAATTACTCAAGGCTGTGGCCGAACGCTTGAAAGCCCTGCTCGACCCGGGCATTACCCTGGCGCGCCTGGGCGGGGACGAGTTCGCCGTGCTCGCCGAGAGTTGTCCGCAGCTGGTGCACGCCGGGTCGCTGGCCCAACGAATCATTGATGACCTGCGTGAGCCGCTTCATATCGAGGGTCATCGGCTCTTTATCAACGCCAGCATTGGCATCAGTCTGTTTCCCAGTGACGCCTTGAGCGCCGAACAGCTACTGCGCAACGCCGATTCGGCGCTGTTCAAGGCCAAGAGCGCGGGCCGCGATGGTTACGCCTTGTACACCGAAGAGTTGACCGCGCATGCCCAGCAGCGAGTGGAAATCGGTTTCGAGCTGCGCCGCGCCCTTGAGCAGCAAGAGCTGCGCGTCTACTACCAGCCCGTGCATGACCTCAAATCCAGTCGCCTGATCGGCGTCGAGGCGCTGGTTCGCTGGCAACATCCGCAGCGCGGGCTGGTGTCGCCGGCAGAGTTCATTCCCATTGCCGAGCGCACCGGACTGATTGCCGCGATCGATGCCTGGGTCATGCGCCAGGCTTGTGAGCAGATGTGCCGCTGGCAAGCCGAGGGTGTGGCTTTGTCATTTGTCGCGGTGAATGTTTCATCCCGTTTATTTGCCCGTCGTGAGTTGTATCAACAGGTGGCCCAGGTGCTGCGCGAGACCGGGCTGGATCCGGCGTATCTGGAGTTGGAAGTCACCGAAAGCGCAGTGATGGACGATCCTGAAGTGGCCCTGGAGCAGATGCATCGCTTGCGCGAGCTCGGTGTGCGGTTGGCCATCGATGATTTCGGCACGGGCTATTCGTCGTTGCTGCGACTCAAGCGTTTACCGGTGCAGAAGCTCAAGATCGATCAGGGCTTCGTAGCCGGTTTGCCGTGGGATGAGGATGATGTGGCTATCGTGCGAGTGATTATCGCGCTGGCGCGAAGCATGGGGATGCAGGTGCATGCCGAGGGGATCGAGCAGATCGAGCAAGCGCGCTTCCTGCTCGAACAGGACTGCAATCTGGGGCAGGGCTACTGGTTCGGGCGTCCGGTGCCGGACCAACAACTGGATTGGGCTCACGCGCCGCAAATTCGCTAAGCCGTTTGATTTTCAAGAAGCTAATCGCTCGCAAGCCCTTGCTCGGCCAGAAAATCGTTTTTGGTTATATAAACATTCTTAAATAGTCTTTTTAAGAATATCTGTGCGTCTCTACTATTGCTCCTACGCCGCAAGCAGTGGCCTCACTGCCAGGCAATCTCTCAGTTGAAGGAGCAGCACTATGAGCGCATCCCTACGTAGCGTTGACGGTCAAGACGAAGCCACCATCTTGCGTGAGATCCAGAGCGCACTGCGCGATCTGCGCTTTGGCGCCGTGGAAATTACCGTGCACAACGCACAGGTAGTCCAGATCGAACGCAAAGAGAAATTCCGCTTGCAGAATCCGAGCAACAAACCGAGCTAAACCACCGGCAGCCCGATTCCAGCACACCATAAAAAAAGCCAACACAATCAGAACTCCAGGAGCTTTCACCATGTCGTCGATTCGTCAATTCGCTTTGGCCGCCTTGGCCAGTGCCCTTTTTGCTGGTTCCGCGGTTGCCAAGGATTACGAATTGCTCAACGTGTCGTATGACCCGACCCGTGAGCTGTACCAGGATTACAACGCCGAATTCGCCAAGTTCTGGCAGAAAGATCACGCCGGCGACACGGTGAAAGTCCAGCAATCCCACGGTGGCTCGGGCAAGCAAGGCCGGGCGGTGATCGACGGCCTGCGCGCCGACGTAGTGACGCTGGCCCTGGCAGGTGACATCGACGAAATCGCCAAACTCGGCAAAACCCTGCCGGTCGACTGGCAGAAGCGTCTTCCCGAGGCGAGCACACCTTATACCTCGACCATCGTGTTCCTGGTGCGCAAGGGCAACCCTAAAGGCATCAAGGACTGGGGCGACCTGGTCAAGAACGACGTGTCGGTCATCACCCCAAATCCGAAAACCTCGGGCGGTGCGCGCTGGAACTTCCTCGCGGCCTGGGCTTATGGCCTGAAAGCCAACGGCGGTAACGAAGCCAAAGCCAAGGAATACGTGCAAACCCTGTTCAAGCACGTGCCTGTGCTGGACACCGGCGCTCGCGGCTCGACCATCACCTTCGTCAACAACGGTCAGGGCGACGTGTTGCTGGCCTGGGAAAACGAAGCGTTCCTGGCGTTGAAAGAAGACGGCGGCGCCGACAAGTTCGAAATCGTCGTGCCTTCGCTGTCGATCCTGGCCGAACCTCCGGTCGCCTTGGTCGATAAAAACGCCGAGAAAAAAGGCAACACCGAGATCGCTGACGCGTACCTCAAGCACCTCTACAGCCCGGCAGGCCAGGAAATTGCGGCGAAAAACTTCTATCGTCCACGTGACAAGGACGTGGCCGCCAAGTACAGCAAGCAGTTCCCGACACTGGACCTGGTGACCATCGACAAGGACTTTGGCGGGTGGAAAACCGCGCAGCCGAAATTCTTCAACGACGGTGGTGTGTTCGATCAGATTTATCAGGCTCAGTAACCTGAAATAAGCCATCAACGAGCCCCGATTCAACCGTCGGGGCTTTGCGCGTTCTCAACCAAGGACTTTTATGTCGCGTCGTATCTCCCCCGTCATACCCGGCTTCGGGCTGACGCTGGGCTACACCTTGGTGTACCTCAGCCTGATTGTGCTCATTCCACTGGCGGCGATGTTCGTGCATGCCGCTCAACTCACCTGGGAACAGTTCTGGGCGATTATCTCGGCACCACGGGTGCTGGCGGCGTTGAAGCTGAGCTTCGGCACCGCGCTCTATGCCGCGATCATCAACGGCATCATCGGCACGCTGCTGGCGTGGGTGCTGGTGCGTTACACATTCCCCGGTCGCAAGATCATCGACGCGATGATCGACTTGCCCTTCGCATTGCCCACTGCCGTGGCGGGTATCGCGCTGACCGCGCTGTACACCCCCACCGGTTTGGTCGGTCAGTTCGCAGCGGACCTGGGTTTCAAGATTGCGTATACCCCCCTCGGCATCACCCTTGCCCTCACTTTTGTGACGCTTCCATTCGTAGTACGTACCGTACAGCCAGTATTGGCCGATATCCCCCGAGAAGTGGAAGAAGCGGCAGCGTGCCTGGGTGCAAAACCGTTGCAGGTCTTCCGCCATATCCTGGTGCCGGCACTGCTTCCGGCCTGGCTCACCGGGTTCGCGTTGGCCTTTGCCCGTGGGGTCGGCGAGTACGGTTCGGTGATTTTCATCGCCGGCAACATGCCGATGAAAACCGAGATCCTGCCGCTGCTGATCATGGTCAAGCTCGACCAGTACGATTACACCGGCGCCACCTCCATTGGTGTACTGATGCTGGTGGTTTCCTTCGTCCTGTTGCTGCTGATCAACTTGCTGCAACGCCGCATCGAAACCCCATAAGGAGGCGCGAACAATGTCCCAATCGTCTATTGCGGCCGCTTCCTCGGCCAACGCCGCCCGCCGTGGCAGTGCCACTTCGCGGCGAATCCTGATCGGCCTCGGCTGGCTGATTTTTGCGCTGTTTTTGTTATTGCCGCTGTTCATCGTGGTGTCCCAGGGCCTGAAGCTTGGCTTGGGCGCGTTTTTCACCGCGATCTTTGAGCCAGACGCTTTGTCGGCCCTGAAACTCACGGTGATCGCCGTGCTGATTTCGGTGCCGCTCAACCTGGTGTTTGGCGTCAGCGCGGCGTGGTGCGTGAGCAAGTACTCGTTCCGTGGCAAAAGCATGCTGGTGACGCTGATCGACCTGCCGTTCTCGGTCTCGCCGGTTATTGCCGGTCTGGTCTACGTGCTGATGTTCGGCGCCCAGGGCTTGTTCGGCCCGTGGTTGCAGGATCACGACATCCAGATTGTCTTCGCGTTGCCGGGCATCGTGCTGGCGACGATTTTTGTCACCGTGCCATTCGTGGCCCGCGAGCTGATCCCGTTGATGCAGGAACAAGGCACGCAGGAAGAAGAGGCCGCGCGCCTGCTGGGTGCCAATGGTTGGCAGATGTTCTGGCACGTCACCGTGCCCAATATCAAATGGGGCCTGATCTATGGCGTGGTGCTGTGTACTGCACGGGCGATGGGTGAGTTCGGTGCGGTGTCGGTGGTTTCCGGGCACATTCGCGGGGTGACCAACACTTTGCCGCTGCACGTCGAGATCCTCTACAACGAATACAACCACGTGGCCGCGTTCGCTGTGGCGAGCCTGTTGCTGATCCTGGCGCTCTTCATCCTGCTGCTCAAGCAGTGGAGCGAAAACCGTATTAACCGCCTGCGCGCCAGCGCCGCGGAGGAATAATTCATGTCGATCGAAGTGCGTAACGTCAGCAAGAATTTCAACGCGTTCAAGGCGCTAAACAACATCAGCCTGGACATTCAAAGCGGCGAACTCGTGGCGCTGCTCGGCCCGTCCGGTTGCGGCAAGACCACGCTGCTGCGGATCATCGCCGGCCTGGAAACGCCGGATCAGGGCAGCATCGTTTTCCACGGTGAAGACGTTTCTGGTCACGACGTGCGTGATCGCAACGTCGGCTTCGTGTTCCAGCACTATGCGTTGTTCCGCCATATGACGGTGTTCGACAACGTCGCATTCGGCCTGCGCATGAAGCCGAAAAACCAGCGGCCTAGCGAAAGCCAGATCGCGGTGAAAGTTCATGAACTGCTCAACATGGTGCAGCTCGATTGGCTGTCGGATCGCTACCCGGAACAACTCTCCGGCGGTCAGCGCCAGCGTATTGCCTTGGCGCGTGCCTTGGCGGTTGAACCGAAAGTCCTGCTGCTCGACGAACCCTTCGGCGCCCTCGATGCCAAGGTGCGCAAGGAACTGCGTCGCTGGCTGGCGCGGTTGCACGAAGACATCAACCTGACCTCTGTATTCGTGACCCACGACCAGGAAGAAGCCATGGAAGTGGCCGACCGGATTGTGGTGATGAACAAAGGTGTGATCGAACAGATCGGCTCACCGGGCGATGTCTACGAAAACCCGGCCAGCGATTTCGTTTATCACTTCCTGGGTGACTCGAACCGGCTGCATCTGGGTGAAGACAACCACGTGCTGTTCCGCCCGCACGAAGTGTCGCTGTCGCGCCATGAGCTGGAGGATCACCATGCGGCCGAAGTGCGTGATATCCGTCCGCTGGGCGCGACGACGCGGGTGACATTGAAGGTTGAAGGCCAGAGCGAACTGATCGAAGCTGAAGTGGTGAAGGACCACGACAGCCTGATCGGTCTGGCGAAAGGCGAGACGCTGTTCTTCAAGCCCAAGGTCTGGCAAAAACTCGCCAATATCTGACCCTTCCGGCTGATCGTTCCCACGCAGAGCGTGGGAACGATCAAGCATCGCGATCTACGCTGCAGCGCGATTCGGATTGACCCGCACCCCACCCACTCGCGCCTCGATCTGCTCTTTCAGATCCCTGCGCAATCCCAGCAAAAACGCCAGCTCGACCGCCACGAACAACGGCCCGACAATCAACCCTGTCACGTCATCGACGAACGCCGGTTTGCGCCCTTCATAGTGGTGACCGACAAACTGGATTGCCCAGCCCACCACAAACATCCCGATGCCGCTCGCCAGCCACACCAGCGTGCTTTGCTGCGCGAGAACCTGTCCCGCCCAAACGCACAGGCCGAGCAAAACGGTCATCAATATCCCGAGGCGCAGTTCCAGGCGCAGGTAAAACCAGGCTGACGCCAATGCCGTCAGCGCCGCCGGCGAAAGCCAGCCCCCGGCCCATTGTGGACGGGACAGCAACACCGCCACCGCCACCACGATCAGCGGAATGCCGATAAAGTGGCTGGCAATGTTGCGTGGGTCGCGATGGTACGCGGCGTATTGACTGAGATGGTCAACGAGGCTTTTCATTGTTATTCCTCCTGTAGGGTGATTGATCATGCCCCGTGTTCCGTTTTCGCTCTGTCAGGCAGGCGACAATCTTTAGGAGATTCCATGGATATGCAGGCCTGGCGTTCGCGCCTGATGACGGGGCATTGGTTCAGTCATCTCCCTGTTTCCTTACAGGATAGTTTGCTGGCGGCGGCCAGGGTTCGGCGCCTGTCGACGGGGCAACTGTTGTTCAAGCGCGGCGATCCGCCGTGCGGGTTGTATGCGGTGCTCGAAGGATGCATACGCATCGGTGCCGTCAGCGAGCAGGGCAAGGAAGCGCTGCTGAGCCTGGTGGAACCGCCGCACTGGTTTGGCGAAATCTGTCTGTTCGACAACCAGCCACGCACCCACGATGCCTTCGCCGTTGGGCAATGCACCCTGCTGCACATCCCGCAGGCGGCCTTGCTCAAGCTGCTCGACGAACAACCGGTGTACTGGCGGCAATTGGCATTGCTGATGAGCCACAAACTGCGCCTGACCTTCATCAACCTCGAACAACTGAGCCTGATGCCCGCCCCGACCCGGCTGGCGCATCGCTTGCTGATGATCGCCGGAGGATACGGCGAAATCGATCCGCCACGCCGTGTGCTGCAACTGCCCCAGGAGCAGTTGGCGTCGATGCTCTCGCTGTCGCGCCAGACCACCAACCAGATCCTCAAGGACTTGCAGGGGCAGGGGATTATCGGTTTGGGCTATGGCGAGATCGAGATTCTGGACGCTGAGCGTTTGCGGGCCCTGGTCACCATCTAGCGGCATGTATTGAAGTTTGTGATGGGCAATCGGCCCGAACGCGCCTAGCCTGTACTCCTGAATAATCGAGGTGTGCCATGCGTGTCCTGTTAGTGGAAGACGAACCCGAAATGGCCAAACTCCTGGCCAACGGCCTGAACGAAGCGAGTTATGCGGTAGACGTGGCGCTC
This sequence comes from Pseudomonas sp. IT-P294, assembly GCF_949767865.1. Taxonomy (NCBI): domain Bacteria; kingdom Pseudomonadati; phylum Pseudomonadota; class Gammaproteobacteria; order Pseudomonadales; family Pseudomonadaceae; genus Pseudomonas; species Pseudomonas sp. IT-P294. Next base: position 85,515 of record NZ_CATKQW010000007.1, on the reverse strand, counting down.
AACGGCATGGACGGCCGCCGCTACATTGAGTCCGGCGAATACGCACTGATCATCCTCGACGTGATGCTGCCGGGGCTTAACGGCTGGCAGCTGCAGCAACAGATCCGCAAGCTCGGTGACACGCCGGTGCTATTCCTGACCACCAAGGACGGCATCGAAGATCGCCTGCGCGGGTTGGAATTACATGAGGATGATTACCTGCTCAAGCCGTTTGCCGTGAGCGAGTTGGTGGCACGGGTGCGCAAGTTGTTGCGGCGAGATCGGGGACGGTAGTTTCTTAAGTCTGGTTAAAAAATGAGCTGGACATACTCATTGATCTGCACTAAATACAATGCATATCCACAATTTGTGGAAAATTGCACGGTATACAATGCAGGTTGGGCGATGGAAAACCTTGGCAGACTCATCCGGTCCTTACGTAAAGAGCGAAAGCTTTCTCAACAGGAATTGGCAAAACAGTACGGTATGAGCCGTTCGACGATTTCAGGCATCGAGAACAACACCATCTCCGAAATCGGTTTGCGCAAGATTGAGGCGATCCTCAATGGTTTCGGGTATGAGCTCACTGCCGTGCCCCGTCAGTCGAAGCGTCCAACGCTGGACTCTCTGAAGCAGGTCAACTTCCATGGCTGATCCAGAGAGAGAAAGGCTGCACATCAGTGTTTCCGGAATCGCAGTCGGCGCCCTCGGTCGGGGTCAGCCTCGCGGCGATTCGGTCTTTACCTACGCCGAAAATGCGCAGGAGCAAAACGCGGTCTCGTTGACCATGCCGGTGCGACTTGAGAGTTATACGTGGGACCACGGCATACACCCGATTTTTGAAATGAACCTGCCGGAAGGCGCTCTGCGCGATGAGTTGGTTCGTCGTTTCAGTAAAGCAGTCAGGGGCTTCGATGATTTCGCGATGCTGGCGATTGTCGGCCCATATCAGCTTGGACGAGTAGGCATTGCGAACGCGGAAGATTCGAATGACCGGCCCCCGGAAACCAGCCTCGCGGATCTTCTGGTGCATGACGGTGCACAGGGTTTGTTCGATGATCTGCTGCACACCTATGGCCAGTATTCGGGTGTTTCAGGCGTACAGCCGAAAGTGCTTGTCCGGGACAATGCGACAACTGTCGACCGGTTGACCCATCGAGGCGCGACACACCTGGTCAAATCGTTTCGTCCGGAGGAATACCCCGAACTCGCGGCCAACGAATATTTCTGCATGCGAGCCGCGTTGCATTGCGGACTTGAAGTGCCGAAATTTGAACTCAGCGAGCACGGCAAATTTCTGGTCGTCGAGCGTTTCGATCTGTACGACAAAGGTTATCTGGGGTTCGAGGATTTTTGTGTACTCAATGCCTGGCCATCGAAGGCCAAATACGATGGCTCGTACGAAGGTGCAGCGAAGCAAATCAAGGAATTCGTTTCCCCGCCGTTGCTCAACCAGGCGCTTGAGTCTTTTTTCAAGATCGTCGCACTTTCATCCGGTTTGAAGAATGGCGACGCACACCTCAAGAACTTCGGCGTGCTGTACGAGCATTGCGCTCTTGATGCGCAGATCCGCCTCGCTCCGGCCTACGACATCGTCACGACATCGGTTTACATCAAGTCCGACAGCATGGCATTGCTGTTAGGTGGGTCGAAGGCATGGCCCAAGTACAAAATGCTGATGCGATTTGGTCGTTCGGCCTGCAACCTGACGGAAGGGCGCTGCAATGAACTGCTGCAACAGGTCGCTCATGGGATGGATGTGGCGATGGGTGAAATGACTGATTACATCAAGGTACATCGTGCCTTTGCCGAGGTCGGTGAAGCGATGCTGGAACAGTGGACATCAGGTATTGAGCGCAGCCTCATCAAAACCTGATCACCGCAACCCATCCCGAAACTGCCCCGGCGTCATCCCGGTCCAGCGCTTGAAGGCGCGATTGAAGCTGCTGGTATCGGCAAATCCCAGTAAATAACTGATCTCACTCAACGAGCATTGCGGATCGCGCAGGTGCAGCAGCGCCAGGTTTTCGCGACTCTCATTGAGCAGCGTGTCGAAGCGACAACCTTCGTCGGCCAGGTGCCGTTGCAGGCTGCGCAAACTCAGGTGCAGGGCCTGGGCGATGCGTTCCGCCGAGGGTTCGCCTTCGGGCAATTGCTCTTCTATGGCGTCGCGGACTTTACGTTCCCAGGTCAGTGGTTTGAGTTGCGCCAGGGTGCGCTTGAGCACCGCTTCATTGTGTTCGGCCAGTTCCGGGTTGGCATCGTCCAGGTGGCTCTCGAAGTCCACAAGTGAGAACTCCAGTCGGTCCTCGTCTGCGGCGAAATACACCGGGGAGCGGAACACTTTGTGCCACTGATGCGGATCGGCAGGTTCGGGACGGCGCAGGTAAACCGCCAGTGGTGCGTAATCGCGCCCCAAGCGATTGCGGCAGGTGCGCACATAGATGGCCGTGAAGGCGTCGATGGCTTCGAACGCCGGGGCCGGGTTGCCGGCCGGGATTTTCAGGCGGAAGCGGTAGCGATCTTCGGCGCGGGTCAGTTCCAGCTCCAATGCATCGCTGACCACCTGGTGATAACGCACGATGCGCTCGAACACTTCCCGCAGACTGCCGCTGGCCACCAGCGCATAGCCGAGTGCGTGAAACGTCGTCGGACTGACAAAGCGAGATACCCGCAGGCCGATCGCCGGGTCGCCGCTGACCTGCACGGCGATTTCCCACAGGCGCGTGGTGCCGGACAACGGGTAACGGGCGTTCGGGTCGTCCATCAATTGCGGGTCGAGCCCCGCCTGGTGGCACAGGGCGGTGCTGTCGAGGCCCAGCGCATCGAGTTGCTTGCGCAAGGCGCGGGTCCAGCTGGCGAGGGAGGTCGGTTCAGTCATGCTGATTGGCGCTTCCGGTCAACAGGTTGGCGTTCACGGCTACCGCCTTGCGAGGGTTCACAAGGCAGGATGCGAACATCAATAACCAGAGGATGGAAGCATGGACCGTACTTCTGCAAGTCCCCAGCGACTGAATGCAGCTCAACGATCAGCACATATTCGCGAAGTGGTGCTGGCCAGAGGGGTCGAGCTGCGCAAGCGTTACCCGATTCTCAACCATCAGGACGCCTTGGGCGCCGGCATTCTGGCCTTCGCGCTGATCGCAATGATTGGCTCGGCGGCGCTCTACATCACCGGGCACATGGCTTGGTGGGCGTGCCTGTTGCTCAACGCGTTTTTCGCCTCGCTGACCCACGAGCTGGAACACGACCTGATTCACAGCATGTACTTTCGCAAGCAACGCGTGCCGCACAACCTGATGATGGGCCTGGTATGGCTGGCGCGGCCGAGCACGATCAATCCGTGGATTCGCCGCCACCTGCACCTTAATCATCACAAGGTTTCCGGCACCGAAACCGACATGGAAGAACGCGCGATCACCAATGGCGAGCCTTGGGGTTTTGCGCGGTTGCTGATGGTGGGCGACAACGTGATGTCGGCGTTTATCCGCATGCTGCGGGCCAAAACCTGGACGCATAAATTCAGCATCATCAAGCGCACGTTGAAGGTCTACGCGCCGCTGGCGCTGGTGCATTGGGGCGCGTGGTACGCGTTTCTCGGTTTCCATGCGGCCAATGGCATCGCCCATTTGTTGGGGGCACCAATTGAATGGTCGGCGACCACGCTGTCGGTGATGCAGGTGATCGATATCGCGGCGGTGGTGATCATCGGACCGAACGTATTGCGCACGTTCTGCCTGCACTTTGTCAGCTCGAACATGCATTACTACGGTGATGTGGAGCCGGGCAATGTGATCCAGCAAACCCAAGTGCTAAACCCCTGGTGGATGTGGCCGATGCAGGCGTTCTGCTTCAACTTCGGCAGCAGCCACGGGATTCACCATTTTGTGGTGAAGGAGCCGTTTTACATCCGCCAGATGACCGTGCCGGTGGCCCACAAAGTGATGCGCGAGATGGGGGTTCGGTTTAATGATTTCGGGACGTTTACACGGGCGAACCGATTTGTGCGTAAGGATGCAACAGAATCCAGGCAGGTTCGTGCTGCTCAGGTCTGAGCAAGAACTGCGGAAACTCAAAGGCGAAAACGTCGGTCATCAAATTGACCCAAAACGACGCTACGTTGTGACGCAAGCAGCGAGGGTTCGGCGTCTGTTGAGGATGATTGGTATATGCAATTAAGGTCTAATAAAGTAATTAAATATTCCTTTGTTAGATAACTGGTTTCGCCAATCATGGGCCTCAGGGCTGTTGAACAGCGCTCACACATTTTGAGTTTCCGGGGCCGTCTCCTTGGCAGGGTGCGGCCCCTTTTTTTATTCCATACAAACACAAACCGTCGTGGCCAGTGATTTTGTTATTCGATGCGGGTCTTAATAAATAGCTTCTTATTCCTTAACGAATATAACTCTCCTCCCTATACTCGACCAGGAACAGACACGCAGCAGGAGAGTTCCCCCATGCGCAACGAATCAATTCGCTACCTGATTGTGCCGGGCTGGCAAGGATCGCCAGAAGATCATTGGCAAAGCCATTGGCAGAACAGCCTGCCGAACAGCGCGCGGGTGGAGCAAGCCGATTGGCTGACGCCGCGTCGTGAAGACTGGGTCGCCGCGCTGGCCGAGGCGATTGCCGCCGACAGCACACCCGTGATCTTGATCGCCCATAGCCTGGGCTGCATTACCGTCGCCCATTGGGCTGCCACTGCGCCGCTGCACTTTTTGCGTCAGGTGCGCGGTGCCTTGCTGGTCGCGCCGGCGGATGTCGAGCGCCCGGCCTGCTCGCCGGCGCTGCGTAACTTCGCACCGATTCCGAACCACTTGCTGCCTTTCCCGAGTCAGGTCGTCAGCTCCGACAACGACAGCGCCGTGAGTGCCGCCCGAGCCCTTGAGCTTGCCCGCAACTGGGGCGCCGAGGCGGGAATTTTGTCCGGTGCTGGTCACATCAATGTGAAGTCCGGCCATCAGCGCTGGGAGCAGGGATTTGCCTATCTCTATCGCCTGCAAAACCGAATGGAACACCACGCCCTGCGACGTGCTTAAACTTTTTTATTGTTAAACGCCCCCCGTCTCCTGGCGGTGTTGGGCGGGAGTCTGCCATGAGTTTTGAAACCTTCGGCCAGCCATTGCTGACCTTTCCCGACGCCGAAAAAAGCCCGCTGAGCATCCGCGCCAAGGCCCTGGTGTTTGTCGATCCACGTTCTCGCCAGTTGCGCCAGGAACTGGAACAACTGGCACCGCGCTCGATCTCGGTATTGATCCGTGGCGAAACCGGCAGCGGTAAAGAATTACTCGCGCGGCACATCCATCGCGCCAGTGATCGAGGCGGGCTATTTGTCTCGGTGAATTGCGGCGCGATCAGCCCGACCTACGCCGACGCTGAACTGTTCGGTTACGCCGCCGGCAGTTACACCGGTTCGGCCAGTAGCCGCGCAGGCTGGTTCGGCTCGGCCAACGGTGGAACCCTGTACCTGGATGAAATCGGCGACCTGCCGTTGCCGATCCAGATCAAGTTGCTGGCTGCGCTGGAAAACCACGAGGTGACCCGCGTTGGCGCTCATCAACCGAGCCCGGTCGACGTGCGCTTGGTGGCCGCCACCAGCATCGACCTGGCGCAAGCAGTGGCCGCCGGAAAATTTCATGAGCGGCTTTATCACTACCTCAGCGAAGGACAACTCGAACTGCCGGCGCTGCGTGATCGGGTCGGCGATATTCTTTCGTTGTCCGAATATTTCCTCGGCATCTACAGCCAGCGCCTTGATCTGCCGGTGCCGCTGATCAGCGAAGCGGCGCAGCTTGTGCTGGAGCGACACAGTTGGCCGGGCAACACCCGGGAGCTGGAAAACGTCATTCACTTTGCGCTGCTGGTCAGCACCGGCGATGAGATTTTGCCTGAGCATTTGAATCTGCCAGAGGCGCCTGTGTCGTTGCTGCAGATCGAGCAGCAAGTGGCCCATGCGATCAAAAACGGCACGGCTGCCGAGCGTTCCGAACTCAAGCGTTTGCTGGAAAGCCTGACGCAGACGCTATAGCGGTCTGTATGAACAAAATGGAATATGAAGGTGAATAAAAGATATTGTTCGGGAATAAAAAATCCCGGTATTGTCCGCTTCACGCCAGCGATAGCACTTCACTGGCACTCGTACTAAACAAGCCGTCGTCGATGACGACCGTGATTTTCGATAAGGACACTGCATGAAAAAGGTTCTGTTGTTCACCGCACTGGCGGCTGCCCTGACCGCGGGCCTGGCCCAGGCTGGCGAGAAACTGGTGGTTGCGGCGACCCCGATTCCACACGCCGAGATTCTGGAACTGATCAAGCCAACCCTCGCCAAAGAAGGCGTGGACCTGGAAATCAAAGTGTTCACCGACTACGTTCAGCCGAACGTACAGGTCGACCAGAAGCGTCTGGACGCCAACTACTTCCAGACCCTGCCGTACCTGAAAAGCTTCAACGAAGGCAAAGGCACTAATCTGGTGACCGTGATCGGCGTCCACGTCGAACCGTTCGGTGGCTACTCCAAGAAAGTCAAAACCCTGGCTGAGCTGAAGGACGGCGCGACCATTGCCATCCCGAACGAAGGCAGCAACAGCGGCCGTGCCCTGATTCTGCTGCAGAAGGCTGGCCTGATCGAGTTGAAAGACCCGAAAAACGCCCTGGCTACCCCGAAAGACATCGCCAAGAACCCGCACAACTTCAAGTTCAAGGAACTCGAATCGGCCATGCTGCCGCGCGTGCTGGACCAGGTTGACCTGGACATGATCAACACCAACTACGCGCTGGAAGCCGGTCTGAACCCGGCTAAAGATGCGCTGGTGATCGAAGGTGCCGATTCGCCTTACGTGAACTTCCTGGTGGCTCGTCCAGACAACAAGGACAGCGTTGCCATCCAGAAACTGGCCAAAGCCTTGACCAGCCCGGAAGTGAAAGCCTTCATCGAGAAGAAATACAGCGGCGCGGTACTGCCAGCGTTCTGATTCACGAGGTAAACCCCTTCAAGGTTTCGAACGCCGATGGCTGGTATAGCGTCGGCGTGATCGTTCCCACGCTCTGCGTGGGAATGCCTCAAGGGACGCTCCGCGTCCAGTGACGCGGAGCGTCACGGGCTGCATTCCCACGCAGAGCGTGGGAACGATCCACATCTCCTAGGCCGCCCTGGCCTTCAACGCCCGGCGTAACGCCACCAACAACTTCACGATTTCCTGCGGATCCAGCCGCTGCGGCACTTTTACGTCTGCCATGTTCTCTTCCTTGTGATAGTTCGGCCGGGGGAGTCTGGCCAAAAGCTGTGCGTCCTTGGAGGGGCTTTTTGAAAAAAAGATCCCTCCTACAGCGCAAAGGAAAATAGTCGTCTTCCCCAACCTCGGCAAATCCGCAGGTAGTTTTTTGCGTGATATCAATATGCTTTAACGGTATTTAAATTCTTCTTTTTATACCTTTAAAGTCGGTGTCTGCCGGGTCGTTATCCACCGCCCATGGACTGCACCACCGTCGCTTACCCTGCGACGTCCAGGATGTTCAATGAACTTCGATTACGCTTTTATCCTCAGCACCCTGCCGGCGTTTCTCAGCGCCGTGGGCGTGACGCTCCAGGTCGGCTTTATCGCCATCGGCACTTCGCTGCTGGTGGCTCTGATCAATGCAACGATCCTGGTGTTTCGCACGCCCTACTTGCAACGGCTGGTCGGGCTCTATGTAGAGCTGGCGCGCAACACACCGCTGCTCATTCAACTGTTCTTCGTCTACTTCGCTTTGCCAGCGCTGGGTATCAAGGTTTCGGGCTTTGCGGCGGCGATCATCACCATGACCTTCCTCGGTGGGGCTTACCTCACTGAGGTGCTGCGTGCCGGCGTGGACGCCGTGCCCCAGGCACAACTCGAATCCGGTCGCTCCATCGGCCTCTCGCACGGACAATTGCTGCGCTACGTGATCCTGCCGCAAGCCGGGATACTCAGCTTGCCGTCGCTGTTCGCCAATTTCATTTTCCTGCTCAAGGAAACCACGGTGGTCTCCGCCGTGGCGGTGCCAGAGATTCTCTACACCACCAAAAGCTACATCGCGCTCTATTACAAAACCTACGAAATGCTCGCCGTGCTGACGCTGATTTGCGTGCTGCTGTTTTTGCCGCTGTCGCTGCTGCTCAGCCGCCTGGAAAGGAGGCTCCAGCATGGCCAGTTCGGGTCTTGAGTTGCTGTGGGTGTCGTTGCCGCAACTGGGCAAGGGCGCGGCGCAAACCCTGTCGATTTCTTTCCTGAGCATCGTCATCAGTACCGTCGGCGGTGTGCTCTACGGCGTGTTGCGCACGCTGAATTCGAAATGGCTGAACGCGATCCTGCGGGTCTACCTGGAGTTGTTCCGGGCGATCCCGGTACTGGTGTGGTTGTACCTGCTGTTTTTTGGCCTGCCGATTTTTTTCGGCCTGAGCATTCCGAGTTTCTGGTGCGCGGTGCTGGTGCTGTCGTTGTGGGGCGCCAGCGAGGTGGGCGAAGTGGTGCGCGGCGCGTTGCATTCGTTGCCACGCGGGCAGCGTGAGGCCGGGTTGTCGATTGGCCTGAACGGTCCGCAACTCTACGGCTACGTGCTGCTGCCTCAGGCGCTGAAGCGCATGACGCCGCCGACCATCAACGTCTACACGCGGATCATCAAGACCAGCTCCCTGGCCGTGCTGATCGGTGTAGTGGACGTGATCAAGGTCGGCCAGCAAATCATCGAACGCACCTACGAATCAGTGCTGATCTACGGCGCACTGTTCCTGTTTTTCTTTTTCATCTGCTACCCGCTGTCAGCCGCCTCGCGCGTGCTGGAGCGGCGCTGGACGCAAGCATGAGCGCATTGATCGAGTTCAAGGGTTTCAACAAGTTTTTCGGCGAGCAGCAGGTGCTCGATGGCATCGACCTTAAGGTGAATTCGGGTGAAGTCATCGTTATTCTCGGGCCCAGCGGCTGCGGTAAAAGCACCTTGTTGCGTTGCCTTAACGGTCTTGAAGTCGCCCACAGCGGCAGCTTGAATTTTGCCGGCCGCGAGTTGCTGGACAAGGGCACTGACTGGCGCGAAGTGAGACAACAGATCGGCATGGTGTTCCAGAGTTATCACCTGTTCCCGCACATGAGCGTGCTCGACAACCTGTTGCTCGGCCCGGTCAAAGTGCAAAAGCGCGACCGCCGTGAAGCCCGGGATCAGGCTGAAGCCTTGCTGGCGCGCGTGGGTCTTCTGGATAAGCGCGACGCCTTCCCGCGTCAGCTCTCCGGTGGCCAGCAGCAACGCATCGCCATCGTCCGTTCGCTGTGCATGAACCCCAAGGTCATGCTCTTCGATGAAGTCACCGCCGCCCTCGACCCGGAAATGGTCAAGGAAGTGCTGGAAGTCATTCAAGGTCTGGCCCGCGAGGGCATGACCCTGCTGATCGTCACCCACGAAATGGCGTTTGCCCGCGCCGTGGCTGACCGGATTGTGTTCATGGATGCCGGGCGAATCCTCGAACAAAACCCTCCCGAGATTTTCTTTACGAACCCGCAAACCGCACGAGCGCAGCAGTTCCTGGAGAAGTTCTCCTACGTCGCCGCACTACCCAAAACGACTCATACAAAGGAACTGGAACTGCTATGAAAACTGCCAAGGCTTCACTGCTGCTACTCCCACTGCTCGGCCTCGCGTTGCTGGCCGGTTGCAACAAAACCGAAGCGCCTGCCAAACCTGCGACCACCAGCGCCAGCTATCTGGAAAAAATCAAGGCGCGGGACAAGCTGATCGTCGGCGTCTTCACCGACAAGCCGCCGTTCGGGTTCGTCAATGAGGCCGGGCGTTATGTGGGGTTCGATACCGACATTGGCCGTCAATTCGCCAAGGACCTGCTGGGCGACGAGAACAAAGTCGAATTCGTCGCGGTGGAACCTGCCAGCCGGATTCCATTCCTGCAAAGCGACAAGGTCGATCTGATCCTGGCCAACATGACGGTCACCCCGGAGCGCAAGGAAGCCGTGGAGTTCACCAACCCGAACCTCAAGGTGGCGGTGCAGGCGTTGGTGCCTCAATCGAGTTCGGTGAAAAACCTCGACGACCTGGCGACTCGCACCACCATCGTGACCACAGGCACCACGGCGGATATCTGGCTGACCAAGAACCACCCGGACTGGACGCTGCTGAAGTTCGAAAAAAACTCAGAGTCGCTGCAAGCCTTGGCCAATGGTCGAGGTGATGCCTATGCGCAGGACAATCTGGTGCTGTTCAGCTGGGCCAAGCAGAACCCGGGCTACCGCGTTCTGACCCAGACGCTGGGTGCTGAAGCACCGATTGCGCCGGCGGTGAAGAAGGGCAATATCGAATTGCGTGACTGGGTGAATACCGAGTTGGCGAAGCTGGGCGAAGAGAAGTATTTGCTCAAGCTGTATGACCAATACGTGCGCAAAGAGCTGAGCGATGACACCAAGCCTGAAAGCGTGATTGTCGAGGGTGGGAAGTGGCAGGGTTGATGCACTGACCTTTGCGGTGCTCTCTCGGCCGTCATCGCGAGCAAGCTCGCTCCCACAGTAGACCGAGTTGTCTCGGCGGACGCGGTCTGAATGTGGGAGCGGGCTTGCCCGCGAAGGCGGTATTTCAGGCGATGATCAATCCGGCCAATACCAGGCGGGTTCATCCAGCATCCGCTGCCCGACAATCCCGGTCTGGCCCAATGTTTTCTCCAGCACAATGCAATTGCATTCGGGATCTTCCTGCAACGCTGAAATCAGCCGCCGCGCATGCGACACGACCCACACCTGGCATTGCTCAGAGACGCGGATAATCAATCGCGCCAACGCGGGCAGCAGGTCCGGGTGCAAACTGGTTTCCGGCTCGTTCAGCACCATCAGCGTCGGTGGCCGAGGCGTCAGCAGTGCCGCCACCAGCAACAAATATCGCAGTGTTCCGTCTGACAACTCGGCCGCGGACAATGGCCGCAATAATCCTTCCTGAAAAAACTCAATCGCAAATCGCCCGCCCGGCAATGGCGCGATGTTCAATCGCGCACCGGGAAAGGCGTCGCTGATGGCGGCCCACAGTGCTTCGGGGTCGCCAATTTCGATAATGGTCTGTAATGCCGCCGCCAGATCCCTGCCGTCGTGATGCAAAACCGGCGTGCGGGTGCCCAGTTGTGGTTGACGCACCGGTGCGTCGGCGTCGCTGCGAAAGTGATCGTAGAAGCGCCAGCGGCGGATGAACTCGCGCATCTCCAGAACCTCCGGCGAGGTCCGCAGGCTGCCGACCTGATCGAACAGGCTGTCGAAATTCGGCGTGTGTTGCGCCTGCACTTCCCAGTTGCGGCTGGCTCGGGTGCGAATCATCGGGCCGTCGCGATCCACCAGCAGGCTCGCTGGACGATAGAATGCTCCGGCCCAAAGGCATTCACGCTTGATTTGCGGGTCGAGGCTGAAACGCGACGCAATGGGCGAACTGTGTCCGGGTAACATGAAATGGCCATTGGATTCGGGTAACCCGAGGCTGATCGAGTAACCGAAGTCTTCACCGGCAAAGCCCAGGCGCAGGCGTTTGGCACCGTGGCGCACGGTCGCTTCGATCGGCACCTCGCCGTTTCGCATGCGCCGGGTGATGTTTTCCGGCCCGGCCCAGAACGTCGAGTCCAGCCCACCCTCGCGGGCCAAGGCATTGACCACCCCACCCTGGGCGGTTTCCGCCAGCAGGCGCAACGCGCGGTAGAGGTTGGATTTGCCGCTGCCGTTGGGGCCGGTGATCAGGTTCAACCGGCCCAGCGGAATCACCAATTTGTTGATCGAGCGGTAATTGGCCACCGCGAGGGTTTTGAGCATAAGAGCTTCCTGTCTCTGATCGTTACCACGAGAGCATGGGAACGATCGAGAGGGAGTATAAAGATCGCAAGTGCGCCCGTGGAACCCTGTTCTAAGCTCACAGTCGTATCGCCATTGGCACGTCCGTACAACGCAAAGGAGTTTGCATGGCTGGTCCCGGATTGAAAACAGTGGTTGGCCTGAGCCTTCTGGTCTTGCTGACTGCGTGCGGCGATAAAAAGCCCGTTGAGAAGGAGCGCCCACGGGTCTTCGTCCAAGAGGTTAAAGCAGCGGATTACGCCGCCTCGGTGACACTCACCGGTGATGTTCAAGCCCGCGTCCAGACCGAACTGTCGTTCCGCGTGGGCGGCAAGATCGTGCAGCGCATGGTCGATGTCGGTGACCGGGTTTCGGCCAGACAAGTGCTGGCCAAACTCGATCCCAAAGACCTGCAGACCAACGTCAACTCAGCCCAGGCTCAGGTGGTCGCCGAGCAAGCGCGGGTCACACAGACCTCCGCCGCCTTCGTTCGCCAGCAAAAGCTCCTGCCCAAGGGCTACACCAGCCAAAGCGAATACGACTCCGCGCAAGCCGCATTGCGCAGCAGTCAGAGCGCGCTCACGGCCGCGCAGGCGCAACTGGCCAACGCGCGCGAACAACTCAGCTACACCGCGCTGATTGCCGACGCGCCGGGCGTGATTACAGCGCGTCAGGCCGAGGTCGGTCAGGTGGTGCAGGCGACGGTGCCGATTTTCAGCCTGGCCCGCGATGGCGAGCGCGACGCGGTGTTCAACGTCTACGAATCACTGCTGACGGAACGGCCTGAAGGCAAAACCCTGGCGGTCAGCCTGCTCGACAACCCGGCGATCCAAACCACCGGCACCGTGCGCGAAGTGACTCCGGCCGTCTCGGCCCAGACCGGCACGGTGCAGGTCAAAGTCAGCCTGAGCAGCCTGCCCGAAGGCATGCAACTGGGCTCGGTGGTCAGCGCCACGGCCAAGTTGCCGGGCAAGGCGGCGGTTGAACTGCCCTGGTCGGCGCTGACCAAAAATATCAGCGAACCGGCTGTCTGGCTGGTCGACGGTGAGGGCAAGGCGCAATTGCACACCGTCACGGTCGGACGCTACCTGACCGGCAAAGTGATCATCAGCGCCGGCCTGGACGGCGGCGAGAAAGTCATTATCGCGGGCGGCCAGTTGCTGCACCCCGGCGTGAAAGTTGAGATCGCCGAAAATACTTATAAGGATTTAGCCGTGGAAGCCCAGCCATGAAGCGCCTGTTATTGGTCTGCACCGCGGTGATGCTGGTCGCCTGCTCGAAAAAAGAACCTCCGCCGGAACCTGTGCGCCCGGTGCTGTCGATCAAGGTCGAGGCGCTGGACGAAGAAAATCTCGGCCGCTTCGCCGGCAGCATCCAGGCTCGTTATGAAAGCAACGTTGGTTTCCGCGTGCCGGGACGCATTGCCAGCCGTCAGGTCGATGTCGGTGCCGAAGTCGACAAGGGAGCATTGCTCGCCACCCTCGACCCCACCGATCAGCAGAACCAGCTGCGTTCCGCGCAAGGTAATCTGGCCAGTGTCCAGGCCCAATTCATCAACGCCCAGGCCAATGCCCGTCGGCAGCAGGAGTTGTTCGATCGCGGCGTGGGCGCCCAGGCGCAACTCGACATCGCACAGACTGACCTGAAGACCACCCAGGCTTCTCTCGATCAGGCAAAGGCTGCGGTCGACCAGGCCAAGGATCAACTCAACTACGTCGAACTGCACGCCGACCACAAAGCCATCGTCACCGCCTGGAATGCCGAAGCCGGGCAAGTTGTCAGCGCAGGCCAGCAAGTGGTGACCCTGGCACAACCGGACATCAAGGAAGCCGTGATCGACCTGCCCGATACCTTGGTCGATCAATTGCCTGCGGACGTGGTTTTCCAGGTCGCGGCGCAACTGGACCCGAGCATCACCACGACGGCGACCATTCGCGAAATCGAACCACAGGCCCAAAGCGCGACCCGTACCCGTCGCGCCCGCCTGACCCTGACTGAAACACCCCCCGGTTTTCGCCTGGGCACCGCGATCAGCGTGACCCTAAGCTCGGCGATCAAACCGCGGATCGAGCTGCCCTTGAGCGCGCTGCAGGAGGTGGATGGCAAAACCCGCATCTGGGTCATCGATGCGCAGGCCCAGACCGTGGCCCCACGTGACGTCAGCCTGATCAGCCGAACCGATTCGACGATGATCCTGGCCGATGGTGTGAAGTCCGGCGAGCGGGTAGTCAGTGCCGGTGTGAACAGCCTGAAACCTGGGCAAAAAGTCAAAATCGATGAGGACAGCCCGCAATGAAAGGGAGTTTCAACTTATCCGAATGGGCCCTCAAGCATCAGTCGTTTGTCTGGTATTTGATGTTCGTCGCGCTGTTGATGGGCGTGTTCTCGTACATGAACCTCGGCCGCGAGGAAGACCCGTCCTTCACCATCAAAACCATGGTGATCCAGACCCGCTGGCCTGGCGCGACCCAGGAAGAAACCCTCAAGCAGGTCACTGACCGCATCGAGAAAAAACTCGAAGAGCTCGACTCCCTCGACTACGTGAAAAGCTACACCCGTCCCGGCGAATCCACAGTGTTCGTCAACCTGCGCGACACCACCAGTGCCAAGGACATCCCGGAAATCTGGTATCAGGTGCGCAAGAAGATCAACGACATTCGCGGCGATTTCCCTCAGGGCCTGCAAGGGCCGGGGTTCAACGACGAATTCGGTGACGTGTTTGGTTCGGTGTACGCTTTTACCGCTGACGGCTTGTCGATGCGCCAGTTGCGCGATTACGTCGAGCAAGTGCGCGCTGAAATTCGTGAAGTGCCGGGGTTGGGCAAGGTCGAGATGATCGGTGAGCAGGACGAAGTCCTCTACCTGAATTTCTCCACCCGCAAGCTGGCAGCGCTGGGCATTGATCAGCGCCAGGTGGTGCAGAGCCTGCAAGGCCAGAACGCGGTGACGCCGGCCGGGGTGATCGAAGCGGGACCGGAGCGCATTTCGGTGCGCACCTCGGGGCAGTTCGAATCCGAAAAGGACCTGGCCAACGTCAACTTGCGACTCAATGATCGCTTCTACCGTTTGGCCGACATCGCTGACATCAGCCGTGGTTACGTCGACCCGGCGACACCGGAGTTTCGCTTCAACGGCCACCCGGCCATCGGCCTCGCCATTGCGATGAAGAAGGGCGGCAACATCCAGGTGTTCGGCAAGGCACTGCACCAGCGCATGACCGACCTGACCGCGGACTTGCCGGTGGGCGTCGGAGTTCACACCGTGTCCGACCAGGCCGAAGTGGTGGAAAAAGCCGTCGGCGGTTTCACCAGTGCATTGTTCGAAGCGGTAGTGATCGTGCTGATCGTCAGTTTCGTCAGCCTTGGCGTACGTGCCGGGCTGGTGGTGGCGTGCTCGATCCCGCTGGTGCTGGCGATGGTCTTTGTCTTCATGGAATACAGCGGCATCACCATGCAGCGGATTTCCCTCGGTGCGCTGATCATCGCCCTCGGCTTGCTGGTGGACGATGCGATGATCACGGTGGAGATGATGGTCACGCGCCTGGAAATGGGCGAGACCAAGGAGCAGGCGGCGACGTTCGCCTACACCTCGACCGCGTTCCCGATGCTCACCGGCACGCTGGTGACCGTCGCCGGTTTCGTGCCGATTGGCCTCAACGCCAGTTCGGCCGGCGAGTACACCTTCACCCTGTTCGCGGTAATCGCCGTGGCGATGCTGGTGTCGTGGATCGTCGCGGTGCTGTTCGCCCCGGTGATCGGCGTGCACATCCTCAGCGCCAATGTGAAACCCCATGACGCCGAGCCCGGGCGCATCGGTCGTGCGTTCAATTACGGCATGCTGTGGTCGATGCGCAATCGCTGGTGGGCCATCGGCATCACAATTGCGCTGTTCGTGGCGTCGGTATTTTGCATGCAGTTCGTGCAAAACCAGTTCTTCCCGTCCTCGGACCGCCCGGAAATCCTCGTCGACTTGAACCTGCCGCAAAACGCCTCCATCGGTGAAACCCGCAAGGCTGTGGACAAACTTGAAGCAACGCTCAAGGACGATCCGGACATCGTGCGCTGGAGCACGTACATCGGCGAGGGGGCGATTCGTTTCTACCTGCCGCTCGACCAGCAACTGCAGAACCCGTACTACGCGCAACTGGTCATCGTCAGCAAAGACCTGGAGTCGCGCATTGCCCTCAGCCAGCGCTTGCGTGAACGGTTGCGCAAAGATTTCGTCGGCATCGGCAGCTACGTCCAGGCGCTGGAAATGGGCCCGCCGGTCGGCCGTCCGATTCAATACCGGGTCAGCGGCAAGGACATCGATCAGGTGCGCAAGCAGGCGATCGCCCTGGCCACCGTACTGGACAAAAACCCGCACATTGGCGAGATCATTTACGACTGGAACGAGCCGGGCAAAGTCCTGCGTATCGACATCGCCCAAGACAAGGCGCGGCAGTTGGGGCTGTCGTCGGAAGACGTGGCCAACCTGATGAACAGCATCGTTGTCGGGGCGCCGATCACCCAGGTTGATGATGATATCTACCTGATCAACGTCGTGGGCCGTGCTGAAGACGCGGAACGCGGCACACCCGAAACCCTGCAGAACTTACAGATCGTGACACCGGGCGGCACCTCCATACCGCTGCTGGCGTTTGCCACCGTGCGCTATGACCTGGAGCAGCCGCTGGTCTGGCGCCGCGACCGCAAGCCGACCATTACGGTCAAGGCCGCGATGCGCGACGAGATACAGCCGACCGACCTGGTGAAACAGCTCAAGCCGGACATCGACAAATTCGCCGCCGGTTTGCCGGTGGGTTACTCGGTTGCCACCGGCGGTACGGTAGAGGAAAGCGGCAAGGCCCAAGGGCCGATTGCCAAGGTGGTGCCGTTGATGTTGTTCCTGATGGCGACCTTCCTGATGATCCAGTTGCACAGCGTGCAGAAGCTGTTCCTGGTGGCGAGTGTCGCGCCCCTCGGGTTGATCGGCGTGGTGCTGGCGTTGGTTCCGACGGGAACGCCGATGGGCTTCGTGGCGATCCTGGGGATTCTGGCGCTGATCGGCATCATCATCCGCAACTCGGTGATTCTGGTGACTCAGATCGATGCGTTGGAGAAGGAAGGCTATTTACCGTGGGATGCCGTGGCGAAGGCCACGGAACATCGTCGTCGACCGATCCTGTTGACCGCTGCGGCGGCGAGCCTGGGGATGATCCCGATTGCCCGGGAAGTGTTCTGGGGGCCGATGGCGTACGCGATGATCGGCGGGATCATCATCGCCACCTTGCTGACGTTGCTGTTTTTGCCGGCGCTTTATGTGGCTTGGTACAAAATCCGCGAACCGAAGAAAGAGCTGCGGTAAAGCGAGCGCTAATGATCGTTCCCACGCTCTGCGTGGGAATGTAGCCCGTGACGCACCGCGTCACTGGACGCGGAGCGTCCCTTGAGGCATTCCCACGCAGAGCGTGGGAACGATCATGTCTAGGGCTTACGCCAGACGCTAGCCAGCCAAGGCTGCTGCTCTCGCGGCAGCCCCGCCGGTCGGTAGTAATGTTCCAGCTCGACAAACCCGGCTTCGGTCAGCAATTGCTGCCATGCCGCCAAGTCGTGATACGCCCCATACCGCGGCCCGTTCCAGCCTTCCTGATTCTCGCCACGCGGATTGGAACTGAACAACACGCCACCGGGTTTCAACGCCCCTCGCAACTCCTTCAACACCCGAGGCAATTCCTGGCGCGGGATGTGAAACAGCACCGCATTGGCAAATATCCCGTCGAAGCGCTCAGCCGGTAGATCCAGTTTCAGAAAGTCCTGCTGCCACACCTCGCAACCGCTGTCTTCACGCGCCATTTGCGCAAACTTCTCTGAACCATCCAGCCCGACGGCGGTGTGGCCCATGCGTATGAAGGTTTTCAAATCTCGCCCCGGGCCACAGCCAAAATCGAGAATGTCGAATGGCGGCTCGCCCTGAATATGCCGCAGCAGGGCATCGATGTTCTGGCTGACATCATGATCGCGAGTCCCTTCGCGAAAACCTTCGGCCACCGAGTTGTAATGGCCCAGGGTGGTGGAGGTGATCTGCTCGAGGTCGGCGGGGGTCTGTTTCATGGTCGGCTGCGCAGGCAATGGGGATTTGCCGAATATACGCCATCACACATGGGTCTGCTTCGCAGCCATTCGCGAGCAAGCTCGCTCCCACAGTTGATCTCCAGCGAACACAAATCTTGTGTACGGTACAGATCCAATGTGGGAGCGAGCTTGCTCGCGAAAGCGGTAACACTGGCGACTGAAGACTCAGGCCAGACTCAGGCCCGCTTCATCCCCAAACAATCAATGGATCGATCAACCATGGCCTTGGCGATCTCCAGCAAATGCCAAACCGAGAACACCATGGCCCGATCCGCCCCTTTGAGGTGATCGCCACACTGATACGCGGTGACCGAGGCACAACGCAGTAGATCCGCAACATAGAGTTGGGTGTCTTCAAAACTCACGTCTTCACTGACGTTGTAGAACCGCAGCTCGTCGGGCGCTGATGGCTGTTCTCCGGTGAGGTAGAAATCGATTGCACGATAAAGGGCAGAACGGTCTCTTGGCGGATCGTCGGTGGGATTGCCTTGGGTGGATGTTTCGGGAGGCGGATCGGGGACGGATCTTTTCATTGGTAAAACTCCTGGTATTAGTTGGAGCCAACCGATATCGCGACTAAACGAACAGGGGTGGCGGCTGCACGCAGGTTAGTCGACCGGTCACCAGGAAATACCGGCGCACCCGAGGGTGCCCTGCGCACAGCCACCATAAATTTCAGGTGATAAAACACCTGACAAGAGGTGGCGCTGTGCGCCTGGTGTGTTCCGAGCGACTAAACCCGATCACTGATGAGCAGTGACGGACCGAGACTAGCCACCGAAATTGGCAGGCGCAAGCGAGCGGAATGATCTAGGAAATGTCCTGCAAGTGGAAGGGATCAAGCCTGTAGGCGCGCTGATTTTCCTGTGGGAAATGTTCCCCGCTCCTGAAGGCAGACACCCCACTTAGCGCTTGTTCAACCCCCGCGCCAAGCGGTCCCCACCCAACTGAATCACCGCCACCAACACCACCAGCAGCACAATCACCGTCAGCATGATATGGCTATCAAATCGCTGATAACCATACCGGTACGCGATGTCCCCAAGCCCACCGGCCCCAATCGCCCCAGCCATGGCCGACGAGTTGATCATCGTCACCAACGTGATAGTGAAGCCGCCGACAATCCCCGGCAGCGCCTCTGGCAACAACACATGCCAGACAATGTGCCAGCGCCGGCAACCCATCGCCTGCGCCGCTTCGATCAAACCGTGATCGACCTCGCGCAAACTGACTTCGGCAATGCGCGCAAAGAATGGCGTCGCCGCGATCGTCAGTGGCACCACGGCGGCCCAGACGCCATACGTGGTGCCGACGATCAGTCGGGTGAACGGAATCAGCGCCACCATCAGGATCAAAAACGGAATCGAGCGAAACAGGTTCACGAACGCGCCCAATGCACGGTTCAGCCCCGGTGCTTCATAGATCCCGCCCTTGGAGCTGGTGACCAGGATCACCGCCAACGGTATGCCCGCCAGCAGCGCAATCAGCGACGACACACCGACCATCAAAAACGTGTCGATGAAACCTTGCAGCAAGCGATCAAACCACATAACCGAGCACCTCCACCTGTTGCGCCCAATCGCCGGCGCGCTGGCGCAATTGCTCTGCGCCGTGGGACGAGCCGGTCACTGCCAGCAGCAGTTGCCCGAGCGCATGACCCTGAATCCGCTCCACGCCACCTTGCAGCAAGCGCACACGACCGCCGAGCGCGGCGAACAGCGCGGCCAGATCCGGTTCATCGCTCGCGCTGCCGGTGAACTGCAAGCGCAGCACCACGGCGGCGTCCGAGGACTGTGGCTGAGGGCGCAAGCGGCTTTGCAGTTCTTCCGGCAAGCCATGTTGCAACGGTGCGAGTAGAGTCTTGCTGACCTCATGTTGCGGGTTGCCGAAGACTTCCCAGACCGGCCCTTGCTCGACGATTCGACCATGTTCCAGCACCACGACGCGGTCGCAGATATCGCGAATCACGGCCATCTCGTGAGTGATCAATACGATGGTCAACCCCAGGCGCTGATTGATCTCACGCAGCAGGCCGAGGATCGATTGCGTGGTCTCCGGGTCCAGCGCGGAAGTGGCTTCGTCGCACAGCAGGATCGCCGGGTCGTGCACCAACGCGCGGGCGATGCCGACGCGTTGTTTCTGGCCGCCGGACAGCTGCGCCGGATAGGCCTTGTGCTTGCCTTGCAGCCCGACCAGTTCGAGCAATTCACGGACCTTTTGCTCGCGTTTTTCCTTGGGCACGCCAGCGACTTTCAGCGGCAACTCGACGTTCTGCCAAACCGTCTTGGCCGACATCAAATTGAAGTGCTGGAAGATCATGCCGATCCGTCGGCGCAGCGCCACCAGGCGATCCTCATCGAACTCGCCGATGTCCACTTGATCGATCAGCACCCGACCGGTGCTCGGCTGTTCGAGGCGGTTGATGGTGCGGATCAGCGACGACTTGCCGGCGCCGCTGCGGCCGATGATGCCGAACACTTCACCGCGCTGGATCGCCAGGTCGATGCCGTGCAGTGCCGCCACCGGACCTTGCTGGCCATTGTAGGTTTTACCCAGGCCGATAAAGCGCACGTGGGCGCGATTGAGGTCCGGGTGCAGTTCGGTCTGTGCAGCTTTATGAGGCTCTGGAATCTCCAGTCGCCGTTGGGTGGCTGCCGTCATCCTCAGCTTTCCCAACCGGCTTGGTAGAGCTTGCCGTGGGCCTTGTCCAGCGCTGCACGAACGGCAGGCGAGTGCTGGTAGATATCAACGAACTTGATCAGGCGCGGGTCGGTTTTGCTCTTCGGCTGGATCACGAACTGGATGACGTATTCCTTGTGATCGAGGCCGTCGAACAGCAGGGCAGAACCGGCATCGAAGGTCTTCGACAGACGAATGTAGGCCGGGTAACCCTGGACCAGGTCGGCGTCGTCGTAGGCGCGCACCAGTTGCACGGCTTCAACCTGAAGGATTTTGATTTTCTTCGGGTTGGCGATGATGTCTTCTTCGGTGGCTTTGTAGCCGACACCCGGTTTGAGGGTGATCAGGCCCGCCTTGGCCAACAGTTGAAGGCCGCGCCCGCTGTTGATCGGGTCGTTGGCGATGGCGACGCTGGCACCTTCTGGCAGTTCGTCGAAGCTTTTGTATTTCTTCGAGTAGAGGCCGACGTTGTTGATGATCCCGGGGGCGAACGGCACCAGGTCAAAACCGGCGGCGGCTTTGGCGTTTTCCAGGAACGGGACGTGTTGGAAGTAATTCACGTCGATGTCGCCGGCCGCAAGGCTGACGTTGGGGGCGATCCAGTCGCTGAATTCCACCAGGTCAACTTGCAGGCCTTGTTTCTTGGCTTCTTCGACGGCGGCTTCCAGCGGGATGGCGAAAGCGGCGGTGGTGCCCACTTTCAGCGGCGCGTCGGCGGCGAAGGTGACGGAGCTGAAGAGGCCGAGGGCCAGGGCCAGTGCTTTGACTGGGTAGGAGAGGCGGGTCTTTTTCATGATTGATTTTCCAGTCAGTGCATAAATTTTCGATCGTTCCCACGCTCCGCGTGGGAATGCCTCCCGGGACGCTCCGCGTCCCTGCGGTGGTGACGCGGAGCGTCACTGGCTGCATTCCCACGCAGAGCGTGGGAACGATCGGTATCAGGGAATTAGTGTCGGTAGTGGGAGCCGGTGTGTTGCTCAGGCAAATGCGCCTCGGCATGAAACAGTTTTTCCCGCAGGCTGCCCGTGTCATAAGCCGTCTTGTACGACCCTCGGCGCTGCAGCTCCGGAATCACCAGCTCAATGAAATCCACATAGCTTTCCGGCGTGACAATCCGAGTCAGGTTGAAGCCATCGAGCCCGGTTTCAGCGATCCACGATTCCAGTTCGTCAGCCACTTGCTCAGGCGAACCGACGACGGTGATGTAGCGGCCACCGAGGGCGTGTTGCTCGAGCAATTTGCGCCGG
This sequence comes from Pseudomonas sp. IT-P294, assembly GCF_949767865.1. Taxonomy (NCBI): domain Bacteria; kingdom Pseudomonadati; phylum Pseudomonadota; class Gammaproteobacteria; order Pseudomonadales; family Pseudomonadaceae; genus Pseudomonas; species Pseudomonas sp. IT-P294. Next base: position 63,681 of record NZ_CATKQW010000007.1, on the reverse strand, counting down.
GTCCAGTCGTTGTTTTGCAGGTTCTTGGTGGCTGACTGGATCGCGTTGCTCTTCACGTACTGGATCGGTTCGTCGATCTCGTATTCGGAAAAATCGATACCGGTCGACGCCGAAAAATGCGCGACGCCGGCCTCGGCGCTGGCATAGCTCAGGTACTCGGCATGCTTGGCCCAGGCCAGCTCTTCAGTGGCGCCGACAATCACGTTCAGCCCCATGAAGACCTTGATGTCCTCGGGATTGCGCCCAGCCTCGACGGCGCTGGCGCGAACCTTGTCCACCTGAACCTTGGTCGATGGTTTGTTCTGGCCACTGATGAACACGCATTCGGCATGACGCCCGGCGAACAGCAAACCGCGATCCGAACTGCCGGCCTGGAACAGCACCGGCGTGCGTTGCGGCGACGGTTCGCAGAGGTGATAACCCTCGACCTGATAGAACTCGCCCTTGTGTTCGACCTTGTGCACTTTCTCGGGTTGGGCGTAGATCCGTTGCTGTGGGTCATTGAGTACCGCGCCGTTTTCCCAGCTGCCTTCCCAGAGTTTGTAGAGCACCTCCAGGTATTCATCGGCCTGGTCGTAACGCCGGTCGTGCTCGACTTGTTCACTCAGGCCCATGGCCTTGGCGGCGCTGTCGAGGTAACCGGTGACGATGTTCCAACCGACTCGGCCACGGCTCAAATGATCGAGCGTCGACATGCGCCGGGCGAACAGATACGGCGGTTCGTAGGTCAGGTTGGCGGTCAGGCCGAAACCAAGGTTTTTGGTGACCGCGGCCATCGCGGAAACCAGCAGCAGTGGATCGTTGACCGGCAGCTGGATCGATTCTTTGAGCGGCACATCCACAGAGTTCTGGTAGACGTCGTACACGCCGACGATGTCGGCGATAAACAAACCGTCGAACAGCCCGCGCTCCAGCAACTGCGCCAGTTCGGTCCAGTATTCAATTGTCTTGTATTGAGTGGAGGTGTCCCTTGGATGCGTCCACAGGCCATGGTTGATGTGCCCGATGCAGTTCATGTTGAACGCGTTGAGCAGGATCTTCTTTTTCGCGGCCATCAGATGGTCCCTCGCAACGGAGGGTTTTCATCGTTGAGGTAGTAATTGCCGACGGCGTGATACTTCCAGCGCACCGGGTCGTGCAGCGTGTGCACCCGTGCGTTGCGCCAGTGGCGATCCAGGCCGTGTTCGATCAACGTCGCCTGGCTGCCGGCCAGTTCAAACAGCGTGCTGCCGGCGGCGAGGGAGATTTCGGTGCTCAGGGCACGGGCTTCGGCGACGGCAATCGAGGCCGCGGCGACCGTCTCGGCGTTGGTCTCGGCCTGCGCCTTGTCGAGGAATTCGCCGGAGCGTTCCAGCAAGGCTTCAGCGGCGTGCAGGCGAATGCTCAAGTGGCCGAAGCTCTTGAGGGTCAGCGGGTCGTCGGTGGCTTTTTCGTGCGTGGCGTCGATCCAGGGCCGGGTTTTGGTGCGCACGAAATGCAGTGCATCTTCATACGCGGCGCGGGCGATGCCGGTGTCGATGGCGGCATGAAGAATTTGCGCCAACGGGCCGACCGGGGTCGGACGCTCGAAGGCGGTTTGAAACGCGATCACGTCTTCGGCGGCGACGTAAACGTCTTCGAACACCACCGAACCGCTGCCGGTGGTGCGCTGGCCAAAACCGCTCCAGTCGTCGATGACCGTCAGGCCTTTGCTGTCGCGAGGCACGAACGCCAGTTGCTGCACGCCGTTTTCATCCACCACCGAAGTCGGGATGCGTTGCGCGTAAATCGCGCCGGTGGCGTAGAACTTGCGGCCGTTGATGCGGTAGCCAGCACTCTCTCCATGCAAATCAGGGGTCAGGCGGGTGATCCGGTCGTGGGCGGTTTTGGTGCCCAGTTCAGCCAAGGCATTGCCGAAGCGCTGACCGGCCAAGACTTCGGCGTAGAGCCGTTTTTTCTGCTCTTCGCTGCCGTTCACACGCAGCACTTCGAGGGCGTAGAAATGGTTCTGCGGGATTTGCCCAAGCGAGCCGTCAGCCTGGGCGATCAGGGCGATCACTTTGGCCAGCGTGACGTTGGATACTCCGGCACCGCCGTACGCCTTGGGCACGCTGATGCCCCAAAGACCCGAACGGGAAAACACGTCGAGCTCCGGGTGCGGCAAACGGCGTTCGCGGTCACGCAGAGCGCTGTCACGCTTGAAGTCTTCGGCCAGGTCGCTGGCGACAATCAGGGCTTGCTCATCGCTGGTTATGACCGCGACGTGGTGAGAAAAAGTCATGTGTTTCTCCAGAGATCTGGTCGTTAAATCCAGGAATGACGAGCCGGGAGCGTGCCGTTCAAGCGGTAAGTGCCGACCGCGTGATATTTCCAGCGAACGGGGTCGTGCAGCGTGTGCACGCGGGCGTTGCGCCAGTGACGGTCGAGGTTGAATTCGGCGAGGGTGGCGCGGCTGCCGGCCAATTCGAAGAGTTTTTCACTGGCCAGCAGCGAGATCTCGGTGCTCAGCACTTTGGCCTCGGCCACGGCAATCGAGGCGCGAGCCGCGGACTCGGCGGTGAGAGGCACTGCGTTGATCTGATCGAGTACTTGCCCGGCCTTGCGCAACAGCGCTTCGGCGGCGTGCAGTTCGATTTTCAGTTTGCCGATATCAGCGATCACATACAGGTCATCGCTGGCCCGTTCGACATTGGCGTCGATCCACGGCCGGGCGCGGGTTTTCACGAATTCGATGGCGTCGTCGATGGCGCCGCGGGCGATGCCGGCGTCGATGGCCGCTTGGATCAGCTGTGACACGGCACCTTGAGTGTTTGGTTGATCGTTGATCTTCCAGTTATCCACCACCAACTCGGCATCGACGCGCACGTTGTTGAGTAGAATCGTGCCGCTGGCGGTGGTGCGCTGACCGAAGCCCGACCAGTCATCAACGATGCGCAGTCCCGGCGTGCCGCGACGGACAAAGGCTAGCACTTGCTTGCCGTCATCGTTCAGTGCCTTGACCGCCACCCAGTGGGCGAACAGGGCGCCAGTGGAGTAAAACTTCTGGCCGTTGATCACGAATCCATCACCGTCAGCGGTGATGCGTGCCTTGAGCTCCAGGGTGTTTTTGGTGCCCCGTTCCGGCCCGGCATTGCCAATGCGCCAGCCTTCGAGCACGCTTTTGAACAGCTGTTTTTTCTGCGCCTCGGTGGCACTGCCCAGCACCAGATTGAGAATGCCGAACTGGTTCTGCGGGATCTGTCCCAGCGCCGGGTCCGCCGCAGAAATGATCGCGAAGACTTCGGCCAGTGTGACGAATGAAACCTGCGGGCCACCGTACTCGCGCGGGATGGCGATGCTGCCTAATCCGCTGCGGGTGAATTGTTCGATTTCCGACCACGGCAACTTGCGCTGGCGGTCACGTTTGGCGGCTTGCAGGCGGGCGACTTGCGCCAGCTCATGGGCGGCCTTGATGGCTTGTGCGTCGTTGCGCAAAACCTGCGCTGGTAACAACAACGGGGCGATGTCCAGATCACTCTGAACGATTGCATCTGCCAGACTGGACATCAGTGCCGCTCCTTGGCTGCACGCAATGCCCTGGCGATCTGCACTGGGGTGATTGTGTTCCGGACCATACCTACCTCACATCTCATGGGGTCGCCGCTCTCTGTGCGGCGAACGAAAAACAAGAATGTCCGGTGGTCCGGTGTATATACCCTAGGCGTGTATAAAAATTAAATAAACTAACTTTTTGGAATATGTATAGAAGGGGCTTCAATAGGCTGAGCGCGAACACTGTGGGAGCGAGCTTGCTCGCGAAAGCGGTGTGTCAGGCAACATTGATGCTGACTGACACGGTCTCATCGCGAGCAAGCTCGCTCCCACAGGGTGGGCAGTGTTTTCACTTCTTGCGAGGTTCGGCGGCCATGAATATTTCCTTGGGCCGAACCTTCAAATAGGGATTGGCGCAGCCGATCCTCAGCCTGCGCGGCGGCGCCCAACCGGAGTTGTTGCCGACCCGATCGAGGATGCAATACGTCACTTCCAGCCGAAGGTCTTCGCCGGCTTCGAGAATGATCGCCGGCGGCACCCAGACCTGAATGGGCTGGCCCACATCGCCAGCCTTGATCCGTGGCAAATCCATGCGCGCATCGCCCCAGCGCAGGGTGATTTCGTCGTCGGTGGCCATGTTCAGGTAAGGCTCGATGGTCAGTGGAACGCCGCGCTTGATCTGGTTCGGGTTGACCCCCTGGCGGCGAATGGTTTCGGGAAGGCCCACAGGCGCCAAATGCTGGTTTTCGTGACCACACAGGGTGAGCGACTGACCGCCCGGGCAATCGAGCTTGATCTCTACCTGAGCGGCAAGCGACACCGCCGGCCCTTGGCCGACCTGCATGACGCGGTAGTGGATGCGTGAGACGCCATTGGCGATGAAGCTCTGCGGTACACGCAGACTGATGGCTTTGCCGACATCCTCGGCGGTGAGTACCCGGGAGGCCACGTAGCAGCGGTCCCAGAACAGTTCGATCAGGTCGCCGTCGTCCATGCCGGGGTAGGGCGCCACGTCGACCAGCAGATAGGCGGCCGAGGTGACATTGATGCCGGCCTTGTGTGATTGCGCCAGGGTAGGGGCCGCAAGTCCGGATGTATTCGAGGTGCTTGTCATGGGTTTCTCCTTGAAGCCTTGCAGCGAAGTTCCGTTTCTGAAAGATCAAAAGGCGAGCATTACCCAGCAACAAAACAGCTCATTATTTTCAAGTTAAATAATGATTGAGTGCAAAGGTTGGCGCCTGCTGGCAACTAGATAAGAGTGCGCTTGAAGAGGTGTCAATAGAACTTGCTAGTTAAGTTGTTGATTAACTGTTATTCAGAAGTTTCCTACGTGTTGAAGTTAATAAGCTGCACCGCCCTGTCGAACATGTCTCGTGTTTATTGAGTTTTTCGCGTATTTGTTCACCCGCGGTCTTTCGGTGAGAGGCTTGGATTTTGGCGGATTTTAGGCGAGCTGATTTTGTTGCAGGACATATATATGTACCGCACAAGGAGTTGAAGGATTATCTAAGGTGTCAGTGGGGGAGTGCGAAAGAGGGGCGTTGATGGTGGGGATAGTTGCCACTTCCATCCATGGAAGTTAACAAGTAGTGAGGCGGTGATTCAAGAGTGCGCGTTATTCAGAAACTTGCTGAGGAACTGCTTCGTGCGCTCTTCTTTCGGGTTGGCAAACAGCGCCTTGGCTTCGCCTTGCTCGACGATCACACCTTTGTCGAAAAACACCACACGGTTCGCCACGTCCCGGGCAAAGCCCATTTCGTGGGTGACAATGACCATGGTGCGTTTCTCTTCGGCCAGGCTGCGGATGGTCGACAGCACTTCCCCTACCAGCTCGGGATCGAGCGCAGAGGTGGGTTCGTCGAACAGAATCACTTCCGGTTCCATCGCCAGTGCACGGGCAATCGCCACACGCTGTTGCTGGCCACCGGAAAGGCGTCGCGGGTAAGCGTCTTCCTTGCCCGCCAGACCCACCCGGGCCAGGAGCTTTTTACCCAGGGCAACGGCTTCGGCGTGCGGGATCTTCTTCACGATGATCGGGCCTTCGATGACGTTTTCCAGGGCGGTGCGATGCGGGAACAGGTTGAAGTTCTGGAACACGAAGCCCACATGCTGACGCAAGCGTCGCACCAGGCCCTGCTGCTGGTTCAGTGGACGGCTGCCATCGATCTCGATGTCACCGACCTTGATCCGGCCGCTCGTGGGTTCTTCCAGAAAATTCAGGCAGCGCAGAAACGTGGTTTTGCCCGAGCCGCTAGGCCCGATGATCGCCACCACCTCGCCTTCCTTCACCTGCAAATCGATGCCGTTAAGCACGACTTGACCCTTGAACTGCTTTGTCAGTTTTTCCACGACAATCATGGGGTCAGGACTCCTGGTCGTGCCGATTGACCCGCTCTTCCAGCTTGTTCTGCAGGTGCGAGAGCACCGTGGCCAGAACCCAGTAGATCAGCGCGGCGGCAAGATACATGGTGAAAATTTCAAAGGTGCGCGCGGTAATCAGCTGCGCCTGACGGAACAGCTCCGGCACCTGGATGGTGGCGGCCAGCGCGGTGTCCTTGACCAGCGAAATGAAGCTGTTACCCAGCGGCGGCAGGGCCGTGCGCATCGCTTGCGGCAGGATGGCCCGACGCAGGGTCTGCGCACGGGTCATGCCGATACTCGCGGCAGCTTCCCACTGGCCGCGTTCGATGGAGCTGATCGCGGAACGCAGGATTTCACAGGCGTAGGCGGCCATGTTCAGCGAAAAGCCGATCAGGGCCGCTGGCAATGGATCGAGTTCGATGCCCAATTGCGGCAAGCCGTAATAGATCACGAACAGCTGCACCAGCAACGGCGTGCCGCGAAAGAACGACACGTAGATGCGGGCCAGCCAACTCACCAGTTTGAAGCGCGACAGGCGCATCAACGCCAGGCCAAACCCCATCAGCAGGCCGAAAAACATGCCCCCAAGGCTCAGGATGACTGTGTAGTACGCGCCCTTCAGCAAGAAGGGCGCGGAGTCCAGCGCAAGTTGGAAAGCTTCTTCCATTATTTGGTGACGTCAGCGCTGAAGTATTTTTCCGAAAGCTTTTTCAGCGTGCCATCGGCGCGCAGCTTGTCGATGGCTTTGTTCACCGCTGCCAGCAGCTCAGGCTCGCCTTTGCGCAGGGCAATGCCGGCTTCCTGACGGGAGAACGCTTCGCCTGCGGCGGTAGTGTCCTTGGCCTTCTTGGCGTATTCCAGCGCGGCGAGACGGTCGATCAGAATGGCGTCGGTGCGGCCGTTACGCAGGTCTGCGAACTTGCTTGGGTCATCTTCATAGGTGCGCACGTCAGCGGTCGGCACGTTGGCTTTCACCCACTGTTCGTAGTTGGTGCCCAGGCCCACGCCGACTTTCTTGCCAGCCAGATCGGCAGCAGTCTTGATGTTCAGCTCCGCAGCCTTCTTGGTCAGCACCAGCGCTTGAATACCGGAAACGGTGTAGGGCTCGGAGAAGTCATACTTCTTCTTGCGCTCTTCGGTGATGGTCACCTGGTTGACCACTGCGTCCAGACGCTTGGATTCCAGCGCCGCGAGGATGCCGTCCCATTTGGTCGGTTGCAGTTTGACCTTCACGCCCAGCTCTTTGGCCAGGGCTTCGGAGAACTCGACTTCGAAACCGGTCAGTTTGCCGTCGGCGTCAACGAAGCTGAAGGGTGGGTAAGTGCCTTCCAGACCGACGTTGATCACGCCTGCGTCCTTGATTTTTTGCAGCTGCTCACCGGCAACCGCTTGACCCAGCAGGCCAGCGCTCAGTGCCAGGCCCAGCGAACCGACCAGCAGATTTCGACGTAGTGCGGAAAAATTCATGACAAGCCCCTGTGTTTTCTTATGAAGACGCTTTTAGGAATGTTGGCAAAATCGGGATTTGGACGACTGCAATATCCTGCCCTAAAGCAGCGTATGCGTCTCGCTGCAAATTCGCCTGCGGCGTGACTATATGATGGCGCTTTTAGATAGGAAAATAATAAATATCATCTTTGTTATTCTTTTTAGAGCTAAGTGATCGTTCCCACGCTCCTGCGTGGGAATGCAGCCCGTGACGCTCCGCGTCACTGGACGCGGAGCGTCCCCAGAGGCATTCCCACGCAGAGCGTGGGAACGATCACTACAGAAAATCCTTATAGGCAAACAACGCCGGCGCCCCACCGGTGTGCAAGAAGATGATCGGGCCTTCGTTGAAGCGTTGACGACCGATACCGTCAAGCAACCCGGCCATGGCCTTGCCGGTATACACCGGGTCCAGCAACAGACCTTCCTGACTTGCCAACAGTTTCACCGCTGACAACGTCCCGGCATTCGGTTCACCGTAGCGCGGGCCGAAATACTCGTCCCACAATTCGATTTTGAAACTGGCCGGCAGGCTCACACCCAAAAGCTCAGCCGTGCGTTCGGCCAGTCCTTGTACTTTCGGCCGCTGATCCTCATCACTCCGGGAAACCGTGACACCAATCACTGGCAAATCCGGCAGTGCCTCACTCAACGCCAGCGCCAGGCCACTGTGTGTGCCGGCGCTGCCCGAAGCCAGCACCACGGCAGCGAATGACAGGCCGGTGTCCTTGATCTGTTCGGCCAGTTCCAGCCCGGCGCGCACATAACCCAAGGCGCCCAACGCATTGGAGCCACCAATCGGCACCAGGTATGGCTTCTTGCCGTTGTTGCGCAGACGGTCAGCCAGGGCCTGCAATTGCTCGTCGGCGTTGTCGAGGTTTTCCACCAGCTCGACCTTGGTATCGAACAGGTCCAGCAACAGCCGATTGCCGTTGCCGACATAGTTGGCGTCGTCGGTGCCCAACGGGTTTTCCAGCAGCGCTACACAACTCAGGCCGAGCTTGGCGGCAATGGCGGCGGTCTGGCGTACGTGGTTGGACTGCAGCGCGCCGGCGGTGATCAAGGTGTCGGCGCCCTGGGCCAAGGCATCGGCCGCCAGGTATTCGAGTTTGCGCAGCTTGTTGCCGCCCATTGCCAGCGGCGTCAGGTCGTCGCGTTTGACGTACACGTCGCGGCCCAGCCAGGTCGAGAGGCGTTCGAGTTTTTCCAGAGGGGTCGGGTGGCCGAGCAAATCGAGGCGGTCAAAACGGTCGAGCTGTTGTTTGATCATGGTTCCATACTGGCGGAGAAAGGTTTCAGGACTATAGGCACGCCCCCAAGCGTGGGCAACTGCCAATCACTTATATCCAAAAGTGCTGACCACAGCATAATCGGTTCTTAATTCGGCTTCCGGACCTTGCCGTAAAGTAATCGCCGTCAGCGCGGCCAGACAGTCCGGCCGCCCATGAGGAGTTTCAACCGTGAGCGAGCGTTCCAGCCATTGGCAATTGCAGACCATCGTCAGCCAACTGCGCACAGCGCGCGACCAGTGGCGCGCACAAAACGGCCGTGCCAGCGGCGAGCAGGGCGGTCGCGAATTGCCTTCCCGAGCGGCCATGGCGGAAATTCTCGAAGCATTGTGCGGCGCGCTATTCCCGATGCGTCTTGGCCCGGTGGATTTGCGTGAGGAAAGTGAAGATTTCTACGTCGGGCACACGCTGGACGTCGCATTGAATGCGTTGCTGGCCCAGGCCCGGCTCGAACTGCGTTACGCGGCGCGCCACAGTGCCCAGGCCGACACTGAGGTCGAGGCCAGGACCATTCAGATCATTCAGGACTTCGCACTCGCGCTTCCAGGCCTGCGCAGTCTGTTGGACACCGACGTGCTGGCGGCCTATCACGGCGACCCCGCGGCTCGCAGCGTCGATGAAGTGTTGCTGTGTTATCCCGGGATTCTGGCGGTGATTCACCATCGCCTGGCCCACCATTTGTACCGCGCGGGGTTGCCGTTGCTGGCGCGGATCAGTGCAGAAATCGCGCACTCGGCCACGGGCATCGACATTCACCCGGGCGCGCAGATCGGACGCAGCTTCTTCATCGATCACGGGACAGGCGTGGTGATCGGCGAGACCGCGATCATTGGTGAGCGGGTGCGGATTTATCAGGCCGTGACGTTGGGCGCCAAGCGTTTCCCGTCGGATGAAGACGGGCAGTTGCAGAAGGGCCACCCGCGGCATCCGATTGTCGAAGATGACGTGGTGATCTATGCCGGCGCGACGATTCTGGGGCGCATCACCATCGGCAAGGGCTCGACCATTGGCGGCAACGTCTGGCTGACCCGCAGCGTGCCACCGGGGTGCAACCTGACACAGGCGAATCTGCAGCATGATGATGGGACACAGAAGTAAGCCTTTCACCCGACTGTACTGATCGTTCCCACGCTCCCGCGTGGGAACGCCTCAAGGGACGCTCCGCGTTCCAGGGCCGCCGCCGATGCTGTGTCTGGCACCGATGTGACGCAGAGCGTCACGGGCTGCATTCCCACGCAGAGCGTGGGAACGATCGCGATAACCCTGCCTCAAACCCCTCCTTGAGCTAGCGTACAAAACGTACCGCCGAGCCTTGCGATTAGTCCTTAGCAGCCTATTCATGTTTAAATTGAACGCTCATTCAAGTTAAACCGCCGGTTTGCTGCCCGCTCACAACAGGAGGCTTGCTTTTGCCGAGTCCGTTATTGATTGCCCTGATTCACCCCCTTGAGGTGCGCCTTTCATGAGTGCATCGCCCACCCCCGCCAGCGGCCAGGTCCGCATGAATCCGCCGGTATTTTACTTCGCGGCAACGTTCATCCTGCTATTTGGCATCGTCGTTATCGCCATGCCTGAACAGGCCGGCGCCTGGCTTCTGCAAGCGCAAAACTGGGCGGCCAATACGGTCGGCTGGTATTACATGCTCGCGATGACGCTGTATCTGGTCTTCGTGGTGGTCACCGCCTTGTCCGGCTACGGCAAGATCAAGCTCGGTGCCGACCACGACGAGCCCGAGTTCAGCTACCTGTCCTGGGCCGGCATGCTGTTCGCCGCCGGGATCAGCATCACGCTGTTCTTCTTTTGTGTGTCCGAACCACTGACGCACCTGGCGCAACCGCCGCAAGGCGAGGCCGGTACGGCGGATGCGGCGCGTCAGGCGATGCAGATTCTGTTTCTGCACTGGGGCCTGCATGGCTGGGGCGTGTTCGCCTTCGTCGGCATGGCGCTGGCCTACTTCGCCTACCGTCACAACTTGCCGCTGGCCCTGCGTTCTGCGCTCTATCCCCTGATCGGCAAACGTATCAATGGCCCCATCGGTTATGCGGTGGACGGCTTCGGCATCATCGCCACTGTGTTCGGCCTCGGTGCCGACATGGGTTTTGGCGTGTTGCACCTCAACTCAGGGCTGGACTACCTGTTCGGCATTGCTCACACCCACTGGATTCAGGTTGGCTTGATCACGCTGATGATGGGCGCGGCGATCATCGTCGCGGTCTCCGGGGTCGACAAAGGCGTGCGGGTGATGTCCGACATCAACATGCTGCTGGCCTGCGCGCTGCTGCTGTTCGTGTTGTTTGCCGGCCCGACTCAGCACCTGCTCAACACCTTGATCCAGAACATCGGCGATTACCTCGGCGCGTTGCCGATGAAGAGTTTCGATCTTTACGCCTACGACAAACCGAGTGACTGGCTCGGCGGCTGGACGGTGTTTTATTGGGCTTGGTGGATTGCGTGGTCGCCTTTCGTGGGCCTGTTCATCGCACGGATTTCCCGTGGCCGAACCATCCGCGAATTCGTCTTTGGCGTGCTGTTGATTCCGCTCGGTTTCACCCTGGCGTGGATGTCGATCTTCGGCAACAGCGCTATCGACCAGGTGCTCAACCACGGCATGAGCGCGCTCGGCATGTCGGCCATCGACAACCCGTCGATGACGCTTTACCTGCTGCTGGAAACCTACCCGTGGAGCAAAACCGTGATCGCGGTCACGGTGTTCATCAGCTTCGTGTTCTTCGTCACCTCCGCCGACTCCGGCACCGTGGTGCTGTCGACGCTGTCCGCCAAAGGCGGAAATCCTGACGAAGACGGGCCGAAATGGTTGCGGGTGTTCTGGGGCGCGATGACCGCGCTGGTGACCAGTGCACTGCTGTTTTCCGGCAGCATCGATGCGCTGAAGTCAGCGGTGGTGCTGACGTCGTTGCCGTTCTCGTTGATTTTGCTGCTGATGATGTGGGGGCTGCACAAGGCGTTTTACCTGGAATCGCAGAAGCAGATCGCGCAACTGCATTCCCTGGCGCCGGTGTCCGGCTCGCGACGTGGCGGCTGGCGTCAGCGCTTGACTCAGGCGGTGCATTTCCCGTCTCGCGATGAGGTCTATCGCTTCCTCGATACGACGGTACGTCCGGCCATTGAAGAAGTCTCGGCGGTGTTCGTCGAGAAGGGTTTGAACGTGGTCACCCAACCGGATGCGGCCAACGACAACGTCAGCCTGGAAATCGGTCACGGCGAGGAACATCCGTTTATCTATCAGGCGCAGATGCGTGGTTACTTCACACCATCGTTTGCCCGTGCCGGCATGGGCTCCAAGGAGCTCAACAACCGTCGTTATTACCGGGCTGAAGTGCATTTGAGCGAAGGCAGTCAGGATTACGATCTGGTGGGCTACACCAAGGACCAGATCATCAACGACATCCTTGACCAGTACGAACGGCATTTGCAGTTCTTGCACTTGGTGCGTTGATCGAGTGCCGGTGGCACTCACGCTTCAGTGCTGAGCACCATGAACAGCACCAGCGCCGCCACCGGTACACCGAACACGGCGCTGCCGACCACCAGTTCCGTGCTCAACGGTTGGCCGGTATGGACCATGCCGACCGCGCCGTTGATCAGCGTCAGCGCCAGCCACAGCGCCACAAAGCTGTAGGCCAGGGTCTGGCGGCTGAAGCCGATTTTCTCGCCGATGAACAGCATCAGCGCCAGGAGAATCAGGCCGAAGGTGATGATGATCGTGGTGTGCATGGGTGTGTCCTCCTGAGTAAATGATCGTTCCCACGCTCCGCGTGGGAATGCAGCCCGTGACACTCCGCGTCACTGGACGCGGAGCGTTCCTTGAGGCATTCCCACGCAGAGCGTGGGAACGATCAAGACTGCGGTCTCAAGTTGAGCATAGTTAAACCAACCCGCCATTCACCCGCAGAATCTGTCCATTGACCCAAGCCGAATCCGGCCCGACCAGAAACGACACCACGCGAGCAATGTCTTCCGGCTGACCCAGACGCTCCAGCGGCGGCATCTTGGCGAAGGTCTGAATCTGTTCTTCACTCTTGCCGTGCAAAAACAACTCGGTAGCGACCGGACCCGGTGCCACGGCGTTAACCGTGATGTTGCGTCCGCGCATTTCCTTGGCGAACACCTGGGTCAGCGATTCCACCGCTGCTTTGCTGGCGATGTACACCGCGTAACCCGGCAGGTTCATGCCGACCGTGCTGCTGGAAAAATTGACGATCCGCCCTCCGCTGTTCAGCCGAGTTGCCGATTCACGCAGGGTATTGAAAGTGCCCCGAGCGTGGATGTTGAAAGTCTGGTCGAACAGTTCATCGGTGTGCTGCGCCAACGGCATCATTTTGAGAATGCCGGCGTTATTGATCAGCACGTCGACCTTGCCCAGTTGTGTTTCGGTCTCGTCGAACATCCGGCGCACGTCATCGGCATTGGCCACGTCAGCCTTGATCGCTATGGCTTGATGCCCGGCCTGACGCAACTCCACCACCAGCTTGGAGGCTTCTGTGGTGCTGCTTGCATAGTTGATGACGACGGCGAAGCCTTCGCTGGCCAGTTGTCTGGCGATCACAGCGCCGATGCCGCGGGAGGCGCCGGTCACGATGGCAACTTTCTGAGTAGTCATGGCGTTGATTCCTGATGGGGGAGAGTTGGTGTGAAGCCAGATTCACATGTTTACTCAGGCCGATAAATGCCCGAGAGTTGCCTTGACTGTTCAATAATTGCCAACAATCGCGCGCCAGGAGCCAAACGTGGATCAAGTCAAAGCGATGAAGGTTTTTGTGCGGATCTATGAGCGCAGCAGCTTCACCCTGGCGGCTGATGACCTGAACCTGCCACGGGCGACATTGACCCATACGTTGAATCAGTTCGAAGCCTGGCTCGGTACGCGACTACTGGAACGCAGCACGCGCAAGGTGCGCCCGACGCTGGACGGCGAGGCTTACTACCAGCGTTGTGTGCACTTGCTGGCAGAACTTGAGGAGGCCGAACTGGCCTTTCGTGGCTGCGCACCTAAGGGCCGTTTGCGCGTCGACCTGCACGGCACCCTGGCCAGGCATTTTGTGATTCCGGCATTGCCACAATTCATGGCGCTCTACCCAGACATCGAACTGTCCATCAGCGAGGCCGACCGTTTTGTCGACCTGATCGCGGAAGGCGTCGACTGCGTGCTGCGCGCCGGCAACTTGAGTGATTCGGCACTGATCGGAAAACGTATCGCCAACCTGCGCCAGATCACCTGCGCCAGCCCCGCGTACCTGCGCAAATACGGCGAACCGAAAAGCCTTGAAGACCTGAAACACCACCGGGCGGTGAACTACGTCTCGCGCACTACCGCCAAGTTATTCCCGTTCGAATTCATGGTCGATGGCGAGCTGAAAGAAGTCGCTATCGAGGGTGCGGTTTCAGTGTTCGGTGCGGAAATCTACGCGGCGTCGGCGATTGCCGGCCTCGGCCTGATCCAGTGTCCGCATTACCGAATGGAAGCGCAGATCTCCCAAGGCCTGGTGCAAGAAGTCCTCATCGACACGCCGCCCCCGCCAATGCCGGTTTCGGTGCTGTACCCCCACAACCGACACATGTCGCCACGTGTTCGGGTGTTTGTGGATTGGTTGGGGGAGGTGTTTGCGGAGGCGCGTTAGCCGCCCGTCTGGGGGCATATTAGCTTTGCGTTTGAACGGCTAATATTTATCAGAGTGTGTATGGTGTGTATTAAAAAACGTTCGTCGCGTAATGTGCGCAGCAGGAGCTGCCCACAAGGACGAAGGTGATGCGAAGTCGAGAAATGATCAGGATGATCGAGGAGGATGGTTGGTACCTGGTAGCCGTGAAAGGCAGCCACCATCAGTACAAACATCCGTGCAAACCTGGAAGGGTGACGATAAAACACCCTGACTCGGATCTTCCAAAAGGAACAATCAACAGCATATTGAAACAGGCGGGTCTGAAATGAGGCCCGAGATAGGAATCGAAAGCCTCGAAGGGGCCACATCACAGGAAGGACTCACCGAAATGAAATTCCCGGTCGTTCTGCACAAGGATGCCGACTCAGACTACGGAGTGATTATCCCGGACGTACCGGGCTGCTTCTCCGCAGGCGCTACTGTGGCGCAGGCATTTGAAAACGTAAAAGAGGCGTTGTCATTGCACTACGAAGGCCTGGTCGCTGATGGCGATCCGCTTCCGCAAATACGCGAGATCGATGCTCACCTTGATAACCCCGATTACGCTGGTGGCGTGTGGGGTGTGGTCGAGTTCGATATCACGCCGTACTTCGGCAAGTCAGTGCGTTTCAACGCCACATTGCCGGAGCAGTTGCTTGAGCGTATCGACCAAACTGTCCGGCGGGACCAGCGCTACAGTTCAAGGTCAGGCTTTTTAGCGGCTGCCGCGCTACGTGAGTTGTCGGCTTAAACGTTGAAGGATTAAAAATCTGTGAAACGTTTCAGCATTTTCTCGAGTCCGAGGTTTATCGGCGTTTGTCTGGGCGTATGCTGGGCAACTTGCGAAGCAGCCGATACCTATTTCAAGACAGACAAGAGAGGATTCGATGACTTACACCGCTGCCGAAAACCGCTATGACTCCATCCCATACCGCCGCGTAGGCCGCAGCGGTCTGGTGCTGCCGGCACTGTCGCTGGGTTTGTGGCACAACTTCGGCGACAGCACGCCGATCGATACTCAGCGCTCGCTGTTGCGCACGGCGTTCGATCTGGGCATCAACCATTTCGACCTGGCCAACAATTACGGTCCTCCGTACGGCAGCGCCGAGATCAATTTTGGTCGTTTGCTGCGTGAGGATTTCAAGCAGTACCGCGACGAGTTGATCATCTCCAGCAAGGCCGGTTGGGACATGTGGCCAGGTCCTTACGGGCAGGGCGGCGGCTCACGTAAATACGTGCTGGCCAGCCTGGATCAGAGCCTGCAGCGCCTGGGCCTGGACTACGTGGATATTTTCTATTCGCACCGTTTCGACCCGGACACTCCGCTGGAAGAAACCGCCAGCGCACTGGCGACTGCGGTGCAGCAGGGCAAGGCGCTGTACATCGGTATCTCGTCGTATTCCGGGGTGAAAACCCGTGAGATGGCGGCACTGTTGAAAGAGTGGAAAGTGCCGTTGCTGATTCACCAGCCGGCGTACAACTTGCTCAATCGCTGGATTGAGAAGGATCTGCTGGAAGTCACCGACGAAGTGGGCGCTGGCGTGATTGCTTTCACGCCATTGGCGCAGGGGCTGTTGACCGATAAATACCTCAACGGCATTCCTAAGGATGCGCGGGTCAATCGTCCGGGCGGTGGTTCGTTGCAGGAATCTCATCTGTCCGAAGCCAACATTGCCCATGTGCGTGGGCTCAATGAAATCGCCAAGCGTCGCGGTCAGAGCCTGGCGCAACTGGCGTTGGCGTGGACCCTGCGCGATCCGCGCGTGACCTCGGCGCTGATCGGGGCGAGCCGGCCGGAGCAGATTATCGAGAACGTCGGGGCGTTGAAGAATTTGAGCTTTAGCGCAGAGGAACTGGCGGAGATTGACCGGTTTGCCCAAGAAGGCGGGATCAATCTTTGGGAAAAGCCTTCGACGGCTGAATAACCCCCTACTTGATCGACTGATCGTTCCCACGCTCCGCGTGGGAATGCCTCCCGTGACGCTCCGCGTCACAGTGGACGCGGAGCGTTCATGGCCGCGTTCCCACGCGGAGCGTCGGAACGATCTGGTGATCGGCTTATCGGAAAAACGGTGCATCCCCCAGCACCGTCGCCCGCTGCATCACCCGCCGTGCCGGCCGGTAATCATCCACGGCGTAATGCTGTGTCACGCGGTTATCCCAGAACGCGATGTCGTCCTTCTGCCAGCGCCAGCGAACGGTGAATTCTGGACGTGTAGTGTGGGCAAACAAAAATTTCAGAACTGCCTCGCTTTCGGTCTCCGACAGCTCGTTGATCTTCGCTGTGAAACCTTCATTGACGAACAATGACCGACGTCCGCTCACCGGGTGCGTGCGAATCACCGGGTGCGACAGAGGCGGATTCTTGCGGCGTGCTTCTTCCCATTGGGCCAAGGCTTCAGGCGTATTGCCATAACGCTCCAGCGGGAATGAACGGGTGAAATCGTGTGTGGCGGTCAGGCCTTCGAGCAAGCGCTTCATCGGTGCCGACAGCGCTTCATACGCCGCAATCCCGCTGGCCCACAGTGTGTCGCCGCCGAACTCCGGCAGCAGCTTGGCGCTGAGCACTGCGCCCATGGCCGGGGTGGGCAGGAAGGTCACGTCGGTGTGCCAGATCGCGTTGTCGCGCACATCGGTGACGGCGGTGTCGAGGATCAGCACTTCGGGCTGTTCCGGCACGTTGGGGTAGATCGGGTGGATGTGCAGGTCGCCGAAATAGGCAGCGAATCGCGCCTGTTGCTGCGGCGTGATCGGCTGGTCACGGAAGAACAGCACTTGATGCTTGAGCAGGGCCTGCTCGATGGCGTCGCGCTGCTCCAGGTTCAGTGGCTGGCTGACGTCGACGCCACTGATTTGCGCACCGAGAGCCGTGCTTAGGGGGACGATGGTCAGGTTGCTCATGGTCTTTCTCTTCGAATTCGGGGGGCCGAGCGTTTATTGTGGGAGCGGGCTTGCTCGCGAAGGCGGTCAAGCATTCAACATCTAAGTCGACTGACACGACCTCTTCGCGAGCAAGCCCGCTCCCACAGGTTATTTAGTGAGCCTGGCCGTGCCACGGCACCAGTTTGCGTTGCAGCGCGCGCAGGCCCATTTCCATGGCGAAGGCGATCAGGGCGATGACCAGAATCCCCAGCACCACCACATCGGTGACCAGGAACTGCGCGGCCGACTGCACCATGAAGCCCAAACCGCTGGTGGCGGCGATCAGCTCGGCGGCGACCAAGGTCGACCAACCTACGCCCAGACCAATACGCACACCGGTCAAAATGTCCGGCAAGGCGCTCGGCAGAATCACATGACGAATCAGCTGCGCCCGAGTTGCGCCCAGCGACTGCGCTGCACGCAGTTTCGCCGGGTCGACGGTGCGTACGCCGGTCGCGGTCGCGATGGCAATCGGCGCAAAGATCGCCAGGTAGATCAGCAAGACCTTTGACAGCTCACCTATGCCGCACCAAATCACGATCAGCGGCAGATAAGCCAATGGCGGAATCGGTCGGTAGAACTCGATCAGCGGATCGAGAATGCCGCGAGCAATGCGGTTGTGGCCGATGGCGATGCCGACAGGCACGGCGGTCAGCACGGCAAAGCCCAGGCCCAGGCCGATGCGGCTGAGGCTCGCGCCCAAGTGCTGCCACAGGGTCGAATCCATGTAGCCGGTGGTCACCAGCAGCCAGCCTTTTTGCAGCACGGCGGACGGTGGCGGCAGGAACAGCGGTTCGATCATGCCGGTAGCGGTAACCGCCCACCACAGGGTCACGAGCGCGACCAGCGTCAATACGCTGATCCAGCGCGTGCTCAAGCTGCGACGAACCGGAATCACTGTCGAACCCGGTTTCACCGTCACGGCCGGAATTTCGTAGCTGCTCATGCGCGCTCCTGCCGCTGGGCGGCGCTGCGTTGGGAGAACACTTTGGCGAGTACGTGTTCGCGGGTTTCGATAAAGCGCGGGTCGGATTTGATTGCCCGTGCCGACTCGCCGGCTGCGTAACGCTGACCGAAATCCAGGCTCAGGCGTTCGACGATTTGCCCAGGATTCGGTGCCAGCAGAATCAGGTCCGTGGCGAGAAACACCGCTTCTTCAATGTCGTGAGTAATCAGGAACACCGGTTTGGCGGTGCGCTGCCAGACTTGCAGCAGCAGCTCCTGCATTTGTTCGCGGGTAAAGGCGTCGAGGGCGCCGAAGGGCTCGTCCATGAGCAAGACCCGAGGGTCGGCGGCGAGCGCGCGAGCGAGGCCGACACGTTGCTTCTGACCGCCCGAGAGCTGCCAGATGCGGCGATTTTCGAAACCGGAAAGGTCCACCAGCGCGAGCATTTCCCGAGCACGGATTTCGCGTTTGTCCCGGGACACGCCGGCCAGTTCCAGGCCGAAGCCGACATTGGCCAACACGTCCTGCCAAGGCAGCAGGGCATCGTCCTGAAACACCACGCCGCGCTCGGCGCTCGGGCCTTTGACCGACACGCCGTCAAGGGTGATGCGCCCGGCACTGGGCTCGACGAAACCGGCGATCAGGTTCAACAGCGAAGTCTTGCCACTGCCGGACGGGCCAAGGGCGACCAGCAATTGCTGGGGCCCAAGGCTCAGGGAAATATCCGCCAGTACCGGTTCCGGACTGCCGGGGTACTGTGCGCTGATGCGCTCCAGCTGTAGCAAAGCCATTGCGGTTAACTCCCGATCAGTTGGTGATGTACTTGGCGCTGACGTACGGGGCGTAGTCCGGCAGTACGGCCTCGACTTTGCCTTGTTCTTTCAGGAACGCGGCGGTGTCGGTGATGGCCTTGGTGGTCGGTGCGCCGAGGGTGATCACCTGGTCAGCCGCCAACGGGTAGACGTTGCCTTGCAGCAGCAGCGGAATGTCGCTGGCCTTGGCGCCGGAGAGTTTCACCAGTTTGTCGACGTTGGATTGATTGGCGAGCCAGGCTTTCGGGTCTTTGCGGTAATCGGCGTAGGCATCCAGGGTCACCTTGGCGAAAGCGGTGACGATTTCCGGGTGCTTCTCGGCGAAATCCTTACGCACAATCCAGGCATCGAAGGTCGGTGCGCCAAACTTGGCCAGTTCGCCGGAGGTGATCAGCACTTTGCCGTTTTCCTTGGCCACGCCGAGCGCCGGATCCCAGACGTAAGTGGCGTCGATGTCACCGCGTTTCCAGGCGGCAATGATGGCGGGCGGGGCAAGGTTGAGTACGGTGACTTTCGACGGGTCGATGTTCCAGTGCTTCAGCGCAGCCAGCAGGCTGTAGTGACCGGTGGACACGAATGGCACGGCGATTTTCTTGCCGATCAGGTCTTGAGGCGTTTTGATCCCTGATCCGTCGCGGGCGACCAGGGCTTCAGCAGCGCCGATCTGCGTGGCGATGAGGAATGTTTCTACCGGAACCTTGCGCGTGATCGCAGCCGTCAGCGGGCTGGAACCGAGGTAGCCGATCTGCACGTCACCGGAGGCAATGGCCGCGATGATGTCGGCACCGTTATCGAATTTGCGCCAGTCGATCTTGGCGTTGGTGGCCTTCTCGTACGCGCCGTCGGCCTGGGCAACTTTCGCCGGGTCAACGGTGGTCTGGTAGGCGACAGTGACGTCAGCCGCCTGGGCAAAGAAACTCGCCGCAGCCAGCGATGCGGCCGCCAGGAGGCGAAGAGGGAAAGTCAGTTTCATGGAAAAGCTCCTTGTCAGGCGACCGAGAGTCGGCGTGAAAGGAGACTAAATGATCTAAGAATCCGAAAATAAATAACTTTTTAGAATGAGCTTATGAGCGGAAAATTCTAAGGGGATCGCGTTGATCGTTCCCACGCAGACGGTTCGACGCCTCGACATGGGAACGATCATTGCCAGGGAGATTAGTTGCTGATCGACAGAATGCTCGCCTGATACGACCCGACAAACACATCGAAATCGCCGACTTCGTTCTGTTCCAGCTCAGCTTGCTCAGCCAGCGAGGAGCGCGCCCGCTCTTCAAATTTCGCCTGGTCTTCGCCAGAAAGCGGCTCACTGCGGAAGTACTCCGCATGCACCCGACTCTGACGCAGGGAGAACTGAGCAAAGCTTTCCTTATGCTCGGCCATCGCCGCCAGTACCTGGGCTGAAGGTGTGCGGGACGAATCCTTGACCTTCTCCATTTGCACGTCCAGCGCGTTGCTGTGCGCATCGCCGCCATGGCTCTGATCGAGCAGCGCGGCGAGCGGAGCAATCTTCTCCAGCAGCTCAGTGGCCCATTCCTTCATGTCCACCGGTTGACCGTCACGCTGCAGTTGCAGACCCGGACGACGACCTTCCTTGACCACGCTGAGGAAGTTGGAGGTAGCGTTGCTGCATGAGGTGTTGGTCAGCAGTGGGCTGTCGTTCAGCGCGCAATACAGAAGGAACGCGTCGAGGAAGCGCGACTCCGGCAGGTCGATGCCCATCGGCAGGAACGGGTTGATGTCCAGGCAGCGCACTTCAACGTACTGAATGCCACGGGCCACCAACGCCTGAATCGGCCGTTCGCCGGTGTAGGTCACGCGTTTTGGGCGGATGTTGGAGTAGTACTCGTTTTCGATCTGCAGGATGTTGGTGTTGAGCTGAACCCACTCACCGTCCTTGTGCGTGCCGACTTCTACGTACGGTGCATACGGCGTGGCCACCGCTTTGCGCAGGCTGTCGGTGTAGCTGGCCAGGTCGTTGTAGCACGGCGTCAGACCGGCCTGGGCGTTGCTCTGGTAACCCAGATCGCTCATGCGCAGGCTGGTGGCGTATGGCAGATACAACGTGTCCGGGTCCAGTTGTTCCAGCTGGTGCGAGCGACCGCGCAGGAAACCGGCGTCCAGGGCAGGAGAGGCACCGAACAGGTACATCAGCAGCCAGCTGTAGCGCCGGAAGTTGCGGATCAGCGCGATATAGGCCGATGACTGATAGTCGCGGTCGGTGCCGACAAAGCCTTCGGCTTCCTTGAGCAACGGCCAGAGCTTTTCCGGCAGGGAAAAGTTGTAGTGGATCCCGGCGATGCATTGCATGGTCTTGCCGTAGCGCAGGGCCAGGCCCTTGCGGTAGACGTACTTGAGCTGACCGATGTTGGACGTGCCGTAATAGGCGATCGGGATGTCTTCCTCGGCCGGCAGCGGGCACGGCATCGATGGACTCCACAGAAACTCGTTGCCGAGCTTGCTGTAGGCGAAGCGATGAATCTTGTCCAGGCTCGTCAGCGTATCCGCCGGGTCGGGCAGGGCGGGCGTGATGAACTCCAGCAGCGACTCGGAATAGTCGGTGGTGATTTGTTCGTTGGTCAGCGCGGAACCCAATTCTTCCGGGTGCGGCGTTTGCGCCAGGCGACCTTCGCCGGTCACGCGCAGGCATTCACGTTCGATGCCGTGAAGGCACTGTTCGAGCAGAGAGAGGTTAGCGCGCTCGCCGAGCAGAGCCAGGCGGCGGTTGAGAAGTTCGCTCAAGTTGGATTCCTTCACGCGTCAGTCGCCCCAATATGGGGGTGGGCAAGACGGTCTACAAGGGTGAAGTTGAAACTGGCGTTTTCGCCTGGTTTTTGAGCGGCACAGACCTCATGCCGGTCAGTTAAGAATCGATCACCGCAAATCCCTGTGGGAGCGAGCTTGCTCGCGATGAGGGTGTATCAGTCAACATTTACGTCATCTGACACACCGCCATCGCGAGCAAGCTCACTCCCACAGGTTGCATTGCGCCGAAATTAACTCAAATCGATGACATCTAGCTACAGGACAGCGAACGTGCCTTGTGCTTTTGCGACGAGTTTGTCGCCCTGCATCACGTCAGCTTCGACCACCAGCGTGCGCCGGCCCGGGTGAATCACCCGCGCCGTGCACATCACCTCACCGTCTGAAACGGCGCGAATGTAATTGATCTTGCACTCGATGGTCGCGCTCTGCTGGTCAAAGCCGTGGGTGCTGGAACAGGCCAGCCCCATGGCAATGTCCACCAGACTGAACAAGGCCCCGCCGTGCAGCTTGCCGCCTCGATTGCGCAGTTGCGGTTCCAGCCCCAGGGCGACTTGCGCCACCCCGGTTTCCAGGCTGTGCAAGCGACACCCCAGCAGCTTGAAAAACGCGCTTTCGGTCAGCCCGGCAGGAATGTCCATCAACGTTTCTTCAATTGCTTGGCATTGGCGAACAGCGAAGCCATGGCGTTGTTGGCCGGAGCCGCTGCCGTGGTTTCTTTACGTGGCGCATTGTTCTGGGATTGGCGTGGCGCCGAACCCGGACGTGCACCGCGAGCACCGTCGATTTTCTCGCCCGGCGTGTCGCTCATGCGCATCGACAGGCCCACACGTTTACGCGGGATGTCGACTTCCATGACCTTCACTTTCACCACATCACCGGCCTTCACCGCTTCGCGCGGATCTTTGATGAACTTCTCCGAAAGCGCGGAGATGTGCACCAAACCGTCCTGATGCACGCCGATATCGACGAATGCACCGAAGTTGGTCACGTTGGTCACGACGCCTTCGAGGATCATCCCCAGTTGCAGGTCCTTGAGGTCTTCGACGCCTTCCTGGAACTCGGCGGTCTTGAACTCGGGACGTGGGTCGCGGCCTGGTTTTTCCAGCTCTTGCAGAATGTCGGTGATCGTCGGCAGACCGAACGTCTCGTCGGTGTACTTCTTCGGATCGAGGCGCTTGAGGAACGCGGCGTCGCCGATCAGCGAACGAATGTCGCGGTCGGTTTCGGCGGCGATGCGTTGCACCAGCGGATAGGCTTCCGGGTGAACCGCGGACGAGTCGAGCGGGTTGTCGCCGTTCATCACGCGCAGGAAACCGGCAGCCTGTTCGAAGGTTTTCTCGCCCAGACGCGCGACTTTCTTCAGTGCAGCACGGGTTTTGAACGCGCCGTGCTCGTCGCGGTGGCTGACAATGTTCTGCGCCAGGGTCGCGTTGAGGCCGGAGATGCGGGCCAGCAGCGCCACCGAAGCGGTGTTCACGTCCACGCCCACGGCGTTTACGCAGTCCTCGACCACCGCGTCCAGGCCACGCGCCAGTTTCAGCTGCGATACGTCGTGTTGATACTGGCCAACGCCGATGGATTTCGGATCGATCTTCACCAGTTCTGCCAGTGGATCCTGCAGGCGACGGGCAATCGACACGGCGCCACGGATCGACACGTCGAGGTCCGGAAATTCCTTGGAAGCCAGTTCCGACGCCGAGTAAACCGATGCGCCGGCTTCGGAGACCATTACCTTGGTCATTTTCATCGCTGGGTATTTTTTGATCAGCTCTGCGGCCAGCTTGTCGGTTTCGCGGCTGGCGGTGCCGTTGCCGATGGCGATCAGGTCCACCGAGTGCTTGGCGCACAGGGCAGCCAGAATCGCGAGGGTCTGGTCCCACTTGTTATGCGGCACGTGCGGGTAAACCGTGGCGTGATCCAGCAGCTTGCCGGTGGCATCGACCACGGCGACCTTGCAACCGGTGCGCAGGCCCGGGTCGAGGCCCAGCGTGGCGCGCGGGCCGGCCGGAGCCGACAGCAGCAAGTCGTGCAGGTTGTGGGCGAACACGTTGATCGCTTCGGTTTCCGCGCCATCGCGCAGCTCGCCCAACAGGTCGGTTTCAAGGTGGGTATAGAGCTTGACCTTCCAGGTCCAGCGCACCACTTCGCCCAGCCATTTGTCGGCGGCACGGTTCTGGTTCTGGATGCCGAATTGCTGGCCGATCATGCCTTCGCACGGGTGCATGGTGCCCGGCAGCTCGTCGCCGACTTTCAGCGCGGAGCTGAGAATGCCTTCGTTACGGCCACGGAAAATCGCCAGGGCGCGGTGCGACGGCATGCTTTTGAGCGGTTCGTCATGTTCGAAGTAGTCGCGGAACTTGGCGCCTTCCTCTTCCTTGCCGGCGATCACGCGGGCACTGAGGGTGGCTTCCTGCTTGAGGTAGCTGCGCAACTTGTCCAGCAGGCCGGCGTCTTCGGCGAAGCGCTCCATGAGGATGTATTTGGCGCCTTCGAGGGCTGCCTTCACGTCGGCCACGCCTTTTTCGGCGTTGATGAAGCGTGCGGCTTCAACGTCTGGCGTCAGTGTCGGGTCGTTGAACAGGCCGTCGGCCAGCTCGCCGAGGCCGGCTTCCAGGGCAATCTGGCCCTTGGTGCGGCGCTTCTGCTTGTACGGCAGGTACAAGTCTTCGAGGCGGGTCTTGGTGTCGGCGAGTTTGATGTCGCGCTCGAGTGCAGGGGTCAGCTTGCCTTGCTCTTCGATGCTGGCGAGGATGCTGATGCGCCGTTCGTCGAGTTCTCGCAGGTAGCGCAGACGCTCTTCCAGATGACGCAACTGGATGTCATCGAGGCTGCCGGTCACTTCTTTCCGGTAACGGGCGATGAAGGGAACGGTAGAGCCTTCATCGAGTAGCGCGACGGCCGCTTCGACCTGTTGTGGGCGTACACCGAGTTCCTCGGCGATGCGGCTGTTGATGCTGTCCATAAAACCACCTGACAAATTGTGAAAGCAGGCTCGCAGGCGCAGAAATAAAGGCTCGGCGAGTCTGGTTGAGCGGCCTGGCGTGCGCCGCTACCTGGATCAACAGGTATCCCGTTGACCCGTGAAATCGAACAATTACTGCCGTCGGCATGAAAATAAAAAACGGCCATCTGCAGTAATGATCAGACGTTGCCTGACACAAAAGGCCGCGCATTATAACCAGCGTTCTATCATTCAGGGACATCGCAGGCTGTCGCGCCAAGGGCGGATTTCTAACGGTGAAGGAAAAATCTGCTAACAATGCACACGGTGCGTATAACGGCAGCTACGCCATAATGCGCGCCGAGCTAAAAGGAGCATCTAATGAGCAGCACTGCAAACATTGCTGAAGGCGAAAAAATTCTTATTGTTGACGACGATCCGGGGCTGAGCAGCCTGCTGGAACGTTTTTTCGTCAGCAAGGGCTACCGCGCACGTGCCGTACCGAACACCGAGCAAATGGATCGCCTGCTGGCGCGCGAAGTGTTCAACCTGGTCGTCCTCGACCTGATGCTGCCCGGCGAAGACGGCCTGACCGCCTGCCGCCGCCTGCGCACGGCGAACAATCAGATTCCGATCATCATGCTGACCGCCAAGGGCGATGAGCTGAGTCGTATCAAGGGCCTGGAGCTGGGTGCCGACGATTATCTGGCCAAGCCTTTCAACCCGGATGAGCTGATGGCCCGCGTCAAAGCGGTTCTGCGCCGTCAGTCGACGCCTGTGCCGGGCGCACCGGGCAGCGAAGACGAAAGCGTGACGTTTGGTGATTACGAGTTGTCCCTGGCCACCCGTGAATTGAAGCGCGGTGACGAAGTGCACATGCTCACCACCGGCGAGTTTGCGGTGCTCAAGGCCCTGGTCATGAACGCGCGTCAGCCACTGACCCGCGACAAACTGATGAACCTGGCCCGTGGTCGTGAATGGGATGCGCTGGAGCGTTCGATTGACGTGCAAATATCCCGACTGCGCCGCATGATCGAGCCCGATCCTTCCAAGCCGCGCTACATCCAGACGGTCTGGGGCGTGGGTTACGTGTTCGTTCCGGATGGCGCCGCCACCAAGTGATCGGCGATTTGTAGGAGCGGGTCTTGCGGGCAACGGGTCAGATGACTGTGTCCGCAGACTCGCGATCCGCAATATGCGAGCATCGCTCGCTCCTGCAAGTGTGTAGCGGTTATCCATGAAAACCCCCGTTTGGTTCCCCCAGAGCTTCTTCTCCCGCACCCTGTGGCTGGTGCTGATCGTCGTCCTGTTCTCCAAGGCACTGACCCTGGTTTATCTGTTGATGAACGAAGACGTGCTGGTGGACCGTCAATACAGCCACGGCGTCGCCCTGACACTGCGCGCCTATTGGGCCGCCGATGAAGAAAACCGCGCAAAGATTGCCGATGCCGCGACCCTGATCCGGGTGGTGGGCGCCGGCGTGCCGGAAGGTGAGCAGCATTGGCCTTACAGCGAGATTTATCAGCGGCAGATGCAAGCAGAGCTGGGGGCCGACACAGAAGTGCGCTTACGCATGCACTCGCCACCGGCCTTGTGGGTTCGGGCGCCTAGCCTGGGCGATGGCTGGCTGAAAGTGCCGCTCTATCCTCACCCGCTGCGCGGCCAGAAAATCTGGAACGTGCTTGGCTGGTTCCTCGCGATCGGTCTGCTCTCCACTGCCTCGGCGTGGATCTTCGTCAGCCAGCTCAACCAGCCGCTCAAACGTCTGGTCTACGCCGCGAGGCAGCTTGGCCAGGGGCGCAGCGTGCGCCTGCCGATCAGCGACACGCCGAGTGAGATGACCGAGGTTTACCGCGCCTTCAACCAGATGGCCGAGGACGTCGAACAGGCCGGACGCGAGCGGGAGCTGATGCTGGCGGGGGTGTCGCACGACTTGCGTACGCCGTTGACCCGTTTGCGGCTGTCCCTGGAGTTGATGGGTGACCACAACGACCTGACCGACGCGATGGTGCGCGACATCGAAGACATGGACGCGATTCTCGATCAGTTCCTGGCGTTTATCCGCGATGGTCGCGACGAGTCGGTTGAGGAAGTGGATCTGAGTGATCTGGTTCGCGAAGTCGCTGCGCCGTATAACCAGAACGAAGAGAAGGTGCGTCTGCGCCTGGAACCGATCCAGCCGTTCCCATTGCGTCGGGTGTCAATGAAGCGGCTGCTGAACAACCTGATTGGCAACGCCCTTCACCACGCGGGCAGCGGGGTGGAGGTAGCGGCGTATGTTTCCGGGGATACCAGCGCGCCATACGTAGTGCTGAGTGTCATGGACCGTGGCGCGGGGATTGATCCGTCAGAGCTGGAGGCGATCTTTAACCCGTTCACTCGGGGCGATCGTGCCCGGGGTGGGAAGGGCACCGGGTTGGGCCTGGCGATCGTGAAGCGAATCGCTTCGATGCATGGCGGCAATGTCGAGTTGCGCAATCGCTCGGGAGGCGGGCTGGAAGCGCGGGTGCGGTTGCCGCTTGGGTTGATGCTGCCTAGAGACGCCGTCTGACCCGATCGTTCCCACGCTCTGCGTGGGAATGCAGCCCGGGACGCTCCGCGTCCCTTTCAGAGCAGAACTCGGAACGTCCGTTGAGGCATTCCCACACAAAGCGTGGGAACGATCACCAGGTTAACCCTTACCTTTTGTGCGAGTCATGTTCGGCCCGCCATTCTTCTCAAGATGCTCAATGATGATCCCCGCCACGTTCTTCCCGGTGGTGGTCTCAATCCCTTCCAGACCCGGCGAGGAGTTCACTTCCATCACCAGCGGTCCGTGATTGGAGCGCAGGATATCCACCCCCGCCACCGCCAACCCCATCACTTTCGCCGCGCGCAATGCCGTCATGCGTTCTTCCGGGGTGATCTTGATCAGGCTGGCGCTGCCGCCCCGATGCAGGTTGGAGCGAAACTCCCCAGGCTTGGCCTGGCGCTTCATTGCCGCAATCACCTTGTCGCCGACCACGAAGCAGCGAATGTCTGCGCCACCGGCTTCCTTGATGTATTCCTGAACCATGATGTTCTGCTTCAGGCCCATGAACGCTTCAATCACCGACTCTGCCGCCGTTGCCGTTTCACACAACACCACGCCAATGCCTTGGGTACCTTCCAGCACCTTGATCACCAGGGGTGCGCCGTTGACCATGTCGATCAAGTCGGGAATGTCATCCGGGGAGTGCGCAAAACCGGTGACCGGCAAACCGATACCGCGGCGCGAGAGCAATTGCAGCGAACGCAGTTTGTCGCGTGACCGGGCGATGGCCACCGATTCGTTAAGGGGAAAAACCCCCATCATTTCGAACTGACGCAACACCGCGCAGCCATAAAACGTCACCGACGCACCGATCCGCGGGATCACCGCATCGAAGCCTTCCAGCGGCTTTCCACGGTAGTGGATCTGCGGCTTGTGGCTGGCAATGTTCATATAGGCGCGCAGGGTGTCGATCACCACCATTTCATGGCCACGCTCGGTACCGGCTTCGACCAGACGACGAGTGGAATACAGACGCGGGTTCCGCGACAGCACAGCGATCTTCATGCAACACCTGTGGAGGAGGTAGATACCGGGAACACCGGCTTGTCTTGTACGTACTTGATACCCGGATTGACCACCAGTTGGCCGTCGATCAGGGCTTTGGAACCGAGTAGCAGGCGATAACGCATGGATTTGCGGCAGGCGAGGGTGAACTCGACCCGCCAGACCCGATCACCCAAGGCCAGCGTGGTGCTGACCACGTAGCGCATCTGCGCGTGACCGTTGGAGCTTTTGATGGTTTTCATCGTCACCAGTGGCGCTTCACAGCGCCGATGACGCAGTTGCACCACCGTCCCCAGGTGCGCGGTAAAACGCACCCAGCGTTCGCCATCGCGCTCGAACGGTTCAATGTCCGTGGCGTGCAGGCTGGAGGTGCTGGCACCGGTGTCGATTTTTGCCCGCAGGCCCGCCACTCCCAAATCCGGGAGCGCCACCCACTCGCGCAGACCGACAACGGTCAAATGGTCAAATGTCTTCAATAGGAAAAAACCGGCGATTAACGCGTCCAGGCCTCAGGTGTGACCTGGGCCAACGCTTTGAATGCAGGTTTGGCGAACCAATAACCCTGCATCAGAAATATTCCACAGTCCGCCAGGAAATCTCGTTCTCCGGCGCTTTCGATGCCTTCGGCAATGACTGTAACGTTCAACTCCGCACAGATTGTGACAATCCCTCGAACGATAGCCTGACGAACGCGATCGCGGTCGACATCGCGGATCAGCGCCATGTCGAGTTTGATCAGGTCCGGTTGGAAATCAGCCAGCAGATTGAGCCCCGAGTAGCCCGCGCCGAAATCGTCGATGGCGGTCTTGAAGCCGAATTCGCGGTATTCACGCAGAATATTGGTCAAATGGCGATAGTTATCTACAGGCTGACTTTCGAGTGTTTCGAAAATCAGACGATTGATCGGGAAGTTGTACTTTTTCGCCGCCTCCAGGGTGCTGCGAATACACAGCTCGGGACGGTACACAGCGTTGGGCATGAAGTTGATCGACAAGTGTGTCTGCATATTTAAATTTGCCGCGCCTTCAATGGCCCGCGTGCGGCATAGCTGGTCGAAACGATAGCGATTGTCGTCATTGACATGCGCCAGAATCGACAACGCTCCTTCACCGTTGACTCCGCGCACCAATGCTTCGTTAGCGAAAATCGATTGATCGCGCAGATCGACGATCGGTTGGTAGGCAAAGGCAAAATCAAAACCCAAAGGCTCGCTTTGCCGGCAGCCCTGGCAACCAGTCTGAGGCGAAGTCAACGAAGAAGGGAATATAGTCATTTGATCACTCCATGCCGGGGGCCGGCCAAGATCACATTCTATCTGGGGGCCGGGTTCTTGCGCCCGACAGAAACGGTAGTACAGTTCCGACTATTCACCGAGCGAGGAATTCAAGTGGGACAAAAACAGGAAGAGGACGACAAGGTCCGTCTCGATAAGTGGTTGTGGGCGGCACGTTTTTATAAAACACGTGCTTTGGCCAAGGCAGCGATTGAAAGCGGCAAGGTGCATTGCCGGGGCGAGCGCTGCAAACCGGGCAAGGAGCCGCGGATCGGCGACGAGTTTCAGATTCGTGCGGGGTTCGAGGAACGTACGGTGGTGGTTCAGGCACTGTCGATAGTGCGCCGTGGCGCCCCAGAGGCTCAGACCTTGTACGCGGAAACCGAAGCCAGTATCGCCAAGCGCGAAGCCGCCGCGGCCATGCGCAAGGCTGGCGCCCTGGGCGTGAGCACGGATGGCAAGCCAAGCAAGAAGCAGCGACGGGATTTGTTCAAGTTTCGTGGTAGCAGCAACGACGAGTGAATCAAGTGTTTTTGTGTCGTGCGGGCTGACGCTTTCGCGAGCGGGCTCGATCAGGCGCCACGCACCACACTCATCTGCGACACCACCGGCAACTTCTCCAACAACCTAAATACCGGCGCAGTCACCTTCAGGAAAAACGCCGAAGCGTGATACGCAAACGGCGTGTAGTAACCCCAGCCCAGCGCCCACACCGCCAGCAGCACGCCGCCGATGTAATCGTCCTGGCCCCAATTTGCGCCGGCGACCAGTCGCGGCATCATGAACAGCAGCGTCAAGGACCAGATCAGCAAGGTCTGCCATGAGTTTCGGCTGAACACGGTCATGAACAGCGCCCAGATCAACAGAACTGAAGCGTGATCGGCGGGAAAGCTTTGCGTCGACCGATCCTTCAATTCCCAGCGGTTCTCAAGGTCCGGGAAGTAGTCGCTCATGCGCACGGCTCCCTTGATCACCATCGATGGGCTGTTGTGCTGCCAGTCCATGTACCCGACAAGCTTTGAAAACAGCAGGCGGATAAACACCAGCACCAGCAGAGTCGAGAGAAAGCCAAAAAATGCCTGGCGCACCTCAACCCTTTCGAACACCCAGTCGCCTTTGATTGTTAGCGCCAGCAGAATCACGCCGACCAGCGTATCGAATGGGCGCAGACTTGTAATCGCCCAACTGTGTAGCCATATCGGGTGACTGGCCAGCGGTGCATTCAATCGATGAAAAAGCCACTCGTCGAAAATCACACACAGCATCCGGCCGGTAGGCCATAACCAGAAGGCCAGCAGCGCCAAGGGCAAAAAATTGCACAGAACCAGTCGGCGGAGGTTCCACCTTGCTTGGAACAAACCCTGATTGTTCATAAAATGCCTCCCATGGCTGAACATTGCGCACAAAACGGCGCCGCATAGGCGCGATTTTCATGTTTTGTAACCCTATTGTCATTACTTCAGATACCCAGACCTATGACCGATCTACCGGATACCGACTACACCCAACGCTTCATCTTCGATGACAGCGACACTCGCGGCGAACTGGTCGGGCTGGAGCGCAGCTATGCCGAAGTGCTCGCCAAACATGCCTATCCGGAACCGGTGGCACAACTGCTCGGCGAGTTGATGGCGGCCGCCTCATTGCTGGTCGGCACATTGAAGTTCGATGGCTTGCTGATTCTACAGGCCCGTTCCGATGGCCCCATTCCGCTGCTGATGATCGAGTGCTCCAGCGAGCGCGAAATCCGTGGCCTGGCCCGTTACGAGGCCGACCAGATTGCCCCCGGCGCGACCCTCGCCGACCTGATGCCCAATGGTGTCTTGGCGCTCACTGTTGATCCGACCCAGGGCCAGCGTTATCAAGGCATTGTTGATCTGGATGGCGAAACCCTGTCGGAGTGCTTCACTAATTACTTCGTGATGTCCCAGCAGGTCGGTACGCGTTTCTGGTTGTACGCCGATGGCCGTCGCGCCCGTGGTTTGCTGCTGCAGCAACTGCCCGCCGACCGCTTGAAAGACGAAGAAGAACGCGCCGCCAGTTGGCAGCACATCACCGCGCTGGCCAGCACCCTGACCGCCGATGAATTGCTGAGCCTGGACAACGAAACCGTGCTTCATCGCCTCTACCACGAAGAACAGGTGCGCCTGTTCGACGTGCAGAAACTGCGCTTTCATTGCAGTTGCTCACGCGAGCGCTCGGGCAATGCCCTGGTCAGCTTGGGTATGGAAGATGCCCAGGCGCTGGTCATCGAACATGGTGGGCACATCGAGATCGATTGCCAGTTCTGCAACCATCGCTACCTGTTTGATGCCGCGGATATCACCCAATTGTTCGCGGGAGCGGGGGTTGATACGCCGTCAGATACCCGTCACTAAAACGGTTCAGCGTAGGTAAATTCACTGGATAGCGCCGGAATAACGCCGTTCTGACCGGAGGGCTCTACTATTTTTGGGCTTTTCTGGCATAATCCGGCCCACTTTTTGTCGCGGTAGTAGTGCACGACTTTCTACTACAAAACGTTTGGAGCACACTCGGCCACTGGCCGACGGGGAATCTCATGACGCAAGCCAATAACGCCGTGTACACCGATCTGAGTGTTGATGATCTGGTAAAAGAAGCTCTGAGTCGCGGTGAGGGCGAGCTTGCCGATACCGGCGCGCTGGTTGTTCGTACCGGTCACCGTACCGGCCGCTCGCCAGTCGATCGTTTCATTGTTGACGAGCCATCCACTTCGGCTTCCATTGCTTGGGGCCCGATCAACCGCAAGTTCCCGGCCGACAAGTTCGATGCCCTGTGGGACCGCGTAGAAGCGTTCAACAACGCACAAGAGCATTTCGTTTCCCACGTTCATGTAGGTGCGTCTGCTGATCACTACCTGGCCGTGAAAATGACCACGCAGACTGCCTGGCAGAACCTGTTCGGTCGTTGCCTGTTCATCAACCCGGAAAAGTACAACCCGGCTGGCCGTGATGAGTGGCAAGTGCTGAACGTCGCCAATTTTGAATGCGTTCCTGAGCGTGACGGCACCAACTCCGATGGTTGCGTGATCCTCAACTTCGCACAGAAGAAAGTGCTGATCGCCGGCATGCGCTACGCCGGTGAAATGAAGAAAGCCATGTTCTCGGTACAGAACTTCCTGCTGCCAGCCGCCGACGTGCTGCCAATGCACTGCGCTGCCAACATCGGTGAAGCGGGCGACGTGACCCTGTTCTTCGGTCTGTCGGGCACCGGTAAAACCACCCTGTCCGCCGACGAAAGCCGTTACCTGATCGGTGACGACGAGCACGGTTGGGGCGAAGGCGTGGTGTTCAACATCGAAGGCGGTTGCTATGCCAAGTGCATCGACCTCTCCGAGAAGAACGAGCCGGTTATCTGGAAAGCCATCAAGCACGGCGCTGTCCTGGAAAACGTCGTTATCGATGACGCCAAGCACGCCGACTACGCCGATGTCAGCTTGACCCAGAACAGCCGTGCAGCCTACCCGCTGGAGCACGTTGCCAAGCGTTCCGAGAAAAACCTCGGTGGCGAGCCAAACGCTGTGATCTTCCTGACCTGCGACCTGACCGGCGTTCTGCCGCCAGTCTCGATCCTCAGCGAAGAACAAGCGGCCTACCACTTCCTTTCCGGCTACACCGCACTGGTGGGCTCGACCGAAATGGGTTCCGGCAGCGGCATCAAGTCGACTTTCTCCACCTGCTTCGGCGCACCGTTCTTCCCGCGTCCAGCTGGCGAATACGCAGAACTGCTGATCAAACGCATCCGCGGCTTCGGCTCCAAGGTCTACCTGGTCAACACCGGCTGGACCGGCGGCGGCTACGGCGTTGGCAAGCGCTTCAACATCCCGACCACTCGTGGCGTGATCGCAGCGATCCAGAGCGGCGCGTTGATCGGTGCTGAAACCGAACACCTCGACACCATCAACCTCGACGTGCCGTTGAGCGTGCCGGGCGTTGAGACTGGCCTGTTGAACCCACGTAATACCTGGGCTGACAAGGCTGCTTACGATGAAGCTGCTAAAGCATTGGCCGGGTTGTTTGTTGAGAACTTCAAGAAGTTCGAAGTGAGCGACGCGATCAAGGCTGCTGGGCCTAAGTTGTAAGGTTTGGTTTGATGTAATGAGAAAGCCGCCCTTTGGGGCGGCTTTTTTGTGGGTGTTCGCTTTAAACCATCGAGTGCGCAACTGCCAATATTCCAGCTCAATTGCCGCTAAACGACCAGAATAATGGCACTTATGCGTTGAGCTCCATGCCTTCCAAACGCTGTGTATCCCACCGTTGCACCTTGACCGCCTGGTAAAGCATGCCGATGGTCAGCGGGACTTTGTCGCCGCGACCCTTTGCCCGGCGCTTGAGATGCACATCAAATCCTTCCGGCTGAAAATAGCGATAGGCGTCGTAGTCCACGAAGTCGATCCCGAATTGCTCTTCCAGCGCTTCCATCAAATGCCGCGCATCAACGCCGTTGCAGCCCAGGTCGAAATTGATCGACGTGGTGAGGCTGATGGTTTTGCGTTCGGGCAGGCCCAGTTCTTCGTGCAGCAGCTGCATGAGCAGGTGCATGGTGTGGTCGTCGGGGAAATTGGGGGCGAGGTTCATGGTGCAGGTGTCCGGTCGGGTTTGCGCGGATCTTATTGGGCGTCAGGCTTGGGGGGAAGGGAGGATCTGTAGATCACTTTTCAGTAGCTCATCGAAAAATTTGCTCATGGTTATCTCCGGTGTTTGATGTTCGACGTTCCAGGAGCCGAACGCGGAGCGTCCGTAGAGGCATTCCCACGCAGAGCGTGGGAACGATCTTCATTGGGGTCAGGCGGGTGCTTTCCAGCCCATCATGCGTTGCTGTGCGACTTGCAGCAGGTCGCAACCGTCCTGAGCTAGGAGGAAGAGCGCGTGGGTGATGTGTGGGATGTCTTCGACGTCGCCGTGTTTGAAGCAAACGCAGTGCAGGGTTTTGAGGAGGTCACTGGAGGCTCGGATGCGCTGGAGGGCGGCTTCGAGGATGTCCTGAGGGTTGGCCTCTGTGTCGATGATTAGGGGCCGGGAATCGGTGAGGTTGGTTTGCAGGGGGAGGTAGCGATCGGTTGTGGACGGGTTCCATGTATTCATTTTATGTATTCTCAAATGCATTAGATGAAGTCAACGCCATCGTGACCAAGCGATGGAGGCGACCGTGTTCGGGTTGGTCAACCGGAGGAATACATAAGACCGGCACGCCTAAAGGCGTCCCAAACACAGCCACCATATAGCGTGCAGACACTTGAGTGCCGGCAGCATACAACGGACGCGTTTATGTATTCCATCGGGTGACCAAGCCCGAGTCGCTGAATGTATCAGCGACAGTCACGACTATAGGTGTGAGCCGCCACGTCGCGATAGGCGACAAAGCCCCGTCTCTTGTAGGACCGGGACGAAGCTTTGATAGGGCGTTGCCTACGGGCTTATCCCCAGCCGCAAATTCTCTCGTTTGTTGTCAGGTGCACCGCGTTATCGTTTATCGCGGGCAAGCCCGGCTCCCACAGGGATTTTTCCTTGGGGCATCAACCGGTGGTGGTTTTCGGCTGGCGTTGCCGGGCGATGTCGAGCAGTTCGTTGCCGTCCTAAAGGGGAGCCAGATTTGCAATGGCTACGAATGTCCTCGATTTTGTTGGTGTGGACGGGTGTGGACGGGTGTGTGCGAGGGTGCCGTAGCCACTTATCCCGTCGTCAGGATGTGCGCCAGGCCTGTTGCGCCGAACACTCCAGGGTGTCGCACGTCGCGAGCAACGGTGGCTCTTCGGGAATCCTGTTGCAGCCGCTCGACAGCAGGGTTGTCAGGATCAGGGCGAGGGCAAAAAATGTTTTTTGAGGCATGGTCGTTCCTTCTTCAAATGCCGCGCTCATCAGGCGTCCTGCCGTGATGTGAGGTGCGCGGACGGTGGTTGTGCGGGGAGACCTTAACGCCAGATCGAGCAATGTCGCGAGCTACAAAGTGTTTCGTTTGTTTCATCCTGTGGCGAAGGACATTGGGGCGAGGCTGTATCATCCCGTATCGTTTTGTTCCCCGACCTTTTCTCGACTCGCTGCGTCTGCCGGCTACGCTTTGGGCTTCGCAGCGGTCAACGGAGTGACAGCTTATGCACAACACCCTGGAACAGGTTTTCGGTTTTTCACAGTTTCGGCCCGGCCAGGAAGCGGCGGTCAGCGCGGTGTTGGCCGGGCGTTCGGCGGCGGCCATTTTCCCTACAGGCTCCGGCAAATCCCTTTGCTATCAACTGCCCGCCCTGTTGCTGCCGCACTTGACGCTGGTGGTGTCGCCGTTGCTGGCGTTGATGCAGGATCAACTGGCCTTCCTGAAGCGCCACGGCATTGCGGCCGGCAGTATCGATTCGGCCCAGAGTCGCGATGACGCCAGCGATGTGATGGCGCGGGCAAAGTCCGGCGAGCTGAAGATTCTGATGATTTCCGTGGAGCGCCTGAAGAACGAGCGCTTCCGCCATTTCTTGCAGCAGGTGCCGATCTCGTTGCTGGTCGTCGACGAGGCGCACTGCATCTCGGAGTGGGGCCACAACTTCCGCCCTGACTACCTGAAACTTCCGGACTATCAGCGCCAGTTCAATATTCCCCAGGCATTGCTGCTGACGGCTACCGCGACGCCCAAGGTGATCGCGGACATGGAGGCCAAGTTTTCCATCGCGCCGGAAGACGTGGTGACCACCGGTTTTTATCGGCCGAACCTCAACCTGTTGGTCGAGCCTGTCCGCGGACAGGACAAACGCCGACGTCTGGTCGAATGGATGGGCGAGCGCCCCGATCAGCCCAGCATCGTCTATGTCACCCTGCAGAAATCCGCTGAACACATTGCCGAACACCTGAACCGCAACGGCATACAGGCCGAGGCCTATCATGCCGGCTTGCCCCACGAGCAACGCGAAGCCATCCAGAAGCGCTTCATGGGCGGGCAGTCCAATTGCATCGTTGCCACCATTGCCTTTGGCATGGGCATCGACAAGAGCGACATCCGCAACGTGGTGCATTTCGATCTGCCCAAATCCATCGAAAACTACAGTCAGGAAATTGGTCGCGCCGGGCGTGATGGCCTGCCGTCCGACTGTCTGGTCTTGGCCAACCGCGACAGCCTCAACGTGCTGGAAAATTTCGTCTACGGCGATACGCCAGAGCTGGACGGTATCCGCTGCGTGCTGGATGAGTTGAAATCTGCAGAGCCCGAAGGGCAATGGGAGTTTCTGCTGGGGCCTCTGGGGGATCAGAGCAATATCCGGCAACTGCCGCTTAAAACCTTGCTGGTGCAGCTTGAACTGCGCCGGATCATTGCCCCGCGTTACGCCTATTACGCCGAATACCGTTTCAAGTACTTACAGGAGCCCGAGGATCTGCTGGCCCGTTTCGAGGGTGAGCGCAAAGACTTTGTCGCAGCGATCATCCAGACCTCCACTCGCGCACGGACCTGGGCCACGGTGAATTTCGATGCGCTGTATGAGCAGCATCAGGCCGAGCGAAGCCGGGTGGTCAAGGCACTGGATTATTTCCAGGAGAAAGGTTGGGTCGAGCTGGAAAGCAAGCAGATGACCGAGGTCTACAGCCTGCTTGATACACATGTCGACAGTCAGGCACTGAGCGCTGAACTGCATGCCTGTTTCACCCAGCACGAGCGCACAGAGATCGCGCGGATTCACGCCATGCTGGATTTGTTCGCCACCGATCATTGCCTGGGCTTTCGCTTGGCCGAGTATTTCGGTGACGACAACGCGCCCCGGCAGTGCGGGCACTGTTCGGTCTGTCATGGTCAGGTTGCGCGGCTGCCAGCACCACCTGAGCTGCCGGCGCTTGTGGATAAAAACTTCGAAGCGCTGTGCGCAGATTTTATCCACAGGCACGAACAGCACACCGGCAATGTGCCGTCGGCGGAGCGGGTAACGCGTTTCCTGTGCGGGATCAGCGTGCCGCTGTTTACCAAGCTCAAGGCGCGCTCGATTCCAGGTTTTGCGGCGTTGGAAAATTATCCATATGCCGAGGTGCGCGGGTGGGCCCAAGCGCATTTACCGGTGTAGATCCATCCGCTGAATGTCGCTCATCACAGGAATAAATTTCAAAAACTCGCGGTGGCTGACTATGGTGAGGGCTGTCTTCGGATCGCCAACAAGAGAACAACAATGAGCCAGACACCGTTCAATATTCAGCGCGCCGCCGTGATCGGCGCAGGCACCATGGGCCGTGGCATTGTGATGTGCCTGGCCAACGCCGGGGTGCCCGTACAGTGGGTCGATAACAATCCACAGATGCTGGAACAGGCGCTGTCCACCGTGGCCGATACCTACGCTCACAATGTGCGTCAGGGGCGGATCGATCAGGCCGAAGCCGACGCCCGCATTGCCCGGGTCACGGCGGCGGCTGATTATGCGGCGATCCGCGATGTCGACCTGGTTATTGAAGCGGTCTACGAAAATCTGGAGCTCAAGCAAAAGATTTTCCGTGAACTGGACGGCCTGCTCAAACCCGAAGCCATCCTGGCCAGCAACACGTCGGCGCTGGACATCGACGCCATCGCCGCCGCTACACGCCGTGCGCCCCAGGTCCTGGGCCTGCATTTCTTCAGCCCGGCGCACATCATGAAATTGCTGGAAATCGTCCGTGGTGCCCAGACTTCACCAGTGGTGCTGGAAGCTGCGCTGGAGCTGGGCAAGCGCATGGGCAAGGTCAGCGTCGTGGCAGGCAATTGCGAGGGCTTCATCGGTAATCGGATGCTCAATACCTACGTGCTTGAAGCGCGCAAGATGCTGCTTGAAGGCGCTTACCCCTATCAGGTGGATGCGGCGCTGCAAGGTTTCGGTTTTGCCATGGGGCCGTTTCGCATGTTCGACGTCGTCGGCATCGATCTGGGATGGCGTGCACGGGAACTGGCGGGTAAAGGGCAGGATTCACCGGAGGTTCAGGTGGATAACCGTCTTTGCGAACTGGGGCGTTTTGGGCAGAAGAGCGGCGACGGCTATTACCACTACGAACCGGGCAGTCGCCAGGCTGAGCACGATCCGCACGTCGATGCGCTGGTGCTTGAGGTCAGCGAAAGGCTCGGGTTTCAGCGTCGGGAAATAAGTCCTGAGGAGATTCTGGAGCGCTGTCTGCTG
Source organism: Pseudomonas sp. IT-P294 (assembly GCF_949767865.1). Taxonomy (NCBI): domain Bacteria; kingdom Pseudomonadati; phylum Pseudomonadota; class Gammaproteobacteria; order Pseudomonadales; family Pseudomonadaceae; genus Pseudomonas; species Pseudomonas sp. IT-P294. The sequence continues at coordinate 25,018 of NZ_CATKQW010000007.1, read as the reverse complement.
GCGCTGGTCAACGAAGGCGCCAAGATCCTTGAGGAAGGCATCGCCGGCTCGGCCCACGACATCGACCTGGTGTACCTCAACGGTTATGGTTTCCCGGCGGACAAAGGTGGGCCGATGGCTTGGGCGGACCAGCAAGGGCTGACGGATATTCATCAGCGATTGAGGGCGCTGGAGACCCGACAGGGCGATCACTGGAATCCTGCTCGCTTGATCGGCGAGTTGGAGTCGGTGGGTAAAGGGTTTGCTGATCGGTAGACTCCACGAATACTGATCGTCCCCACGCTCTGCGTGGGAACGCCTCCATGGACGCTTTGCGTCCGCTGTCGGGACGCGGAGCGTCCCAGGCTGCATTCCCACGCAGAGCGTGGGAATGATCCTTAAGGCGAGAACCCATGAATCAACGCACCGACTACCCGCACTTCCAGCCCATCACCACTCGCTGGCATGACAACGACGTCTACGGCCACATCAACAACGTCACTTACTACAGTTTTTTTGACACGGCGGTGAACACCTACCTGATCGAAGTCGGTGGCCTGGATATCCACGACGGCGCGGTGGTGGGTTTTGTGGTGAGTTCGTCTTGCGATTACTTTGCCTCCATCGCCTTTCCGGATCGCATCGAGATCGGCTTGCGGGTGGGCAAGCTGGGCAACAGCTCGGTGCAATACGAACTGGCGGTGTTCAAGTCGGGGGAAGATGAAGCCTGTGCGGTAGGGCGCTTCGTGCATGTGTTTGTTGATCGTGCATCGAATCAACCCTTGGCGATTCCTGCCGGGTTGCGCGATGCGCTGGAACGTTTGGTGGTTTGACCGGCAAAAAAAATCGCAGCCCTTGGGCTGCGATTTTTTCATCTACCGTAAGCGAGGCGATCAAGCCTCAGTCGTGATAGCGATGATGCTTGCGGTGGCCGTAAGCGTGGCCGCGACCTCGATGCTCATCGCGGTAATAGCGGCGATCATCATGGCCACGATAGGAGCGACGATCATCTTCGTCGTTGCTCTGGTTGCCCATGTAGTTACCCAGCGCGCCGCCGGCGCCGCCGCCCGCTGCGGAGCCGATCAGGCTGCCGGTGGTGCCGCCCATGCTGCGCCCGACCACGTTACCGCCTGCTGCGCCCAGCGCACCGCCAATGGCGGCTTGGCCACGGCTGCGTTTGTCGGCGCCGACGGCGCTACCACCCGCGCCGCCCAGGGCCGCGCCAATGGTTGAACCTGTGTTGCCGCCTAAGGACTGACCGACGACCGAGCCAAGAACCCCGCCCAATGCGCCGCCCACACCTGCTTCGGTGGTGCCTCCGGCAGAAGCGAAGCCACTGACCAGGCCAAGGGACAACAAGAGAATCGAGGAGAACTTCATAGAGGAACCTCAAGGGGATGACGGCGCGATCCTGAGGCTGTGTCATAGTTGTGACAATCGAATTCCGACGAGTAACACGACTTGAGCACATTTCTATAAGTTACTGTTTTTTGAGCGGAACTTAAGTGTTTTTCGCCGGTCTTTAGCTACTTCGGACAGGCCGTTTCTATGCAGAAACGGCCTTTTTTGTGGGCGATGGAAAAGTATTGGCTTCGAGAGATTCGTTTAATGATTCACCGCTTTCGCGAGCAAGCCCGCTCCCACAGCGACCGAGTTCTTCCAGAAGAAACTCGATCACTGTGGGAGCGGGCTTGCTCGCGAAGAGGCCATACCTGCTAGCGCGTCAGGCCGACTTGGCCATGATCAACCCGGTCTCACTCGCCGCCTCCAGCCTGATCGCGACAAACTTCGACGTCGGCGTATGGCTGCCATCACCGGTGCTTTCCAGCGGCACCAGCGGATTCACTTCTGGATAGTAAGCCGCTGCCTGCCCCGCAGGAATATCAAATGCCAGCAGCGTAAAGCCCTTTACGCGACGCTCACGTCCGTCGTCCCAGATCGAAACGATGTCCGCCTTCTGCCCCGGCTTGAAGCCCAGGCGAATGATGTCCGCTTCGTTCACAAACAACACATCACGCTGCCCCTTCACCCCGCGATAACGGTCATCAAGACCATAAATCGTGGTGTTGTACTGATCGTGGGAGCGCATCGATTGCATGATCAGATCCGGCAACACACCCGTGGCGCGCGTGCGTTCGTGAACCAGGTCCTTGGGCAGGGCGTTCGCACGGAAGTTGGCTCGCCCCGACGCGGTGGTCCACTTGCGTGCACCGGCACTGTTGCCAAGGTAGAACCCGCCCGGATTCTTGATCTTCTCGTTAAAGTCGCGAAAGCCCGGAATGGTGTCGGCGATCAAGTCGCGGATACGGTCGTAATCGGCCACCAGCCAGTTCCAGTCCACGGGTTGGCTGCCCAGTGTGGCGGCAGCGATGCCGGCGATGATCGCTGGCTCCGAGCGCATCTGGTTCGACAGTGCCTGCAACTGGCCGTTGGAGGCGTGGACCATGCTGAATGAGTCTTCAACGGTCACCGCTTGCGGGCCTTCGGTCTGGATGTCGATGTCGGTACGGCCCAGGCACGGCAGGATCAGCGCCTCTTTACCGTGGGTCAAATGACTGCGGTTGAGTTTGGTGCTGATCTGCACGGTCAGGTCGCAGTTGCTCAGGGCCTGGAAAGTCCGTGGGCTGTCCGGGGTGGCTTGGGCGAAATTGCCGCCCAGGCCGATGAAGACCTTGGCGCGGCCGTCGGCCATCGCGTGAATTGCCTCGACCACGTTGTGGCCACTTTCACGGGGCACTTTGAACTGGAAGCGTCGTTCCAGGGCATCGAGGAACGCCGCCGGGGGACGCTCGTTGATGCCCATGGTCCGGTCGCCCTGCACGTTACTGTGACCACGCACCGGGCACAGACCGGCACCCGGCCGGCCGATGTTGCCGCGCAGCATCATCAGGTTGGCGATTTCCTGGATGGTCGCCACCGAGTGGCGATGCTGGGTGATGCCCATCGCCCAGCACATGATGACGTTCTTGCTCTTGGCATACATGCGCGCCGCTTGCTCGATTTCCACCAGGGGCAGGCCGGATTGCTCGACGATTTGCTCCCAAGGGGTGTCGTCGATGGTGCCCAGGTATTCCAGCACGTTGACGCTGTGTTCATTGAGGAAGTCGTGGTCGAACACCGCAGGCTCACCGGCCTTCTGCGCGTCACGCTCCCATTGCAGCAGGAACTTGGCCATGCCGCGCATGATTGCCATGTCGCCGCCCAATGCGGGGCGGAAATAGGCAGTGTTGGTTGGCTTGTCGCCGTTGGTGAGCATTTCGATCGGGTGTTGCGGGTGCTGGAAACGTTCCAGGCCGCGCTCTTTCAGCGGATTGATGCACACCACCTGCGCACCGCGTTGCACTGCTTCGCGCAGCGGTTCGAGCATTCGCGGGTGGTTGGTGCCTGGGTTCTGGCCCCAGACAAAAATCGCATCCGCATGTTCGAAGTCTTCGAAGGTCACGGTGCCTTTGCCGACGCCAACGCTTTGCGCCAACGCCACACCACTGGCCTCGTGGCACATGTTCGAGCAGTCAGGGAAATTGTTGGTGCCGTAGGCACGCACGAACAATTGATAGAGGAACGCTGCTTCGTTGCTGGCACGGCCCGAGGTGTAGAACTCGGCCTGATGGGGGCTCGACAAACCCTGCAGATGTTTGGCGATCAAGGCGAACGCAGCATCCCAGCTGATTGGCTTGTAGCGATCGGTTTCAGCGTCGTAGCTCATCGGCTCGGTCAGACGGCCCTGATACTCCAGCCAATAGTCACTTTGCTCCAGCAACGAACTCACGCTGTGCCTGGCGAAAAACGCGCCATCGACACGCCGTTTGGTCGCCTCCCAGTTCACTGCTTTGGCGCCGTTCTCGCAGAACGCCACCATGCCGGCTTCCTTCGAATCGCCCCAGGCGCAACCGGGGCAGTCGAACCCGCCGTTCTTGTTGGTCTTGAGCATCATGCGCAGATTTTTCAACGCGTTGTCGCTGGTCAGCCAGGCCCGGGCAACGCTGGCCAGCGCGCCCCAGCCACCGGCCGCGCCTTTATAGGGCTTGTAACGTGGGACGGGTTTCTGGTCGGCTTGTTGGTGTTGACTCACGCTTGATTCTCCGAAGCCGGGCTGTAGACCCGTGGCGCATTCTTTTGTGGCAAATGGATGAGATTGAGGTTGTGGCGACGGGCCCATTGCACGGCAAGGCCCGTGGGTGACGACAGGCTGACCAAGGTCTGGATACCAGCGCGCAACACTTTCTGGATCAGTTCGAGGCTGCAACGGCTGGTGACAATCGCCAGGCCGCCCGTGGTCGGGATCTTTTGACGGATCAGCCCGCCAATCAGTTTGTCGAGGGCGTTGTGCCGGCCGATGTCTTCACGGCCCAGCAGCAATTCGCCCTGACCGTTCATGAACACCGCCGCATGCACCGCGCCGCAATGCTGGCCCAACGGCTGAAAGGCACCGATACGTTGGCGCAAGCCATCGAGCCATTCGGCGGGCGGCAACGGCGCCCCAGGCAACACTTTGAGGTCCGGCAATGCCTGCTCGACCGCTTCCACTCCGCAGAGCCCGCAGCCGCTGGTGCCGGCCAGTTGCCGACGCTGTTGCTTGAGGTTCCAGAACGCACGATTGGCGATGGTCACTTGCGCGTATTGCGCCGAGCCCGAGCCGCTGAGCTGCAAGTCGTAGATGTCGGTGGCGTCTTCGATGATGCCGCTACCGAGGCTGAAGCCGACGATAAAGTCTTCAAGGTCGGTCGGCGTCACCAGCATCACAGCCTGGCTGATGCCGTTATAGGCGATCGCCAACGCCACTTCCTCGGCCAGCGCGGTGCTGGCGGATTCGGTGTATTGAAGGTCGCTGTAGGTGTATGTCTGGCTAGCGGCGGGCGCGGGCGTTTCAAGGGCGGGCGCCGCGCAGACAGGGCGCTTGGCGTTCATGGGGCATCACCGACGGTTTGGTCAGCTTTAAGCCTAGGCGCGTCAATAGGTCGCGTCTAATCGCTATTACTGATGTACCGATAGATGGCGTCGATCAAGAGCTCTTCGGCGATTTCTGATACAGCGCAAAACAGGCCTCTGCCAACGCCGAGCGCGGGGCACTGCGGCGCATGATCAGCCCAAGCCGGGCAAGGGTTTGCGCATTTTCGATGGGTTGCAGACGCAAATGATCGGTGAGGTTTTCGAGGCCGGCGTCCAACGGCATCACCGCGCAACAGAAGCCGCCGTGCACCGCTTGTAACAATTGGTGGACAGCATCGGTTTGCAATAAAGGTTGCGGCATCAGGCCACGGCTGTGGAAGTTATGGTCGATGGACTGGCGAAAATGCATGCCGCTGGTAAGCATGCCCAAGGGCAGCTCAATCAACGACTCCCAACTCAGCGGTGCCTCGCCGAAGCTGAAGAAGCGCTGATCGTAGAGCAGGCCCATGTGGGTTTCGCTGAAGGCCACTGAGTCGAAACGCTCGCCGTCCAGGCGTTCCAGGTACGAGACGGCAAGGTCGATGCGGTTGTTCGACAGTTGTTCGAGGATCTGTTCGGAACTCAGGGACGAGAGTTCAAAGCGCAGGTTCGGGTGTTGGGTGTGTAGCCGTTGCATTAACGCCAGCGGATCGAAACTCGACAGCGGCACCACGCCCAGCCGCAACGTACCCACCAGATTGCCGCGACACGCAGCGGCCTCGGCCTGCAAACCGTCGTAAGCCGCCAGCACGGTGCGGGCCCACGCCAGCACTCGCTCGCCCGGCGCAGTGAAACCTTCGAAGCGCTGGCCGCGATTGACCAACGGCAAGTCGAGCTCTTCTTCGAGGCTGCGCAGGCGCATGGACAGGGTCGGCTGAGTGATGTGGCAGCGCGCGGCGGCCTGGCCGAAGTGGCGGGTTTCGTCGAGGGCGATGAGGAATTTCAGCTGCTTGATGTCCATCTTCGCTCCAGGGCACGGGAAGGTCCGGATTCTAGCGCCTGGGTGCAACCGGCGTCATTGGTCGGGTGGGAACCGTGTGTTGAAACCTTGGTCTAGGCTTTTGCGTCTGGAACTTAAAACCCAAGGAGAGTGCACCATGAGTATTTTTAGCTTTGTGAAAGAAGCAGGCGAAAAACTTATCGATCTACTGACACCGGGCAACGCCAATGCCAGTGAGCAGTTGAAGGAACACATCAGCAAGGTCGGCCTGGGTAACCCGAATGTGCAGGCTACGGTGGACGGCGACAAAGTCACTGTCACCGGTGAAGTTGGCAGTCAGGAAGAGAAGGAAAAAATTCTGCTGGCGGTGGGTAATATCGCCGGTGTTGGCAGCGTGGACGATCAGATTACCGTGACCGGGCCGGTGGTCGTGGCCGCAAAATTTGTCACCGTCGTGAAGGGCGACACCCTCAGCGCTATTTCCTTGCGCGTGTATGGCGATGCCAACAAGTATCAAAAAATCTTCGAGGCCAACAAGCCGATGCTCAAGGACGTGAACAAGATCTATCCGGGGCAGTCGTTGCGGATTCCTGAGTAGTCCACAACTGCTATCGCGAGCAAGCTCGCTCCCACATTTGATCTTCAGTGAACACAAAATATGTGTACGACGAAAATCCCTTGTGGGAGCGAGCTCGCTCGCGATGCAGGCGACTCGGTCTAGAGCCCCGCAATCAGCTCACGATAATCCCCGACCGCCGCAAACTCAGCCGTGTCCTTCGGCCCTTTGCGGCTGTCCGGCTGGCTCACCGCCAACAGATGCGCCACGCCAAAACCGCGTGCACTGCGCAGGATCGGCAACGTATCGTCGATAAACAGACTGCGCGACGGATCGAAGTCGATATCGGCCTGCAACGCTTCCCAGAACTGCGGATGTTCCTTGGGAAAACCGTAGTCATGCGAGCTGATCAACCGCTCGAAGTACGGCGCCAGTTCAATCCGTTCCAGCTTCAATGACAGCGAGTCCCGGTGCGCATTGGTGATCATCACCACACGCTTGCCGGCCTTTTTGATTGCCGCCAGAAACGTATCCGCATCCGGGCGCAAGGCAATGAGATGCGCGGTCTCCAGTTTCAATTCACGCACCGGCAACTTCAGTTCCGCGCTCCAGAAATCCAGGCAGTACCACTGCAACTGGCCAGCATTGCGTTCGAACAGTGGCTGTAATTCCATCTCGGCCATGGCCCGGCTCACCCCGTGCAACTCGGCGTAGCGCTGTGGCAGGTGTTCCATCCAGAAATGGTTGTCGTAGTGCAGGTCCAGCAGCGTGCCGTCCATATCCAGCAGAACGGTGTCGATGTCGCGCCAGGGCAGCAGGGACATAAAAAACTTCTCCAGACGGTAAAAAAGATATCCGAGGTCAACAATCAGGATAGGCCGGGTATAGTAACCCGCTTACGCCAAGGAGCCTTTCATGCGCCAGAAACCCACCGTACTCGCTCGCGAGATCGTCGCCACCAGCCGTTTATTCTGCGTCGAGGAGCTCAAGCTGCGCTTTTCCAATGGCGTGGAGCGCACCTACGAGCGTTTGGTCGGCAAGGGCGCGGGCTATGGCGCGGTGATGATCGTGGCAATGCTCGACGCCGATCACGCGGTATTGGTTGAAGAGTATTGCGGTGGCACCGATGAATACGAGCTGTCCTTGCCTAAAGGCTTGATCGAGCCGGGCGAAGACGTGCTGGCGGCGGCCGAGCGCGAGCTCAAGGAAGAGGCCGGGTATGGCGCGCGGCAGCTGGAGCATCTGACCGAGCTTTCACTGTCGCCCGGTTACATGAGCCAGAAAATCCAGGTGGTGCTCGCCACCGATCTGTACGAAGAGCGCCTTGAGGGCGACGAGCCCGAGCCGATGGGTGTGGACAAGATCAACCTGCGTGAATTGTCATCCCTGGCGCAGAACCCGCGATTCACCGAGGGCCGTGCCTTGGCGGCGCTGTACCTGACCCGTGATCTTTTGACCCAGCGCGGGGTGTTCCTGCCATGAATTTTCCGCATCCATTGATGGCGCCGGTCGTTGAACTGGCATTGAAGGCTGGCGAAGCGATCCTGCCGTTCTGGCGCACGGGGACTGCTGTGACGGCCAAGTCCGACGATTCGCCGGTGACTGCCGCGGACCTGGCGGCTCATCATTTGATCCTCGCCGGGCTGACTGCGCTGGACCCAAGCATTCCGGTGCTGTCCGAAGAAGACGCCAACATTCCCCAGAGCGTGCGTGCCGGATGGCAGCGCTGGTGGCTGGTCGATCCGCTGGACGGCACCAAGGAGTTCATTTCCGGCAGTGAAGAGTTCACCGTCAACATTGCCCTGATCGAACAAGGTCGGGTGGTGTTCGGCGTGGTGTCGATGCCGACCAACGGGCGCTTTTACGTCGGTGGCGCCGGTTTGGGCGCCTGGCGTGGAGATAGAAATGCTGAGCCGCTGCCGATTCAGGTTCGCGAAGTGCTGGCGGCGGGTGAAGCCTTTACCGTGGTCGCCAGCCGCCGTCATTCAAGTCCGGAGCAAGAGCGCTTGCTGGCCGGGTTGAGCGACAGTCTGGGTGAGTTGCAACTGGCCAATATCGGCAGTTCGCTGAAGTTTTGCCTGTTGGCGGAAGGGGCGGCGGATTGTTATCCGCGACTGGCGCCGACTTCGCAGTGGGACACGGCTGCCGCTCAAGGGGTATTGGAAGGGGCGGGCGGTGAGGTGCTGGATTTAAGCGGCGCGCCGTTCTGTTACCCGGCGCGGGAATCGTTGCTGAATGAGTTCTTTTTGGCACTGCCGGCCAAGGCTGCCTGGCGCGAAAAGCTGCTGGAGCTCGCCCGTACCTGAGATCATTCCCACGCTCTGCGTGGGAATGCAGCCCGTGACGCTCCGCGTCACTGGACGCGGAGCGTCCCTAGAGGCGTTACCACGCAGAGCGTGGGAACGATCATTTGTGGAGGACGTACTGCCCGGTAAATGTCACGGCATCGTCATCACTGTCCGCATTGACGATCCGCGAATGCAGCGTCAATCGCGCCCGCCCATAGCGCTGATACATCGCCAGAAACTTCTTCCACACCGCCGCGCTTGGTGCCTGGCAAATCGCCGTTGCGTCCATGGTCACCGGCAAGGGATAGCTGATCTGCCCTTCCTGAATCACGATATGCCCGCCTTCAACCCCTTCCTCACGCAAGCGTAAGTGCAGCCAGCCCCAACCCGCCAACACCGCGCCGCAATACAGGCTGCCGCCAAACATGGTGCTCTTGTGATTGACGTTGGCGTCCAGCGGCATGTACAGGCGCAATTGCTGATCGTGCCAGTCGAGCACTTTAATGCCCATGGCCCGCGTCAGGGGAATGTCGTGATGGAGAACTGATTCCAGGTGACGACTGTCGCGGCTCATGCATTGATCTCTTGTTTGAAAATGATGATTGGACGGTAGCTCAATCAAGGTCGTCGGTGTGGCTGCTGGCGCCGCCGTCGGCGAAATTCAGGCCATGCTTGCGCAGTTTGTCGTGCAAGGTTTTGCGCGGAATGCCGAGTGCTTCGGCAAGGCTGCGCACTGAACTGTGAGAGCGCGCCAGTTCGGCGGCGATCAGGCTCTTCTCGAAGTTTTCCACTTGCTCGCTCAGACCGCCACTGACCACGTCGACCGTCATGCCGGCTGCACCCTGCGGTGCGTTGTTGTCCAGCGCCAGCTCCAGGCCCAGGGCAAAGCGTTCGGCGGCGTTTTGCAGTTCGCGTACGTTACCTGGCCAGCTATGGCGCAGCAGCAGGGCGCGTTGCCCCGGTTGCAGTTCGTGGGGTGGCAAACCGTGGCGGGCGCTGGCTTCGTCGGCAAAGTGCTGGAATAGCATCAGCGCATCTTCACCGCGCTCGCGTAGCGGCGGAATACGCAGCGGCGCGACGTTCAGGCGGTAATACAAGTCGGCCCGGAAGCGTCCCTGATCGGCAGACTGACGCAGGTCTTCCTTGGTCGCGGCGATGATGCGGATGTCCAGCGGGATCAACTGATTGCCGCCCAGACGTTCGACCACCCGCTCTTGCAGCAAGCGCAGCAACTTCACCTGCACGTCCAGGCTCATGCTTTCGATTTCATCGAGAAACAGCGTGCCGCCATTGGCGAATTCGAACTTTCCGATGCGGCGTTTCTGCGCACCGGTGAAGGCACCAGGCTCATGCCCGAACAGTTCGCTTTCCACCACCGATTCGGCCAGTGCCCCGGCATTGATCGCCACAAACGGACCGCTACGGCGGCTCGACAAATCGTGCAGCGCCCGGGCGACGACTTCTTTACCGGCACCGGTTTCACCGAGGATCAGTACGTCAGCCTTGGTTGCCGCGAGCGCCCCGATCTGTTCGCGAAGACGCAGCATCGGCGCCGATTGCCCGACCAGTCGGGTGCTCAGTTCATTGCGGTCGCTGAGGGCCAGACGCAGGCTGCGGTTATCCAGCACCAGTCGGCGCAGGGCCAATGCGCGGCGCACGCTGTCGAGCAGGGCATCGCTGGCGAAGGGTTTTTCGAGGAAGTCATAAGCCCCGGCGCGCATCGCTTGCACCGCCAGCGGCACATCGCCGTGGCCGGTGATCAGCAGCACCGGCAGCTCCGGGTCCTGGGCATGCAGTTCGCTCAGCAATTCGAGACCGTCCATGCCGGGCATGCGGATGTCACTGACCACTACGCCCGGCCAGTCGCGCTCCAGTTGTGCGGCCAGGCCTTTGGCTTCGGCGAGCGGGAGGATTTTCAAGCCCGCCAGATCCAGCGTCTGGCTCAAGGCCTGACGCAGATGGGGATCGTCGTCGATCAACACGACCTGGACGCGGTTATCGATGGTCATGCACTTCGGTCCTCGGACGGTTGCAGGCTCACGCCCGGTGCGCCGGCGCGCAGCTTCAGGGTAATCAGGGCGCCACCTTCCTTGTGATTGGCGAACGACAGTTCACCACCGAAGGCGCGCATCAGGGTTTCGCAAATCGCCAGCCCCAGGCCGAGGCCCTGCGTGCGGGTCTTGGTGGTGTAAAACGGCTCGCTGGCGCGGCCAAGGGCTTCCATGCAAAAGCCGGGGCCGTTGTCGCGAATGTACAGAGTGACGCCGTCCGCGGTGGATTGGGCACTCAACCAGAGTTTACGCGGCGGGCCTTTTTCGGTCAGCGCGTCCAGTGCGTTGGCCAGCAAGTTGCCGAGCACCTGACGCAGACGGGTTTCCCCGGCCTCGACCCACAACGTGGCGGCCGGCAAATCGCGGATCAGCTCGACTTCCATGCTGCGCCGGCGCTTGGCCAGTAACGCCAGGGCATCGTCCAGCGCCGGCTGCAGCGCCACGCTTTCCGGCGCATGACGATCGCGCCGGGCGAAGGCGCGCAGATGAGCAATGATCGAGGCCATGCGACCGGTCAGTTCACTGATCAACTTGAGGTTGCCGCGCGCGTCGTCGGTGCGTTGATGGTCGAGCAGCACTTCGGCGTTTTCCGCGTAGCTGCGGATGGCTGCCAGCGGCTGGTTCAATTCGTGGCTGATGCTCGCCGACATCGTCCCCAGCGCCGACAGCTTGCCGGCCTGGACCAGATCATCCTGAGCACGCACCAGTTCTTGCTGGGCGTGCTCGCGTTCCAGCACTTCCTGTTTCAGGCGACGGTTGAGGCCTTCCAGGTCGCTGGTCCGTTCGGCGACCCGGCCTTCGAGCTCCCGCCGGGCCTTGGCTTCGAAAGCGATGCGGTCAAGGTAGTGACGGCGCCGTTGCATCATCAGGCCGAGCAGCAACATCAACACCAACAGCGTCGCACCGCCAATGGCGACAACCGTTCGAACCGGGCGGTCGATCAGGGTGCGCGGGGCGAGGATGCTGACGTTCCAGCCGGTTTCGGCGATCTGTTGCGTCTGTGTCAGCCAGGCGTTGGGGTTGAGCGTCAAGGGTTTCGGGTCGCGGGTGGGATACGGTTGAATCGCGGTGATCGCTTTGCTTTCTGTTTCGTTCAAGGGGCGGGTCGAGCGGAACCGCCATTCAGGCCGCGACGTGAGAATGACCACGCCATTTTGGTCGGTCAGCAGCAGTTGTTCCGGGGTTTTGCCCCACAGGCTTTCGGTGTGGTCCAGGTCGACCTTGACCACTAGAACGCCGACGATTTTTTCACCGTTACGCACGGCGGCGGCGAAAAAATAGCCGCGTTTGGCCGATGTTGTGCCCAAGCCGAAAAAGCGTCCTAGCCGCCCGGCCATGGCCTCGCTGAAATACGGTCGAAAGGCAAAATTACGCCCGACGAAGCTGTCGTGCTTGTCCCAGTTGGACGCTGCGAGGGTCTTGCCGGTGGTGTCCATCAGGTACATGACTTCAGCGCCGGTCTGGGCGCTGATATTTTTCAGCAGGCGATTGGCATTGCCTTGGGTGACGCTGTCGTCCGGCGCCCCGAGCACCGCGCGCAGGGCCGGCAGATCACCGAGAATCTGTGGCAACACTTCATAACGGTGCAGCGTGCCCAACAGGTTGGCGACGTACAGGTCGAGGGTCTGACGGTTCTGTCCGGCCAGTTCGCTGCGGTAATAACGCTCGGCCAGATGTTCCAGCGGCCACAGCAACGGCGCCAGGCACAGCGCAAGCAGTGCGAGGCTACGCCAGCGGGGTCTGCGGGGGAGGGTCGGAGTCATGAGCATCGGGCGCCTGTGGTTACAGGCGCATTATGCCTAGGCTTGACGGCGCAGTCTGCGCACCTTGGGTCAAGTCGCTCTTGTGGCGAACGTTCAGACCGGATTTCAGGAAAAGACGTCGGCGTCCTTGAAGAAAGCGGCGTTCTGATCCTTGCCGGACAACTGCGGGGCTTCGTCCAGTTGCCAATCAATGGCCAGGTCCGGGTCGTCCCAACGGATGCTGCGCTCGGCCGATGGGGTGTAGTAGTCGGTGGTTTTGTAGAGGAATTCGGCAAAATCGCTCAGCACCACAAAGCCGTGGGCGAAACCTTCCGGGATCCAAAGTTGGCGATGGTTGTCAGCGGACAATCGCACGGCAACCCATTTGCCAAAATGCGGCGAGCTGCGACGAATATCCACCGCCACATCCAGCACTTCACCGGCCGTAACGCGGACCAGTTTGCCCTGGGTGTTTTCCAGTTGGTAATGCAGACCGCGAAGTACGCCTTTCTGCGAACGGGAGTGGTTGTCCTGAACGAAGGTGGGGTTCAGGCCAGTGGCGTCTTCGAACGCTTTGGCGTTGAAGCTTTCATAGAAGAAGCCGCGATCGTCACCAAATACCTTGGGTTCGATGATCAGAACACCGGGGAGGTCGGTGGTGACTACATTCATGGTGTCTCTCCAGCAATGGCGTTGATGGCGGCATTCTCCCGCAAAGTGTAAACCAGCGCGAGAGGGCACTGCATTTAAAGGGGGTTGCGTAACGCCTCAAGCAGTGGCGATATAAGCGCCTAATAAAATTTAAGGGGTCGTTGTATGCCGCTCGCCACGTTGATTCACCGCGCCAGTTTGCCCAGCCCGCAAGTGACTGCGGAGCAAGCGCTAGAGCTGCTGGAGGGGCATTACGGGTTGAGCGGCAGGTTGCAGGCCCTGGGCAGTCAGCAGGACCTCAACTTTCGTATTGACAGCGATCAGGGGCGTTTTGTTCTGAAGATCTGCCGTGGCGACTACTCGGCGCTGGAGCTGCAAGCCCAGCATGCCGGGCTCAAGCACTTGGCTGAAACATCCAGTGTGCACGTACCGCGAGTGATCCCCGCGAAAAATGGCGCTGACCTGCTTACGCTTGATGTCGGTGGTCAAGCGGTGCACATGCGCCTGCTCGATTACATCGAAGGCCAGTCGCTCACACACCTCGATCACCTGCCCGGTGCGGTGGTGGCCGGTTTTGGTCGACTCTGCGGCGAAATGGACCTGGCGCTGGCGGCGTTCGAGCATCCGGGCCTTGAGCGCACCCTTCAATGGGATGCCCGCCACGCCAATGCGTTAATCGGTCATTTGTTACCGGTGATCAAGGATGACGCGCAACGCCGGTTGATTGCCGATGCGGCCGAGTTGGCCGAGCGCCATTTGCAGCCGCTGGTGAACACGCTGCCAGTGCAGGCCATTCACATGGACATCACCGATGACAACGTGGTCTGGCAGCGGGACGCACAACGCCAGTGGCAATTGCAGGGCGTAATCGATTTCGGCGACTTGATCCGCACCTGGCGCATTACCGATTTGTCGGTGACGTGCGCGGCGTTGCTGCACCACGCCGATGGCGACCCGTTTTATATCTTGCCAGCGGTTCAGGCTTATCACGTGGTCAATCCGCTCACTCGTGGAGAATTGCAGGCGCTCTGGCCGCTGATCGTTGCGCGTGCAGCGGTGCTGGTGCTCAGCGGCGAGCAGCAGGTCAGCATTGATCCGGGCAATGATTACAGCCGCGACAACCTGACCCACGAGTGGGAGATCTTCCGCGTGGCCACATCGGTGCCGCTGGAATTGATGGAAGCGGCGATTCTGACGTGCGTTGGCCAGACACTGCCGGGAATCGGCAGCGAAGGTTTTGCGCCGTTGCTGCCAAGCCTGGTAGGGCGCGAGTTTGCCTTGATCGATCTCGGTGTCCTCAGCCCGCACTTCGAGGCCGGTAACTGGGAGCAGGAAGGGATTGATCAGCGTCTGTTGACCGAGGCAGCGGTGGCTCACGGCCTGGCGGCCAGTCGTTATGGTCAGTATCGACTGTCCCGTACACGGCCCGATAGCTCGACCGAGCCCGACACTTGTCCGCTGCACGTGGAGTTGCGAGTGCCGCATGGTACGGCTGTCGAATCGCCGTTTGCCGGCGTGGTCCATCAGTCGGCGGCAGGTGTGCTGCAACTCGACGGTCCGCAATTGAGCGTGCGCTTGTGGGGTGTGACCCCTTCGCTGCACACCGGTGCGGCGCTGGTCAAAGGCCAGGTGCTGGGTTCGGTCAGCGGACCGTTGATCGTGCAATTGAGTCGAGGCGCGTCGTTGAATGCGCCGCTGTTTTGCACGCCATCTCGCGCCTTGGCCTGGCAAGCGTTGTGCCCATCACCGGCGGCGCTGCTTGGGTTGGCTTGTGACGCCGAAGAGGAACTTGATTCGCAAACGTTGCTGGCCCGCCGCGATGCCAGTTTCGCCCGCACCCAGAAGCACTATTACGTCGACCCGCCACGCATCGAGCGCGGCTGGCGCAATCACCTGATCGATATGCAGGGGCGCTCCTACCTCGACATGCTCAACAACGTCGCGGTGCTGGGTCACGGTCATCCGCGCATGGCCGCGGTGGCCAGTCGTCAGTGGTCGCTGCTCAACACCAACTCGCGCTTTAATTACGCCGCAGTGGCCGAGTTTTCCGAGCGCCTGCTGAAATTGTCGCCGGACGGCATGGACCGGGTGTTCCTGGTCAACAGCGGCAGCGAGGCCAATGACCTGGCGATCCGCCTGGCGTGGGCCTACAGCGGCGGTCGCGACATGCTCAGCGTGCTGGAGGCCTATCACGGCTGGACCGTGGGCGCGGACGCCGTCTCGACCTCGATTGCCGATAACCCCAAAGCCTTGAGCAGCCGTCCCGATTGGGTGCATCCGGTGACCGCACCGAACACCTATCGCGGTGAATTCCGTGGGCCGGACAGCGCCCCGGACTACGTGCGCAGCGTCGAACACAACCTGGCGAAAATCGCCGAGCAGAAACGCCAGTTGGCCGGTTTCATCTGCGAACCGGTGTACGGCAATGCCGGCGGGATCTCGCTGCCGCCGGGTTATCTGAAACAGGTCTATGCAATGGTGCGTGCCCAGGGCGGCGTGTGTATTGCGGACGAAGTGCAGGTCGGTTACGGCCGCATGGGCCATTTCTTCTGGGGCTTCGAAGAACAAGGCGTGGTGCCGGACATCATCACCATGGCCAAAGGCATGGGCAACGGCCAGCCATTGGGCGCGGTGATCACCCGCCGGGAAATCGCCGAGGCGCTGGAGGCCGAGGGCTACTTCTTCTCGTCGGCCGGCGGCAGTCCGGTCAGTTGCCAGATCGGTATGGCAGTGCTGGACGTGATGGAAGAAGAAAAGCTCTGGGAAAACGCCCAGGCGGTGGGCGGGTATTTCAAGGAGCGGCTTGAGGCGTTAATCGATATTCATCCGCTGGTGGGTACGGTGCATGGTTCTGGTTTTTATCTGGGCGTGGAGCTGATCCGCAATCGCGAAACCCTGGAGCCGGCGACCGAAGAAACCACCGCGCTGTGTGATCGCCTGCGCGAGTTGGGGATTTTCATGCAGCCGACGGGGGATTACCTGAACGTGCTGAAGATCAAGCCACCGATGGTGACCTCTCGCCAGAGCGTGGATTTCTTTGTCGACACCCTGTCGAAGGTGCTCGCCGAAGGCCTGTAAACACTATCCCTGTGGGAGCGAGCCTGCTCGCGATGGCGGTTGTACATTCAACATGTGTATCGACTGACCCACCGCTATCGCGAGCAGGCTCACTCCCACAAGGGTCCTGTGTTAATTCGATTGTTATCGGGTTTAAGTGCTTAAAAATAGACAGATGGAAGATTGATCGCTTTTAAAGTCGATATTTATCGGCTATAAAGTCGTCACTGCCAACGTTAAGCACTTGCCCGGAGATGATTCATGAGTCGTATCGTTACCGTTGCCGCCACCCAGATGGCCTGTTCCTGGGACCTTGAAGCCAACATCGAGACCGCTGAAAGACTGGTCCGTGAGGCTGCAGCCAAAGGCGCGCAGATCATCCTGATCCAGGAGCTGTTCGAGGCCCCGTACTTCTGCCAGAAGCCGAACCCGGATTATCTGCAGTTGGCCACCACGGTTGCAGACAACGTCGCCATCAAGCATTTCCAGAAAGTCGCCAAAGAATTGCAAGTCGTGCTGCCGATCAGCTTTTACGAACTGGCCGGTCGTGCCCGTTTCAACAGCATCGCGATCATCGATGCCGATGGCAGCAACCTCGGGATTTATCGTAAAAGCCACATCCCTGACGGCCCTGGCTATCACGAGAAGTATTATTTCAACCCAGGCGATACCGGCTTCAAAGTCTGGAACACCCGTTACGCGAAAATCGGCGTGGGCATCTGCTGGGACCAGTGGTTCCCTGAGTGCGCCCGCAGCATGGCGTTGCTCGGCGCGGAAATCCTGTTCTACCCGACCGCCATCGGCAGCGAGCCGCACGACAAGACCATTTCGTCCCGTGACCACTGGCAGCGCGTACAACAAGGCCATGCTGGCGCCAACCTGATGCCGCTGATCGCCAGCAATCGCATCGGCAACGAAGAGCAGGACGGCTACGACATCACGTTCTACGGCTCGTCGTTCATCGCCAACCAGTTCGGCGAGAAGGTCCAGGAGCTCGACAAGACCGAAGAGGGCGTGCTGGTTCATAGCTTCGACCTCGACGAACTGGAGCACATTCGCAGCGCGTGGGGTTCGTTCCGCGATCGTCGCCCGAACCTGTATGGCACACTAAAGACCCTCGACGGTTCCCTGGAGTCCTGACCGCATGACCACTTTAAACAGCACCCCTCGCGCCGACGGCTTCTACATGCCCGCCGAGTGGGCAGCGCAAACACAGACCTGGATGATCTGGCCCGAGCGCCCGGACAACTGGCGCCTGGGTGGCAAACCCGCGCAAGCTGCCCACGTGGCGGTGTCCAAGGCCATCGCGCGTTTCGAGCCGGTGACCGTGGCGGTTTCCGCCGGTCAGTACGAAAACGCTCGCGCCCGTCTCGACGTGCCGAATATTCGCGTGGTCGAAATGTCCAGCGACGATGCCTGGGTTCGTGACACCGGCCCGACCTTCGTCATCAATAACAGTGGCGAAGTCCGTGGCGTGAACTGGGACTTCAATTCGTGGGGCGGTTTTGACGGCGGCTTGTATTCGCCTTGGAATCGCGATTCGCAAGTCGGCGGCAAGATCCTTGAGATCGAACGCAGCCCGCGCTACCGCACCGAGGGTTTCGTGCTCGAAGGCGGTTCGATTCACGTCGACGGTGAAGGCACCCTGATCACCACCGAAGAATGCCTGCTCAACCGCAATCGCAACCCGCACATGAACCGTGCAGAAATCGAAGCGGTGCTCAGCGCGAATCTGGCTGTGGATAAAATCATCTGGCTACCGGACGGCTTGTTCAACGACGAAACCGACGGTCATGTGGATAACTTCTGCTGCTACGTGCGTCCAGGCGAAGTATTGCTGGCCTGGACTGATGATCCGCAAGACCCGAATTACCCGCGCTGTCAGGCCGCGATGAAGGTGCTGGAAAGCAGCACCGACGCCAAGGGGCGCCCATTTACGGTGCATAAGATGCCAATTCCGGGGCCGCTGTATGCGACCGAGGAAGAGTGCGCCGGCGTCGATCCGGTGGACGGCACTCAGGAACGCAATCCGACCGTTCGTCTGGCCGGTTCCTACGTGAACTTTCTGATCGTCAACGGCGGCATCATCGCGCCAAGCTTTGACGATCCGCTGGACGGTCCGGCCAAGGAGATTTTGCAGTCGCTGTTCCCACAGCACGAAGTAGTGATGGTGCCGGGCCGCGAACTGTTACTGGGGGGCGGTAACATCCACTGCCTTACCCAACAACAGCCGGCACCGCACAAGGAGTGAGTGGGGTTGTAACAGCTTGAGTCGATTGAAAAGCCGCTCACGCTCAGCTTAAGCAACGGCGTTCATCAGCAAGCCCGCAGCCCGACAGGACTGCGGGCTTCTTTGTATCCACTTGTCGACACCTCAGAAACATTGGCACAGCTCTTGTATCCCCCAAGAGGTGAAACAGGGAGGGGGGCGAACTTCGATGTTCTGTCATAAACCTTGGATAAGTTAGCCGCTCACGAACCAGGAGAGAGCGCTGAAATGAACGCCGAAATGAACGTAGTGAGCGAGCGGGCGTTGCATCCCCTGGCAATTAATAGCGAATCGCTCCAGGTTCTGGCGCACTGGTTGAAGTCCAATGGAACGCGTCAGATCAGAAAACCTGATCCGCGCCGGATGATGATCGAGCGCTACCCTGCTGGTTTATTCAGCGAGGCAGAACTGGACGCGTTGTGGGATGTGATGGAAGGATAAGAAGAATAAACAAAGGATTGCTAAAAGCGCTGCCGGGAAGGCGGCGCTTTTTTTATGGGCGAAGGTTTTTAGTGACCACCGCCGATTGCTTTGTGGGAGTGAGCCTGCTCGCGATAGCGGCGGATCAGTTCACATTAAAGTTGGCTGTCCGGCCGCCATCGCGAGCAGGCTCGCTCCCACAGGGGATTGGTGTGAAATAGTATTTCTGGCCGCGCCGGATTAGCGATGTTCAGAGTCTGCAGGTTGCCGTCTATAGGCCATTCATCAAATTGACACAGTGTTCGGGGCGCGGCTACGATCGCGCCCAACGCCTGTGGCTAACCGCCATGACTGACAAAACAATAAAAAGGCCCGCCCCGACTCGCTCGTGGGCGGGCCTTTTGTTTTAGGGGTGAAAAAAGAGTGCGATAGCGCCGTTTCAGCCGTTCGACACAGTGCGTTTCAACCGGTCTTAAGGAAAAAAACAAAATGTTGAACAAGCGAATCAGCCTGATCGCTCTGGGGATGTTGAGCGCTACACAGGCCTTGGCGGACGATCAGTCCCAATCCAAGGGCTTCGTTGAAGACAGCAGCCTCAACGTGCTGCTGCGCAATGCCTACATCAATCGTGACTACAAAGACGGTCGGGCCGACAAAGCCGAGTGGGGCCAAGCGGCCATCGGCACGTTCTCGTCCGGCTTCACCCAAGGCACCGTCGGTGTGGGTGTGGACGCCTTCGGTCTGTACGCGCTGCGCCTGGATGGCGGCAAAGGTCGCACCGGCGCTCAAGGTATCGATTTCTTTAAAAAGGGCGACAGCGGTAACGCGGCTGACGACCTGTCCAAGGGCGGCGCAGCGGTCAAATTCCGTCTCTCCAGCACCACGCTGACCTACGGCGATCAGATGCCGGTCCTGCCGGTTCTGAACTACGACAACTCGCGCCTGCTGCCGGAAAGCTACACCGGCACCTTGATCACCTCCCGGGAGATCAAAGGCCTGGAACTGAACGCCGGTCGCTTCACCGCCGAATCGCGTAAAAGCGCTGAAGGCCGTGACAGCGGTGGCTTGAAGTCGATCAATGTATTGGGCGGCAGCTACCAGTTCACTGAACAATTCAAGGCTGCGCTGTACGCCTCCGATGTCGAAGACGTGCTGAACAAGCAGTACGTGAACGCCAACTACGTGTTCCCGATCGACAAGGATCAATCACTGACCCTGGACTTCAACGGCTACCGCACCAAGCTGGATGATTCCTACGTCCGCGAGAGCGGCGCGACCGGTGACGACAACAAGATCTGGAGCCTGGCAGCGACCTTCGTCACCGGCCCGCACTCGTTCACGCTCGCTCACCAGCGCAGCACCGGCGACAGCAACCTGGGCTACCCGTATGGCGGTTACCAGAAAGATCAAGGCCGCGTCGGCGACGGTGGCAATACGATCTTGCTGGCTAACTCCTACTGGTCCGACTTCAACGCCGAAGACGAACGCAGCTGGCAACTGGGCTATGGTCTGGACTTCGGCACCTTCGGTGTTCCAGGCCTGAGCTATAACGTCGCGTACGTGCGCGGTGACAACATCACCACCTCCACCAGCGACGGCGGCACCGAGCGCGAAATTTTCAACCAGTTCAAGTACGTCGTACAGAGCGGTCCGGCCAAAGACCTGAGCGTGAAACTGCGCAGCTCGATCCTGCGCGTGTCGCAGAAATCCAGCGAGTACAACGTCAGCGGTAACGAAGTGCGTGTGTTCGTGGATTACCCGATCAACATCTTCTGATGATCGATTGAGTTTTTTACTCAAAAAAAACCCCGACTGGTTCGGGGTTTTTTTTGACTGAGAACCGTCGAAAAACGCATAAAACGGTCATTTTCGATCATGAAAAGTCGAATTTGAGCAACGTCATGCTCCGTTTCAAGCAGCGCTTGATATGCCTCAAATTCTTTCTCATGGACGTAAATCCTGTGCTCTCTAGATTAGGCTGCTAAATGCACGGAGATTTTGAAAATGATCGTATTGAACAAAGAAGTGGGCGAATTTCTACGGCGTGACAAATATGCCAATGTCCGGGGTGCTGACTTCAATCTCTACGGTCATTTCAATGATTTCGTCAGACTGACCAGAAGTTGGGAAAACATGGAGCCGGACAGCTACTACGGTCAGGCCGAGGCGGGCATGCGCTATCGTCGCTACAGCGATTTTGAATACAACCCGGTCACCCGCGACCTGAAGCAGCTTGAGCACCGCGCCTATATCCAGTCCAAAGCCAACAACAGTTATGTTGGCGGAATGGTTCGGCACTTCCAGGACTTCTCCGAAGAAATTATCAATTCGCCGGTGATGCGCAGCCTGATCGATACGGATTTCGAGGTGTACAAGAACGTCTTGCCGCCGGAGTTGCACGACGAAATCTGGCAATGCCAGATTCATCAGATCCGCATCGAGATCAAGCCAGGCAAACAAGTGGAAATCACCCCGGAAGGGATTCACTGCGACGGTTATCCGTTCAGCGGCGTGCACTTCTGGGGACGCAATAATGTAGACGGCGCAGAGAGCCGTTTGTACGACACCGATAATCAAGAGCACCTGGCCTCGACGACTTATCAGGAAATCCTCGACACCACCTACTTTCTCGATCGCGATATGCGTCACTACGTGACCCCTGCCCGCAATACCCATTCTCACGACTTGGCGTACCGGCAGATTCTGGCGATCTCTTTCTCGCGGCCCGGGACCGCTTTCGACATTGTTCGCTGAACAGTACAACACCGTGACCAGCCTCGCCGAGTGCCCTGCACCGGTGATGCTGCGGCGCACCACGGCAAAGGATGCACAGCGCCTGGAACGCTTCTTTCGGCAATTCGAAGAAGTCTCTTTCTGTGAATGGCAGGACGCCAAATGCCTGCGCGGTGTGCTGGTGCAGAAGACCACCACCGCGTTTATCGCATTGGATGTCAGTGGCGAAATCGTCGGCGCGGTGCTGGGCGGAATGCTCGGCAGTCGGGGCACGATCAACCACTTGGCAGTGAGCCCGGAGTATCGCAGCCAGGGCGTCGGCCAGCGACTGGTCGAAGCCGCTTCGGCCGACATGAAACGCGTGGGCGTGCTGCGCATGTTCCTGTTTGTCGACGATGCTAACCTTGCCGGCCAACGCTTTTGGAGTGCCCAGGGTTTTTGCGAACCGCGCGGCGAAAGAACATTTGAGAGGGACCTATGAATGAGACGTCCAGCAGCCCGCCGCTGATGGTCGAGCCGCACGCTTCGCGCACCTTCGCCGAAGCAAGCCCTGTGGTTGCGGGTTACTTCACGGTGTCGTTTGTCTTCGGGTTGATGGCGGTGAATGCCGGGTTGCCCGTATGGCTGCCCGTTGCCATGTGCCTGTTTGTCTATGCCGGCGCTTCGCAGTTTGCCGCCCTGGCGTTGATTTCCAGCGGCGCTTCGCTGACCACCATCATCCTCACCACGTTTCTGATCAACGCGCGGCACATGCTGATGTCGGTCTACATGGCCAAGGCGTTACAGGCGATGGGGCTCAGCCGGCTTGAGCGCTGGTGTTACGCGGGCGGGCTGACCGATGAATCGTTCGCTTTCCACAGCGTCAAACTGGGCAAGGGCTCGCCGGTCAACGTGCGTTACCTGATCGGTTTCAATCTGTATTGCCACACCTCGTGGGTGCTCGGCGGTTTGCTGGGGGCGATTTGCGCACAGTACGCGGCGCACTTGATCAAATATCAGCTCGACTACGCGCTGACCGCGATGATGCTCTACGTGCTGGTGTCGCTGTGCAACACGCGCAACAAACTCATCGCCGCACTGGCCGCTGTCGCCTGCATGGGCGCGCTGAGCCTGGTCGGCAGTTCGCCGTTTAACGTGTTTACCGCCACTTTCGTCGGCTGTGGAGTGGGCGTATGCCTGACCAAACGTTCCTGATCCTGGTCGTCGCGCTGATGATGGCGGTGACCTTCTTGCCACGCGCATTGCCGCTGCAAGTGAACACCGATCATTGGCCGCCCTTCGTCGCCCGGGCACTGGAATACCTGCCGGTGGCGATCGTCGCTGCAATCAGCGTTACGCCGTTGTTGATCAAGGATCAGCACGTGCAGCTCGATCGCCCGGAATTTTATGCCGCGATTCCGACGTTGTTATGTGCGTATTTCAGCAAAAACCTCTTTCTCTCCGTTGCGCTGGGAACGGCTGCGTACATTGCGCTCGGCTCGTTCATGTAGCGGCAGGTCGACCACATCGTGCAAGGCCTGGCCCGACAACTCAGGGTTATTGATCGCCAGCCGCACTTCGAGGGCATCCTCGAAACCGGGGAAAATGGTCAAGCCGTTACGTTGGGCCGCATCACGCGAGACCATGCCGAGGCCATCCATTTGCGTAATCAACGACAGTGTCAGGGTTTCGCTGCAGGAATAGACCATCCGCTTGCCCGACTCGTAATTGCCAAGACCGGCGTCGAGAAAGCGCAAGAAGCTGTGGGAATACGGACAATCATCCGCCGGACGCACCTGAAACTTGTTGCCAAGCAACACCAGCGGGTCATTTTCCTGACCGCAATGAGCACCGACCACCTGCACCTGGACCTCGGGCAGGATAATGCTCGGCAACCCCGGCTGCTGCGGGCCGATCAACACGGCCAGGTCGAAGTCTTCGTTCTTCAGCTTGCTGAGGTTTTCCATCGACTCGGCGTAGCTGAATTCCAGCTGATAGTCGGGGAACACCTCAATCAGGCGCCCGATCATGCGTCGATTGAAGTCTCCCGACAGCGTGGTGTTCAGCGCGACCTTGAGCGTGCGCTGCCCAGGCACCTTCAGTGCCGCCACTTTTTCCTCAAGTTGCCGCGTGGCAACCAACACCTTGTCCATATAAGGCGTGAGTTCCGTGCCTTGCGTGGTCAAGGTCAATCCCTTGTTGGAGCGACGAAATAACCTGAAACCAAACTGTTCTTCGACCTTGTTCAACTGCGCAGCCAATGCCTGCACGGTTAAACACGAATGCTCTGCTGCCGCCGACAAGGAGCCGGTTTGAACAATGCGCATAAGGTTGCGTAGGGTTCTGCTATCCATTGGGTAATGCCCTCTAATGTGGGCTGGCTATTGTTGAGTACCTGGCCGCCGGTTGGGCGATACGTGCTGGCTATAATCCTGCACATGAACACGCTTGTCCCGAGTTTAGTAGCGAAATGATGCTGCGTCCGATGGCTGGAGGCTTACATAGAGTCGAGGTTTTTCGGGAAGGGTGGGTGATCAGGGTCAAAAAAATGCTCGGACCGAGAGGTTTGGGCATTTTTTTTGGGGTTCGAAACTCACAGCGCTGGGGATTATTTCCTGCGTTGTCTTCGGACGGCTCTCTAAAAAAATGGGGATCGGGCTGATAGTTAGCGTCTGCAGAAACAGCTGAAATGGCACATCACAATCCAGTCTATGACTCCGCTTATCAACTCGACATTGATCGAAAACGGTACGCTCGACCACAATGCAGAGGTAGCGCCAATGTAGCTACAAAATCACGGTGAGGGCGTTTTTATGGGTGTATTGCTGAAAACCACTGATGTGCGTTGCCGCATTGATGAGGATTTGAAGATGCGTGCAACTGAAGTCTTGAGCGCGTGCGGCCTGAGCATCAGTGATGCCATGCGTCTCTTTCTCCGTCAGGTTGTTGCGACTCAGGGGCTCCCTTTTGAGGTACGCGTCCCGTCGGAGAAGACAGCCCGCGCCATGATGGAAGCACGAAATATTCGCCAGCAGTTCGATTCGATAGACGAAATGCTGAGGGATGCTGATGGCGAAACCGGCGAACAAGCAAAAGCGCGCTGAACTACCTAAACAATGTGCACAAACATCGGTATTTAAGAAGTCGTGGGAACGTTACAAGCGGGCCGGACGTCGTGATATGAATGAGGTCCGGCAAGTGATGATCATGCTGTTTCTGGAGGAGGCTTTACCTCCCGAGTACCTTGACCATGCTTTGACGGGTGATTGGATCGGTTTCCGAGAATGTTGGCGGTGATTTCTTGATGATCTATGAGCACACACGTTCCGATCTGATCACATTTGTTGATCTAGGAATTCATTCAGAACTATTCAAGTAGAGCGCTCTAGGCGTTTGCAGCGTCCTTGTAGATGACGCTGGCAAC
>NZ_CATKQW010000006.1:0-157208 GCF_949767865.1 Pseudomonas sp. IT-P294 | reverse complement strand
GGCGGGCCCACGGAGCAGGACCGGAGTGAGGGAATGCCGAGCCACAGCGAGGCACCGTACGTCAGGGGCAAAAGCGCTTGGTTACTTGGCGCTCTTCCAAGTGACCCGCCGTCAGGGCGGAACCAATAGTGGCCATGACCGCAGAAACGGATATGTACCCAACCCCAACCCCAACCCCAACCCCAACCCCATATCATTCTTGAGCGAACAGCATCAGGCATGACTACCGGACCTTATTACCGGTCTGTCACTTGAAGTCCACATCGAACGCTTGATAGAACGCGTTCCCGGTGTTGGCCACGATCCACATCAGCACAATGACATGATGGCCCTTCTTGTTGCCCGGCAAATCAACTTGGTGATTGACCTTGGCTTTCATCTCGGCGGAATGACTGTAATACGGCACCTGCATGTAGAAATCGTCGAAAAACGATGTCGGCTCCAGCTGCGCACGGCTGATCCGCTGTTTCGGGTTCCAGCCGTCCCGGGTGATGAACCAGCTGTAGCCACGGGTGACGTGGGGCGCGGTGTATTCCCAGGTGACGTTAAAGGTCTGACCCGGATCGACGCTCAGCATCGGCCAGGTGAACCGTCGGTTGAGCTTGAGGCTCATCTCTTCGTTGGTGAAATTGAGGCAGTCACGCGCATCGACCTTACCGCCGCTGAGGATATGACCATCGCCAGGCGGAGCGACACTGTCGCTGTCTGTCTGGTAAGGCGCCGGGAAAGGCCCGGCCATCAATGCCGGAAAGTTCTTGCCACCTTCCATTTCGTTGACTTGCCAGTTGCCCAGCAGCCCCAGCGCCACGGCGACCGAGCCACGGCTTGCTGGGGAAGTGACGCGGCCATGCCGCAGTTGGGTTTGAGCGTGTGGTTGGTTCATCTTTTCACTCCGTTGACTTGAGAACTCTCCTTCCCGAGGAGAGGCCTTCAAGCTAACGGAGCTACTTTTTTTGTCCATGGGGCCAAAACCCGTGGCGGCATGAATGCTCAAACCCGCACCAAGCAAATACTGGATGGATAACCAGTTATTTGCGCTAGCGCTTACTCGCAGCATGGCAAAAGGACTACAGCGCAAAGTGCCAACCGGGAGCGCTGCTTCGATCAGGAAAGCTGAGCCTCGTATTCCTTCACGTATTGGCCAGCCAACGTCTCTTTCTGCTTGTCATCGAGCAGCTTGCCGGCCATCTGGAAGAACTTCTGCTCTTCCTCTTTCAGGTGGTGATGAACCTTCTCGCAAAGCTTCTTGGCAGTCGCGAGCCAAGCCGGGCTCGACATCTCTGTCTCATCCAGCTCTTCCATCATTTCGTCCATCTCGTGGTGCTCGGAGATGGCATGACGGCTCAGGTCGACGCCGTTGTCGAACTCCATCAGCGGGATGTAGAAATGCCGCTCTTCCGCGGTTTCATGGGCCTGCAATTCGGACTTGAGCTGTTTGTAAGCCTCGACCCGCTCCGGGGTGTCGCCACTGGTCTTGATCAGCGCGTCGGCATAGGTGCGTTGACGGTCGTGGCTTTCACGCAGGGCTTCAAAAATATTCACGGGGGATCCTCATCGGCTGCGTTCTGGAATGACGCTGTTTAGGCTAGACATCCGGGCGCGAGCGAGGGTTCCACCTGAAGGGCTGGAACAACGACCACCTGCCGGGATAGGCTTGGGGATCGTTATTCCCAAAGCCATAAGGATGTAGCTGATGACCCTGCGCATTGAACGCTCGCAAAACCCCACGGATGAAGAGGAGCAGGCGATCTTGCTGCCGCTGCGCGCCTATAACGCCTCAAAGGCTGGCGTCTCGAGGCAGGAACCCATTGCTTTACTGGTGCGTGATGACAACGGCGAGATCCTCGGCGGACTCTACGCTCGGGTGTTTTACCAGTGGATGTTCATCGAATTGCTGTCGGTGCCGGAACAGGCCCGGGGACAAGGCCTGGGCTCGAAGCTGATGCGTATGGCCGAAGAAGTCGCGCGGGAGAAGGAATGCGTTGGGGTCTGGCTCGACACGTTCGACTTTCAGGCGCCGGGGTTCTACCAGAAGCTGGGCTACAGCGAGCTGGGCCAGATTGTCGACTATCCGCCGGGCCACAAGCGCCTGTTTTTCCAGAAGCGCCTGTGACGAAATAGCGCAAACTCCTGTGGGAGTGAGCCTGCTCGCGATGGCGGCCTGTCAATCGATATCAATGTTGAATGATAAACCGCTATCGCGAGCAGGCTCGCTCCCACAGGGGTACTGCGTCGGCCTCAGAGGCAGGTTGCCAGCGCCGCCAGACGGCGCTTGGCGACAAAGTCGTCATGCTGCGCGTAGTAACTCAGCACCGTTCCGGAAGCATCAGTCGTGACGTCGACAAACGACTCCGCCGAACGCGTGTAGACCGTGGTCCCACCCTTCTCACCCGACTGCAAGTAAGCAGCGGCATCGACACCGAACACCGCCTCGTCCTGCCAGGAAAACTGCACGCACTGAGCGACGACTTTTTCCGGCTTGTCCGATTTCAGGGTTTTGTAAGGGGCTTTGGTGCGGGCATCGTTCATCACCGAACCGGCGCATCCGGCCAGCAACGTTACGGCCAGCGCCACCATCAGAATTCGCATCGCGTTCGCTCATCAAGAAAAAGCGGACTGTATCACCGTGGCACGGCGTATCGTTCTGCTTTACTTCATTTATAGCGCGACATCGACGGACGATTCGCGCACCCTGTCGCGCAATTGCCGTCGCATCGCCCTTTCTTCGGGCTTATTTTTCTGGAACGTCCATGACACCCAACGCCGAGTATTACAAACCGACCGCTGAATACGCTGACAAGCTGATCAGCCAGATCGGTCAGACCCCTTCCTGGATCGCCAAGCGAATTGGCGTCACCGACAAACGGATTCGCTACATCCTCGACGGCGAACGGACCGTCAAGGGCGAAACCACGCCGATCCAGATGACGTACCCCGAGCAGTTTGCACTCGAGTGCCTGGCCGCTGCGGCCAAGGCCAGCAAGAAGCAATCTTCATAAAAGCAGCCTCAAGGAGCGACCATGGCGGCAACCGAACAGCAACACGAACGGGCGCTGGAGAAGTTTCTCGACGAGCACCCCGAGCTGCGCCACGAACTCGACAACCTCAATCCGCTGTTGGCCCAGGCCAAAGGCGAGACCGCCGCGCAATACCGCGAGGAGCGCTTGCATGAAGCGTTCGAAGCCGAAGCCGAACGCCTGGGTTTGTTTGCCTGGGAGCTGACGTTGAAACTGACTGTCGACACGCCTGAGGACTACGAGACTCAGCGAATGGAAGTACACAAGGAAGTGGCTGAGATGGCGGGTCTGGACTGGCTGGAATATTGTGAGTTATATGGGTTGAGCAAGTAACCGCCCCCGCTCAAGGATGCCTCAACCGATGCTACCGTCTCCTTCAAGTACCCGCGCCAGTCCGGGCCATCTGCACGCCCGCAAATGGCGCGGCCGCATCGGCATGTCGCTGGTCGCTGCACTCTCGGTGCTCGCTGGCATGACCGATGCCATCGGCTTCATGGCCAGCGGTGACTTTGTTTCCTTCATGAGCGGCAATACCACCCGCCTTGCCGTCGCCATCAGCGACGGCAATCTCGGGCTGACCTTGCGTCTGCTGATCCTTGTGGCCACCTTTGTCGTCGGCAACGCCTTGGGCATTGTGATCAGTCGTCTGGGCGGGCGACGGGCACTGCCATTGTTGTTGTGCATCGCCATGCTGCTTTGCGGCGCCGCTGCCTGGCCTTATGACGAACAATTGCCGGCGTTGCTGGCAGCCATCATCGCCATGGGCATGCTCAATGCGGCGGTGGAAGAAGTGAACGGTCTGCCGGTCGGCCTCACCTACGTGACCGGCGCCCTGTCGCGCTTCGGTCGTGGTCTGGGGCGCTGGATACTCGGCGAACGGCGCAATGGCTGGAGGGTTCAGTTGATTCCATGGACGGGCATGTTTGCCGGCGCCGTGCTGGGCGCCGTGCTGGAACATCAACTAGGGCTCAAGGCGTTGTTTGCCAGCGGATTGCTGGCTGCGGCGCTTGGGGTGCTGTCGTTGAGCATTCCGCGGCGTTGGCAGTTGGGCTATATGCCGCGCTGAGCGGTGCCTGCCAGACCGCCATCGCGAGCAGGCTCGCTCCCACAAGGGATTAATGTCGTACACGAAATCGATATTCGCCACAAAACCCCTGTGGGAGCGAGCCTGCTCGTGATGGCGGCGACTCGGTCCATGATCAAAACGCCCTTCGCCGCCTCGCCGATAAAGCTTTATCATGGCCACAGTTTTGCTGATCGAGTCCGTCATGAAGTTCGCCATCGCGCTCTTTTCCGCCGCCCATGCGCCCTCCTCTCGCCGCGCCTTGCTGTTCGCCCAGGCCGCACTGGCGGGCGGGCATGAAATTGTCCGGCTGTTTTTCTATCAGGACGGCGTTTATAACGCCTCAGGCAGCGTGGTCACGCCCCAGGATGAGCTGGACGTGCCCAAGCAATGGCGCGCCTTTGTCACTGAGCATCAACTGGATGGCGTTGTTTGCATCGCCGCCGCCCTGCGCCGTGGTGTGCTGAACGAAGAAGAAGCCGGACGCTATCAGCGCGAGGCGGTGTCGGTCGGCGCGCCGTGGGAATTGTCCGGTCTGGGCCAGCTGCATGACGCCGTGCAGGACGCCGACCGCCTGATCTGTTTCGGAGGCGCGTGAGATGCCCAAGTCCTTGTTGATTATCAGCCGTCAGGCCCCGTGGTCCGGGCCGAACGCGCGCGAAGCGCTGGACATCGTGCTGGCCGGCGGTGCTTTCGATCTGCCGATCGGTTTGCTGTTTCTCGATGACGGCGTGTTTCAGCTCGCCGCCAAACAGGACGCCAAGGCCCTGCAGCAAAAGGATCTGAGCGCCAACCTGCAAGCGCTGCCGATGTTCGGGGTTGAAGAGCTGTTTGTCTGTGCCGACAGCGCTGCAGAACGTGGCCTGGACCCGACCTGTTTCTCGCTTGAAGAAGCCCAGGTGCTGGCTGCCGAGCAAATCACTGCGCTTATTGACCGTTACGACCAGGTGATCACCCTCTGATGTCGACTTTGCACGTGTTGTCTCATTCCCCATTCGGCGACGACCGCCTGACCAGTTGCCTGCGGGTGATTGGCGCGAACGATGCGCTGTTGCTGACCGGCGACGCGGTGTATGCGTTGCAACCCGGCACAGCGCCGTTCAATGCGCTGAATGCCCGTAGTTTGAAACTGTTCGCACTGGCCGAAGACGCCCAGGCTCGTGCGCTGGAGATTCCTGACGCGGTCAAGGCAATCGATTACCCGGCCTTCGTCGAGCTGTCGATTCACTATGACAAGGTCAACAGTTGGCTATGAATTCCCTGACCGTCGGCGCCCGCGCCATTGAACTGGACAAGGACGGTTTCCTGGTCGATCTGAGCGACTGGTCCAACGAGGTGGCCACCGCCCTCGCCGCCGCCGAAGACATCGAGTTGAGCCCGGAACACTGGGAAGTGCTCGAGCTGCTGCGCCGTTTCTACGACGAATTCCAGCTGTCGCCTGCGACCCGTCCGTTGATCAAGTACACCGCACTGAAGCTCGGCCCGGAAAAAGGCAACAGCCTGCACCTGAACCGACTGTTCAAAGGCACCCCTGCCAAACTCGCCGCGAAACTGGCGGGCCTGCCCAAACCGACGAATTGTTTATGACCGACTATCCAGCGCTGACCCTCGAAACGCCCGCCGAACACCCTTTCGCCCAGTTCGTGCGCATCCTCGGCAAGGGCAAGCGTGGCGCTCGTGACCTGACCCGGATCGAAGCCCGCGAAGCCATGGGCATGGTGCTCGACGACAAGGTTGAAGACACCCAGCTCGGTGCATTTCTGATGTTGCTGCGGCACAAGGAAGAAAGCGCCGAGGAAATGGCCGGGTTCACCGAAGCCTTGCGTGAACGGCTGAACCCGCCGGCGCTGGCGGTCGATCTGGACTGGCCGACGTATGCGGGCAAGAAGCGCCACCTGCCGTGGTATCTGCTGGCCGCCAAGTGCCTGGCGCAGAACGGCGTGCGCATCTTCATGCATGGCGGTGGCGCACATACGACCGGCCGGCTGTACAGCGAACAGTTGCTGGATCAGTTGAACATCCCGCTGTGCCGCAACTGGCAGCAGGTCGGCGAAGCACTGGATCAGGGCGGCCTGGCCTTCATGCCGCTGGTGGATTGGGCGCCGCAACTGCAACGCATGATCGACCTGCGCAACACGCTGGGCCTGCGTTCGCCGATTCATTCGCTGACGCGGATTCTCAATCCGCTGGGCGCCCGCTGTGGCCTGCAAAGCATTTTCCACCCCGGTTATCAGGCCGTGCATCGCGATGCCAGCGGCTTGCTCGGTGATACCGCAATCGTGGTCAAGGGCGATGGCGGCGAAATCGAGATCAACCCGGACGCCGACAGTCACTTGTACGGCACCACCGGCGGCGAAAGCTGGGACGAGGAATGGCCGCAGATGTCGACGCAGCGCCACGTCAAACCCGCCTCGCTCGATCCAGAGCACTTGAAAGCCGTGTGGCGCGGCGATGTGGTCGACAGCTATCCGCAAATGGCCCTGATTTCGACGATGGCCCTGGCGCTGCGCGGGCTCGGTCAATCGCGTGAGCAAGCCTTTGAAACCGCACAACAGTATTGGGACGCACGGGATAGATCTATTTAACCGATCATAACCCGCTAACATTTGCGCTTTTTTATCGAACCTATCCGAATAGACTCCTCTCCAACGCTTATCGGTTAAGGAGTCTTGAACATGGGTTTGTTAGTTGAAGGCCGCTGGCAGGACCAGTGGTACGAAAGCAGCAAGGACGGCGCGTTCCAGCGTGAACAGGCGCAACGCCGCAACTGGCTGACTGCCGACGGCAAGCCCGGCCCGACCGGTGTCGGTGGCTTTGCCGCCGAGGCTGGGCGCTATCACCTTTACGTGTCCCTCGCCTGTCCCTGGGCGCATCGCACGCTGATCCTGCGCAAACTCAAAGGCCTTGAAAACCTGATCGACGTGTCGGTGGTCAGTTGGTTGATGCTGGAAAACGGCTGGACCTTTGACCAGAGCCTCGGCTCGACCGGCGATAAACTCGATCACTTCAATTTCATGCACCAGCGCTACACCGCCGATACCGCCGACTACACCGGCCGTGTCACCGTACCGGTGCTCTGGGACAAGCAGCAGAACCGCATCGTCAACAATGAATCGGCGGAGATCATCCGCATGTTCAATGGCGCCTTCGATGAACTGACCGGCAATAACCTGGACTTCTATCCGGCGCCACTGCGCGGCGAGATCGACGCGCTGAACGAGCGGATTTATCCAGCCGTGAACAACGGCGTCTACCGCGCAGGGTTTGCCACCTCTCAGAGCGCTTATGAAGAAGCCTTCGATGATGTGTTCGCCGAACTGGATCGGCTCGAACTGCTGTTGAGCGAGAACCGTTACCTCGTTGGCGAATACCTGACGGAAGCCGACATTCGGTTGTTCACCACGCTGATTCGTTTTGACGCGGTGTACCACGGGCACTTCAAGTGCAACCTGCGGCGGATTGCCGATTATCCGAATCTGTCGAACTGGCTGCGGGAAATGTATCAATGGCCGGGGATTGCCGAAACGGTGGATTTCCAGCACATCAAAAATCACTATTACGGCAGCCACAAGACCATTAACCCGACGGGTGTTGTGCCCAAGGGTCCGGCGCAGGACTTCACCGCGCCCCATGATCGGGAGCGGTTGAGCGGGAAAGGGGTTTGGCGTAAAGCCTGAGATTTGTGCCGTTTTTAAGGCCCCCAATCGCCAGCAGGCTGGCTCCCACAGGAGATCTGTGAACGACACAAATCCCTATGGGAGCTAGCCTGCTGGCGATGCGAGCGACGCGGTTTCTAGACTTGCGCCTGAGCCCCTTCGAACCACGCCAGTTTCTCGCGCAGTTGCACCACTTCCCCAACGATCACCAGGGTCGGCGCATGCACTTCGTGCTCCGCCACCAGCCGTGGAAGATCCGCCAGGGTGCCGGTAAACACCCGCTGGTTGACCGTCGTGCCCTGCTGGATCAACGCCGCCGGGGTATCGGCTGCGCGACCATGCTTGATCAATTGCTCGCAAATGATCGGCAAACCTACCAACCCCATATAAAACACCAGGGTCTGCGCCGGTGCGACCAGGTCGCCCCATGGCAAATCGGTAGAGCCGTCCTTGAGGTGCCCGGTGACAAACCGCACTGACTGCGCGTAATCACGGTGCGTCAGCGGAATCCCGGCATACGCCGCGCAACCACTGGCCGCCGTGATACCCGGGACGACCTGGAACGGGATGCCGTGGGCCGCCAGTTCTTCGATCTCTTCACCACCGCGCCCGAAGATGAACGGATCACCGCCCTTCAGTCGCACCACACGTTTGCCTTGTTTGGCCAGATCGACCAATTGCTGGTTGATCTGATCCTGAGGCACGGCGTGATCGGCGCGGCGCTTGCCGACGTAAACCCGCTCGGCATCGCGACGGCACAAATCGAGGATGGCCGGTGCAACCAGACGGTCATACAGCACCACATCGGCTTGCTGCATCAGGCGCAAGGCGCGGAAGGTCAGCAAGTCCGGATCACCGGGACCTGCGCCCACCAAATACACTTCACCGGTCGCAACTGGCGCGTCACCGTTGATTTTCGCCAGCATCAGGCGCTCGGCTTCGGCGCCCTGCCCGGCCAGTTGTCGATCGGCAATCGGGCCCTGGAACACATCTTCCCAGAACGCCCGACGTTGCTGCACATCCGGGAACAAGCCTTTGACCTGAGTGCGAAAACGCGCCGCCAGGCCGGCCAGTTGACCGTAGGTGGACGGTATCCAGGTTTCCAGCTTGGCGCGGATCAACCGCGCCAGCACCGGTGCGTCGCCGCCGCTGGATACCGCAATGATCAATGGGGATCGGTCGACGATCGCCGGGAAGATCACGCTGCACAAGGCAGGCGCATCCACCACGTTGACCGGCACGCAACGCCGATGGGCATCGGCGGAGACTTGCGCGTTGAGCGGTTCGTCGTCGGTGGCGGCAATGATCAGCCCGCAACCGTCGAGGTCCGACTCGACGTAACCCCGTACCAGGCACTCGCCACCGCCGCCGACAACCAGCTCGCGCAGTTGCGGTTCGATTTCAGGTGCAACTACCCGCAGCAGCGCACCGGCTTCGGCCAGCAGGCGGGATTTGCGCAAGGCAATTTCCCCCCCGCCGACGACCAACACACGACTGCCGCGGAGGTTGTGAAACAGCGGCAGATAGTCCATTTAGCCGATGACCTCGAGGCCACCCATGTACGGCTTCAGCACGTCCGGCACACGAATCGAACCGTCGGCCTGCTGATAGTTTTCCAGCACCGCCACCAGAGTACGACCGACCGCCAGGCCGGAACCGTTGAGGGTGTGAACCAGCTCAGGCTTGCCGGTTTCCGGGTTGCGGAAACGCGCTTGCATACGACGGGCCTGGAAGTCGCCGCAGTTGGAGCACGACGAAATTTCGCGGTACTTGTCCTGGCTCGGGATCCACACTTCCAGGTCGTAGGTCTTGACCGCGCTGAAACCCATGTCGCCGGTGCACAGGGCAATTGTGCGATACGGCAGTTGCAGCAGTTGCAGGACTTTCTCGGCGTTGGCGGTCAGGCCTTCCAGCGCGTCCATCGACGTCGACGGCTCAACGATCTGGACCATTTCGACTTTGTCGAACTGGTGTTGACGGATCATGCCGCGCGTATCGCGACCCGACGCACCGGCCTCACTGCGGAAGCACGGCGTGTGCGCCACGAACTTGATCGGCAGCAGTTTCGAATCGACGATCTCGCCGGCGACGATGTTGGTCAGCGATACTTCTGCAGTCGGGATCAGGTACAGATCGGCTTCGCCTTCGCGGCTGATCTTGAACAGGTCTTCTTCGAATTTCGGCAACTGGCCGGTGCCTTGCAGTGCTGGCGCCTGGACCAGATACGGCGTGTAAGCCTCTTCATAACCGTGTTCGCTGGTGTGCAGGTTGATCATGAACTGCGCCAGAGCGCGGTGCATGCGAGCGATCGGGCCGCGCAACAGCGCGAAACGGGCGCCGGACAGCTTGGCGGCGGTTTCGAAATCCAGCCAGCCGAACTTCTCGCCCAGCGCAACGTGGTCCAGGACCGGGAAATCGAACGCCGTCGGGGTGCCCCAGCGACGGACTTCGACGTTGCCATCTTCATCGTCGCCAATCGGCACCGATTCGTGGGGCAGGTTCGGGATACCCAGCAGAATCGAATCCAGCTCGGTCTGGATCGTGTCCAGCTCGACTTTACCGATGCTCAACTCGCTTGCCATGCGCTCGACGGCCGCCATCAAAGGCGCGATGTCTTCGCCGCGCTGTTTGGCCTGGCCAATGGATTTGGAACGCGCATTACGCTCAGCCTGCAGCGCTTCGGTACGGGTCTGGACGGTCTTGCGCTGTTCTTCCAGCGCTTCGATGCGCGCCACATCCAGCGTGTAGCCACGGGATGCCAGGCGGTCCGCTACGTCCTGAAGGTTGCTACGTAACAGTTTGGAATCGAGCATGTCGGTTTCTCGTTTATCAAAGTTTGGTCAAGGACAGGCCGGCCCAGGTGGCGAGCAGACCGCCGAATACGCTGATCGCAGCATAGCCCAGGGCCAGCGGCACCTGCCCGCTTTCCAGCAAGCGCACCGTATCCAGTGAAAAGGATGAAAAAGTCGTCAGCCCCCCGAGGAAGCCGACAATGAGCCCGGCACGCACCTCGAAAGGCACCTCCGGGCGAATCAAAAACAGACCGTATAGAACGCCGATCAGCAGACAGCCCACGATATTAACGGCGAGTGTCGCGGTATAGAAGTGTCGCGGCCAATTTGCGTTGACCCAATTGCCGGTGGCGAAGCGCAACAATGTGCCGGCAACACCGCCGATGGAGACCGCTATAACCAGAGGAATCACTATTTTCTCCGCTGCCGGGGGCTTAGACGGTCCAGTTGTGCAAGGTGATTGAGCTTTTCGCCGATCTTCAACTCCAGGCCGCGCGGCACCGGTTGATAGAACGGTTGTGGCTCGAGTTCTTCCGGGAAATAGTCTTCGCCCGCGGCGTACGCGTCTGGCTCATCGTGGGCATAACGGTATTCATCGCCATAACCCAATTGTTTCATCAGCTTGGTCGGCGCGTTGCGCAGGTGCAGCGGCACTTCGAGCGAACCGTGTTCGGTGGCGCTGCGCATCGCGGCTTTGAAGCCCATGTACACCGCGTTGCTTTTCGGCGCGCACGCCAGATAAGTGATGGCCTGGGCCACTGCCAACTCGCCTTCAGGGCTGCCGAGGCGCTCCTGTACTTCCCACGCTGCCAGGCACAGGCTCAGGGCGCGCGGGTCGGCGTTGCCGATGTCTTCGCTGGCCATGCGCACCACGCGCCGGGCCAGGTACAACGGGTCGCAACCACCATCGATCATCCGCGCGAACCAATACAACGCGCCATCGGGATTGGAGCCGCGCACGGATTTATGCAGCGCCGATATCTGGTCGTAGAACGCCTCGCCGCCCTTGTCGAAACGGCGCCGGGTATCGCCGAGCAGGCTTTGCAGCAAATCGACGCCGATCTCGCTGTTGTCTTCAGCCAGGTCCGAGGCGTTTTCCAGCAGGTTGAGCAAACGACGACCATCGCCATCGGCGGCGGACAACAGCATCTGGAAACCTTCATCGCTGAGGGTCAGTTGCCGCTTGCCCAAGCCACGCTCTTCGGTCAGCGCGCGATGCACCAGTTTGCGCAGGGCCGCTTCGTCGAGGCTTTTGAGCACGTAGACACGCGCCCGCGAGAGCAAGGCGTTATTGAGTTCGAACGAGGGGTTTTCAGTGGTCGCGCCGATGAAAATCAGCGTGCCGTCTTCAACGTAGGGCAGAAACGCATCCTGCTGCGATTTGTTGAAGCGATGCACTTCATCGACGAACAGGATGGTCCGCTTGCCGTATTGCCCGGCCTGCTGCTTGGCGATTTCCACCGCCTGACGGATCTCTTTCACGCCAGCCAGCACCGCCGAGACTGTTTCGAAGTGCGCATCCGAGACTTCCGCCAGCAAGCGCGCCAGGGTGGTCTTGCCCACACCCGGCGGTCCCCAGAAAATCATCGAGTGCAGGGCACCCTGCTCCAGGGCTTCGCGCAAAGGCTTGCCGCGAGCGAGCAGGTGTTCCTGACCGACGTACTCGTCCAGATTGGCCGCACGCAGTCGAGCGGCCAGGGGCTGAGCAATCGGGGCACTGCGAAACAGGTCCATCACTACGTAGAAACCTCACTGAGAACACCGCAGTACTTGTGGGAGCGAGCTTGCTCGCGATGGCGTCGGGGCAATCAGCATTGATGCTGAATGTAATGCCCTAATCGCGAGCAAGCTCGCTCCCACAGGTTCTATGTACTGCTCTTATTCCTGGATCACGTCCGCACCCTTGGGGATGTCGAACTTGAACTTGGATGCCGGGATTGGCTCGTTGGCCTTCACGCCGGTGAACAGGATGTTGGTGCGCTGGCCGACACTGTCGATCAGTTGCATGTCATTGACCAGACCGTTGCGGAACGACAGGCGCAGGCTGTCAAACAGCGTGTCCTTGGTTTTCGGCTTCAAGGTGAAGTCGATCACACCGCCCGCTTCCTTGGCGCTGATATCGAAGCTCTGGCTGATCTTGGACACGTCACCCGACAACAACAGGGCTGGCGTCTGGGTCAGGCGCAGGTCGAGGGTCTTGATGGTGACCTGTTCAAGGTCCGGGTCCCACAGGGTGACCTTCTTGCCGTCGGAAACCATCGTTTGTTCAGCGGGTGCGTTGGTGTGCCAGTAAAACAGGCCTGGGCGTTGCAGCGACATGTCACCGGCGGTTTCCTGCAATTGGGTGCCGCTGCCATCGAGGGTCAGTTGCGAAAAGCGTGCAGTCAGGGTCTTGGACGTTTCCAGCAATTGGGTCAGGCGCGCCACGTCCTTGTCATCGGCGTGAGCCGAGAGCGTGGTCAAAGCCAGTACCGGCAGCAACAGCATGCGGATAAGACGCATGGGAGTCCTCATAACATTCGTGGGAGTACGGGCGTCGCATGCGGCGACACCCTTTCAATTCAAATCAGTCGCGTACCGGGCCTGGGGCCAGGACTTCACGCGAACCGTTGGTATTCATGGACGTCACGACCCCGGCCATTTCCATGGCTTCGATCATGCGCGCGGCGCGGTTGTAGCCGATTTTCAGCTTGCGCTGAACCGCAGAGATGGAGGCACGGCGGCTTTCCAGAACGAACTGGACGGCTTCGTCGTACAGGGCATCGGTTTCAGCATCGTCGTCACCGCCACCGCCGCCATTTTCAAAGCCACTGCCGGCTTCTTCGACACCGGCCAGGATCTCGTCGTTGTATTCCGGCGCGCCACGCAGCTTCCAGGCTTCCACCACCCGGTGAACCTCGTCATCGGACACGAACGCACCGTGAACACGAATCGGCAGGCTGGTGCCCGGCGGCATGTAGAGCATGTCGCCGTGGCCCAGCAATTGTTCGGCACCGCCCTGGTCGATGATGGTCCGCGAATCGATCTTGCTCGACACCTGGAACGCCATGCGCGTCGGGATGTTCGCCTTGATCAGACCGGTAATCACGTCAACCGACGGACGCTGGGTCGCGAGAATCAAGTGGATACCGGCCGCACGGGCCTTCTGGGCAATACGGGCAATCAGTTCTTCAACCTTCTTGCCGACGATCATCATCATGTCGGCGAATTCGTCGACCACCACAACGATGGTTGGCAGCTTGGTCAGCAGCGGTGCTTCGTCGTGAATGCTTTCGCGCTTGTACAAAGGATCGGTCAACGGTGTACCAGCGTCCTGGGCTTCCTTGACCTTGGCGTTGAAGCCCGACAGGTTTCGTACGCCCATTTTCGCCATCAGTTTGTATCGACGCTCCATCTCCGCCACGCTCCAGCGCAGGGCGTTGGCCGCATCTTTCATGTCGGTGACCACCGGGCACAGCAGGTGCGGAATGCCTTCGTAGATCGACAGCTCAAGCATTTTCGGGTCGATCATGATCAGCTTGGCGTCTTCCGGGCCGGACTTGAACAGGATCGACAAGATCATCGCGTTCACACCCACCGACTTACCGGAACCGGTCGTACCAGCCACCAGCAAGTGAGGCATTTTCGCCAGGTCGGTGATGACCGGCTTGCCGCCGATGTCGTGGCCCAAGGCCAAGGTGACAGGCGACTTGAAGTTGTCGTACTCGGGCGTCGACAGTACTTCGGAGAAGCGCACGATCTGGCGGTCTTCGTTGGGAATCTCGATACCGACGGTGGTCTTGCCGGGAATCACTTCCACCACCCGCACGCTGGTCACGGCGAGGGAACGCGCCAGGTCTTTTGCCAGGTTGGAAATGCGGCTGACCTTGACCCCGGCGGCGGGCTGGATTTCGTAACGGGTAATCACCGGGCCTGGGTGAATCGAATCCACCGAGACTTCGACGCCGAATTCCTTGAGCTTGATTTCCAGCAAATGGCCGACGGCCGCCAGGGATTCCGGGGAGTAATTGAGTTGTTTCTTTTCTGCCGGATCGAGGATCGAGATCGGCGGCAAGGTGCCTTCGACGGCGCTGTCGACGAACAGCGGCGCCTGCTTCTCTTTTTCCACGCGTTTGCTCGGCGCTGCCGGTTTGGGCGGCGCGGGGGCGATCACAGGCGGCACCTGCTTCTCACGGTCCGACATGTGTTTGCTCAACGCTTGTTCGCGCTCGATCAGGCGTTCCTTGACCTTGGCCTGCTCGCGTTTGTCGGTGACCGTCGGCGCGACCACGTCATGCACGCGATCGTCGACTTCACGCAATTGCGCAACCAGTTGCTTGCGTTCGACACGGGCGGCCCACCAGCGATTGGCCGCGCCCTGGAACAGTTCCAGCAGGTCGAGGGTAATCTTGCCGGTGACGTCCATCACCTTGAACCATGACAGGTCGGTGAACACGGTCAGGCCGAACAGGAACAACGCGATGAACAACAACGTGCTGCCCTGAATGTTCAGGGCGTTCCTGGCCAGATCACCAAGGCTTTCGCCCAACGCACCGCCAGCGCCGGCCGGCAGACCGGTCGCCGCGTGAAAATGGATATGTGCCAGGGCCGCGCCAGACAGCACCAGAAACACCAGGCCGATCAGGCGCCAAGAGAAGAGCCAGCCGCTCCACTCCCACGCTTCGTGGCGCTGACGGAAGATCTGATACGCCTTGATCGCCAGCAACAGCGGGAAGATATAGGCGAAATAACCCAGCACCATGAACAGGATATCGGCGCTGTAGGAACCGACCGGTCCGCCGAAGTTCTGCACGTCCTCGATCTTGCTGTTGTGGCTCCAGCCCGGATCGTCCTTGCCATACGTCAACAAGGCCATCATCAGGAACAGGCACAGGCCGCCGATGGCGATCAATGCACCTTCCTTGAGCCGGTAGTGCAAATGCTGGCGCCAGAGCGGAACGACTGTCTTGGGTGCTGCGGTGGATTTCTTCAAAACGCTTCTTTTCCTGCGCCCGTGGCGCGTCCATCTGTTGATTGACTATAAAAAACTGCCCAATCCAGGCAGGTAAAAAAGTTAACAGGCGCAACTGAGACTACTTTTAACACTGCGCCCTGGTTTTTTTAAACACGGCACGCACTGCTTATTTTGTTACAAACACCGTTACAGGCAGGCATTGTACGGGTTTGTTCGCCCGATGCCATGCTTCAAGCCCTTGGATGTAGCATAGCCAAAGGCAGGTTACGCGCGATTCAATTTGAGCATGCATTCTCTTTTGTGACAAAGGCTTATGAGGTGTTTTTATGAGCGAAGCGAAGCATTCCCGCCTGATCATTCTGGGTTCTGGCCCTGCCGGTTACAGCGCAGCCGTTTATGCCGCTCGTGCCAACCTCAAACCCGTTGTCATTACCGGCATACAGGCAGGTGGCCAGCTAACCACCACCGTCGAAGTCGATAACTGGCCCGGCGACGTCGAAGGCCTTACCGGCCCGGTGCTGATGGAACGCATGCAAAAACACGCCGAACGCTTCGACACACAGATCGTTTACGACCACATTCATACCGCCAAGTTGCAGCAGCGCCCCTTCGAACTGATCGGCGATGGCGGCACCTATACGTGCGACGCCCTGATCATTGCGACCGGCGCTTCAGCGCAATACCTGGGACTGGCGTCGGAGGAGACCTTTGCCGGCCGTGGCGTTTCAGCGTGTGCTACGTGCGACGGGTTCTTCTATCGCAATCAAGTGGTCGCGGTCGTCGGCGGCGGCAACACCGCGGTCGAAGAAGCCCTGTACCTGTCGAACATCGCCAAGGAAGTCCACCTGATCCACCGGCGCGACAAACTGCGCTCGGAGAAAATCCTTCAGGACAAGCTTTTCGAAAAGGCCGCCAACGGCAATATCCGCCTGCACTGGAATCAGCATCTGGATGAAATTCTGGGCGATGCCAGCGGCGTGACCGGCGCCCGCCTGCGCGACAGCCACACCGGTGAAACCAGCGAACTGCCAGTGGCCGGCGTGTTCATCGCCATTGGCCACAAACCCAATACCGACTTGTTTATCGACCAACTGCCCATGCGCGACGGCTACCTGCTGGTCAAGGGCGGCAACGAAGGTGATGCCACCGCTACGGAGATTCCCGGTGTCTTTGCCGCAGGCGACGTGGCCGATCACGTGTACCGCCAGGCAGTGACGTCCGCAGGGGCTGGCTGCATGGCCGCACTGGACGCCGAGAAATACCTCGACGACATTCCCCTCGTTTGACGGCAAACTTGACGGCGGGCCCAACGGCCCGCCACCGCCCTCCCCTTCTGCAAGCCCGGATGCCATGCTGACTTGGTTACAACGCAATACCCTGACCTTCCCGCCGCTGGAAAAAGCCATGCGCGACCCCAACGGTCTGCTGGCCGCAGGCGGCGACCTGTCTGCCGATCGTCTGATTCAGGCGTATCGTCACGGCTGCTTTCCGTGGTTCTCGGAGGGACAGCCGATCCTCTGGTGGTCGCCGGATCCACGCACGGTGCTGTTTCCCGACGAACTGCATGTCTCGCGCAGCCTGAACAAATTGCTGCGCCAGCAACGCTATCAAGTGACCTTCGATCAGGATTTCGCCTCGGTCATTGCCGCCTGCGCCGCACCCCGCGATTACGCCGACGGCACCTGGATCACCGAAGCGATGCAGACCGCGTACCTCGAACTGCACAGGCGCGGCTACGCGCATTCCGTGGAGGTCTGGGACGATGGCGTGCTGGTTGGCGGGCTCTATGGCCTGGCGATGGGTCAGCTGTTTTTTGGCGAGTCCATGTTCAGCCGCGCTGACAACGCCTCGAAATTTGGTTTTGCCACACTGGTGCGACATCTGAAAGACTCGGGTTTTGTGCTGATCGATTGCCAGATGCCGACCGACCATCTGCACAGCCTGGGGGCCAGGGCGATTCCCCGCCGCGAATTTGCCGGCTACCTTGCGCAGCATCTGGATCAACCCAGCCGTGCCACCTGGGTTTGCTGAGCGACATTTGCGCGCGTGGCTTACACTTAATGCAAAAGCTTATCCCGAGGGTTGATCATGACCGAGTTGGCGCGTTTGAAGTTCTATGCCACTCAGCCCCACTCTTGCAGTTATCTGCCCGAGGAGCAGGCCACCACGCTGTTCCTCGACCCTAGTCAGCCCATGGATGTGCATGTCTACGCAGATCTGTCTGAAATGGGTTTTCGTCGCAGCGGCGATCATCTCTACCGGCCTCATTGCCAGAATTGCAATGCGTGCGTTCCGGCGCGCATCCCCGTGGCGCAATTTACGCCCAACCGTCAGCAGAAACGCATTTTCAAACGCAACGTCGACTTGCAAGTGCGTCCTGCCAGACCGCAATACAGCGAAGAGTACTTCGACCTCTACCAGCGTTACATCGAGCAGCGGCACGCCGACGGCGACATGTACCCGCCGAGCCGTGACCAGTTTTCGACCTTCCTGGTGCGTGACCTGCCGTTTTCACGCTTTTACGAA
The DNA here is from genome assembly GCF_949767865.1 of Pseudomonas sp. IT-P294. Lineage (NCBI taxonomy): Bacteria > Pseudomonadati > Pseudomonadota > Gammaproteobacteria > Pseudomonadales > Pseudomonadaceae > Pseudomonas > Pseudomonas sp. IT-P294. The sequence goes on along the minus strand of NZ_CATKQW010000006.1, from coordinate 139,200 downwards.
TTTCGCCTTGAAGGCCGACTCGTGGCGGTGGCCGTCACTGACTTACTGCCAAACGGTTTGTCGGCGGTCTACACCTTCTACGAACCCGAAGAAGAACGCCGCAGCCTGGGGCGCTACGCGATCCTCTGGCAGATCGCCGAGGCCAAGCGCCTTGGCCTGGAAGCCGTCTACCTCGGCTATTGGATCAAGAACTGCAAAAAGATGAGCTACAAGACCCAATATCGCCCTATCGAACTGCTGATTAATCAACGCTGGGTCATCCTGAACTAGAACCCCTTGGCTTAAACCCCATTTTTCGGGCACAATGCACGCCGCTTTTGCCTGGCGCAGTTGCACCGGGCCATTCATTGGACACCGAGGGCTTTACTGCATGTCGAAAGAAGACAGCTTCGAAATGGAAGGCACTGTCGTCGACACCCTGCCCAACACCATGTTTCGTGTGGAGTTGGAAAATGGGCACGTCGTAACCGCGCATATCTCCGGCAAGATGCGCAAGAACTACATTCGTATTCTTACCGGTGACAAAGTGCGCGTCGAGCTGACGCCCTATGACTTGAGCAAAGGGCGCATCACTTACCGCGCTCGCTAATCAAGTCAATACAAAACGCCCGGTTTATGCCGGGCGTTTTTGTTTGTCTGCGATTTGGTGGGGGCCTGGGTTTTGGGGTTTTGGGGTTTTGGGTTCTTGGGGTTTGGGTGTATATCCGTTGCTGCGGTAACGGCTGATTATGGTTTCGCTCTTACAGCGACTCACTTTTCCAGACGCCGAAAAGTAAGCAAAAGGCTTCGCCCCGGCGTACGGCGCCTCGCTAGGGCTCCGCGTACCCTCGCTACGGTGTCCATCAGGGGGCATCGCCTCCGGTCGGCTTCGCTTCGACCTCCTCTCGATGTGTGCGGCTTCGCCGCACGGCGCTACGCGCCTAACCCCCTGATGGACACCTACGCTCGGCCTGCCGAAGGGGCGAAAGATCAAAAGCAGATCAAGATCTAAAGCCACAGCCACAGCCACAGCAAGATCAAAAGATCGCAGCCTCGTTTCACTCGACAGCTCCTACAGGGGATGGGTGTGCATCCGCTTCTCACCACTCAACAGGATGAGCGTTAGCTCGGCTACAGCTCTTGATCTTGATCCACGGGCGACGTCGGAAGGCTGAGAGGAGGGATTCATCCGGGGTGGAAGCGCAGCGACCGTTCGACGAAGTCGAACACATCGAGAGGAGGTGCAGCGAAGCAAACCGGAGGCGATGCCCCCCGGATGGATCCCGGAGCGAAGGAACCCCGAGCCTCAGCGAGCGGGCCGAACGTAGGAGCAAGCGTTTTTTTGCTTACTTTTTTGAGGCGTTTGTCAAAAAAGTGAGTCGCCGTAAGGGCGAAACCGCCAGCCGCCGTTACCGCAGCAACGGATATACACCCAAACCCCAAACAGCAAAAAGGCGCCCGAAGGCGCCTCTAGCTTTACAACAGATCAACAACCGTCAGGCCATCTCAGCCGTGGTCTCGAAATCGAAGGTCAGCTCGCCATCCTTCAAATCGATATGAACCACACCGCCATGGTCCGCCAACTCGCCAAACAGGATCTCTTCCGCCAGCGGACGCTTGATCTTGTCCTGAATCAAACGCGCCATAGGACGAGCGCCCATCGCCGTATCGTAGCCACTTGCCGCCAGCCAGCCACGCGCAGCGTCGGTCACTTCCAACTGCACGCGCTTGTCTTCCAACTGCGCCTGAAGCTCGGTAAGGAACTTGTCCACCACGCTCTTGATGACCTCATGACTGAGGCGACCAAACTGGATAATGGTGTCCAGACGGTTGCGGAACTCCGGCGTGAAGCTCTTCTTGATCACTTCCATCGCATCGGACGAATGGTCCTGATGGGTGAAACCGATCGAAGCGCGAGCCGCTGTTTCGGCACCGGCGTTGGTCGTCATGATGACGATCACGTTACGGAAGTCCGCCTTGCGCCCGTTGTTATCGGTCAGCGTACCGTGGTCCATCACCTGCAACAGCAGGTTGAAGACTTCCGGATGCGCCTTCTCGATCTCATCGAGCAACAGCACACAGTGAGGCTGCTTGGTGATGGCTTCGGTCAGCAGACCGCCCTGATCGAACCCGACATAGCCTGGAGGTGCACCGATCAGACGCGATACGGTGTGGCGCTCCATGTACTCGGACATGTCGAAACGAACCAGCTCGATGCCCAAGGCCTTGGCCAACTGACGTGCCGCTTCGGTTTTACCGACACCGGTCGGCCCTGCGAACAGGAACGAACCGACAGGCTTGTCAGGCGACTTGAGACCGGCGCGGGACAGTTTGATCGCAGTCGACAGCGAGTCGATCGCGGCATCCTGGCCGAATACGGTCAGCTTCAGGTCACGCTCAAGGTTACGCAGCAGCTCTTTGTCGGAGCTGGTGACGTGTTTTGGCGGAATCCGCGCGATTTTCGCAACGATGTCCTCGACCTGAGGCACTTCGATGCGTTTCACGCGTTTCTCGATCGGCTGCAGACGCTGATAGGCGCCCGCCTCGTCGATGACATCGATGGCTTTGTCCGGCATGTGCCGGTCATTGATGTAGCGCGACGCCAGTTCAGCAGCGGCACGCAACGCCTCATCGCTGTATTCGATGTTGTGGTGCGCTTCGAAACGACCTTTCAGGCCGCGCAGGATGCCGATTGTGTCTTCCACCGACGGCTCCGACACATCGACCTTCTGGAAGCGCCGAGCCAAGGCCCGATCCTTCTCGAAGATCCCGCGGAATTCCTGGAACGTGGTCGAACCGATGCAACGGATATCGCCCGACGACAGCAGTGGCTTGAGCAGGTTCGAGGCATCCATGACGCCACCGGACGCGGCACCCGCACCGATGATGGTGTGGATTTCGTCGATGAACAGGATCGCCTGCGGACGTTTTTTCAGCTCATTGAGCAACGCCTTGAAGCGCTTCTCGAAATCGCCACGGTATTTGGTCCCGGCCAGCAGGGCTCCCAGATCGAGGGAATACACCACGCTGTTGGCCAGCAGGTCCGGCACCTGGTTGTCGACAATACGCTTGGCCAAGCCTTCGGCAATCGCGGTTTTACCCACGCCCGCCTCGCCTACCAACAGCGGGTTGTTTTTGCGACGACGCGCCAGGATCTGCGCGACACGCTCGACTTCCAGCTCACGGCCGACCAACGGATCGATACGCCCCTGGCGCGCGAGTTCGTTGAGGTTGCTGGCATAAGCATCCAGAGGATTGCCTGAAGAAGAAGACTCACCGCCCTCGTCGTCCTGCATATCTTGCTCACCTTCAGAGTGATCGCCATGCCCAGGCACTTTGGAAATGCCATGAGCGATGTAGTTGACGACATCAATGCGCGCAACGCTCTGCTGTTTCAGCAGGAACACTGCCTGACTCTCTTGCTCACTGAAGATTGCGACCAGCACGTTGGCGCCAGTCACTTCGCGTTTGCCCGAGCTCTGTACGTGGAAAACAGCACGCTGCAGGACACGCTGGAAGCCCAGGGTTGGCTGGGTTTCGCGATCCTCGTCATGGATAGGGATCAATGGCGTGGTGGAGTCGATGAACTCCTGCAGATCATGCTTGAGTTTGTCGAGGTTTGCGCCGCAGGCACGCAAAACGGTGGCGGCAGCCTCATTATCCAATAGGGCCAGCAGGAGGTGTTCGACGGTCATGAATTCATGACGCTTCGATCGAGCCTCCTTGAAGGCTAAATTGAGGGTGACTTCGAGCTCGCGGTTTAACATAGCTTCACCTCATACCCAAGTGGTCGGCGATTAACCGTCCTTCTCGATTTCACAGAGTAGCGGATGCTGGCTTTCCCTGGCGTACTGGTTGACCTGCATGGCCTTAGTCTCGGCGATGTCGCGGGTAAACACTCCACATACTGCCCGTCCTTCTGTGTGGACGGCCAGCATGACCTTGGTCGCCAGCTCCCGATTCAGGTTAAAAAACACCTCGAGCACTTCGACGACGAAATCCATCGGTGTGTAGTCATCATTGAACAAAACCACCTTGTACATCGGCGGCGCCTGTAGTGCAGGCTTTGCCTCCTGAACAGCAATGCCTGCGGAATCGTCGTCTTGAGCTCCCGGGTGTTCTTTTTGGAGAGCCGGGCGATCCTGATTGAATGTTAGTCGAATCTGGCTGATTGCATGCATGGAAAGAAAGGTTCGTCAGTTGTTCAAATACAGTGGTGGGGGCGGCCAACGTCGATTTCAACTCCGACTGCCTGGTCACCTTGACTATCGGGAAATCGGTGTTACAACCAATAGAGCCCACAGTGGGTAAAAAAGGTCCGCGGAGTCAATCTTAATTATAGAGACTGACTGCGGATGTACTGGATGATACTCCAGTGATGGAGTCTGTTGCAGAGGGATATGGGTATGCCAGTCGGTAAGGTGAAGTGGTTCAACAATGCAAAGGGATTCGGTTTCATTAACACCGACGCCAGAGAAGGACACGATGAGGACGGCAAGGAAATCGATTTCTTTGCCCACTATTCGGCCATTGAGATGGAAGGCTACAAAACCCTCAAGGCCGGGCAAGCCGTAAACTTCAAGATCATCCAGGGGCCCAAGGGCTTGCATGCCGTGAAGATCACGGCGGCGATCCCTGCCATCGAACAAACGATACCTTCCGTCAAACAGGAATCGGTGTCGAGCTGACGCAACAGATCATCCAGTCATGAAAAAACCGCCCGAAGGCGGTTTTTTTAATGCTGATTCGCTTACATATGCGGCTTACATGTGCGAAATCAATGCATCACCGAACGCGGACGAAGACAGCAGCTTCGCGCCTTCCATCAAACGATGGAAGTCATAGGTCACGGTCTTGGCGGAAATTGCGCCGTTGGTGCCCTTGATGATCAGGTCAGCTGCTTCGGTCCAGCCCATGTGGCGCAGCATCATCTCTGCGGACAGGATCAGCGAGCCCGGGTTGACCTGGTCCTTGCCGGCGTATTTCGGCGCAGTACCGTGGGTCGCTTCGAACATCGCAATGGTGTCAGACAGGTTGGCACCCGGCGCGATACCGATACCGCCCACTTCGGCCGCCAGGGCGTCGGAGAGGTAGTCGCCGTTCAGGTTCAGGGTCGCGATCACATCGTACTCGGCCGGGCGCAGCAGGATCTGCTGGAGCATGGCGTCGGCGATGGCGTCCTTGACGATAACGTTCTTGCCGGTTTTCGGGTTCTTGAACTGCATCCACGGACCACCGTCGAGCAGGGTCGCGCCGAACTCTTCAGCCGCCACTTCGTAGGCCCATTCCTTGAAGGCACCTTCGGTGAACTTCATGATGTTGCCTTTGTGCACGATGGTCAGCGAATCGCGGTCGTTGTCGACCACATATTGCAGAGCCTTGCGCGCCAGACGCTTGGTGCCTTGCAGGGAAACCGGCTTGATGCCGATACCGCAGTTTTCGTCGAAACGGATCTTGGTGACGCCCATTTCATCTTTCAAAAACTTGATGACCTTGGTCGCTTCCGGCGAACCGGCTTTCCACTCGATACCGGCGTAGATGTCTTCCGAGTTCTCGCGGAAGATCGTCATGTCGACATCGCCTGGCTTCTTGACCGGGCTCGGCACGCCTTCGAACCAGCGTACCGGACGCAGGCAGACATACAGGTCGAGCTGCTGACGCAGGGCCACGTTCAGCGAACGGATGCCGCCACCGACCGGGGTGGTCAGAGGGCCCTTGATGGAAACCACGTAATCCTTGACCGCGTCCAGGGTTTCCTGAGGCAGCCAAGTGTCCTGATCGTAAACCTGAGTCGCTTTCTCCCCGGCATAGACTTCCATCCAGGAAATTTTGCGCTCGCCGCCGTAAGCCTTCTTAACAGCAGCATCGACAACCTTGATCATGACCGGGCTGATATCAACGCCAATACCATCGCCTTCGATGAAGGGGATGATCGGGTTGTTAGGAACATTGAGAGAATGGTCCGCGTTGACGGTGATTTTGTCGCCGACTGCTGGAACCTGAATCTTCTTGTATCCCATGCTGAACTCCATTGTTTGGATTGAACATCTGGCTTCGTTCGAGCGTACCCCAGTTAAATCGGCACGCAAACCCTATGTTCCAACCATCTGCCGCAAAGCTACGCAGTTCGCGACGTACAAGCCTGAAAGCAAAGGGAAAAGCGCCAAACTCAAGCACGGTGCAAGACTCTACGCCCCACGGGTCCCTGCGACCTTTAGACCAATGGACGTGCATCGTTACGTATGAACCATCGGCAGATTGCCAGCTACCTATGTATAATGCCGCCCGCTGACCACAGAGTCACAACGGCCGACCTCTCCTGCAACTGAACAAGTAGCCGAGGCTTGGGGCCAGAAAAAGCAGGGTTGTTACCGCAACCCACCCGCTTGACGCTCGACCGATGCACCCAACATCACCGCAAAGAAACCTCGACATTCGGCTCATGGATGACTTTGAACGAACGCGCTTTACCCGGCGCCCCTCGAGTTTCTGCGCACGCTTTAGCAAAGAAGAGAGAGTTAATCCGAATATGCCCACCCGCTCGAAGATCATCTATACCTTCACCGACGAAGCTCCCGCCCTCGCCACCTATTCACTGTTGCCTATCGTAGAGGCGTTCACCGCCTCGGCTGATATCGCCGTTGAAACCCGCGATATCTCTCTTGCAGGGCGCATCCTGGCCAGCTTCCCCGAGCAATTGGGTGACAAAGCCGTAGCCGACCACCTCGCCGAACTGGGCGACCTGGCCGTTACGCCTGAAGCCAACATCATCAAGCTGCCGAACATCAGTGCCTCGGTTCCGCAGCTGCAAGCCGCGATCAAAGAGCTGCAAGCCCAGGGCTTCGCACTGCCGGATTACCCGGAAACCGTGACCAGCGACGCCGACAAGCTCGCCAAATCCCGTTACGACAAGATCAAGGGCAGCGCCGTAAACCCAGTTCTGCGCGAAGGCAACTCCGACCGTCGTGCGCCACTGTCGGTCAAGAACTACGCACGCAAGCACCCGCACAAAATGGGCGCCTGGGCCAAAGACTCCAAGTCCCACGTCGCGCACATGAGCACCGGCGATTTCTACGGCAGCGAAAAAGCCGCCCTGATCGACGCCGCTGACGCGGTCAAAATCGAACTGATCGCTCAAGACGGCACCACCACCGTCCTGAAAGAAAAGACCACCGTGCAAGCCGGTGAGATCCTCGATTGCGCCGTCATGAGCAAAAATGCACTGCGCAGCTTCATTGCCGCCGAGATCGAAGACGCCAAGCAAAAAGGCGTGCTGCTGTCGGTTCACTTGAAAGCCACCATGATGAAGGTCTCCGACCCGATCATGTTCGGCCAGATCGTTGCCGAGTTCTATAAAGACGCACTGGCCAAGCACGCTGATGTGCTGGCTCAGATCGGCTTCAACCTGAACAACGGCATCGGCGACCTGTACGCTCGCATCAAGGCTTTGCCGGCCGAGCAACAAGCGCAGATCGAAGCGGACATCCAGGCGGTCTACGCCGTTCGTCCGTCGTTGGCCATGGTCAACTCCGACAAAGGCATCACCAACCTGCACGTGCCGAGCGACGTCATCGTCGACGCCTCGATGCCAGCGATGATCCGTGACTCCGGCAAGATGTGGGGCACCGACGGTCAACTGCACGACACCAAGGCCGTGATCCCGGATCGCTGCTACGCCACCATCTACCAGGCGGTGATCGAAGACTGCAAGCTGCACGGCGCTTTCGATCCAACCACCATGGGCAGCGTGCCAAACGTTGGCCTGATGGCGAAAAAAGCCGAAGAGTACGGCTCGCACGACAAGACTTTCCAGATCAAGAGCAACGGCGTGGTTCGGGTTTCCGACAGCGCTGGCCGCACACTGCTGGAACAGTCGGTTGAAGCCGGCGATATTTTCCGCATGTGCCAGACCAAAGACGCGCCGATCCAGGACTGGGTCAAACTGGCCGTCAACCGTGCTCGCGCAAGCGCTACCCCGGCTATTTTCTGGCTGGACCCGATGCGCGCCCACGACGGCGTGGTGATCGAGAAAGTTCAGGCTTACCTGAAGGATCACGACACTTCCGGCCTGGACATCCGCATCATGTCGCCTGTCGACGCGATGGCCTTCACTTTGGGCCGCACCCGCGAAGGCAAGGACACCATCTCGGTGACCGGCAACGTACTGCGCGACTACCTGACCGACCTGTTCCCGATCATGGAACTGGGCACCAGCGCCAAGATGCTGTCGATCGTGCCGCTGATGAATGGCGGCGGCCTGTTCGAAACCGGCGCTGGCGGTTCGGCACCGAAGCACGTTCAGCAACTGCTGGAAGAAAACTTCCTGCGCTGGGATTCCCTGGGCGAGTTCCTGGCCCTGGCCGCTTCCCTCGAGCACCTGGGTGTTACTTACAACAACCCTAAAGCGCTGGTGCTGGCCAAGACCCTGGATCAGGCCACTGGCCAGTTCCTGGACAACAACAAGTCGCCATCGCGCAAAGTCGGCAACATCGACAACCGCGGCAGCCACTTCTACCTGGCGCTGTACTGGGCTCAAGCCCTGGCAGCCCAGACTGAGGACGCTGCACTGCAAGCACAGTTCAGCCAACTGGCCAAGACCCTGGCCGAGAACGAGGCGACCATCGTTGCCGAGCTCAACGCTGTTCAGGGCAAGCCAGTGGACATCGGCGGTTACTACCACGCCAATGCCGAGCTGATCAGCAAGGCCATGCGCCCGAGCAACACCTTCAACGCCGCGATCGCTGCGCTGGTTTAAGGTTGTAAGGATGCAAAGAAGCCCCGGCCCAGTGCCGGGGTTTCTGTTTCTGCCGCACAGTTCAATGTGAACACCGGACAAATGTGGGAGCGAGCTTGCTCACGATAGCGGTTTATCATTCAACGCTGATATTGACTGACCCACCGCTATCGCGAGCAAGCTCGCTCCCACATGATCTTTGTTCCAACATAGAAAATTGAGGAAGCTTTATGGACTGGAAACCCCACATCACTGTCGCCACCATCGTCGAAGACAACGGCCGCTTCCTGATGGTCGAAGAACTCAAGCACGGACGAACGGTGCTCAACCAACCCGCCGGCCACCTCGACCCGGACGAAACCCTGATCGACGCCGCCGTGCGTGAAACCCTTGAAGAAACCGGCTGGGACGTGGAGCCGACCGGCGTGGTGGGCATTTACCTCTACACCGCGCCAAGCAACGGCGTGACCTACCAGCGCGTCTGCTTCACCGCAAAACCGCTCAAACACCACCCCGACTATCAACTGGACGACGGTATCGTCGGCGCAAAGTGGCTGACGCGTGACGAACTGATGGCACAGCGCGCAAACTGGCGCAGTGAGCTGATCATCCGCTGTATCGATGATTATCTGGACGGTAAACACTTCGGTCTCGAACTGATCCGCCCTTCTCTTTAGCCTTGCGGGCTTCGGCCTGCTAGAATCGCGTCCTTTTTCAAGACACTCATTGAATCCCTATGCGTGATCCAGCCCCTTCTGACACACAAAAGAAGCGCGTCATTGTCGGCATGTCCGGCGGCGTGGACTCTTCCGTTTCCGCTCTCCTGCTGATCGAGCAGGGCTATGAGGTGGAAGGCCTGTTCATGAAGAACTGGGAAGAAGACGATGGAACGGAATACTGCACCGCCATGGATGACCTGGCGGACGCCCAGGCCGTGTGCGACAAGATTGGCATCAAGCTGCACACCGCCAACTTCGCCGCCGAGTACTGGGACAACGTGTTCGAACACTTCCTGGCCGAATACAAGGCCGGGCGCACGCCAAACCCGGACATCCTGTGTAACCGCGAGATCAAGTTCAAGGCGTTCCTCGACTACGCCATGGTGCTCGGCGCCGACCTGATCGCCACCGGCCACTACGTGCGCCGCCGTGACATCGATGGCCGCACCGAACTGCTCAAGGGCCTGGACCCGAACAAGGACCAGAGTTACTTCCTGCACGCTGTCGGCGGTGAACAGATCGCCAAGACCCTGTTCCCGGTCGGCGAACTGGAAAAGCCCGAAGTGCGCGCAATTGCCGAGAAACACGAACTGGCAACCGCGAAGAAAAAGGACTCCACCGGGATCTGCTTTATCGGCGAACGCCGCTTCAGCGACTTCCTCAAGCAATACCTGCCGGCCCAGCCAGGCGAGATCAAGACCACCGAAGGTGAAGTCATCGGCCGCCACCACGGCTTGATGTATCACACCATCGGCCAGCGCCAGGGCCTGGGCATCGGCGGCTTGAAGGACGCCGGTGACGAGCCTTGGTACGTGCTGATCAAGGACCTGGAACACAACGAGCTGATCGTTGGCCAGGGCAATGATCACCCTTACCTGTTCTCCCGCGCCCTGCTCGCCTCAGACATCTACTGGGTCAACCCGATTGATCTGAGCGAACCGCGCAAGCTCACCGCCAAGGTCCGTTATCGCCAGAGCGATCAACCTTGCACGCTGGAAAAGACCGCCACCGGTTACCGCGCAACCTTCGATGACCCGCAACGCGCGGTCACCCCGGGCCAGTCGGTGGTGTTCTATGACGGTGAAATCTGCCTCGGCGGTGGCGTGATTGAAATCGCAGAACCCTGGAGCAGCAAGGCATGAGCCCCACTCAGGAGCAACTGACGGCGCTGGGCGGCGTGTTTCTCGCCGCCGTCCTCGTCGACAAGATTGCCAAGACCGGCCAGACCAGCGAAGCCGGCCTGACCTGCATGCTCGGCAGCCTGCTGATTCGTGACCCAAAGGACACTCTCGAGGTGTACGGCGGCGACGACATCAACCTGCGTGAAGGCTACCGCGCCTTGATCGGCGCGCTGGAACGCGACCCGAGCACCCTGCAGCGCGAGCCGTTGCGCTATGCCTTGGCCATGCTCGGCCTTGAGCGCCAACTGGCCAAGCGTGGCGACATGCTCGACGCGATCGGCAAGCGCCTGCCGCAGATTCAATCCCAGGTCGAGCACTTCGGCCCGGCGCACGAAAATGTGATCGCCGCCTGCGGCGCGCTGTACCAAGACACGCTGAGCACCCTGCGCCAACGGATTCAGGTCCACGGCGACATGCGCAACCTGCAGCAACCCAGCAACGCCTCGAAAATCCGCGCCCTGTTGCTGGCAGGTATTCGTTCGGCGCGCCTGTGGCGGCAGTTGGGCGGTCATCGCTGGCAGTTGGTGATCAGCCGTCGCAAGTTACTCAAAGAGCTTTACCCGCTGATGCGCAGCAGCTGAACCGCGCCCGCAACACGGCTTCAAATCTGTAACGCGTAATACGCCGGTCAGTTGGCAACGGACCGGCGGATTTTTTCATGTATGATACGCGCCCCATTTCGTTGCCCGACTGTCCGAGAACACCCCATGCAGCTTTCTTCGCTCACTGCGGTTTCCCCTGTTGACGGCCGCTACGCCGGCAAAACCCAGGCCCTGCGCCCAATTTTCAGCGAATACGGTCTGATCCGTGCTCGCGTCCTGGTTGAAGTGCGCTGGCTCCAGCGCCTGGCCGCTCACCCAGGCATCAGCGAAGTGCCGGCGTTCTCCGCCGAAGCCAACGCTGTGCTGAACACCCTGGCGGACAACTTCGCTCTGGAGCACGCCGAGCGTGTCAAAGAGATCGAGCGCACCACCAACCACGACGTCAAAGCCATCGAGTACCTGCTCAAAGAGCAAGCGGCCAAGCTGCCGGAACTGGCCAAGGTCAGCGAATTCATCCACTTTGCCTGCACCAGCGAGGACATCAACAACCTGTCCCACGCCCTGATGCTGCGCGAAGGCCGTGATGACGTGATGCTGCCGCTGATGCGCCAGACCTGCGACGCCATCCGCGAACTGGCCATCCGCTTCGCCGACGTGCCGATGCTGTCGCGCACCCACGGTCAACCGGCATCGCCGACCACCTTGGGCAAAGAGCTGGCGAACGTGGTTTACCGTCTGGAGCGTCAAATCGCTCAGGTCGCCGCCGTTCCGCTGCTGGGCAAGATCAACGGCGCTGTCGGCAACTACAACGCTCACCTGTCGGCCTACCCTGAGATCGACTGGGAAGAAAACGCTCGCGCCTTCATCGAAGACGAACTGGGTCTGGGCTTCAACCCGTACACCACGCAGATCGAACCGCACGACTACATCGCCGAGCTGTTCGACGCGATCGCTCGCTTCAACACCATTCTGATCGACTTCGACCGCGACATCTGGGGCTACATTTCCCTGGGTTATTTCAAACAGCGCACCATCGCTGGCGAAATCGGTTCCTCGACCATGCCGCACAAGGTCAACCCGATCGACTTCGAAAACTCCGAAGGCAACCTGGGCATTGCCAACGCACTGTTCCAGCACCTGGCGAGCAAACTGCCAATCTCCCGCTGGCAGCGCGACCTGACCGACTCCACCGTACTGCGTAACCTCGGTGTCGGCTTCGCCCACAGCGTGATCGCGTACGAAGCCAGCCTCAAAGGCATCAGCAAACTGGAGCTCAACGCCCAGAAGATCGCTGCTGACCTGGACGCTTGCTGGGAAGTGTTGGCCGAGCCGATCCAGACCGTGATGCGCCGCTACAACATCGAAAACCCGTACGAAAAACTGAAAGAGTTGACCCGTGGCAAGGGCATCAGCCCTGAAGCGCTGCAAACTTTCATCGACGGCCTGGACATGCCAGCCGCCGCCAAGGCCGAGCTCAAATTGCTCACCCCGGCGAACTACATCGGTAACGCTGTAGAGCAAGCCAGACGCATCTGATCGACCGCTGTACCCGTTTGAGACGCCCGGCAGCGCCGGGCGTTTTTATTCCCGTCTGAAAAGTGCTTTTTTTCAATAGGTTACACATGAATCCTGACATTCCTCTTCAACTTCTGGGTGGCATCACGGCGCGCGAATTCATGCGCGACTACTGGCAGAAGAAACCGCTGCTGATCCGCCAGGCGATTCCTGAATTCGAAAGCCCGATCGATGCCGACGAACTGGCCGGCCTGGCGCTGGAAGAAGAAGTTGAGTCGCGCCTGATCATCGAAAACGGCGAGCGTCCTTGGGAGTTGCGTCGCGGCCCCTTCGCCGAAGACGAGTTCAGCAAGCTGCCGGAACGCGACTGGACCCTGCTGGTTCAAGCCGTTGACCAGTTCGTGCCGGAAGTCGCTGAACTGCTGGAGAACTTCCGTTTTCTGCCAAGCTGGCGCATCGACGACGTGATGATCAGCTTCGCCGCCCCGGGTGGCAGCGTCGGTCCGCACTTCGACAACTACGACGTGTTCCTGCTGCAAGGCCACGGCAAGCGCAATTGGAAAATCGGCCAGATGTGCGACGCCGAGAGCCCGATGCTGAAACATGCCGACCTGCGCATCCTGGCTGATTTCGAAGCCACCGATGAATGGGTGCTGGAACCGGGCGACATGCTTTACCTGCCGCCACGCCTGGCCCATTGCGGCGTGGCCGTCGATGACTGCCTGACGTATTCGGTCGGTTTCCGTGCACCTAGCGCCGCTGAAGTGCTGACCCACTTCACTGACTTCCTCAGCCAGTTCCTGTCTGACGAAGAGCGCTACACCGACGCCGACGCCCTGCCAGCGGTAGACCCGCATCAGATTCAGCACGACGCTCTTGATCGCCTGAAAGCCTTGCTGGCCGAGCACATGAGCGACGAGCGCCTGCTGCTGACCTGGTTCGGCCAGTTCATGACCGAGCCGCGCTACCCCGAACTGGTGGTTGGCCCGGAAGAAGTCGAAGAAGACGATCTGCTCGCCAGCCTCGAGCAAGGCGCCGTAATGATCCGCAACCCGAGCGCGCGTCTGGCATGGTCGGAAGTGGATGACGATCTGCTGTTGTTCGCCAGTGGCCAGAGCCGTTACCTGCCGGGCAAACTGCGCGATCTGTTGAAATTGATTTGCGCCGCCGACGCCCTGCACATCGACAATCTCGGCGAGTGGCTGAGCGACGAAGATGGCCGCGGCCTGCTGTGCGAACTGATCAAGCAAGGAAGCCTGGGGTTTGCCGATGAATAAAATTCACGTACGTGTCGCAGACTGGCAGAAGGATATCGCCGAGATCCGGCGCATTCGTGAGACGGTGTTCATCGCCGAGCAATCCGTTCCGCCTGAGCTGGAATGGGATGCTGATGACGCAACAGCGGTGCATTTCCTGGCCTACGAGGGAGACTTTCCGATTGGCACCGCACGCCTGTTGCCCGACGGCCATGTCGGCCGGGTATCGGTGCTCAAAGACTGGCGCGGCTTGAAAGTCGGCGATGCACTGATGCACGCGGTGATCGGTGAAGCCGAGAAGCGCGGGCTGAAGCAGCAAATGCTGAGCGCGCAAGTGCAGGCCACGGCGTTCTACGAGCGCCTGGGCTTCAGCATGGTCAGTGAGGAATTCCTGGAAGCCGGGATTCCGCATGTGGACATGGTGCGGCACTCGGCCTGATACCGAGGTGCCCCCATCGCGAGCAGGCTCGCTCCCACATTGATTCTTGAGTTGCTAGAGATTGCAGCAACACCATTAATCCACTGTGGGAGCGAGCCTGCTCGCGATGAGGTCAGAGAGATCACCCCAAAACGCCCCGGCTATCTTCGGATACCGGGGCGTTTTGCTGTCTGCGATTCAACTTGCCCCACCCCGGGCCGACAAACTGGCAATATCAACACTTCAAGATGGCGGAGATAACGGATATGTCCCTACGCACCCTGCTCACCACACTGCTGCTGAGCTGCAGTTTTTCGGCCATGGCAGCCACCGAGATCGTGCCCCTGAACTACCGCACGAGTGACGATATGCTGCCGATGGCACAAAATTTCATCGGCAAGGATGGCCAGGTCAGCGCCTATGGCAACCAGCTCATTGTCAATGCCGATCAGCGCAAGATCGACGAACTTAAGGCCCTGATCTCCCAACTCGACGTTGCGGCCAAGCGCTTGCTGATTACCGTCGACACCAACGAAAACAACTTCCAGGGCGATCAGGGTTACTCAGTCAACGGTGCCAAACCGAGCCAGACGCGCATCATCAATCGCAGCACCGACAGCCGTGATGGCGGCATCCAGCAAATCCAGGCCAGCGAAGGTGCTCCAGCACTGATTCAGGTCGGCCAAAGCGTACCGCTGACCAGCGCACAGACCGATTCCTACGGTGATCTGCGCAGCCAGACTGAATACCGAAACGTCACCCAAGGGTTCTACGTCACCGCCAGCGTCACCGGCGACATCGTTCACCTGGCGATCAGTACCAACCGTGACCGCATGAGCCAGGAACGTCCCGATGTAGTGAATGTGCAAAGCACCGACACAACTGTCACGGGGCGCCTCGGCGAATGGATCACCCTGGCCGGTGTGAACCGCGAGACTCAAGCTGACAAACAGGGCCTGGGCCGCAGCTACTCGACTCAGGGCCGGGATGACATGACTCTGCGGGTGAAAGTCGACACTTTGGACTAAACCACCGAAAACTGACTGATTAGTCGTATTAGACCAAAGATGTAGTGCCACAAAAAAAGCACTACAAAACGTTTGACGATCGAAAAAAGCAAAGGCATGATGGCCTCGCTCCCGCTAATCAGGGGCCCTGGCAAGGGCCTTCGAAGCGTCGCTCGCAACTACCCCGCGAGCCGTTTCGTGTCTGTACCGCCCACAAGGTGTGTTTGACGAGGTTGCCGACTGGAACGAAGTTGTCCCGAGGGACGGAAGCGTAATTAGGTAACCCGGCTCCACACTGAAGTTCGTATAAAGGCCCACGACGCCCGAATCCGCTCGCCAGTTCGCCCTTACCTGCTCACTTCCCCTCGAGCCCATCGTTCATCCCGTCGCCATCCCCGCCGAATCCGACTTGACCACCTAAGCTTCTGGTCAGCGAGCAGCCTCTTACGCTTGATTTGCGTAGTGGGCAGGAGCAGGAATTTTCCACCCCAGACCTATGCGACGAGGTTTATCTCCATGGCACTGACACGCGAACAGCAAATTGCAGCCCTCGAAAAAGATTGGGCTGAAAACCCACGCTGGAAAGGCGTGACACGCGCTTACTCCGCTGCTGACGTCGTCCGCCTGCGTGGCTCGGTTCAACCTGAGCACACCCTTGCAAGAATGGGCGCCGAGAAGCTGTGGAACCTGGTCACCCAGGGCGCCAAGCCGTCCTTCCGTCCTGAGAAAGATTTCGTCAACTGCATGGGCGCCCTGACCGGCGGCCAGGCTGTACAACAAGTTAAAGCCGGTATCCAGGCGATCTACCTGTCGGGCTGGCAGGTTGCTGCGGACAACAACTCCGCAGAATCGATGTACCCGGACCAGTCGCTGTACCCGGTGGATTCGGTTCCAACCGTGGTCAAGCGCATCAACAACTCGTTCCGTCGTGCTGACCAGATCCAGTGGAAAGCCGGCAAGAACCCGGGCGACGAAGGCTACATCGACTACTTCGCACCAATCGTGGCTGACGCTGAAGCCGGTTTCGGCGGCGTTCTGAACGCTTACGAGCTGATGAAGAGCATGATCGAAGCAGGCGCCGCCGGCGTTCACTTCGAAGACCAACTGGCTTCCGTGAAAAAATGCGGCCACATGGGCGGCAAGGTACTGGTTCCTACCCAGGAAGCCGTACAGAAGTTGACCGCTGCTCGTTTGGCAGCTGACGTTGCCGGCACGCCGACCATCATCCTGGCGCGTACCGACGCAAACGCTGCTGACCTGCTGACGTCGGACTGCGACCCGTACGACCAGCCATTCGTGACTGGCGAACGCACCCAGGAAGGCTTCTACAAAGTGCGCGCCGGTCTCGACCAGGCGATCGCTCGCGGCCTGGCCTACGCGCCGTACGCCGACCTGATCTGGTGCGAAACCGCCAAGCCGGATCTGGACGAGGCTCGTCGCTTCGCTGAAGCGATCAAGAAGGAATACCCGGACCAACTGCTGTCGTACAACTGCTCGCCTTCCTTCAACTGGAAGAAAAACCTGGACGACGCGACCATCGCCAAGTTCCAGCGCGAACTGTCCGCCATGGGTTACAAGCACCAGTTCATCACCCTGGCCGGCATTCACAACATGTGGCACAGCATGTTCAACCTGGCGCACGACTACGCCCGCAACGACATGACTGCCTACGTGAAGCTGCAAGAGCAAGAGTTCGCTGACGCCGCCAAGGGTTACACCTTCGTGGCTCACCAGCAGGAAGTGGGCACCGGCTACTTCGACGACATGACCACTGTGATTCAAGGTGGCACGTCCTCGGTAACCGCACTGACCGGTTCGACCGAAGAAGAACAGTTCCACTGATCTGCTTCGCCTGAGCAAACGGCCGTTGCGGATCGAGTAGAAAGCTAACCGCAACGCCGCACATCTGACGCCCCGACTGGTTCGGGGCGTTTTTTTGCCTGCGATTTAGCAAACACTGCTACTCCCTGTGGGAGCGGGCTTGCCCGCGATGGCAGTCTGTCAGTCAACTCTGCAGCACCTGACACACCCTCATCGCGAGCAAGCCCGCTCCCACAGAGAACGCGCCATGGCGCAAAACCATCTGAAAAATCTTGATCCAGAGCAGTTTCCCCATCAGGAAAACACGGTAAAACGACCCCGCCTGCTACTTGCAGTAATGCGCATATAAGACAACTTCCCGGTCATCATCCCGTTAAACAGTTTAAAAACCGACTCAAACAATATTGATTATCATTTAGCGGTAACTATGTTCGTTACATTTCCGACAAAACAATATTGATGAAATGCCGGCTAATGCCCGCAACGCATGGGCCGCGGGCTTTTGGAGGTGCGCTATGTCCTTATTCCTATAAATAATTTCGCTATAGGAATTTTACTTGCAGAGTGTTGTGCCATAAAATCAGCGGGATTGATTGCTGCGACATATCGTCACTGCTTTGTTTCTTTATCAAGCTCAGAGACCTTTGCTCTCTGTTAAGGATTACCAGCATGCCCGAAGCGACAGGACTCATGGCCCACAACTGGGGCTTTGCCATTTTCCTTCTGGGCGTTGTCGGCCTCTGCGCCTTCATGCTCGGCGTCTCCAGCCTTCTCGGGTCAAAAGCCTGGGGTCGCAGCAAAAACGAACCGTTCGAGTCCGGCATGCTACCTACAGGTGGCGCCCGCTTGCGGCTCTCAGCCAAATTCTATCTGGTCGCGATGCTCTTCGTGATCTTCGATATCGAAGCCCTCTTTCTCTTTGCCTGGTCTGTGTCCGTCCGCGAAAGCGGCTGGACCGGATTCGTCGAAGCTCTCGTTTTCATAGCAATTCTGTTGGCAGGTCTTGTCTACCTGTTCCGAGTGGGCGCCCTTGACTGGGCTCCGGAAGCTCGTCGCAAGCGGCAGGCGAAGCTGAAACAATGAGGCTTTGGCAATGCAATACAATCTCACCAGGATCGACCCCGATGCTCCTAACGAGCAGTATCCGATTGGCGAACGGGAAACCGTTTCCGATCCGTTAGAAGATCAAGTCCACAAAAACATCTTCATGGGCAAGCTCGAAGACGTGCTTAACGGCACGATCAACTGGGGGCGCAAGAACTCCCTGTGGCCGTATAACTTCGGTCTTTCGTGCTGCTACGTGGAAATGACCACCGCCTTCACGGCGCCCCACGACATCGCGCGCTTTGGCGCCGAGGTTATCCGGGCATCGCCGCGTCAGGCGGATTTCATGGTTATCGCCGGTACCTGCTTCATCAAGATGGCGCCGATCATTCAGCGTCTCTACGAGCAAATGCTCGAACCTAAATGGGTTATCTCCATGGGTTCGTGCGCCAACTCCGGTGGCATGTACGACATCTACTCAGTCGTTCAAGGGGTGGACAAGTTCCTGCCCGTGGACGTCTACGTGCCTGGCTGCCCGCCCCGTCCTGAAGCGTTCCTGCAAGGCTTGATGCTCTTGCAAGAGTCGATTGGACAGGAGCGTCGTCCGCTTTCCTGGGTCGTCGGCGATCAAGGCGTGTACCGCGCCGAGATGCCTTCCGAGAAGGAAAAGCGCCGCGAACAGCGAATCGCAGTCACCAACCTGCGCAGCCCCGACGAAGTCTGATCCAGATCTGCTTCTTTAAAAGAACAAGACACTGGCTTCATTCTTTACGTTGACCGAAAGCGATAAATAACCATGACTACAGGCAGTGCTCTGTACATCCCGCCTTATAAGGCAGACGACCAGGATGTGGTCGTCGAACTGAATAACCGTTTTGGCCCTGAGGCGTTCACCGCCCAGCCTACCCGCACCGGCATGCCGGTGCTTTGGGTTGCCCGGGCCAAACTCGTCGAAGTCCTGACCTTCCTGCGCAACCTGCCCAAGCCGTACGTCATGCTCTATGACCTGCACGGCGTGGACGAGCGTCTGCGCACCAAGCGTCAAGGGCTGCCAAGCGGCGCCGACTTCACTGTGTTCTATCACTTGATGTCGATCGAGCGTAATAGTGACGTAATGATCAAGGTCGCCTTGTCCGAGAGCGACCTTAGCGTGCCGACCGTGACCGGTATCTGGCCAAACGCCAACTGGTACGAGCGTGAAGTGTGGGACATGTACGGCATCAACTTTGCCGGCCACCCGCACCTGACCCGCATCATGATGCCGCCGACCTGGGAAGGTCACCCGCTGCGCAAGGACTTCCCGGCTCGCGCCACCGAGTTCGATCCGTTCAGCCTGACCCTGGCCAAGCAACAGCTTGAGGAAGAAGCCGCGCGCTTCAAGCCTGAAGACTGGGGCATGAAACGTTCCGGCGCGAACGAGGACTACATGTTCCTCAACCTCGGCCCCAACCACCCTTCGGCGCACGGTGCGTTCCGCATCATCCTGCAGCTGGACGGTGAAGAGATCGTCGACTGCGTGCCTGACGTCGGTTACCACCACCGTGGCGCCGAGAAGATGGCCGAGCGTCAGTCCTGGCACAGCTTCATTCCGTACACCGACCGTATCGACTACCTCGGCGGCGTGATGAACAACCTGCCGTACGTGCTCTCGGTCGAGAAGCTGGCCGGCATCAAGGTGCCCGAGAAGGTCGACGTCATCCGCATCATGATGGCCGAGTTTTTCCGGATCACCAGCCACCTGCTGTTCCTGGGTACATACATCCAGGACGTCGGCGCCATGACCCCGGTGTTCTTCACCTTCACCGACCGCCAGAAGGCGTACACGGTGATCGAAGCCATTACCGGTTTCCGTCTGCACCCGGCCTGGTACCGCATCGGTGGCGTCGCCCACGACCTGCCACGCGGCTGGGAAAAACTGGTGAAAGACTTCGTCGAGTGGATGCCAAAGCGTCTGGACGAATACCAGAAAGCCGCACTGGACAACAGCATCCTCAAAGGCCGGACCATCGGCGTCGCCGCCTACAACACCAAGGAAGCCTTCGAATGGGGCGTCACCGGTGCCGGTCTGCGTTCGACCGGTTGCGACTTCGACCTGCGTAAAGCACGCCCGTACTCCGGTTACGAGAACTTCGAATTCGAAGTGCCGCTGGCCGCCAATGGCGATGCCTACGACCGTTGCATCGTGCGTGTCGAAGAAATGCGCCAGAGCATCAAGATCATCGAGCAGTGCATGCGCAACATGCCGGAAGGCCCGTACAAGGCGGATCACCCGCTGACCACGCCGCCGCCCAAAGAGCGCACGCTGCAGCACATCGAGACCCTGATCACGCACTTCCTGCAAGTTTCGTGGGGCCCGGTCATGCCGGCCAACGAATCCTTCCAGATGATCGAAGCGACCAAGGGCATCAACAGTTATTACCTGACGAGCGATGGCGGCACCATGAGCTACCGCACCCGGATTCGTACGCCAAGCTTCCCGCACCTGCAGCAGATCCCTTCGGTGATCAAAGGCAGCATGGTCGCGGACTTGATTGCGTACCTGGGTAGTATCGATTTCGTTATGGCCGACGTGGACCGCTAAGCATGAATAGCACGCTTATCCAGACAGACCGTTTCACCTTGAGTGAAACCGAGCGCTCGGCCATCGAGCACGAGCTGCATCACTACGAAGACCCGCGCGCGGCGTCGATCGAAGCCCTGAAGATCGTCCAGAAGGAACGTGGCTGGGTGCCTGACGGCGCGCTCTACGCCATCGGCGAAATCCTCGGCATTCCGGCCAGCGACGTTGAAGGGGTGGCGACGTTCTATAGCCAGATCTTCCGTCAGCCAGTCGGTCGCCACATCATTCGCGTCTGCGACAGCATGGTTTGCTACATCGGCGGCCACGAATCGGTTGTCAGCGAAATCCAGAGCAATCTGGGCATCGGCCTGGGGCAGACCACTGCCGACGGTCGATTCACCCTGCTGCCGGTCTGCTGCCTCGGCAACTGTGACAAGGCGCCGGCGTTGATGATCGACGACGACACTTTCGGTGATGTGCAGCCTGCCGGCGTTGCCAAATTGCTCGAGGGCTACGTATGACCCTGACTTCCTTCGGTCCAGCCAACCGCATCAAGCGTTCGGCCGAGACCCACCCGCTCACCTGGCGCCTGCGTGATGATGGCGAAGCCGTCTGGCTCGACGAGTACCAGGCCAAGAACGGTTACGCCGCTGCCCGCAAGGCCTTCGCCGACATGGCTCAGGACGACATCGTCCAGACCGTGAAGGATTCGGGCTTGAAAGGTCGCGGCGGCGCAGGCTTCCCCACTGGCGTTAAGTGGGGCCTGATGCCCAAAGACGAATCCATCAACATCCGCTACCTGCTGTGCAACGCGGACGAGATGGAACCGAACACCTGGAAAGACCGCATGCTGATGGAGCAACTTCCCCATCTGCTGATCGAAGGCATGCTGATCAGTGCTCGCGCGCTGAAAACCTACCGTGGCTACATCTTCCTGCGTGGCGAATACACCACCGCCGCCAAGCACCTCAACCGTGCTGTGGAAGAAGCCAAGGCAGCAGGTCTGCTGGGCAAGAACATCCTGGGCAGCGGCTTCGATTTCGAGCTGTTCGTCCACACCGGTGCCGGGCGTTACATCTGCGGTGAAGAAACCGCACTGATCAACTCCCTTGAAGGCCGCCGCGCCAATCCGCGTTCCAAGCCACCCTTCCCTGCCGCCGTTGGCGTGTGGGGCAAGCCGACGTGCGTGAACAACGTTGAAACCCTGTGCAACGTGCCGGCGATCATTGCCGACGGCGTGGACTGGTACAAATCGTTGGCGCGCCCGGGCAGTGAAGACATGGGCACCAAGCTCATGGGCTTCTCCGGCAAGGTCAAGAACCCGGGCCTGTGGGAATTGCCATTCGGCGTCACCGGTCGCGAGTTGTTCGAAGACTACGCTGGCGGCATGCGCGACGGTTACACGCTCAAGTGCTGGCAGCCAGGCGGCGCCGGTACCGGCTTCCTGTTGCCGGAACACCTCGACGCACAAATGTACGCCGGCGGCATCGCCAAAGTGGGCACCCGTATGGGTACTGGCCTGGCCATGGCGGTGGACGACAGCGTCAACATGGTTTCCCTGCTGCGCAACATGGAAGAGTTCTTCTCCCGTGAATCCTGCGGCTTCTGCACCCCGTGCCGTGACGGTCTGCCGTGGAGCGTCAAGCTGCTGCGTGCGATCGAGAACGGTGAAGGGCAAGCCAGCGACATCGAGACCCTGCTGGGTCTGGTCGGTTTCCTCGGCCCAGGCAAGACCTTCTGTGCTCACGCACCGGGCGCCGTGGAGCCATTGGGCAGCGCAATCAAATACTTCCGCCATGAGTTCGAAGCCGGCATCGCGCCCACCAGCGCCGTCGTCCCGCCTCTGGCAAGGCCGATTGTAGTCGGCGCGTAAACGCTTAAAAAAGGCGAAGGGTCCGTGCCCTTCGCCTTCTCGTGTGATGACGCCGCAAGCGGCTGTTTTGATTCACGCGAACAACAAGATTCCATTAGCCACGCCCGCTGACACCGGGCCAACGAAGAACTTTGAACCATGGCCACTATCCACGTAGACGGCAAAGAGCTCGAAGTCGATGGGGCAGACAACCTGTTACAGGCATGTCTGTCGCTAGGCCTCGATATCCCTTATTTCTGCTGGCACCCAGCCCTTGGCAGCGTTGGCGCTTGCCGCCAGTGCGCGGTCAAGCAGTACACCGACGAGAACGACAAGCGTGGTCGGATCGTCATGTCCTGCATGACCCCTGCCACTGACGGCAGCTGGATCTCCATCGACGACGAAGAAGCGAAAGTGTTTCGCGCCAGCGTCGTTGAATGGCTGATGACCAACCACCCTCACGACTGCCCGGTCTGTGAAGAAGGAGGTCACTGCCACCTGCAAGACATGACCGTGATGACCGGCCACAACGAGCGCCGTTATCGCTTCACCAAGCGCACTCACCAGAACCAGCAACTGGGCCCGTTCATTTCCCACGAAATGAACCGCTGCATCGCTTGCTACCGCTGCGTGCGCTTCTATAAGGATTACGCTGGCGGCACCGACCTCGGTGTGTTCGGCGCCCACGACAACGTGTACTTCGGTCGCGTTGAAGACGGCACCCTGGAAAGCGAGTTCTCCGGCAACCTCACCGAGGTCTGCCCGACCGGTGTGTTCACCGACAAGACTCACTCCGAGCGTTACAACCGCAAGTGGGACATGCAGTTCTCGCCGAGCATCTGTCATGGCTGCTCAAGCGGTTGCAACATCTCCCCGGGCGAACGCTACGGTGAACTGCGTCGTATCGAAAACCGCTTCAACGGTTCGGTCAACCAGTACTTCCTGTGCGACCGTGGCCGTTTCGGCTATGGCTACGTCAACCGCAAGGATCGTCCGCGTCAGCCATTGCTGGCCAACGGCGCCAAGCTGACCCTGGACGAAGCGCTGGATAAAGCCGCTGACCTGCTGCGCGGTCGCAACATCGTCGGTATCGGTTCGCCGCGTGCCAGCCTCGAAAGCAACTACGCGTTGCGCGAGCTGGTCGGCGCCGAGCACTTCTACTCCGGCATCGAAGCCGCTGAGCTGGAGCGCATTCGTCTGGTCATGCAGGTGCTTAAAGACAGCCCGCTGCCGATCCCGAACATGCGCGACATCGAAGACCACGACGCGATTTTCGTTCTTGGCGAAGACCTGACCCAGACCGCTGCGCGCATGGCCCTGTCCCTGCGTCAATCGGTCAAGGGCAAAGCCGAAGACATGGCCGACGCCATGCGCGTTCAGCCGTGGCTCGACGCCGCTGTGAAGAACATCGGTCAGCACGCGCTGAACCCGCTGTTCATCGCCAGCCTGGCTGAAACCAAGCTCGACGATATCGCCGAAGAATGCGTTCACGCTGCACCGGACGACCTGGCCCGCATCGGTTTCGCCGTGGCTCACGCCCTGGACGCCAGCGCACCGGCCGTCGAAGGCCTGGATGCTGAAGCCCTTGAACTGGCCAAGCGCATCGCCGACGCCCTGCTCGCGGCCAAGCGTCCATTGATCATCGCCGGCACCTCATTGGGTTCCAAAGCGCTGATCGAAGCCGCCGCGAACATTGCCAAAGCCTTGAAGCTGCGTGAGAAGAACGGTTCCATCAGCCTGATCGTGCCAGAGGCCAACAGCCTCGGCCTGGCCATGCTCGGTGGTGACTCGGTCGACGACGCCCTGCAAGCGGTGATCGACGGCCGTGCCGACGCCCTCGTCGTGCTGGAAAACGATCTGTACACCCGCACCGACAAAGCCAAGGTTGATGCCGCCCTGAACGCCGCGAAAGTGGTGATCGTCGCGGACCATCAGAAGACTGCCACCAGCGATCGCGCGCACCTGGTTCTGCCAGCCGCCAGCTTCGCTGAAGGCGACGGTACGCTGGTCAGCCAGGAAGGCCGCGCCCAGCGCTTCTTCCAGGTGTTCGACCCGACTTACCTCGACGCGAGCATCCTTGTTCACGAAGGCTGGCGCTGGCTGCATGCCCTGCGCGCGACCCTGTTGAACCAGCCGATCGACTGGACCCAACTGGACCACGTCACCGCAGCCGTGGCTGCAAGCACGCCGCAACTGGCGCGCATCGTCGACGCCGCACCGTCCGCCGCATTCCGTATCAAAGGCCTGAAACTGGCGCGCGAACCGCTGCGCTACTCCGGTCGTACCGCCATGCGCGCCGACATCAGCGTGCACGAACCGCGTACGTCCCAGGACAACGACACTGCGTTCTCGTTCTCCATGGAAGGCTACTCGGGCTCGGTCGAACCGCGTCAGCAAGTGCCATTCGCCTGGTCTCCGGGCTGGAACTCGCCGCAAGCCTGGAACAAGTTCCAGGACGAAGTCGGTGGTCACATCCGCGCTGGCGACCCGGGCACCCGCCTGATCGAAAGCACCGGTGATTCGCTGAACTGGTTCGCCGCTGTTCCACGTGCGTTCAACCCGGCGCCGGGCACCTGGCAGGTCGTGCCGTTCTTCCACCTGTTCGGCAGCGAAGAGAACTCTTCCAAAGCCGCACCGGTTCAAGAGCGCATTCCGGCCGCTTACGTGTCGCTGGCCAAGTCCGAAGCCGACCGCCTGGGTGTCAATGACGGCGCCATGCTCAGCTTGAACGTCGCTGGCCAGACCTTGCGTCTGCCGCTGCGCATCAACGAAGAGCTGGGTGCTGGCCTGGTGGCATTGCCGGCCGGTATCGCCGGCATTCCGCCAGCGATCTTTGGCAAAACCGTTGATGGTCTGCAGGAGGCAGCGCAATGACTTGGTTCACTCCTGAAGTGATCGCAGTGATCATCTCGGTCATCCAGGCCATCGTGATTCTGCTCGCCGTGGTGGTCTGCGGCGCGCTGCTGAGTTGGGTCGAGCGTCGTTTGCTCGCCCTCTGGCAGGACCGTTACGGTCCGAACCGCGTCGGCCCGTTCGGCGCGTTCCAGATCGCGGCCGACATGATCAAGATGTTCTTCAAGGAAGACTGGACGCCGCCGTTTGCCGACAAGATGATCTTCACCCTGGCACCGGTCGTGGCCATGAGCGCCCTGCTGATTGCCTTCGCGATCATCCCGATCACCCCGACCTGGGGCGTGGCGGACCTGAACATCGGCATCCTGTTCTTCTTCGCCATGGCCGGCCTGTCGGTCTACGCGGTGTTGTTCGCCGGCTGGTCGAGTAACAACAAGTTCGCCCTGCTGGGCAGCTTGCGGGCCTCGGCACAGACCGTGTCGTACGAAGTGTTCATGGGCCTGTCGCTGATGGGCATCGTGATCCAGGTCGGCTCGTTCAACATGCGCGACATCGTTGACTATCAAGCGCAGCACCTGTGGTTCATCATTCCGCAGATCTTCGGTTTCCTGACCTTCTTCATCGCTGGCGTCGCCGTGACTCACCGTCACCCGTTCGACCAGCCGGAAGCGGAACAGGAACTGGCCGATGGTTACCACATTGAATACGCCGGCATGAAATGGGGCATGTTCTTCGTCGGCGAGTACATCGGCATCGTGTTGATTTCGGCGCTGCTGGTGACCTTGTTCTTCGGTGGCTGGCACGGTCCGTTCGACATTCTGCCGCAGATCCCTTTCATCTGGTTCGCGCTCAAGACCGCGTTCTTCATCATGATCTTCATCCTGCTGCGCGCCTCGATTCCGCGCCCACGGTATGACCAAGTGATGGATTTCAGCTGGAAGTTCTGCCTGCCGCTGACCCTCGTCAACATGCTGGTGACCGCTGCGATCGTGTTGCTCAACACGCCCGCCGTCGCGGCTCAGTGAGGATAGAGAATCATGAAGTACATATTTGACATCGTGCATGGCTTCTTCACCCAGCTTCGCAGCCTGGTGATGATTTTCAGCCACGCCTTCCGCAAGCGCGACACGCTGCAGTACCCGGAAGAAGCCGTGTACCTGCCGCCGCGCTACCGTGGCCGTATCGTCCTGACCCGCGACCCTGATGGCGAAGAGCGTTGTGTAGCCTGCAACCTGTGCGCCGTGGCGTGCCCTGTCGGTTGCATCTCGCTGCAGAAAGCCGAAACCGAAGACGGTCGCTGGTACCCGGACTTCTTCCGCATCAACTTCTCGCGCTGCATTTTCTGTGGCCTCTGCGAGGAAGCCTGCCCGACCACCGCGATCCAGCTGACACCGGATTTCGAGATGGCCGAGTTCAAACGTCAGGACCTGGTTTACGAGAAAGAAGATCTGCTGATCTCCGGCCCCGGCAAAAACCCTGATTACAACTTCTATCGTGTTGCAGGTATGGCGATTGCCGGTAAGCCCAAAGGCGCCGCGCAAAATGAAGCCGAACCGATCAACGTGAAGAGCTTGCTGCCTTAAGGAAGAAAGATGGAATTCGCTTTCTATTTCGCATCGGGTATCGCTGTGGTTTCCACGCTTCGCGTGGTCACCCACACCAACCCTGTGCACGCCCTGCTCTACCTGATCATTTCGCTGATTGCCGTGGCGATGACGTTCTTCGCCCTCGGCGCACCGTTTGCCGGTGTGCTGGAAGTGATCGCCTACGCTGGCGCCATCATGGTGCTGTTCGTGTTTGTGGTGATGATGCTGAACCTGGGGCCCGCCTCGGTTCAGCAAGAACGCGTCTGGCTCAAGCCCGGCATCTGGCTCGGCCCGGTGATTCTCGGTGCCCTGCTGTTGGCCGAGTTGCTGTACGTGCTGTTCAGCCACCAGACCGGTCAGGCCGTCGGCCACACCACCGTAGACGCGAAGGCCGTGGGCATCAGCCTGTTCGGTCCTTATCTGCTGGTGGTCGAACTCGCCTCGATGTTGCTGCTTGCGGCAGCCGTCACGGCGTTCCACTTGGGCCGCAACGAAGCCAAGGAGCAATGACGATGCCTGCTATCCCTATGGAGCATGGTCTGGCGGTCGCCGGCATCCTGTTCTGCCTCGGTCTGGTCGGCCTGATGGTCCGGCGCAACATTCTTTTCGTGCTGATGAGCCTGGAGGTCATGATGAATGCCTCCGCGTTGGCGTTCATCGTTGCCGGTAGCCGCTGGGCGCAGCCGGATGGACAGATCATGTTCATCCTGGTGATCAGCCTGGCAGCCGCCGAGGCCAGTATTGGCCTGGCGATTCTGTTGCAGCTGTATCGCCGCTTCCACACTCTCGATATCGACGCTGCCAGCGAGATGCGCGGATGAATCTTCTCTATCTGACTTTCGTATTCCCTCTCATGGGTTTTCTGCTGCTGGCGTTCTCACGCGGTCGCTTTTCGGAAAACCTGTCGGCGCTGATCGGCGTCGGTTCCATCGGCCTGTCTGCCATCGTCGCGGCCTACGTGATCTGGCAATTCAACGTCGCCCCGCCGGAAGGCGGCCACTACACCCAGGTGTTGTGGCAGTGGATGGCGGTGGAAGGCTTCACGCCTAACTTCGCGCTGTACCTGGATGGCCTGTCCGTGACCATGCTCGGTGTGGTCGTCGGCGTCGGCTTCCTGATCCACCTGTTCGCGTCCTGGTACATGCGCGGTGAAGCCGGTTACTCGCGCTTCTTCGCCTACACCAACCTGTTTATCGCCAGCATGCTGTTCCTGGTCCTGGGCGATAACCTGTTGTTCCTGTACTTCGGCTGGGAAGGCGTGGGCCTGTGCTCGTACCTGTTGATCGGTTTCTACTACAGCAACCGCAACAACGGCAACGCTGCACTCAAAGCCTTTATCGTCACCCGTATCGGCGACGTGTTCATGGCCATCGGCCTGTTCATCCTGTTCCAACAGTTGGGCACGCTGAACATTCAGGAGCTGCTGGTCAAGGCACCTCAGCACTTCCAGTCCGGTGACTTCTGGATCGTCCTGGCGACCCTGATGCTGCTGGGTGGCGCTGTCGGTAAATCCGCGCAACTGCCACTGCAAACCTGGTTGGCGGATGCGATGGCCGGTCCTACCCCGGTTTCGGCACTGATCCACGCTGCAACCATGGTGACCGCCGGTGTCTACCTGATCGCCCGTACCCACGGCCTGTTTGCGTTGGCGCCGGACATCCTGCACCTCGTCGGCGTTGTTGGTGGCGTGACCCTGGTGCTGGCCGGTTTTGCCGCACTGGTTCAGACCGACATCAAACGTATCCTCGCCTATTCGACCATGAGCCAGATCGGCTACATGTTCCTGGCCCTGGGCGTTGGTGCATGGGATGGCGCGATTTTCCACCTGATGACCCACGCCTTCTTCAAGGCACTGTTGTTCCTTGCCTCCGGTGCGGTGATCGTTGCCTGCCACCACGAGCAGAACATCTTCAAGATGGGCGGCCTGTGGAAGAAACTGCCGCTGGCCTACGCCAGCTTCATCGTCGGCGGCGCGGCTTTGTCTGCCCTGCCACTGGTGACCGCAGGCTTCTACTCCAAGGACGAAATCCTCTGGGAAGCGTTCGCCAGCGGCAACCACGGTCTGCTGTACGCAGGTCTGGTTGGCGCGTTCATGACGTCGCTGTACACCTTCCGCCTGATCTTCATCACGTTCCACGGTGAAGCGAAGACCGAAGCGCACGCCGGTCACGGCATCGCTCACTGGCTGCCACTGTCGGTGCTGATCGTGCTGTCGACCTTCGTCGGCGCCATGATCGTTCCACCGCTGCACGGCGTGCTGCCGGAAAGCGTTGGTCATGCCGGCGGCGAAGCCAAGCACAGTCTGGAAATCGCCTCGGGCGCCATTGCCCTGTCCGGTATCCTGCTGGCCGCGCTGCTGTTCCTCGGCAAGCGTCGTTTCGTCACTGCAATCGCCAACAGCGGCATCGGCCGCTTCCTTTCGGCCTGGTGGTTCGCTGCCTGGGGCTTCGACTGGATCTACGACAAACTGTTCGTCAAGCCATACCTTGCGATCAGCCACGCACTGCGCAAAGACCCGCTCGACCAGACCATCGGTCTGATCCCGCGTATGGCCAAAGGCGGTCACACCGCCCTGAGCCGTACCGAAACCGGTCAACTGCGTTGGTACGCGGCATCGATGGCAGCCGGCTCCGTGCTGGTCATCGGCGCCATCGTGCTGGTAGCGGTCTGAATATGAACCTTGCGAACTTGCGAAAGGAATTGAGCCCGTCATGATTCTGCCTTGGCTAATCCTGATCCCCTTCATCGGCGGCCTGCTGTGCTGGATGGGTGAGCGCTTCGGCGCTACCCTCCCCCGCTGGATTGCGCTGTTGACCATGACCCTGGAACTCGCGCTCGGCCTCTGGCTGTGGGCCCACGGTAATTATTCATTTGCTCCGGCGCCTGGCGCCGATCCGGTCTGGGCGCTTGAGTTCAAGCACATCTGGATCCAGCGCTTCGGCATCAGCGTGCACCTGGCCCTCGACGGCCTGTCGCTGTTGATGATCCTGCTGACCGGTCTGCTGGGTATCCTCTCGGTGCTCTGCTCGTGGAAAGAGATCCAGCGTCACGTTGGCTTCTTCCACCTGAACCTGATGTGGATCCTGGGCGGTGTCGTCGGCGTGTTCCTCGCCCTCGACCTGTTCATGTTCTTCTTCTTCTGGGAAATGATGCTGGTGCCGATGTACTTCCTCATCGCGCTCTGGGGTCACAGCTCTTCGGACGGCAAGAAAACCCGGATCTACGCGGCGACCAAGTTCTTCATCTTCACCCAGGCTTCCGGCCTGATCATGTTGGTGGCGATCCTGGGTCTGGTGCTGGTCAACTTCAACGCCACCGGCGTAATTACCTTCAATTACTCCGATCTGTTGAAAACCAAGATGTCGCTCACCACCGAGTACATCCTGATGCTCGGCTTCTTCATCGCGTTCGCGGTGAAGCTGCCAGTGGTGCCGTTCCACTCCTGGCTGCCTGACGCTCACGCCCAGGCACCGACCGCGGGTTCCGTCGACCTGGCCGGTATCTTGTTGAAGACCGCGGCTTACGGCCTGTTGCGTTTCGCCCTGCCGCTGTTCCCGAATGCCTCGGCCGAGTTCGCGCCGTTCGCCATGACCCTGGGTCTGATCGGGATCTTCTACGGTGCTTTCCTGGCGTTCGCGCAAACCGACATCAAGCGTCTGATCGCCTACTCCTCGGTTTCCCACATGGGCTTCGTGCTGATCGGCATCTACTCCGGCAGCCAACTTGCGCTGCAGGGCGCGGTAATGCAGATGCTGGCACACGGTCTGTCGGCGGCGGCACTCTTTATCCTCAGTGGTCAGCTGTACGAGCGCACTCACACCCGCGACATGCGTGAAATGGGTGGCCTGTGGTCGAAGATCGCTTACCTGCCCGCCATCAGCCTGTTCTTCGCGGCTGCGTCCCTGGGCTTGCCGGGTACCGGTAACTTCGTCGGTGAGTTCCTGATCCTGATCGGCACCTTCGCCGCTGCGCCGTGGATCACTGCGATCGCAACGTCGGGCCTGGTGTTCGGTTCGGTCTACTCGCTGATCATGATCCACCGTGCCTACTTCGGCCCGTCCAAATCGGACGCGGTGTTGCATGGCATGGACGGTCGCGAACTGATCATGGTGGTTGGCCTGGCGGCGCTGCTGATTTACATCGGCGTGTACCCGCAGCCGTTCCTCGACACTTCTGCCGCGACGATGCATGGCGTGCAGCAGTGGCTTGGCTCCGCCTTCACTCAACTCGCTTCGGCCCGGTAAGAGCGCTATGGAATTCACGACTCAACACTTTATCGCGCTTGCGCCGTTGTTGATCACCAGCGCCACGATCATCGTGGTGATGCTGGCAATCGCCTGGCGCCGCAACCACTCGCAGACCTTCCTGATTTCCGTGGCAGGTCTGAACCTGGCATTGCTGTCGATCCTGCCAGCCCTGAAAGTCGCGCCTCTGGCCGTGACTCCGTTGCTGCAGATCGACACCTTCGCCTGCCTGTACATGGCGCTGATCCTGGTCGCCACCCTCGCCTGTGTCACCCTCGCCCACGCCTACCTCGGCGATGGCGGTTCGGGTTACCCGGGCAACCGTGAAGAGCTTTACCTGCTGATCCTGATGTCCGCCGCTGGCGGTCTGGTGCTGGTCAGCGCGCAACACCTGGCCGGTTTGTTCGTCGGTCTGGAGCTGCTCTCGGTACCGGTCTACGGTCTGGTGGCCTACGCCTTCTTCAACAAGCGTTCGCTGGAAGCCGGTATCAAGTACATGGTGCTGTCGGCCGCAGGTTCCGCGTTCCTGCTGTTCGGTATGGCGCTGCTGTATGCCGACTCCGGTAGCCTGAGCTTCGTCGGCATCGGCCAGGCCCTCGCGGCCACCGGCCTGCCAAGCTCGCTGGCGCAACTGGGCCTGGGCATGATGCTGATCGGTCTGGCATTCAAGCTGTCGCTGGTGCCGTTCCACCTCTGGACCCCGGACGTTTACGAAGGGGCTCCGGCTCCGGTGGCGGCGTTCCTGGCCACCGCCTCCAAAGTCGCGGTGTTCGCGGTGATGGTGCGTCTGTTCCAGATCTCCCCGGCGGCAAGCAGCGGTGTACTGAGCGACGTACTGACCATCATCGCCATCGCGTCGATCCTGTTCGGTAACCTGCTGGCACTGACCCAAAGCAACCTCAAGCGTCTGCTGGGTTACTCGTCCATCGCCCACTTCGGTTACCTGCTGATCGCCCTGGTGGCGAGCAAGGGTCTGGCCGTGGAAGCCATCGGCGTGTACCTGGTCACCTACGTCATCACCAGCCTCGGCGCGTTCGGCGTGATCACGCTGATGTCCTCGCCGTACAACGGTCGTGACGCCGATGCCCTGTACGAGTACCGCGGCCTGTTCTGGCGCCGTCCGTACCTGACTGCCGTACTGACCGTGATGATGCTGTCCCTGGCCGGTATCCCGCTGACCGCGGGCTTCATCGGCAAGTTCTACATCATCGCCACCGGTGTCGAATCGCATCAATGGTGGCTGGTCGGCTCCCTGGTACTGGGCAGCGCCATCGGCGTCTTCTACTACCTGCGCGTCATGGTCACCCTGTACCTGATCGAGCCAAACCTGCGTCGCCACGATGCGCAACTGCATTGGGAACAACGTGCAGGCGGCGTGATGCTGCTGGCCATCGCTTTGGTAGCGTTCTTCCTTGGCGTCTACCCACAACCGCTGCTGGTTCTGGTTCAGCAGGCCGGGTTGGCGGGTTGATCGCTTAAGCGACACTCGGTAGAAAACAGAAACGGCACCTTCGGGTGCCGTTTTTGTTTTTGGGCCATTAGAGTATTTTCACCATCGGCACGCAGGCCAGTTGCAGACCTGAAGGTGACTGGTAAATCGCACTCCCCTCCCCGATGTATCCGCAGCGCCTATAGAAATCAGCGGCATTCAACGTCGCATCAAGACATACCTCGGTCAGCCCCAAATCCCGCGCCCGATCTTCAAGAAAACACAAAACACGCTTGCCCAGCCCGCGCTGCATGAAATCCGGGCGAATGAAGATTGCACCGATTTCACGGTACTCCAGATCGAGCATCCCGGTCGCCACGGGCTCGCACTCAACGCAGCCCAGATAGAAGTGCTTGTCCATCAGCGTGTCGTAGCCGTCTTCGGCCGAACCTTTGGTCCAGTCGAGCATTTGCTGTTCGCTGTAGGCACCGATGCATTGATGTCGAATAGCTAACCGACGGATGTCAAATGCAACCTGGGCGTCGCTTGGGGTAGATCTTCTGATCTCGAACATCTCTCTCTCCATGAGCCATGCACGGACAGGGCATGAAAAAGCCCCGTCCATCTCTGGCGGGGCTTTGGGTAACACGTCAAATGCCGAGCACGTATGACCTTATGGCCCGCCGGAAGCGGTCATAGAGGAGCACATTATGGTCATTCGATATTGGGTATTCATGGTTGGATAGTGCTGTGGATTGCAACGACACGTCAATCGAAGCCGCCAAACGCGACTGGCGCCTACATTGGAATGGTGTGCGCTCTGTAAGAGCTGCCGCAGGCTGCGATCTTTCTATCTTGAATGCCCTCTCCTTTTTAGGAATTTGCCTGCAAAGCGTTGAGCAATGGCTGACATTCCGCAGAAGGCATTTGAAGCTAACTTTGAAGATCACCTATCGAGTGGAGATCCAAGAACCATGAAGCGGACTATTTTTTTAGAGTTGATGGATGGCCTTGATGCGATAGCCAAAGAACGCCGAGGCAAAATCACCTTGAAAAAAACGCGTGTTAAACGGATCGGTGCCATGAAGGGCAAACTCGTATTTCCAAATGACATCGATACCTCTCTGTCAGACAACCAGCTAGATACGTACGAAAGCTAGAAGCCACATCTGCGCACATGAATGTATCAGCCCCATCCTGACCAATGTGGGAGCGAGCCTGCTCGCGATGGCGTCGGCATGTTCAACATCTGACAAATCTGTAATTCCCGCATCAACTTGGCGTTATCCGCAGCTTGTAACGATGTCACCCGGCAACCATGCCGGCAGGCCCTTGCCCGCCGAACAATAAAACCCACGCCGTAGCACGTTCGAATCCGACTTTACCTAAGGCACTGTCCGGGTCAGTGTTGATCCATTTGCAATGATTGACCTGAAGCTAGATACCGGTGACGGGCGCAACGGTGGCCACCGTTCGTTTGACGTGCTGCCGGCCAGGCGCCGGGACGAATACATCGCCGTGGCTTTTCAGATGCGCGACATTAGAATGGCATCACTTAAAAGCTGTAAATCAAAAGGAATGAATCGTGGTCGTACTAATAGGGCTGGTGGCGTTGTTTGGATTGCTGTCTTTGGTGGTGGCGGTTGTCGGGCTGATAGCGCCGACTGTTTTCAAGAGCAAAAAAACCGGCAAGGTCCCGACACGATGGACCTTGTTCATGGGTGGGTTGGGCTTCATGCTTCTTGCCTCTGCTCTTGTTGACTACCTCAACCCCAAAACTCAAGGCTTTGAGTCCGTGGCAACTGTTGAAGCAAACGCCAACCGTTCCGCAAACTCCATGGGTTTGACTGTCAATGAGTTCCATAACGCGTTCAACGACGCTATAGGTCGATACAACAAGGAATTCAAAACTGCCGACTTTGAAGTTCAGACGGGTGGGGCCACCGACACGTTCTCGCATGCTTTCAGCGAGGACCTGGCGATGATGGGAACCATCGATAAAAATGACGGCAACGTGGACATGGTGATGCTTGCCATTTCACCGAATGAGGAGCAGTCACTTCAGATATTTGCTGTTCTGCTTGCGATCACTGAAGCACTCAACCCTGGCATCCCAGTGGATCAGAACAAAAAAATGGTCATGGACGTTTTCCATGAGTCTGTCAAAAATTTCGACTCTAAAGAACCAACCAAGCGCAAGGTTGGCGACCTCAATTACTCAGCGACGACGACTCGTTACACAGGAATGATGTTTTCTATCGTAAAAAGCAGCAAAAACTGAGACATCTAGAACACTAAAGAAACCGCGACCCTCAACGGGTCGCGGTTATTCAAGGAATGCCAAGCGCTTGAAAAAGCACTGAAGGTGGTCTCAAGCAAACGCCCCGACGTGTTCGGGGCGTTTTCATTTGTGCAGAAAGCAAAGACTTCTACCGGTTGAATTTGAGGGGTAAACACGCATCGCCGTCTGAAGAAACTTCAAACGCGGTAGGAAAAATCTCCGCGCACCACCTGTAAAAGAACGAAAACAAACTCATCATTGCGATTCGGCTACCCAACTCTCTGAGTTTTCCCACATCCCATTTCCCCCATCGCTGCAGCGAATACGGTGTTTACTCGGCGTCCGCCCCTGTTTACGAAACAAAGTCGTCAATCGCGGATTAATGTGTTTGTGTTTCCTTACACCTAAAACGACGACACTGTAACTTCCCGTCATTTTTGACCGCCCAACTTCCAACTTATACAGTTGCTCCGTGCTTGATTAAGCACGCCACTATCCAACAATAAAGAGAGTTTACCTATGGGTTACCTTGTCAGCTGGAACGCAAATAAAGTTATCGATCTGAAACAACAGGACACCCCCACAGCAGAGCAAATTGAACAACTGCAACTGACCGAGGATGAACAGGCAGAACTGGAAGCCGTTTAAGAAAGCGGGGGGCAAATGCCCCCCGTTTTTCAAGGGAGGGAACAATGGATAACTTTACACGTGCAGAACGAGAACTCACCCTCGCTCAGGCTGAAAAGAGGATTCACGCCGAACTGGAAACCCTGGGGATTCGCGCAGAACCCCGCACACTCGGACAAAAGATTGTCGCGGTGCATGTCTCGGCTAGTGTTGGCAATCAACAGGGCGTCGCCAGAGCGGCGGGAAAAGGTTACCTCCATCACGCCCAGGTAGGCGCACTTTACGAAACACTGGAACATTACCTAAGTGATCACTTCAGCTCCTGCGATATTCACTGCATCGCCCCGCACTACTTTTCCGACTCATCACTATTTATCGATGACACTGTTCTTTCTACTCTCATCGACCAAGCCGATGCCTTGACAGCCTGCAGAACTTATACAGATTTTTTCAAAAAAACTTCATTCTCTTACCCCGTCGCGCTATGCACACCCGACTATTCACGCCGGCCACTGGAACAAGACACTACGAACTACGGCGTATTACGGCGATATGCCTCTAACAGTGGAACGGCCATTGGCGCGAGTTACGACGAAGCGGTCTTGCATGCGGCAAATGAATGCATCGAGCGTGATGCGGTCTCGCTGTTTCTGCTGGAGCATTTTTACTACGAGAACCGGCCTGTGTTGCGCCGGGTCGGTCGCGTGGCAGATCACGAAGAATTGGGTCAACTGTGGTCGGACGCCGAAGCGGAGATCGGAGCGGAAATCATCCTGATCGACATCAGCACTGAATTCCTGCCACGCACCTTTCTGGCGTTCACAACCGAACCTGGTCCCCATCCTCGCGTGTTCGGCAGCGGTACCTCGATCAGCGCCCGACATGGCGCGTGGCGGGCGCTGACCGAACTCGTCCAACTGCATCACGGGGCCTCGGAGCCAGAACTGCAACACTACCTGAGTAATGCGCAACGGCATTTGAGCAAATTTCCTCGCCTGCTCCGCTGCCTGCAATTCGATCTGTATCCACTGCTTACCCATTGCGAGCAATTCACGGTCGAATTACCCGAAACATCCAATGAGCGACCGTTGGCCGAGCAAATCAATTGGCTGGCAGAAGATCTCCACCAGCATGGGCGTGCGCTGGGGGTCACCGAACTGCATCAGACGCCGTTGGGGACCACGCTGGTCAACGTCGTCATTCCGGGGCTGGAGCGTTTTTTTGTGGTGTCCAGCGGCAATGTGGTGATACCGCAGGCACGAGGACAGCGCCTGCAAAGGAACCCGGGAGTGGCAACATGACCCCTGCCCTTCATCGAGAACACCGCCTCGCTCGATCATTTCTCCGGCGCAAGGCATCGCCGGGCGAGCTCGATAGCTTCATCGAACCCTTCGGCTCGGGCCTGCACCATTTGTTTTTCCTGCGTATCGGCGGCAACGAATGGGTCGGCCGCAAAGTCCTGCAACACAGCGAGACGGTCGGCTGGCACATCAGCAGCGTGCTCCAACCCTGGATGTTGCTCGGACCGCTGGCGGAGTGGCGTTGGGGCAATCAAGGCGCCGTGATCTATTTCCATGCTGTATCTGCACAGGAGAAAGAAACCGCGTTCCATCATGCTTTGACGCAGTCGGGCAGCGAAGTGCGTTTTCCGTTTCCTGCCATGGATGACAGCGGCCGAGAGTGCGTCTGCCCGCCCGAGTACTGGCAATGTACTGAGATGCTCGCCACGCAGCTGGATGCTGACGAACGGCATTTTCGCCAGCATTGCACAAGCCTGATCAATTCCCTGTCATCTCCCGGCGCGGTGATCCATGACCCGGCGTGTTCGACGGGCGAGTTCATCGCACACCTCGCTGGCGAACTCCCGGATCGCCAATGCCTGGGGTCTGATCGCTCAGCGTCGATGATCGAATATGCCAAAAAGCATCATGGCACTTCAGCCGCCCGGTTCTACCTGGCCGATGCCAGCCACATTGCGACAACAGGTATTCAATGCGATGTGCTGATCCTGCGTTTCCTCAATGCCGAAGTGATGACGCGCAAGGACGCGCAGCAAGCGTTCCTCGATATGGCAGCCGCCGTTAAACCGGGAGGCACGATTCTCCTTTTCGGCCATACGCCGGTGCTGATCGCCGTGCCCTATATGGCTCAGATGCTCAAGCTTGAACTGATATCCAGCGTAGCGGCCCGTCCCGGCCACACGGAACTGTTTCAGTTCTACAGGCTGAGGACACCCGCCTAATGGTGAACAGTGGCTACTTCTCGACTGGCGACGGTCACCAACTCTATTGGGAGCGACACGGCACAC
This sequence comes from Pseudomonas sp. IT-P294, assembly GCF_949767865.1. Taxonomy (NCBI): domain Bacteria; kingdom Pseudomonadati; phylum Pseudomonadota; class Gammaproteobacteria; order Pseudomonadales; family Pseudomonadaceae; genus Pseudomonas; species Pseudomonas sp. IT-P294. Next base: position 101,244 of record NZ_CATKQW010000006.1, on the reverse strand, counting down.
CAGGTGGCGAACCGATATTTTTCCTGCATGGCGGACCGGGGGGTAGCAGCGACAGACGTCATCTGGCGTTCTTCGATGAGCGCTGTTTCGACATTATTCTGTTCGATCAGCGTGGCTGCGGGCGCTCCGCTCCCCATGGCGAACTCGAACACAACGACACCGGCCTTTGCGTCGAAGACATCGAAGCCCTGCGGCAGCATCTGGGGTTCGAAACGATCAGCATGCTCGGCGTCTCATGGGGCAGCTGGCTGGCCATTCAATACCAGCAACGCTATCCAGAGGCCGTTCTGAAAACCACACTGGTCTCAGTATTCGTGCCGTTTGCAGCCAACGTAAGTGCCTACGATCAAACCTTGAATGGCGGCCTGTCGGCCATTGCCCATGGGGCATGCGCCGTCAGTGCCGGCGCGATCTACCAGGTCCTGAACAATGGCTGCGCAATCCAGCAGCGTCAGGCGGCCCTCCACTGGTTAAGGGCGACATTGCAATTGAGCGGACAATCGATGCAGCCGAGCGCACTCGAAGCATTCGTTGACGACGAAGCCGTGCGCGCTGTCCGCCTGGAATTGCATTACCACGTAAACCAGTACTTCTTCACAACCGCGGACGAAGCGCCTGCGCTTGATGCCCAGACTGAAGTGATCCAAGGCATCAGCGATACCTTCGGCATGGCCAGCGTTCGCTGGCTTCGGCGGCACCAGCCGCTACGATGCCGGCTTCTCAACGCCGGACACAACGCCTTCGAGCTGGCGATTTTGAATACCGTGCGCCAGTCGTTGAAACGTGAACATATCCGCTGATAAGAGATCGCACTATGGTGCGTGACATTTTTCCGAACTGATGGAAGGCATGAAAGATCTCGCAGATGAGCGACAAGGAAGGGTCGCTCGACACGCTTACAAGTCCTTGGTCTTGTCGTCCTTCTTCTCAGTCAACACGACGGGATCACGCGCCTGTTCTTTGGCGACAAACGCCTCCATCGAGCGGTCATTGGCCGCCATCATTTTTTCAAAGGCTCGGTCGCCACCACCTTCAGCCAAAACAACGGAAGACATCACCAACGCTGCTGCAAACGCACTCAGTTGTGCAAGTTTCATATTTGATTCCTCGTTTAATTAACTAACGAGATCAAGGTAACAATCCGAACCTTTCATGAAGGTGGCGCGCAAATTACATATCCGTTATGTGGCCGCAGGGTGTGCAGCAGTTGTCTCAGTTCTCCGATGACCTGACCCAGGTTTTTGCTGGGCACGCCGATCAGCAAGTTGATGGGCAAGTCACCGGTAACGGCGCAATACCTGTGGGAGCCGGGCTTGCCCGCGATGGCGGCGGAACAGGCACAAAGCAAAACGGCACCTTTCGGTGCCGTTCGCGTTTCACATGACAGCCTCTTACTTGCGTGCATCCGCCCACGACTTCAGCAGTTCGTTGTAGCTCACGGTTTCGCCTTTCGGTTTCTCGTTCGCCAGTTTCGGCTTCGGTGCACCCGGCTGATCGAACCAGTACTGCGCATCGCGCTCGGCGTTCATTTTCGGCGCGCACACGGCTTGCGCTTTCGAGCGTTCCAGGCGCGTCATGATCGCGTCCTGATCCTTGGCCAGGCCATCCAGCGCCTGTTGCGGGGTTTTGTCGCCGCTGGCGGCTTCGGCGATGTGGCTCCACCACAGTTGAGCCAGACGCGGATAGTCCGGCACGTTGGTCCCGGTCGGGGTCCATTGCACGCGGGCCGGGCTGCGGTAGAACTCCACCAGGCCACCGAGTTTCGGTGCCAGGTCGGTCATCGCTTGCGAGTTGATGTCCGACTCGCGGATGGGTGTCAGGCCGACGATGGTTTTCTTCAACGATACGGTTTTCGAAGTCACGAACTGCGCGTACAGCCAGGCCGCCAGTTTCTGTTTCTCAGGTGTGGACTTCATGAACGTCCACGAACCCACGTCCTGATACCCAAGCTTCATGCCCTCTTCCCAATACGGTCCGCGTGGCGATGGCGCCATGCGCCATTTTGGCGTGCCGTCGGCATTCACCACCGGCAGACCCGGTTTGGTCATGTCCGCGGTGAACGCGGTGTACCAGAAAATTTGCTGGGCGATGTTGCCTTGGGACGGCACCGGGCCGGATTCGGAGAAGGTCATGCCCGCCGCTTCCGGTGGCGCGTATTTCTTCATCCAGTCGACGTATTTGGTGGTGGCAAACACCGCCGCCGGGCCGTTGGTATCGCCCCCGCGGGTCACGCTGGAGCCGACCGGATGGCAGTCTTCGACACGAATGCCCCACTCGTCCACCGGCAAACCGTTGGGCAAGCCCTTGTCACCGCCGCCGGCCATGGAGAACCAGGCATCGGTGAAGCGCCAGCCCAGGGACGGGTCTTTCTTGCCGTAGTCCATGTGGCCGTAAATCCGTTTGCCGTCGATCTCCTTGACGTCTTCGCTGAAGAATTTGGCGATGTCTTCATAGGCAGACCAGTTCACCGGCACGCCCAGCTCGTAACCGTATTTATCCTTGAACTTGGCTTTCAGCTCCGGCCGTTCGAACCAGTCGGCGCGGAACCAGTAGAGGTTGGCGAACTGTTGATCGGGCAATTGATAGAGCTTGCCGTCGGGCGCAGTGGTGAAGGAGGTGCCGATGAAGTCCTTGAGGTCCAGGGTCGGCGAGGTGAAGTTTTTACCTTCATTGGCCATCAGGTCGGTAATGGCTTCGGTCTTGCCGTAACGGAAATGCGTGCCGATCAGGTCCGAGTCGTTGACCCAACCGTCATAGATGCTCTTGTCGGACTGCATCACGGTCTGCAGTTTCTCCACCACGTCGCCTTCTTGCAGCAGATCGTGGGTGACTTTGATCCCGGTGATCTCGGTAAAGGCCTTGGCCAAGACCTTGGATTCATACTCGTGCGTGGTCAGGGTTTCGGAAACAACCTTGATGTCCATCCCGCGAAACGGCTCCGCCGCTTTGATGAACCACTTCAGTTCTTCAAGCTGTTGATCCGCCGTCAGGGTCGACGGTTTGAACTCGCTGCCAATCCATTTCTTCGCCGCCTCTTCATAGGCATCGGCCCAGGCCGACGCGCTCAAACCGCTGAGTGCCAGCATGGCTGCCAATGAAATGCTATGTCGCAGCTTATTGTTTTTGTCGAACATAGAGACCTCCTGTTTAGGTTTTGGAGCACGATTGCCGAGCGATTCGACTAGCCCCACCGCATCACAGCCAACAGCCACACCAGGGACAACGCGAACGCAACCCAGATGCTCCAGTCGGTGACGCCAATTACCAGCAAATGCAGGTAGGCGCTGCCGAGAAGACCGATAAACAGCCGGTCGCCACGGGTCGTGGCAATCGGCAAAAGACCACGCCGAGGGACACTCGGCGACCGTAATTCCCAAGTCGTCATGCCGACCAGCATCAAGGCAATCACGCCGAAGAACGCCGCCGTGGGGCCGGTCCAACTCATCCATTCCATCATCAGTTCCTCAGACCCGGCCCAGGGCAAAGCCCTTGGCCACGTGGTTGCGAACAAACCAGATCACCAGCATGCCCGGCAGGATGGTCAACACCCCCGCCGCTGCCAGTACGCCCCAGTCAATGCCGGACGCCGAGACCGTTCGGGTCATCACCGCCGCGATCGGCTTGGCGTTCACCGACGTCAGCGTCCGAGCCAGCAGCAGTTCGACCCAGGAGAACATGAAGCAGAAGAACGCCGTGACGCCGATTCCGGAGCCGATCAGCGGGACGAAAATCTTCATGAAGAACTTGGGAAAACTGTAGCCATCGATGTAGGCCGTTTCGTCGATCTCCTTCGGAACGCCAGACATGAAACCCTCGAGGATCCACACCGCCAACGGCACGTTGAACAGGCAATGCGCCAAGGCCACGGCGATGTGCGTATCAAACAGGCCGATCGAGGAATACAGCTGGAAGAACGGCAGCAGAAACACCGCGGGCGGTGCCATGCGATTGGTCAGCAGCCAGAAGAACAGGTGCTTGTCGCCCAGGAAGCGATAACGCGAGAACGCATAAGCCGCCGGCAGCGCCACACTCAGGGAGATCACCGTGTTGAGGCTCACGTAGTACAGCGAGTTGAGATAACCGGTGTACCAACTCGGGTCGGTGAAGATCACCTTGTAGTTGGCGAAGGTGAAATCCTGCGGAAACAGCGTCAGGCCGCCGAGGATTTCGGTGTTGCTCTTGAAGGACATGTTCAGCAGCCAGTAGATCGGCACCAGCAGGAACAGGATGTAGATCAGCAACGGGATTAGCTTTCGCTTGCTCATGGCAGACCTCAGCGGTTGGCGTCAGAGTGAGTCATGGCGGTGTAGAACAGCCAGGACACCAACAGGATGATCAGGAAGTACACCAGCGAGAACGCGGCGGCCGGCCCCAGGTCGAATTGCCCTACAGCCATCTGGGTCAGTGTCTGACTGAGGAACGTCGTGGCATTGCCCGGGCCGCCACCGGTGAGCACGAACGGTTCGGTGTAGATCATGAAACTGTCCATGAAGCGCAGCATCACCGCGATCAACAGCACGCTCTTGAGCTTGGGCAACTGGATGTGGCGGAACACGGCCCAGGCCGACGCCCGATCGATCCGCGCCGCCTGGTAATACACGTCGGGAATGGCCCGTAACCCGGAGAAACACAACAGCGCCACCAGCGAGGTCCAGTGCCAGACGTCCATCACCAGCACCGTGACCCAGGCATCCATGGTGTTCGCCGCATAGTTGTAGCTGATGCCCATGGCGTTGAGGCTCGACCCCAGCAAGCCAATATCGGCCCGACCGAAGATCTGCCAGATGGTGCCGACCACGTTCCATGGAATCAGCAGCGGAATCGCCAGGATAATCAGCACCAGCGAAGACCAGCGGCCCTTGGTCGGCATGGTCAGGGCGATGGCGATACCCAGCGGGATTTCAATCAGCAGTACGCAGCCCGAATAGATGAACTGGCGCAACAGCGACTCGTGCAGCCGTGGGTCCAGCAGCACCTGCTTGTACCAGTCGGCACCGACGAAGTAGCGGCTGGACTGGTCGAAGATGTCCTGCACCGAATAGTTGACCACGGTCATCATCGGGATCACCGCGCTGAACGCCACCAGCAGGAACACCGGCAGGACCAGCCACCAGGCCTTGTTGTTTTGCACCTTGTTCATGGCTGCGTCTCCAGCAAGTAATCGTCGGCATAGACCATCAGCCACTGCGCCGGAAAGCTGATGTAAGCCGTGCCCTCAGGCACTGGCTTGTCTTCGGCCATGCGCACCTTCAGCGGCGCGCCGTCGAGGTTCAGGGTCAGGATCTTGTAGGTGCCGAGGTCTTCGACGTGTACGACTTGTGCATGCATCGCGTCATCAACCGGTTCGTCCCACACATGCACGAATTCGGGACGGATGCCGACCTTCAGGGTTTTCCATTGCGATTCGGCGATGCGTTGTTGTTGCGCGTCAGACAACGGCAAATGCGTCGAAGCAAAACCGACACCGCCCGCTTGTGGCTGCACCTGAATCAGGTTCATGCCGGGGCTGCCGATGAAGTAGCCGACAAAGGTGTGGCTTGGCCGCTCGAACAATTCGCGCGGCGTACCGAACTGCACGATTTGTCCGCCGTACATCACCGCAATCTTGTCAGCGAACGTCGAAGCCTCCAGCTGATCGTGGGTGACGTAGACCATAGTGATGTTGAATTGCTCGTGGATCTGCTTGAGCTTGCGCCGCAGCTTCCACTTCAAGTGCGGGTCGATCACCGTCAGCGGCTCATCGAAGAGGATCGCCGAGACGTCATCGCGCACCAGTCCGCGGCCCATGGAGACTTTCTGCTTTTCATCGGCGGTGAGGTTGCGCGCCTTTTTGCTCAGCAGCGCCTGCAGGTCGAGGACCTCGGCAATTTCCTGCACCTTGCTGTGAATTTTCGCCTCGGCCATGCCCTGGTTACGCAGCGGGAAGGCCAGGTTGTCGAACACCGTCATGGTGTCGTAGACCACCGGAAACTGGAAAACCTGGGCGATGTTGCGCTTCTCCGGGGTCAGATCATTGACCGCTTTGCCGTCGAACAGGACATGGCCCTGGGACGGACTGAGCAACCCGGAAATGATATTGAGCAACGTCGATTTGCCGCAGCCCGAAGGACCGAGCAACGCGTAGGCCCCACCCTGCTCCCAGATGTGGTCCATCTCACGAATCGCGTAATCCTCGGGGCCAGTCGGCGTGCGGGTGTAGCTGTGGGCGAGATTCTGCAATCGTATTTCGGCCATCAGGCAACCCTCGAGATACGACGACCGGGCGCCTGGACCAGCCGTCCCTGCGCATCGAAGACAAACAGTTTATGGGTCGGGATGTAGATGCGAATCGGCGCATCGACGTCGTACTCGTGCACGCCGGGCAAGTGCAGCACCAACAGGAAATGTTCGTTGCGTACGTGCAAGAACGTTTCGGAGCCGCTGATCTCGGCCACCTCGACGGTCACCGCGAGTTCCAAATCATCGTCGTTGCTCGGCACCAGCGAAATGTGGCTGGGGCGCACGCCAAAGCGGAACTCGCCTTCGCCCACCGGGCGCAAATCCACATTCAACGGGAAGTGCACGAAGTTGGCGAAGCTGACCTCGTTGCCGGCGATACGGCCCGGCATCAGGTTGATCGGCGGCTCGGAGAACAACTCCGCCGCCAGCACCGTTTGTGGCTGGTGATAGACCTGCGAAGACTTGCCGCTCTGAATCACCCGGCCTTCGTGAAGAATGGTCGTGGTGCCGCCCAGCGCCAGTGCTTCGTTGGGTTCAGTGGTGGCATAAATAGCGATGGTGTGGCGAGCCTTGAACAGCTCGCGCATTTCCTGGCGCAGTTCCTCGCGCAGTTTGTAGTCCAGGTTCACCAGCGGTTCGTCGAACAGGATCAGCTCGGCATCCTTGACCAGCGCCCGGGCCATCGCCGTGCGCTGTTGCTGGCCGCCGGACAGTTCGAGAGGATGGCGCTGGAGGAATTTCTCGATGCGCAACATCTTCGCGGTTTCCAGCACTTTGCTCTGGATCAGCTCGTTGGAAACGCCGCCCTGGCGCAAAGGCGAGGCGATGTTCTCGAACACCGTCATGGTCGGGTAATTGATGAACTGCTGATACACCATCGACACATTGCGCAAACGCACCGGGCGCTGCGTGACGTCGACGCCGTTCATCAGGATGCGGCCGCTGTCGGGCTTGTCCAGACCGGCCATCAGGCGCATGAGACTGGTTTTGCCGGACAGCGTGCGCCCGAGCAAAACGTTGAAGGATCCGGGTTCGAAACTCAGGTTCGCATCGTCGATCCAGGTCTGGCCCTCGACGGTACGGCTGACGTGCTCCAGGGTTAATGACATGGCTCGGCCTTTTTTATTATTTGGAGTCAAGCGACCCCAGCCACAGAGCGAGTTTCATGCCAGAAAATGCAAGCCTTTGATCCGCCTTGAAAAACTTCGAAACAGCGGCAAGCCTGCTTTCGTTGCTGAACAGAAATGAACAATCACGCTTGAACAACTGAACAATCGAACCGTTGACAATGAACAATAGTGAACAACACTCTACGGGGGCTTTGTGCCTCCCTTTAAGCAAGGCCAGAATTACAGAACCTGTGGGAGCGGGCTTGCTCGCGAAAGCGGTCGACCAGTCAATGTTGATGTCGACTGCCACACCGCTTTCGCGAGCAAGCCCGCTCCCACAGGGGAATACCTATAACAACAATAAAAAACGATATTCAGAGGCTGACCTTCATGGCCGCACCTGCCCCCGGTTTATCCCACGACGCTATCATCCAGGACTCCTGGTCCCGTTGCCGCGCATTTGGTCTCAATCATCAGAGCGCCCCGGCGTTCGACCAGCTGCCGGCGGCGGACATCGCGCAGTTGCTCGAGCGCCAGCATTCACTGGTGCAGACCACGCATCAGGAAGTCCTGCCGTATTACGAAAACATTCTGAGCAACTCCAATTGCCTGATCATGCTCGCTGACAACCAGGGCCAGGTGCTGACCTCATGGGGCACTCAGCGCTTCATCGAGCCGAGTCTGACCCGCGGTTTCAACGCGGGCGCCAGCTGGATGGAGCGTTGCAGCGGGACCAATGCAATCGGCACCGCGCTGACCTGCGAGCAAGCCGTGCACATCGAGCACGATGAGCACTTCCTCAAAGCCAACCGTTTCATGACAGGGTCCGCCGCGCCGATTTTCGATACCGAGCGCAAGGTGATTGCGGTGCTGGACGTGTCCAGTGACAGCTACCTGCCGCCGTCCCACACCCTTGGCATGGTCAAGATGATGAGCCAGACCGTGGAGAACCGGCTGATCCTCAACCTGTTCCATGGCCAGCACTTTCAATTGACGTTCAATACCGGGTTGAACAACCTCGACAGCCAATGGGCCGGGTTGTTGATCTTCGATGAAACCGGACAAGTGCTCTCGGCCAACCGCCGTGCCGATAACTTGCTGGGCATCAGCCTGTCGCGGGTCAGCGTTGACAGCCTGTTCAAAGTCTCGCTACTGGAACTGCTGAACCAGCCCGAAGGCCTGCCTTTTTCCCTGCAAGCAGCCGGTCGCAACCGCTTTCAGTGCGTGCTGAAACGGCCGAAGCAGGCACCTATCCAAGCGCGGCTTTTCTCTGAAATGAAGAGCACTGAACCCGCGCGCACCGAACCTGCCGAAACAGCGCCCGCCGCGATCAGCCTCAATACCCTGCACTTCGGTGACAGCCGCGTGGAAAAAGCCGTACGTCAGGCCGAGCGTTTGCTGGAGAAGGACATTCCGCTGTTGATTCACGGTGAAACCGGGGTCGGCAAGGAAGTGTTCGTCAAAGCGCTGCACCAGGCCAGCTCGCGCAGCAAACAACCGTTCATTGCCGTGAACTGTGCAGCGATCCCCGCCGAACTGGTGGAGTCCGAGCTGTTTGGCTACGAGAAAGGCGCGTTCACCGGCGCCAACCAGAAAGGCAGCATCGGACTGATCCGCAAGGCCGACAAAGGCACGCTGTTTCTCGATGAAATCGGCGACATGCCGCTGCCGACCCAGGCACGGCTGTTGCGGGTGTTGCAGGAACGTTGTGTGCAACCGGTGGGCAGCAGCGAGTTGTTCCCGGTGGATCTACGCATCATCTCGGCGACTAACCGCTCGTTGCGCGAGCAAGTGCAACTGGGGCGCTTTCGCGAAGACCTGTATTACCGCATCGGCGGCTTGACCCTGGAGTTGCCGCCGCTACGGGAACGCAGTGACAAGCAGGCGCTGTTCAAGCGCTTGTGGGAGCAACACCGAGAACCCTCGCAATGGGCCGGGTTGAGCCGCGAGGTGATGGAATTGTTCGGTCGTCATCCGTGGCCGGGGAATTTACGCCAGGTCAGCAGCGTGATGCAGGTAGCGCTGGCCATGGCCGAGGAACAGCCGGTGCGGCCGGAGCATTTGCCGGATGATTTTTTTGTGGATCTGGAGATGGAGCCGGTTGAACCAACGGAGCCGCTGGCGGCTGACTTGAATGATGCCGAGGATTTGAATCGGTTGTTGCAGGCGGCCGGGGGGAATATTTCGCATCTTGCGCGGCGATTGGGTGTGAGCCGAAATACCCTTTACAAGCGATTGCGTCAGGCTGAGTGACGGGTTGGCTTGGCGGGCCTCTTCGCGAGCAAACCCGCTCCCACACCCTATTTCCGTCGATCTGATGTTTGTGGATAAAACCATTCCCCTGTGGGAGCGGGCTTGCTCGCGAAGACGCCGGTTCAATCACCGCAAAACCATCAACTAAACCATTGACCGAACAGACTAGTCTGTGACGAAATGTTTCCGCTTTTCACCTCATGCCTTTTGATTCAGAACCTCCCTCCTCCTGATCCTCACAGGATAAGCGCTTTGACCAACATCTGTTCTACCGGCCTCGATATCGGCTTCGCCTCACTGGATTACCTGCAAATCGGCTTCCTGGGCATCGTTCAGGGCATCACCGAGTTGTTGCCCGTTTCCTCAACCGCGCACATGCGCATCGTGCCTGCCCTGCTCGGCTGGCCGGATCCCGGCTCGGCGTTTTCCGCGGCCATGCAGTTGGCCGCACTGGCGGCGGTGGTCAGTTATTTCTGGCGTGATGTCAGCCAACTTGTCAGCGGCAGTATCGGCGCCGTACGCCAACGCGATTTCAGCAACCAGTGGTTCGTCCTCGCAGTGGCCATCGTACTGGCGACCATCCCTATCGGCATTGCTGGCATCGCGTTGTCCTCGACGCTCAACGCGTGCAACTCGCCGTTGCGCGGGCTGATGGTGATCGGGATTTCCTGCGTGGTCATGGCAGTGTTGTTGGCGGCCGCCGAACTCAGTTGCCGACATCGCCGCACCGTGGGCGAAATGCGCCTGCGCGATGCGCTGATCGTCGGCATTGCGCAGATCGGCGCGCTGATTCCCGGGGTGTCGCGTTCGGGCTCTACACTCACAGCAGCGCTGTTCCTCAACTTCAAACGTGAAGAGGCTGCGCGGTTCTCCTTTTTGTTGGGGCTGCCCGCCATCGCCCTGGCCGGTTTGAAGGAGCTGTGGGTGTTGTTCCATGCCGATCTGCCCGCGCAAGCCTGGGCACATCTGATTTTCGGCCTGGTGATCGCCAGCATTTCGGCATTTTTCGCCATCTGGGGCCTGATGCGTTTTCTGGAGAAGTTCTCCACCTGGCCGTTTGTCATTTACCGCGCTGTGCTCGGGATCTTCCTGATTGTCGCGGTCAGCACCGGTCTGCTGAGCTGACACCCGCCAGAAAAAACAAAACCCGCACAAGGCGGGTTTTGTTTTTTACAGATAGGACAATCAGTCAGCCAGACGCCAGGTCGTGCCGCCCTTGCCGTCTTCCAGCACCACGCCCATGGCGGTGAGCTGGTCGCGGATGCGGTCGGATTCGGCCCAGTCCTTGTTGGCACGCGCATTCAGGCGAGCCTGAATCAGTGCATCAACTTCAGCCGCGTCGACCCGCCCTTCGGCGCCGGCCTGCAGGAAGTCATCGGCTTCAAGCTGCAACACACCCAGCACGCTGGCCAGTTCCTTCAAGCGCGCCGCCAGACCGGCCGCCGCCTCAAGATCGCTCTCGCGCAGACGGTTGATCTCGCGAACCATTTCGAACAGCACCGCGCAGGCTTCCGGTGTGCCGAAGTCGTCGTTCATCACCTGGGTGAAACGCTCGACAAAAGCTTCGCCGCCAGCAGGCGCCACGTTCGGCAGGCCTTTCAAGGCATGGTAGAAACGCTCGAGTGCGCTTTTGGCGTCCTTGAGGTTGTCTTCCGAATAGTTGATCGCGCTGCGGTAATGGCTCGACACCAGCAGGTAACGCACGACTTCCGGGTGGTACTTTTCCAGCACATCGCGAATGGTGAAGAAGTTGTTCAAGGACTTGGACATCTTCTCGCCATTGATGCGAATCATGCCGCAATGCATCCACGCGTTGGCGTAGGTCTTGCCGGTCGCCGCTTCGCTTTGGGCGATTTCGTTTTCGTGGTGCGGAAACTCCAGGTCGCTGCCGCCGCCATGAATGTCGAAGGTCTCGCCGAGGCAGCAGGTCGACATCACCGAGCATTCAATGTGCCAGCCCGGACGACCGTCGCCCCACGGCGATGGCCAGCTCGGCTCACCCGGCTTGGCGCCTTTCCACAGCACGAAGTCCAGCGGGTCCTGTTTGGACTCGTCGACTTCGATCCGTGCGCCAATGCGCAGGTCTTCGATCTTCTTGCGCGACAGCTTGCCGTAGCCCATGAACTTGGCAACGCGGTAGTACACGTCGCCATTGCCCGGTGCGTAGGCGTAACCCTTGTCGATCAGGGTCTGGATCATCGCGTGCATGCCGGGAATATGCCCGGTGGCGCGCGGTTCCATGTCTGGCTTCTTGATGTTCAGGCGCGCTTCGTCTTCGTGCATCGCCGCGATCATGCGCTCGGTCAAGGCTTCGAACGACTCGCCGTTCTCCTTTGCCCGATTGATGATCTTGTCGTCAATGTCGGTGATGTTGCGCACATAAGTCAGGTCATAGCCGCTGAACCGCAACCAGCGGGTCACCAGGTCGAACGCGACCATGCTGCGGCCGTGGCCAAGGTGGCAGTAGTCGTACACGGTCATCCCGCAGACATACATGCGCACCTTGTTGCCATCGAGCGGCTTGAAGACTTCTTTGCTCTTGGTGAGCGTGTTGTAGATCGTCAGCACTTTAGTTTCCTTGAATCACTGGCCCCACGAATCACGCAGGGTCACGGTACGGTTGAATACCGGATGACCTGGTTTCGAGTCCTTGATATCTGCGACGAAGTAGCCTTCGCGCTCGAACTGGAAACGGTCTTCCGGCTGTGCATTGCCCAACGAGGGTTCAGCACGACAACCGGTGAGGACCTGCAGTGAGTCAGGGTTGATGTTGTCCAGGAAACTGGCGCTGTCTTCAGCCTTCTCCGGGTTCGGAGAACGGAACAGACGATCGTACAGACGCACTTCGCATTCGACGCTTGCAGCCGCCGGCACCCAGTGCACCACGCCTTTGACCTTACGGCCTTCAGGGTTCTTGCCGAGGGTTTCCGGGTCGTAGGTGCAACGCAGTTCGACGATGTTGCCATCGGCGTCCTTGATCGCTTCGTCGGCACGGATCACGTAGCTGCCGCGCAGACGCACTTCGCCGTTCGGCTCCAGGCGCTTGTAGCCTTTTGGCGGCTCTTCCATGAAGTCTTCACGGTCGATGTAGAGCTCACGGGCGAACGGCAGGACGCGCACGCCCATGTCTTCTTTCGGGTGGCACGCCAGCTCGAGGTTTTCGACCTGACCTTCCGGGTAGTTGGTGATCACGACTTTCAACGGACGCAGCACGCACATGGCACGCGGCGCGCTGTGGTCGAGGTCGTCACGGATGCTGAATTCAAGCATGCCGAAGTCAACCACGCCGTCGGAACGGTTGGTGCCGATCATTTCGCAGAAGTTGCGGATCGATTTCGGCGTGTAGCCACGGCGGCGGAAGCCCGACAGCGTGGACATGCGCGGATCGTCCCAACCGTGAACGTGCTTTTCATCGACCAGTTGCTTGAGCTTGCGCTTGCTGGTGATCGTGTAGTTCAGGTTCAGGCGGCTGAACTCGTACTGGCGCGGGTTGGCCGGCACCGGCAGGTTTTCCAGGAACCATTCATACAGAGGACGATGGCTTTCGAACTCCAGGGTGCAGATCGAGTGGGTGATGCCTTCGATGGCGTCCGACTGACCGTGGGTGAAGTCATAGTTCGGGTAGATGCACCACTTGTCGCCCGTCTGGTGGTGATGGGCGTGGCGGATGCGGTACATGATCGGGTCGCGCAGGTTCATGTTCGGCGAGGCCATGTCGATCTTGGCCCGCAGCACACGAGCACCGTCCGGGAATTCGCCGGCACGCATGCGGGCGAACCAGTCGAGGTTTTCTTCCACGGAGCGGTCACGGAACGGGCTGTTCTTGCCCGGTTCGGTCAGGCTGCCACGGTATTCCTTGGCCTGTTCAGGGCTCAGGTCGTCGACGTAGGCCTTGCCGGCCTTGATCAGCTCGACGGCCCAGTCGTGCAACTGGTCGAAATACTGCGAGGCGTAGCGCACTTCACCGGACCATTCAAAGCCCAGCCATTTGACGTCGCTTTCGATCGCGTCGATGTATTCCTGGTCTTCCTTGGCCGGGTTGGTGTCGTCGAAACGCAGGTGCGTGACGCCGCCAAACTCCTGGGCCAGACCGAAGTTCACGCAAATCGACTTGGCGTGACCGATGTGCAGGTAACCGTTGGGCTCAGGCGGGAAACGAGTGACGATCTGCGTGTGCTTACCCGAGTCCAGGTCCGCCTGGATGATCGGGCGCAGGAAATTGACCGGCACGGCAGGGCCGGTCTTGGAATTCGAGGTAGGGTCGACAGTGGGCTTGCTCATAGGATCCTTGAACGTACAAGTGCGCGGCCAGTTGGCCAAATCAAAGCGGCTGTTAAATCAAAGGGGCTTATCATAGCCGATGCCGTCAAGTCGCTGACAGAGCAGGCCCGAAAACGGCTGCATTTAATCGGATGCAAATGAAAAACAGCCTCGAAATTCGCGCCCGGCACGCTAAACTGCGCACCTTGGCCGAATCTGGCCGGACCGGTTGAGGGCTTCAACGCCTCGAAACCCACGAATTCATTGATAGAGTACCGATCATGACCCAAGTCAAACTGACCACCAACCATGGCGACATCGTCCTGGAACTGAACGCTGAAAAGGCACCGCTGACCGTTGCCAACTTCATCGAGTACGTCAAAGCCGGTCACTACGAAAACACCGTTTTCCACCGTGTCATCGGTAACTTCATGATCCAGGGCGGCGGTTTTGAGCCAGGCATGAAAGAAAAGAAAGACAAGCGCCCAAGCATCCAGAACGAAGCCGACAACGGCCTGCCGAACGTGAAATACAGCGTTGCCATGGCCCGCACCATGGAGCCGCATTCGGCTTCCGCCCAGTTCTTCATCAACGTGGCTGACAACAGCTTCCTGAACCACAGCGCCAAGACCACTCAGGGCTGGGGCTACGCCGTGTTCGCCAAAGTCGTTGAAGGCACCGACGTTGTCGACAAGATCAAAGGCGTTTCCACCACCTCCAAGGCCGGCCACCAGGACGTACCTGCAGACGACGTGATCATCGAGAAAGCCGAGATCATCGAAGCGTGATACTGCTGATTTCAGACTTGCATCTGGAAGAGGAGCGCCCGGACATTACCCGGGCGTTTCTGGATTTGCTCGCCGGACGTGCCCGCTCCGCGAGTGCGTTGTACATCCTGGGCGACTTTTTCGAGGCGTGGATTGGCGACGATGCCATGACGCCCTTTCAGCGTTCCATCTGCCAGGCCCTGCGCGATCTCAGCGACAGCGGCACGGCCATTTTTCTGATGCACGGCAATCGCGACTTCTTGCTCGGCCAGGCCTTTTGTAAACAGGCCGGCTGCACGTTGTTGAAAGACCCGAGCGTCGTACAGCTTTACGGCGAGCCGGTGCTCTTGATGCACGGCGACAGCCTCTGCACCCGCGACGAAGCCTATATGAAGCTGCGTCGCTACCTGCGCAACCCCGTCACCCTGTTCATCCTGCGACACCTGCCCTTGAGCACCCGGCACAAACTGGCGCGCAAGCTGCGCAGTGAAAGTCGTGCGCAGACGCGGATGAAAGCCAATGACATCGTCGATGTCACGCCGCAGGAAGTGCCACGGATCATGCAGGAATACGGCGTAAAGACCTTGATCCACGGGCACACCCATCGCCCGGCGATTCATAAGTTGCAGATTGGCGAACAAGCGGCCAAACGCATTGTGCTGGGCGATTGGGACCGTCAGGGGTGGGCGTTGCAAGTGGATGAGCAAGGGTTTGCGCTGGCGCCTTTCGACTTCGCCCCGCCGCCGCAATTGGCAGCCCCCACAATCTAGCGCCGAACACAGCCCCTGTGGGAGCGGGCTTGCTCGCGAAAGCGGTGTATCAGACACATCAATGCTGAATGACACTGCGCATTCGCGAGCAAGCCCGCTCCCACATTGATTGCATTTCCGATCAGTGGCCGCTGGCGGCCGGGCCTGCTTTAGCGGCGAACGGTGGTTTTGCCAGCCAGACGATCAGGATCAACCCCATGAATCCCCACCCGAGCAACGTGAAGTAATCCACGGTGGACAGCATGTACGCTTGACTGGTCAGCACGTGATCGAGCTGTGCATACGCCGGATTGCCCGCGCCGCCCAGATTGTTCAGCGCCTCACGGGTCGCCGGCTCGTACGTCGTGATGCTTTCACTCAAGTACGCATGATGCTGGTTTGCCCGGCGAATCCAGATCCACGTGGTCAACGACGCCGCGAAACTGCCGCCCAACGTGCGCAAGAAAGTCGCCAGGCCTGCGCCATCGGCGATCTGGCTCGGTGGCAAGTCCGACATCAGAATGCTCAAGGTCGGCATGAAGAACAGCGCCACGCCAATGCCCATGAACAACTGCACCAGCGCGATGTGCTGGAAGTCCACTTCGTTCGTGAATCCGGCACGCATGAAGCAGCTCAGGCCAATCGCCAGGAAGGCCAGCCCGGCCAACAACCGCAGGTCGAATTTTTGCGCATATTTGCCGACAAACGGTGACATCACTACCGGCAGAATCCCGATGGGCGCCACCGCCAGACCGGCCCACGTCGCCGTGTAGCCCATCTGCGTTTGCAACCATTGCGGCAGAATCAGGTTAATGCCGAAGAAACCGGCGTAGCCCAACACCAGCACCAGCGTGCCGATGCGGAAGTTGCGATAGGCAAACAGCCGCAGGTTGACCACCGGGTGTTTGTCGGTCATTTCCCAGATCACGAACACCGCCAGCGCAATCACCGAAATTGCCGCGCCGATAAGGATGAAGTTCGACTCGAACCAATCCAGGTCGTTGCCCTTGTCGAGGATCACCTGCAACGCGCCGACGCCAATGATCAGCGTGATCAATCCGACGTAGTCCATCGGCTGGCGGCTGGTCTCCACCGGGCGCGTCTTCAGTTGCTGGCGCACCACCATTACCGCAAAGATCCCGATTGGCACGTTGATAAAGAAAATCCACGGCCAGCTGTAGCTGTCGGTGATCCAGCCACCAAGAATCGGCCCGGCAATCGGCGCCACCACCGTGACCATCGCCAGCAACGCCAGGGCCATGCCGCGCCTGGCGGGCGGATAGACCGCGATCAGCAACGTCTGGGTCATCGGGTACAACGGCCCGGCGACCAGACCTTGCAGCACCCGAAACCCGATCAGTTCCGGCATTGAAGTCGAGATACCGCACAGAAACGAAGCCAGTACGAACAGGATGGTCGCCCAGAGAAACAGCTTCACCTCACCGAAACGCCGGCTCAGCCAACCGGTCAGCGGCAGCGCGATGGCGTTGCTCACGGCAAATGAAGTGATCACCCACGTGCCCTGCTCCGAGCTCACGCCCAGGTTGCCGGAAATGGTCGGCAGCGCCACGTTGGCGATGGTGGTGTCGAGCACTTGCATGAAGGTCGCCAGCGACAGGCCGATGGTGCTGAGCAGCAGGCTGGGCGGGGTGAAAGACGCGTTATTGCTCATCGCGAATCCTTTGAAACCTGGTTGGAGCTACGTCTGTTACAGACGCAGCTGACCCTGTGGGAGCGAGCCTGCTCGCGATAGCGGTGGATCAGTCGACATCGTTGTTAACTGACACACCGCTATCGCGAGCAAGCTCGCTCCCACAAGGGCGGTGTCATGGCGAATCAGCGTTGAACGGTTTTGCTGACCGCTGCGCTGTTGTCGTGGATCAACTGAGTGATCATCGCGTCGGCCTCGGCCAACTGACGGTCATACACATTTGTGCTGAACGAAGCCTTTTGCGGCGGCTGTTGCGCCAGCACCGGGCCGCTCTGGTCATGCAGGTTCACATCGACCTGAGTCGAGAGGCCGACCCGCAGCGGATGCTTGGCCAGTTCTTCGGCGTTGATGTGGATCCGCACCGGTACGCGTTGCACGATCTTGATCCAGTTACCGGTGGCGTTCTGCGCTGGCAGCAAGGCAAACGCGCTGCCGGTCCCGGCGCCGAGACTGTCGATGGTGCCGTTGAATTTGACGTCGCTGCCGTACAGGTCGGCCTCGATCTCCACGGGTTGGCCGATGCGCATGTCACGCAGTTGGGTTTCCTTGAAGTTGGCGTCGATCCACAGTTGGTCCAGCGGAATCACCGCCATCAGCGCAGTGCCTGGCTGAACCCGCTGGCCCAGTTGCACGGAGCGCTTGGCCACGTAACCGGTGACTGGCGCGATCAAGGTGCTGCGCGAGTTGTTCAGGTAAGCCTGACGCAGCTGAGCGGCAGCCGCCATCACGTCTGGATGCGAAGACACCACGGTGTCGTCCACCAACGCACTGGTGGTTTTCAATTGTTGCTTGGTGTTGGCCAGGGCGTTTTGTGCCGAGGTCAGGTCGTCGCGAGCGTGGGACAGTTCTTCCTGGGAAATCGCCCCGCCAGCGGCAAGGTTTTTCCGCCGATTGAAGTTGTCTTGCGCCTTTTGCACTTCTGCTTGCTGGGCGTTGACCTGGGCTTTCATGCCGTCGACGTTGCTGTACAAGCCACGCACCTGACGCACGGTGCGGGCCAGATTGGCCCGGGCACTTTGCAGACCAACTTCGGCATCGTTGGGGTCAAAGTTGATCAGCACCTGGCCTTCGTGGACCAGGTCGCCGTCGTCAGCACCGATGCTGACTACAGTGCCGGTGACCAGCGGGGTGATTTCCACCACGTTGCCGTTCACATAGGCGTCGTCGGTGCTTTCATTCCAGCGCCCGTAGAATTCGTGATAACCCCAGACACCGATACCGGCGAGGATGACCACGATGGCGAGCACCACCAGCATGATTTTGCGTTTGCGCGGATTGCTCGTGTCTTGAGCGTTGTCCGGGGCTTGAGATGTATCGGCAGTGGCCATGACAAATACCTTGAATTAGTTGTGCTGCGTGGCTGGGGTTGCGTTGGCTGCGGTCAGGGTTTCGCCTTGGAAGCCGCCGCCCAGCGCCTGCATCAATTGGATCGACAAGTCGATCTGCTCGGCATTCAGGTTGGCCAGCTGACGCTGGGCCTGGAGCAATTGCTGCTCGATGCTGAGCACGTCCAGGTAGTTGCCGATGCCGGAACCGTACCGCTGGACCACGGTGTTGTAAGAATCCTGGGCAATGTCGGTGGCGTGTTGCTGTGCCCCGATCTGCCGGCCGATATCGCGCAACTGGTTGATGGTGTCGCTGACATCGCCCAGCGCTTTCACCAGGCTTTTGTTGTACTGCGCCACGGCGAGGTCGTAATCGGCGTCGCGTGAGTCGAGGTTGGCGCGCAGGCGGCCACCATCGAAAATCGGCACGGAAATGGTTGGCGCGATGTTGAAGAAACGGCTCGC
Source organism: Pseudomonas sp. IT-P294 (assembly GCF_949767865.1). Lineage (NCBI taxonomy): Bacteria > Pseudomonadati > Pseudomonadota > Gammaproteobacteria > Pseudomonadales > Pseudomonadaceae > Pseudomonas > Pseudomonas sp. IT-P294. The sequence continues at coordinate 82,386 of NZ_CATKQW010000006.1, read as the reverse complement.
CGAACCAAACATCGCATCACCCAGTAAAGATTCGGCACCCGCCGCCGCGCTCAAGTTCAAGTTGGGATAGAACTGGGTCTTGCCCGCAGCGATGTTCTTGCTCGCGGCCTCGACCCGCCAACGCGCAGCCACCAGATCGGGACGACGACCGAGCAATTCGGCCGGCAACACCGACGGCAATGCAACGGCGCTGGCCTGAAGAACTTTCGGCCGGGCAATCTCGTTTCCGCGATCCGGGCCTTTGCCCAGCAGCACGGCCAGGGCGATTTTCGCGCTTTGCAGGCGTTTTTCGGCATCGATCAGGCTGGCTTCGGAGCTGGCTTCCAGGCTTTCTGTTTGCTGGAACTGGTACTGACTGTCGATCCCCGAACTCAGGCGACGCTGACTCAGGTCGAGCATTTGCCGAGTACGTTTGAGGTCTTCATTGGCCAGGTCATAGATGATGTGCGCCTGGCCCAGATCGCTATAGGCACGAGCCACATCGGCAGACAATGTCAGCTGAGCGGCCTGCTGATCGACTTCGGCCGCACGGGCCTGGCCCAGCGCCGCTTCCCAGGCATCACGCTGACCGCCCCAGAGGTCGAAGTTGTAATTGAAGCTGGCGCCGATATTGCGCAGGGTGGAGTAAGTGCCGCCCTGCCCGCTCGGGTCCTGATCGCGGGCCAGACGCGAACGGCTGACACCGGCGCTGGCGTCGAGGGTCGGCATCCGCGCAGCGTCGGCGGCATAGGCAGCGGCGCTGGCCTGGTGCGCACGAGCGTCGGCGATTTGCATGTCGGGGCTGTCGTGCAGGGCTTCGCGGATCAGACCATCGAGTTGCGGATCGCCCAGGCTGGTCCACCAGTCGCTTTTCGGCCAGGCCGCCGGCGACAGGGTCACGCCGTTAAGGGATTGTCCGGCCTTGAGGTTTTTCGCATCGAGGCTGACGCCTTCGGTGGTCAGGCCGCTATAGCTGGCGCATCCGGCCAGGGTCATGGCCACCAGCACCAGGCTCAAACCGGCACGCAGGGTTTTACTGCTCATTTGTCACCTACCCGCAGCAAGGTGATCGAGTCACCCGCCGCCACCAATATTTTCTTGAGGATCTGTTCCAGGGTTTTCAGCTCATCCGGTGTGATCGCGCCGGCCAGTTCATTCATCGCGTCAGCGCCGATGTGCGGCAGCCGGTCGGCGAGCTTCTGGCCTTCTTCGGTCAGCACCAGTTGCACCTGACGGCGATCCGCCTCGGAACGCTGGCGGGCGAGGAAACCTTTCTGTTCCAGACGATCGAGCATGCGGGTCATCGAACCGCTGTCCAGCGACAGGTGCCGGCACAGCTCGGCCGGCGTATCGACACCGAACTGGGCCATGATGATCAGCACTTTGAACTGCGCGGCGGTGATGCCGTGGGGCTCCATGTGCGTATCGATGATCCGGTCCTTGAGCAGAGCGGCGCGCCCGAGCAGGAGGCCGAGATGGCAATTCTGGAATTCGTCTGGCGTGAAATGTTTCATCTGACCACCAATTAGCTGCCTAGGCAGAGAATGTATGACGAGATGTTACTGCCTAGGCAGCGAATGTCAACGCAATAGTTAGGTTGCTTGCTATTTAGCTGATAAATGGCTCACGGCTGATCGTTCCCACGCTCTGCGTGGGAATGCCTCTACGGACGCTCTGCGTTCGGCTTGGGAAGGGACGCGGAGCGTCCCGGGCGGCATTCCCACGCAGAGCGTGGGAACGATCATGGTGGGGGCTTAGAAATCCCGCTTGTAGAAGATGTCCAGCGAACTGGCCACGCCGCCAGCGGCTTCGAGGTAGACCTTTTTGCTCAGCTTGTAGCGCAAGGCAATCGTGTTGGCCGGCTCAAACACGCCGACGCCATAGCGCAGGCTGAGTTTTTCCGAGAGGTTGCCGCTGGCCACGACGCTGGTGGTGTTGCCGCTGCCCTCGGTATCGAGCTGGAAGTCCTGAATCCCCAGATTCTTGGCCAGCCCGCTGGTCACGCCGGAACTGCCCATCAGGCCCAACCCAAGCGCCGCCTGGGCCAGCATGTTGTTGTCTTCTCCGTTGCTGCTCAGCGGACGCCCCAGTACCAGATAGGACAAGGCCTGTTCCTGGCTCATGGCCGGTTCGGAGAAAATCTGCGTGGTGGGCTGCTCGGCGCTGCCGCTGAGGCGAATGCCGGCGATGATGTCGTCGGTCTGGCGAATTGCTTCGATGTCCAGGTATGGCTGATCGATGGGACCGGCAAACAGCAAGCGCGCCCGACGCACCGTCAGGCGCTGGCCATAGGCGCGATAACGGCCATCGTTGAGCCAGAGCTCGCCGCGGGTGTCCATGTTGTCGCCAATGTGCACATGACCTTGCAGGTTGGCGGTCAGGCCAAACCCGGCAAAGCTGAGTTTGTCCTCACCGACCACCACGTCGATGTCCATTTTCATCGCCAGTGGTGGCTTGCCCTCTTCGGTCTGCTGGCCGACGATCACCGTGTCCCCGGACAGCTTGACCGTCGAGGGAGGCAGTTCGCGCACGGTGATGTCGCCCCTGGGCACCAACACTTTGCCGGCAATCGCCAACTCGTCGCCCTTCATCGAGATTTTCAGGTCCGGCGCCACTTCAAGCTTGGCGTATGGCTCGACGCTGACCGGCAACTGTGTGCCTTTGAGGGCCAGGTCCACCACCAGCGCCTGGCCCCAGGCGATGTTGCCGTTGAGAGTGCCCTGCCCGGTCTTGCCGCTTTTCCAGCCGCCGTTCAGTTGCACGGTTTCGCCGGCAATCACCGCCTGTAGCTGCAAAGCTTGCAACTCTATCGGCAGTTCCGGCCCGGACACTTCACCGTCGCTGAGCAGCAGATTGCCATTGACCAGAGGCGCCAACAGCGTCCCGGAGAGCGTGCCGCTGCCATTGAGGCGGCCCGTGAGCTTCTCGACCATCGGCACAAACGGGCGCGCGACGGACAGGTCCAGGCCACTGAGGCGGAACGAGCCGGTCAGCGGTTTGTTATTCGGCAACGGATTGATCTGCGCCTGCACCCGCAATTCGCCGAGCTTGCCGCCGACGAAGTTGAGGTCGGTGTCGATGCGTTTGGGCGTGAGTTTGCTGGTCAGCAGCAGGGTCTGGTACGGGAAGTCCAGCCACTGATCCTTTTCCTTCATGCGCAAAGTGCCGCCGCTGGCGTCGATGCTGATCTGGCCGTTCGGGCCGCTGGCCGGCAAGTCCAGTTGCAGGTCGGCGTTGAGCTTGCCGTTCCAGGCGAAATCCTTTGGCAACCACTGCGCCAGGCTTTCGATCGGGAATTGCTTGAGGTGGTAACGCAGCCTCGGTTCAGGCATCAAGCGCTGGTCTTCACCGCACAGACTGGCCGGGCCGGACATCCAGCAATGGGCGCCGAAATTGATTTTGCCATCAGCCAATCGTTCGAGCCTGGCCGGGCCTTGCAGCGTCCAGGCCTGACCACCGGCCTGGATATCACCACTGGCCAGACGCCCGCGCCAGTTACCCTTGTCCAGCGCACCGTCGAGGCCGAGCGCCAGTTTCAGCTTCGGCCCTTGCAGATCGAGGGTCAGTTTCTGGTTTTTGATATCGCCCTGACCGCTGGCAGTCAGCGTTCCCAGTGCGGTGTCGCCGGCCTGAATGCCGCTGCCCTTGAGGTCGATTTTCGCCCGTTGTGCGCTGTCGAGGTTTGCTTCCAGGTTCAGGCTTTGCAGGCGATTGTCCTGGAAGGCCAGTTGCGTGCCTTGCAGCCCGAGCTTGCCTTGCGGCGCCTTGAGCGTGCCGGCGACATCGAGGCGACCGTTGATCTGGCCGCGCAGCTGTGGCCAGAGTTGGGCCAGGCGCGGCAGCTTGATGTCGATCTGGCCAGCCAGCTTCTGTTGCAGACTTCCCTTGCCACTGATGCTGTTGTCGCCGAGGCGGATTTGCAGCGCGTTGAGGTTCCATTGCGCGCCGCCGCCATCGGCCTTGGCCTGGATCACCGCCGGTTGGCCACGCAGTTTTCCTTTGAGGTCGAGGTCGGCGTTCAGGCTGAGTTGTTCATTTTTCATCTCGCCTTTGCTGCGCAGCGGTCCGGCCAGTGTGCCCGGCAACTCCGCGACCCAGTACGCCGGGTTGATCGCCGACAGATCCAGGGCGGTGTCCCAGGCAATGCCATCGGCAAATTGCAGGTTCAGATGTCCTTCGGCCTTGCCCTGCCCGGCTTCGAGCTGGATTTGTTGCAGGTAGATTTTCGTCAGGTCGCCGCTGAACGGGCTGCTCAGGTTGAACGCACCCGCCGGGCCATCCAGCGCCGCTTTGAAGCTGCCCAGGTATTTGCCGTCGGTGTAGGAGACTTGTCCGTTGAAACTGCGCAACGCGACTTCTGGCTCATCGATCAACGGATAGAGACGATGCCATGGGAAATCCTGCCAGTCGATTTTCGCGTCGGCGCTCAGGCCTTTGCTCCAATCCAGTTGCCCGGTGAGTTTGAGGCTTTGCTTATCGTTGGCGGTCAGGTCGAGCGCGGCAATCTGTGCGCCTTGGGCATCGACCTTGCCTTGCAGCAACAAGGCGACCGGGCCCTTTTCTGCGGGCAATGTCGCTTTGCCGAGCAATTGGTAACCGTTTTTCAGGTCGCCGTCGCCGGTGAGTTCCACTTGATTGAGTTGCAAGGTGTCCGGCAGATCGGCGCTGGGCTTAAAGCTGTCGGCGGTGATGCGCACTTTGGCGGGCAGGTTCTCCGTCAGCGGTTGTACTTCGCCGCTCAATTGCCCGTTGAGGTAACCACTGCTGTCGGCTTTCAGGTTGAGAGTTTTCAGCAAATCACCGTCGACCTTCAGCGCCAGGCTCCAGGGCTGCGGGGCCGGCAGGGTCAGTGTGCCTTCGGCCTTCAGCGGCCAATTGCCGGTGGGTTGCAGCAGGCCGGACAGATTCAGGCTGAGCTCGTCGCGTTGCAACTTCACCGAATCGATCTGCAAGCCTTGCGCGGTCCAGTGTGCAGCCAGTTGCAAACCTTTGAGTTCTTCGCTGCCATTGAACAGCAGGCTGCCGACCTGAACATCACCCAGTTCGATGGCCAGTGGCAGTTTCAAATTCGGCAGCGCGATGGGTCCACTGCTGGCCTCTTCAGTGCCCGGCGGCAATTGCAGGCTGACCTGATCGGCCTTCAGTTGTTCGATGCACAGCGTCATGCGCATCAGGCACAGCGGCGACCAGGCAAAAATCGGCTTGCTGAGCTCAACCCGACTGCTGCCCTGCTGCCACAACAGATGATCAGCACTCCACTGCCCGCCCAATCGGCCCTGGAAATTCTCGACGGTCAAACCCGGTACAAAACCGAGCGCCCAACGGCTACCCGTCGCCGTGCCCAATACCGTGGTCACAGCCAGGACGACCAGCATCAGCAGCGCCAGAATTGCCAGCAGCGTTATTTTCAAACCACGCTTCACAGCTCAGGCCCCATGGAAAAGTGCAAGCGGATGCCGCCGTCGTCGTCTAGTGCGTGGGCCAGGTCGAGACGAATCGGCCCCACAGGCGAAACCCAGCGAACGCCAATACCAACGCCGGTCTTGAGGTTCGGCAGGTCGAGTGTATTAAAGGAGTTGCCCTGGTCAACAAAGGTCGCGACCCGCCATTTTTCGGCGATGGAGTACTGATACTCGACGCTGCCGGCGACCATGTAGCGGCCACCGATGCGATCGCCGTCGGAGTTTTCCGGGGACAGGCTCTGATAATCGTAACCGCGCACGCTCTGATCACCACCGGCATAGAAGCGTAATGACGGCGGCACCGACTTGTAGCCATTGGTGGCGCTGCCGCCGACCTGCACCCGACCGAGGAAACGGTGTTTATCGAAGACCGTGGTCAAGCCTTTCACCAGCGCGGTGCCGTACACCAGATTGGTGTCCGAACCCAAGCCTTCCTTGGCCACTTTGGTCTCGAATTGCAGGCGATAGCCGTTGTGCGGATCGATGCGGTTGTCGCTTTTCAAATACGAATAGGTAATGCCCGGCATCAGCAAATTGCTGAGCCCCGAATCGTCGCCGAGCCGGTATTCCTCACGCTGCCACTTGAGCGAGACCACGCGCTGCCAGCCACTGGGCAATTTGCTGTGCCACTCAGGCCCCAATGTCAGCAGTTTGCTCAGAGAGTCCTTGTCGGCGATTTCTTCGTTCTGATAACCCCCGGCGAAGCGCAGTTTGTCGGTCAGCGGCGGGTCCAGGGGAATGTCGTAGAACACACCAACGTTCTGCCGTGGCGCCGAGATTTCTGTCTCCCAGCCATAGCTGTGCCCCTGCGGGTTGACCCAGTGCCGGGTCCAGTTGGCCTTGACCCGTGGGCCGACGTCAGTGGAAAAACCCAGCCCCAGGCCCATGGTCCGCGGCTTGCGGGTTTCAAGTTTGACGTCGACCGGAATCACATCGTTCTTGGCCGCCGTGGGTGCCGCATCTACGCGCACGCTCTCGAAATAGCCGCTGGCCTGCATGGCCTGATTGAGTTCGGCGATCAGTTCGGAATCGTAAGGTGCGCCTTGCTTGAACGGCACCATCCGCCGCAGCAGGTCTTCGTCGAACGGCGTGTCACCTTCGAAACTGACCTTGCCCAGGGTGTAACGCGGACCGCTGTTATAGATGAGCTCGATGTCGGCGACGCCGGCTCGCGGGTCGACTGACAATGTCTGGTGGGTGAAATAACCGCTGAAAAAGCCGTAGCGCGAGGCCTGGTTCTGAATCAGCCGCTTGGCGTCCTCATAATTGCCGTGATTGAGCACGGCGCCAGTTTGCAACGCATGGCTTTGGGGAACGCGGAAGGCCTTGAGGGACGCGGCAGGGCCGTCGATGCGAATCGTGACATTGCGTAAATGCACCGGTTCGCCGGGATCGATATTGAGCACCAGGCGTGGGGTCTTGCCGCCTTTCACGTCACTGTCGATGTGCGGCTGGTAATAACCCAAAGCCTGGGCGGCCTTGCGCGCCTGCTCCTCGGCACCACGACTGAAGCGCAACAACGCTTGCTCGTCACGATCGCCGAGGCTGCCGATATAGCCCTCTATATTGGCCTTCAGTTCATCGTTGGACGGTTTGATCCGCACATCCAATTCACTTTGCGCCAGCGCCGCGCAGCTGGTTAACAGCATCAGCACGCCACTGGTGAATCTTCCTGGAAACTTCATAGGCGCGGATGCTATCACGAGCTTGGGAGCGTGATAGAGCCTGGTGTGGGGTCAAAGTTCTACCTTTATGCCGTTGCTGTTTGTAACACCTGGGGATTGGCGTGAAAAAACACGTGCTCGCGAATCGGTCCTACGGCGACCTCGCCAATTTCCTCATAGCCCTGACGCTTATAGAACTCCAGATAACGAGGATTCCCGGTATCGAGGATCACGCCTTGGGAGTTTTCATCCACCGCGCACCAGTTATGCACCGCTTGCAGCAGTTGCTCGCCGAAATGTTGGCCCTGGAACTGCGGATGGATCCCCAGCAACGGAAGGACGTGCACCGAGTCGGTCGGCACACAGGCAGCCACAGCGGCGTGGTAATCGAGGTAGCGACGGGTGCACCGAAATCCGGTGCTGAGCACCATGCGCAGACGCCACGCCCAACTTTCGGTAATGCCCAGCCGGCGTTGCGGCGGTGCAATCAGGGCGATGCCGATCAATCGGTCGTTGACCAACAGGCCGATGGCCGGCAAGTCCTGCAGAAAATGTTGCTTGACCAGCTCGCGCACGGTCGCTCGCACGCGATGTTCATAGCCGGGGCGTTCGGCTTCGAACAGGTAACGGAAAGTCGGCTCGTGTCGGTAGGCGTGGTAAAGAAGGGAGCGCGCTTCGTGGGCATAGCCGCTGTCGAGCATGTGAATATCGGCAATGGCGGTCGAGGTTTCGGGCATAACGGTATTTCTCCCCGGGGCGCTGTTCAAATGACTGCGCTCTTCTGGTTACGAGCCTATAGCGCCGACACAGTTCCTTGCTGATCCAAATCAGTGCCGATGCGTAAGCCGTCATCGCGAGCAAGCTCGCTCCCAAAAGGTATAGACCAGACTCGTAACCTGTGGGAGCAGGCTGCCCGCGATGAGGCCTGATTGCTAATGGATCTGACAGAACACAGTGAATCCCCTCACCCCAACACTGGCCCGATTCCTACAGGTCAGCTAGCATCGCCCTTTTGCCAGGACTGCCGACCATGAAGATCGTCTCGTTCAACATCAACGGGCTGCGCGCTCGTCCGCATCAGCTGGCGGCGCTGATCGAAAAGCATCAGCCAGACGTCATCGGGCTGCAGGAAACCAAGGTTCACGACGACCAGTTCCCGCTCGCCGAGGTTCAGGCGCTGGGGTATCACGTGTATTTCCACGGGCAGAAAGGCCATTACGGCGTCGCCCTGCTCTCGCGTAAAGAACCCCTTTCGTTGCACAAGGGTTTCGCCACCGACGAAGAAGACGCTCAACGGCGCTTTATCTGGGGCACGTTCGCCGATGCCGATGGCGTGCCGGTGACCATCATGAACGGCTATTTCCCACAGGGCGAAAGCCGCGATCACCCCACCAAGTTCCCGGCCAAAGAGCGTTTCTACAGCGACCTGCAACTGTTGCTGGAATCGCAGTTCAGCAATGAACAGCCAGTGGTTGTGATGGGAGACGTGAACATTTCCCCGGAAGACTGCGACATCGGCATCGGTCCGGACAACATGAAACGCTGGCTCAAGACCGGCAAATGCAGCTTCCTGCCGGAAGAACGCGAGTGGATGGCGCGCCTGAAGAACTGGGGCCTGGTGGACAGTTTCCGTCACTTGAACCCGGACGTGGCCGACCGTTTCAGCTGGTTCGACTACCGCAGTCGCGGCTTCGAAGACGAGCCCAAGCGTGGGCTGCGGATTGACCTGATCATGGCGTCTCATGGCTTGTTGCCACGCGTGAAGGACGCGGGGGTGGATTACGAACTGCGCGGCATGGAAAAGCCCTCGGATCATGCGCCGATCTGGCTTGAGTTGAGCTGATTCCCCCGCCTTCACATGATCGTTCCCACGCTCTGTGTATAGCCCGTGACGCTCCGCGTCACTGGACGCGGAGCGTCCCTAGAGGCATTCCCACGCAGAGCGCGGGAACGATCACTGTCATCTTTCGGAAACCTTACCGACTTATTCTCCCGGCACTTTCCTTGGCTATATAAGGTGCCGGCATGACGCTGCGCGTTTTGTTCCTGTTGATGCTGTGCGCCGGTTTGCCATTGATGACCTCGGCAAGCGATTTGCCGCTCTCCGACAATGGCCCGGTCTTGCGCATCCAGGGCTCCAACACCATCGGTGCGGCACTGGGGCCGGCGCTGGTCGAGGGGTTAATGCGCGAACGGGGCCTGCTCAGGGTTCATCGCGAAGTCCCGGACAAAGCCAACGAACTGCGTGTCGTCGGCGAAACCGCTCAGGGACAACGGGTGGCGGTGGATGTCGCGGCCCATGGTTCCAGCACCGGATTCAGCGCCCTGAAAAACGCCTCGGCCGATCTCGCCGCCTCGTCGCGTCCGATCAAGGACAGCGAACGCCTGGAACTCGAACCGCTGGGCGACTTTAAAAGCCCCGACGCCGAGCAAGTGATTGCCATCGATGGCCTGGCGATCATCCTCCATCCGCAAAACCCGCTGAATCAGCTCAACACCGAACAACTGGCGCGCATTTTCAGCGGCGAGGCTAAGACCTGGGAAGCGTTGGGCGGCCGTGGCGGGGCAATTCATCTGTACGCGCGCGATGACCAATCGGGCACCTACGACACCTTCAAGGAATTGGTTCTCAGTCGTCGTGGAAAAACGCTGAATAGCGCCGCGAAACGCTTCGAATCCAGCGAGCAATTATCCGACGCGGTCAGCCAGGACCCGCAAGGCATTGGTTTCATCGGTTTGCCTTATGTGCTCAAGGCCAAAGCCGTGGCGATCGCCGACGGACAATCCCAGGCCATGCTGCCGCTGAATAACCTGATTGCCACCGAAGACTATCCGCTGTCCCGGCGACTGTTCTTTTACTTACCGCCGCAGGGGAAAAATCCCTGGGCCCAAGCGCTGGTGACGTTTGCGCAAAGCAGCGAAGGCCAGGCGATTGTTGCGGCCAACGGCTTCATTGCCCAGACTGTACAGGCCATGACGGTGACGCCAAACGCCCTGATGCCTGAGGCCTACCAGGCGCTCAGTCGTCATGCACAACGCCTGTCGGTGAATTTTCGCTTTGAAGAAGGCAGCGCGACCCTGGACAACAAGGCCCGACAGGACTTGTCGCGGGTGCTCGACTATATAAAGCAGCACGACAAGACCGCCCGGCAAGTGACACTGGTGGGATTTGGCGATGCGAAAAGTGACCCGGCACGCGCCGATCTGTTATCGAAGCTGCGGGCCATGGCGGTGCGGCGCGAACTGGTGAGAGGCGGCGTGGTGTTTCGCGAGATCCGCGGTTTTGGCGCCGAGATGCCGGTGGCGACGAACAGCGCGGATGAGGGGCGGATCAAGAATCGGCGGGTTGAGGTTTGGGTGTATTGAGTCAGATATTGGTGTTGAACAGGCGGACGCCATCGCGAGCAGGCTCGCTCCCACATTGATCGAGTGAATACTGGAGATCAAATGTGGGAGCGAACCGGCTCCGGGCGGCGTTCCGACGATGAACGATAGCGCGGTCTTACTGCCCGCTACGCATCATCTCTTTGGGCACGTACTTGCCGATCTCGAACTTGCCAATCGCCGCGCGGTGCACTTCGTCCGGGCCATCGGCCAGGCGCAGGGTGCGTTGCATCGCGTACATGTAGGCCAGTGGGAAATCATTGGAAACCCCTGCCCCGCCATGCATCTGGATCGACCGGTCGATAACGCGCAAGGCCACGTTGGGCGCGACCACTTTGATCTGCGCAATTTCGCTTTTCGCAATCTTGTTGCCGACGGTGTCCATCATGTAAGCCGCTTTCAACGTCAGCAGACGCGCCATGTCGATTTCCATGCGCGAGTTGGCGATCTTGTCGATATTGCCGCCCAGACGAGCCAGGGGTTTGCCGAACGCAGTGCGGTTCACCGCACGTTTGCACATCAATTCCAGCGCACGCTCAGCCATGCCGATCGACCGCATGCAGTGGTGAATACGGCCGGGGCCAAGACGACCCTGAGCGATTTCGAAGCCGCGCCCTTCACCCAACAGGACGTTTTCGTACGGCACGCGCACGTTTTCAAACAGCACTTCAGCGTGACCGTGCGGCGCATCGTCATAACCGAACACTGGCAGCGGACGAACGATCTTCACGCCAGGGGTATCCACCGGCACCAGAATCATCGAGTGCTGAGCGTGGCGCGGCGCATCCGGATTGCTCAAGCCCATGAAGATCAGGATCTTGCAGCGCGGATCACAAGCGCCTGAGGTCCACCATTTCTTGCCGTTGATCACCCACTCGTCGCCATCACGCACGGCGCGGGCAGCCATGTTGGTGGCGTCGGACGATGCCACGTCCGGTTCGGTCATGGCGAACGCCGAGCGGATCTCACCGCGCAACAGCGGTTCGAGCCAGCGTTGTTTCTGTTCTTCATTGGCGTAACGCACCAGGACTTCCATGTTGCCGGTGTCTGGCGCAGAGCAGTTGAATGGCTCCGGACCGAGCAGCGAGCGGCCCATGATCTCCGCCAGTGGCGCGTATTCGAGGTTGGTCAGGCCTGCACCGAGTTCGGACTCAGGCAGAAACAAATTCCACAGGCCTTCGGCCTTGGCCTTGAGTTTGAGCTCTTCCATGATCGCGGTCGGCTGCCAGCGATCGCCTTCGGCAACCTGGCGCTCGAACACCGCTTCGGCGGGATAAACGTAAGTGTCCATGAACGCGGTCACGCGCTCACGCAGTTCCTGAACCTTGGGCGAATAAGCGAAATCCATGAGCAATTACCTTCTTGGGAAGAGGTTGTTTAGGTCATGCAATCGATGCTAGAACAGCTACGAAAATTTACCTAGCCTATTCTCGGCGTGTATTAACATTCATCACCGATATATGATCGGGTGATCGCAAAGGCCTCCGGCCACAACAAAAAGCCCCAAACAATAAGAGTGCCGCGCAATGAATCTGAGCAAGGTCGACCTCAACCTCTTCATCGTCTTCGACGCGATCTACACCGAAGCCAATCTGACCCGCGCCGGGCAGATTGTCGGCATTACTCAGCCGGCGGTATCGAACGCCCTGGCCCGCCTGCGCGAGACCTTCAACGACCCGTTGTTCGTGCGCACCGCACAAGGCATGGTGCCGACACCGATGGCCCAGAACATTATCGGCCCGGTGCGTAACGCCCTCTCGCTGCTACGCGTATCGGTGCAGGAAAGCCGGATTTTCAACCCGTTGCAGGCGGTCAAGACGTACCGCATCAGCATGACCGACCTCACCGAGGCCGTGATTCTGCCGCCGCTGTTCCAGCGCCTGCGCCGCCTGGCGCCGACGGTGATCATCGAGAGCTTCCTGTCCAAACGCCGCGAGACCACCAAGGAGCTGGCGGCCGGGCGACTCGACTTTGCCGTCGATGCGCCGCTCAACACCGACCCGCAAGTGCGCCACGTCAAGCTGATGGAAGACCGTTACGTGTGTGCCATGCGCAAGGGCCATCCGCTGGCGGGCAAGGAAAAATTCACCCTCGACGACTATCTGTCGCTGACCCACATTCACATTTCCAGCCGCCGCAGTGGCCTGGGCCATGTCGACCTGGCCCTTGGGAAAATGGGCATCCAGCGCAAGATCGCGCTGCGTTCCCAGCATTACCTGATGGCTTCCCAGGTGTTGCAGCAGACCGACATGGTCATGACCGTGCCCGAGCGTTTCGCCCGTCGCCATGAGCTGTATTCGGTGAACCTGCCGGTCAACGACGTCCCGCCGGTGGAAACCCACCTCTACTGGCACGAAAGCACCGACCAGGACCCCGCCAACCGCTGGATGCGCGAACAGATGATCGAGTTGTGCCAGCAAGTGACGGCGCATGAGAAGAAGCTCGATAAGGTGTAGGGCTTTGGACCGCGTTATCGCTCATCGCGGGCAAGCCCGCTCCCACCGGTATAGCGCGATCCCTGTGGGAGCGGGCTTGCCCGCGATGAGGCCAACGGCAACACCAAAGATCCAAGCCCCTTGACGTAAACGTCAACCTGACATTAGCTTAGCGCCATGACCTTTTTCGAGCGCTTCCATGAGCAGCCAGACCTATAGCATTTCCGACCTCGCCCGCGAGCTCGACATCACCACGCGGGCCATTCGCTTTTATGAAGAGCAAGGCCTGCTCAGCCCTGAGCGTCGTGGCCAGGAACGCGTTTATACCCCGCGCGACAAGGTCAGTCTGAAGCTGATCCTGCGGGGCAAGCGTATTGGTTTCTCCCTGGCTGAATGCCGCGAGTTGATCGAGCTTTACGACCCCACCGGCGGCAATCAGAAACAATTGCAAACCATGTTGAACAAGATCGCCGAGCGCCGCGAACAGCTGGAGCAGCAGATGCTCGACATCGAGCAGATGAAGCTGGAACTGGACACCGCGCAAGAGCGTTGCACCCAGGCGCTTGAAAAGACGATCAAGAGCCAGCAAGTGGCTCAGTAGGTCAACAGGATCTCCTGTGGGAGCGGGCTTGCCCGCGATGAGGTCATGTCATTGAACATTGATGCTGGCTGACCCACCGCTATCGCGGGCAAGCCTGTTCCCACAGGGATTTCCGAACATTCAGACAATCAGCACAGGTCGATTCCCATGTCTCTACCCACCCACGTACGCCTGGTCGAAGTCGGCCCCCGTGACGGTCTGCAAAACGAAGCGCAACCGATCAGCGTCGCCGACAAGGTGCAACTGGTCGACGCGCTGACCGCCGCAGGCCTTGGCTACATTGAAGTCGGCAGTTTCGTCTCGCCCAAGTGGGTGCCGCAAATGGCCGGTTCCGCCGAAGTTTTCGCGCAGATCCAGCGCAAGCCTGGCGTGACCTATGGCGCACTCGCCCCCAACCTGCGCGGGTTTGAAGACGCAATTGCGGCCGGGGTCAAGGAAGTCGCGGTATTCGCGGCGGCCTCCGAAGCGTTTTCGCAACGCAACATCAACTGCTCGATCAGTGAAAGCCTTGAGCGTTTCGTTCCGATCATGGACGCGGCGAAACAACACGGCGTGAGCGTGCGCGGTTACGTGTCCTGCGTGCTGGGCTGTCCTTACGAAGGTAACGTTGCGCCTGAGCAAGTCGCCCGGGTCGCTCACGAGCTCTACGCCATGGGCTGCTATGAGGTCTCCCTGGGCGACACCATCGGCACGGGCACCGCCGGCGCAACCCGCAAGATGTTCGAAGTGGTCTCGGCCCAAGTGCCGCGTGAAAAGCTGGCCGGACATTTCCACGACACCTATGGCCAGGCCATGGCCAACATCTACGCCAGCCTGCTGGAAGGCATCGCGGTGTTCGACAGCTCCATCGCCGGCCTCGGCGGCTGCCCGTACGCCAAGGGCGCCAGCGGTAACGTCGCCACCGAGGACGTGGTCTACCTGCTCAACGGTTTGGGCATCGACACCGGAATAGACCTGGACGCCTTGATTCTGGCTGGGCAGCAGATTTGCTCCGTGCTGGGACGTCCGACCGGTTCGCGCGTGGCCAAGGCTCGTAGCGCCCAGTGATGTGTCCGGGTGTTACCGCTGCATCTGAAACGTGGGGATAAGCGAGTAACACGGAAACAAATTGTAGGGGTTTGCCTGAGGCAGAAACCTTACGAAAAACTCAAACCATTGATTTTAAAGGATTTTAAAAAGTTGGCACGGCTCCTGCTATCTCTATTGCATAACAAGAACAAAAAAAGCGGCAAACCTAATAAAAATAAGACGTAACGACTCTGACATAACAAAAACAACACGGCAGAGACGCAGCTAACAGATTTTTTTGGAGAGGATGTGCTTTTCAGGGTGCTTTTCGGAGTAACCCGCAACCGGGCAGAGAACAATAAAACTACCTTCAGGTAGCTCCCGAACTGGTTGGATCGCTCAGCGAAAAAGTAGATCAGCGCTCAAAAAAATACGTTTGCTCTTGATCCCGGATGGGGATCGACAAAAACAGCGGTAAAGGGTCACGGTCCCTAAAAACAACAACAGACCGCCCCTCAATAATAAAAAAAGAGCATGCGCAACGACAAATTAAAGGGGAGCTTCGGCTCCCCTTTGTGCTTTCTGCGATTCGGGTTTTCACCACCGCCCTTGTGGGAGCCAGCAGGCTGGCTCCCACAAGGGCGAAATTGTCAGACCTGCTTTTCGCGTAACTCCTCGATACTGATCTCGCGCATGCGGAATTTCTGGATCTTGCCGGTCACGGTCATCGGAAATTCTTCCACGAACTTGAAGTAACGCGGCGTCTTGAAGTGCGCGATGCGCTCTTTGCACCAGGCCTGCAGCTCTTGTTCCGTGGCGCTGTGGCCCGGGTGGAACTTGATCCAGGCAACAATCTCCTCGCCATAACGCGAGCTCGGAATCCCGATTACCTGTACATCGGCCACCGCCGGGTGGGTAAAGAAGAACTCTTCCAGCTCACGCGGGTAAATATTCTCACCACCGCGAATGATCATGTCCTTGTTGCGCCCGGCAATGCAGACGTAGCCTTCCTCGTTCATGCTCGCCAGGTCGCCGGTGTGCATCCAGCCGGCCTGATCGATGGCTTCGGCGGTGCCTTGCGGGTTGTTCCAGTAGCCGAGCATCACGCTGTAGCCGCGTGTGCACAGCTCACCAATGGTGCCGCGCGGCACCAGATTGCTCGCTTCGTCGATGATCTTGCTTTCCAGTTGCGGCTGGGTGCGGCCGACCGTGGTGACGCGCAATTCCAGATCGTCAGACGGCCCGGTCTGCAATGACACCGGACTGGTCTCCGTCATGCCGTAGGCAATCTGCACTTCGCTCATGTGCATTTCGCTGATGACCCGGCGCATCACCTCGATCGGACACGTCGCTCCAGCCATGATCCCGGTACGCAGGCTCGACAGATCAAACTCGGCACGCTGGGGCTGATCGAGCATGGCGATGAACATGGTTGGCACGCCGTAGAGCGCCGTGGCCTTTTCTTCCGCCACCGTGGTCAGGGTCAGCAGCGGATCGAATGCGTCGTTGGGATAAATCATGGTGCTGCCATGGGTAATGCAGCCGAGATTGCCCATGACCATGCCGAAGCAGTGATACAGCGGCACCGGAATCACCAACCGATCATTGCCCGTCAGGCCGAGGCTTTCGCCGACCATGTAACCGTTGTTGAGAATATTGTAGTGACTGAGGGTCGCGCCTTTCGGGAAGCCAGTGGTGCCAGAGGTGTATTGGATGTTCACCGGCTGGTCGAAATGCAAACTGTCCTGACGCGCGTGCAATTGCTCTGTCGACACGCTGCTCGCAAGGTCGGCCAGTTGCGACCACGGCAGGAAGCCTGATGGCGGCTGTGCGTCCAGACTGATGACACCGCGCAATTCGGGCAGGCGTTCGCTCTGCAATTTCCCGATGGATTGCTCCGCCAGCTCCGGCACCAGGCCCTGGAGCATGCCGTGATAATTGGAGGTCTTGAACGAACCCGCGCAGACCAGCCATTGGCAGCCGGATTGCTTCAACACGTATTCGAGTTCGGAGCTGCGATACGCCGGGTTGATGTTGACCAGGATCACGCCGATTTTCGCGCTGGCGAACTGGCTGATGCACCACTGCGCGCAGTTCGGTGCCCAGATGCCGAGCCGGTCACCGGTCTGCAACCCCAGCGCCAACAGGGCCTTGGCGTGCAGGTCGACGGCTTCGGCCAGTTGCTGCCAGGTGTAGCGCAGCTGTTGGTGGCGCACGACCAGCGCCTCCCCGGTCGAATACTGCGCGACGGTCTGATCGAACTTCTCGCCGATGGTCATCGCCAGCAAGGCTTTGTCCTGGGATCCACGGGTATAGCTGCGCTGCGGATTTGCACTGGGTTGATCCATGACGACCCCTATTGTCTTTATTAGTGGGTTGATACAGAAAATGTGCCTCTACTCTCGCTCAAGTTGACGTTAACGTAAAGGGTGATTGACAGCCATTCGTCACAGGCTTACGTTAACGTAAAGGTGAGAGCTGAATCACTGCCCTCCCCACCCTACAAAAAAGCCAAAAGGTGACCCATGAGCTACCCATCCCTGAACTTTGCCCTCGGTGAAACCATCGACATGCTGCGCGATCAGGTTCAGTCCTTCGTCGCCAAAGAGATCGCGCCACGCGCGGCCCAGATCGACATCGACAACCTGTTCCCGGCCGACTTGTGGCGCAAATTTGGCGACATGGGCCTGCTGGGCATCACCGTGGCGGAAGAATACGGCGGCGCTGGCCTGGGCTATCTGGCCCACGTCGTGGCCATGGAAGAAATCAGCCGTGGCTCGGCCTCGGTCGCCCTGTCTTACGGCGCGCACTCCAACCTGTGCGTCAACCAGATCAACCGCAACGGCAATCACGAACAGAAAACCAAGTACCTGCCAAAACTGATCAGCGGCGAGCACATCGGTGCCCTGGCCATGAGTGAGCCGAATGCCGGCTCCGACGTGGTGTCGATGAAGTTGCGCGCCGATAAACGCGGCGATCACTACGTGCTCAACGGCAGCAAAACCTGGATTACCAACGGTCCGGACGCCAACACCTACGTGATCTACGCCAAAACCGACCTGGAAAAAGGCCCGCACGGCATCACCGCGTTTATCGTCGAACGTGACTGGAAAGGCTTCAGCCGCAGCAACAAGTTCGACAAGCTGGGCATGCGCGGCTCCAACACCTGCGAATTGTTCTTCGACGACGTTGAAGTGCCGGAAGAAAACATTCTCGGCATCCTCAATGGCGGCGTGAAAGTGCTGATGAGCGGCCTCGACTACGAGCGCGTCGTGCTGTCTGGCGGCCCGACCGGGATCATGCAGGCCTGCATGGACCTGATCGTTCCGTACATTCACGACCGCAAACAGTTCGGCCAGAGCATCGGCGAATTTCAGCTGATCCAGGGCAAAGTCGCCGACATGTACACCCAACTGAACGCCAGCCGCGCCTATCTGTATGCGGTGGCCCAGGCGTGCGAGCGCGGCGAAACCACCCGCAAGGACGCCGCTGGCGTGATCCTCTACAGCGCCGAACGCGCCACGCAAATGGCCCTCGACGCGATCCAGATTCTCGGTGGCAACGGCTACATCAACGAATTCCCGGCCGGTCGTCTGCTGCGTGACGCCAAGCTGTACGAAATCGGCGCCGGCACCAGTGAGATCCGTCGCATGCTGATCGGTCGCGAACTGTTCAACGAAACCCGCTAAACGGAGCTGTCCATGGCTATCCTGCATACCCAGCTCAACCCTCGTTCAGCGGAGTTCGCGGCCAACAGCGCGGCAATGCTCAAACAGGTCGACGCCCTGCACACCCTGCTCGCCCAAGTGCAGCAAGGTGGCGGCCCAAAGGCACAAGAACGCCACACCTCAAGGGGCAAATTGCTGCCCCGTGAGCGGATCAATCGCCTGCTCGATCCGGGCTCGCCGTTCCTCGAGATCAGCCAACTGGCGGCCTATGCGGTCTATGGCGAAGACGTTCCGGCCGCTGGCGTGATTGCCGGGATCGGCCGCGTGGAAGGCGTCGAATGCATGATCGTCGCCAACGACGCCACGGTGAAAGGTGGTTCGTATTACCCGCTGACCGTGAAAAAACACCTGCGTGCCCAGACCATTGCACAGCAGAATCGCTTGCCGTGCATCTATCTGGTGGATTCCGGCGGCGCCAACCTGCCGCGTCAGGACGAGGTGTTTCCGGACCGCGAACACTTTGGCCGGATCTTCTTTAACCAGGCCAACATGAGCGCGATGGGCATCCCACAGATCGCGGTGGTGATGGGTTCGTGCACCGCCGGTGGCGCCTACGTGCCGGCGATGGCGGACGAAGCGATCATGGTGCGCCAGCAAGCGACGATTTTCCTCGCCGGCCCGCCGCTGGTAAAAGCCGCGACCGGTGAAGTGGTCAGCGCCGAAGACCTGGGCGGTGCCGATGTGCACTGCAAGATTTCCGGGGTCGCCGACCACTACGCCGAAAGTGACGAACACGCCCTGGCCATTGCCCGGCGCAGTGTTGCCAACCTCAACTGGCGCAAGCTGGGTGAACTGCAACAACGCACGCCCATCGCCCCGCTCTACAGCAGCGATGAGTTGTACGGCGTGGTGTCGGCGGACGCCAAGCAACCGTTCGACGTGCGCGAAGTCATCTCGCGGCTGGTCGACGGTTCGGTGTTCGACGAATTCAAAGCGTTGTTCGGAACCACGCTGGTGTGCGGCTTTGCGCACCTGCACGGTTACCCGATCGCGATCCTCGCCAACAACGGCATCCTGTTTGCCGAAGCCGCGCAGAAAGGCGCGCACTTCATCGAGCTGGCCTGTCAGCGCGGCATTCCGCTGCTGTTCCTGCAAAACATCACCGGCTTCATGGTCGGTCAGAAATACGAGGCCGGCGGCATCGCCAAGCACGGCGCGAAACTGGTGACCGCCGTGGCGTGCGCCAAGGTGCCGAAATTCACAGTGATCATTGGCGGCAGTTTTGGTGCCGGCAACTACGGCATGTGCGGTCGCGCCTACGACCCGCGCTTCCTGTGGATGTGGCCGAACGCACGCATCGGCGTGATGGGTGCCGAGCAGGCAGCAGGCGTTTTGGTGCAGGTCAAACGCGAACAGGCCGAGCGCAGTGGTCAGGGTTTCAGCGCCGAGCAGGAAGCCGAGATCAAACAACCGATCCTCGATCAATACGAAGAGCAGGGCCACCCTTACTATTCCAGCGCACGGTTGTGGGACGACGGCGTCATCGATCCGGCCCAGACCCGCGATGTCTTGGCCCTGGCCTTGTCCGCATCGTTGAACGCACCAATCGAACAGAGCCGCTTCGGCGTGTTCCGGATGTGATCGGGAGAAAACCATGAGCGACTTCAACACCCTCGAGCTGCTGACCGACCCGCGGGGTTTCGCAACCCTGTGGCTCAGCCGCGAAGAAAAGAACAATGCCTTCAACGCCGAGATGATCCGTGAACTGATCCTCGCGCTGGACAAGGTTTCGACCGATGCCAGCCTGCGGTTTTTACTGGTGCGCGGTCGCGGCAAGCATTTCAGCGCCGGGGCCGACCTGGCCTGGATGCAGCAATCGGCCGAGCTCGATTACCACACCAATCTCGACGACGCCCGGGAATTGGCGGAGCTGATGTACAACCTCGCCAAGCTGAAAGTCCCGACGTTGGCCGTGGTCCAAGGCGCGGCATTCGGCGGCGCACTGGGTCTGATCAGTTGCTGCGACATGGCGATTGGCACGGATGAAGCGCAGTTTTGCCTGTCCGAAGTACGCATCGGCCTGGCGCCAGCCGTCATCAGTCCGTTCGTGGTGCAAGCCATCGGCGAACGCGCGGCACGCCGTTATGCGCTGACCGCCGAGCGTTTCGGCGGTCAACGGGCACGAGAAATCGGCCTATTGTCGGAGAGCTTTCCGGCCGTCGAGCTGGAACAGAACGTCGAACATTGGATCGACAACCTGCTGCTCAACAGCCCCGCCGCCATGCGTGTCAGCAAGGACCTGCTGCGTGAAGTCGGCAACGGCGCGCTGACCCCGGCGCTGCGCCGCTACACCGAAAACGCCATCGCCCGCATCCGCGTCAGCCCCGAAGGTCAGGAAGGCTTGCGTGCCTTTCTGCAAAAGCGCCCGCCGAGTTGGCAAGCACCCACCACCAAGGAGCCGCGTTAATGAGCGCACCTGTCATTACTTCCCTGCTGGTGGCCAACCGCGGAGAGATCGCCTGCCGGGTGATGCGCACCGCCAAGGCCCTGGGCCTGACCACCGTGGCCGTGCACAGCGCCACCGACCGTGATGCGCGACACAGCCGCGAAGCGGATATCCGCGTCGACCTCGGTGGCAGCAAAGCCGCCGACAGTTACCTGCAAATCGACAAACTGATTGCTGCCGCCAAAGCCAGCGGCGCTCAAGCGATTCATCCAGGTTATGGCTTCTTGTCGGAGAACGCCGGGTTCGCCCGCGCGATTGAAGAAGCGGGTCTGATTTTCCTAGGCCCGCCGGCCTCCGCCATCGATGCGATGGGCAGCAAGTCCGCCGCCAAAGCCTTGATGGAAACCGCCGGTGTGCCGTTGGTGCCTGGCTACCACGGTGAAGCTCAGGATTTCGACACCTTCCGCGATGCTTGCGAACGCATTGGTTACCCGGTGTTGCTCAAAGCCACGGCCGGTGGCGGTGGCAAGGGCATGAAAGTCGTCGAGGACGTCAGCCAACTGGCCGAAGCCCTCGCCTCGGCCCAGCGTGAAGCCAAATCCTCGTTTGGCGATTCTCGGATGCTGGTCGAGAAATATTTGCTCAAACCGCGTCACGTGGAAATCCAGGTCTTCGCCGATCAGCACGGCAACTGTTTGTATCTCAATGAGCGAGACTGCTCGATCCAGCGTCGGCACCAGAAAGTCGTCGAAGAAGCACCCGCGCCAGGCTTGAGCCCGGAGTTGCGTCGCGCCATGGGCGAAGCGGCGGTGCGGTCGGCACAGGCCATCGGTTATGTCGGTGCCGGCACCGTGGAGTTTTTGCTGGATTCGCGCGGCGAGTTTTTCTTCATGGAGATGAACACGCGCCTGCAGGTCGAGCACCCGGTCACCGAAGCCATCACCGGCCTTGACCTGGTGGCCTGGCAAATCCGTGTGGCACGCGGTGAACCGTTGCCGATGACTCAAGAGCAGGTTCCGCTGATCGGCCATGCCATCGAAGTACGGCTGTATGCCGAGGACCCTGGCAACGATTTCCTGCCGGCGACCGGACGCCTGGAACTGTACCGCGAATCTGCGCAAGGACCGGGACGCCGGGTCGACAGCGGTGTTGAAGAAGGCGACGAGGTTTCGCCGTTCTACGATCCGATGCTCGGCAAGCTGATTGCCTGGGGCGAGGACCGTGAACAGGCGCGCTTGCGCTTGTTGAGCATGCTCGATGAGTTTGCCATCGGCGGGCTCAAGACCAACATCAACTTCCTGCGCCGGATCATCGCTCACCCGGCGTTCGCTGCGGCAGAACTGGATACCGGGTTCATCCCGCGCTATCAGGAGCAATTGCTGCCGGCACCTGCGGATCTGGGCGACGAATTCTGGCAAGCCGCCGCTCAAGCGTTTGCCCAGAGCCTGCCGCGTACAGTGCGCGCCGATGATGTGAGTTCGCCGTGGGGCATCAGCAACGGTTTACGTGCCGGTCTGCCGCGAGAAATCACCTTGCATTTAAGCTGCGAGGGTCAGGACCGAGCGCTGACGCTGGGTAACGTTGATGCCCACACCGCACAACTCAAGGGCGAGCAACTGCTGACCGACCACGATGGCGTCCGCCGCCAGCATCGGGTAATCCGCCATGGCGAGGTGGTGTATCTGCAATGGAATGGCGAGTTGCGTCGTATCGAGTCCTACGACCCGATCAGCGCCGTCGAAGCCAGCCACAGCCATCAGGGCGGGCTGACCGCGCCCATGAACGGCAGCATCGTACGCGTGCTGGTCGAGGCCGGGCAAACCGTTGAAGCCGGGGCGCAACTGGTGGTGCTGGAAGCGATGAAGATGGAGCACAGCATTCGTGCACCACACGCCGGAGTGATCAAGGCGCTGTATTGCCAGGAAGGCGAGATGGTTAGCGAAGGCAGTGCGTTGGTCGAGCTGGAAGAGGCTTGAAATGAGGATCGGTCCTACGCTCTGCGAGGACCGATCTGATTAGAATCTGGCCGTTGCCTGAACCACCACGCCGAGGATTCTGCATTCCTCGGTGTACAGGGCTTTCGGATACGTCGGATTGAGCGGGACCAGGTAACGCTGCCCGCCCTCTTCGATCAGCTTGCGAAAGGTCGCCTCGGCGCTGTCCGGCCATTGAGCGATGACCAGCTTTCCAGGTTCCGGCACGATGGCCGGGTCTACCAGGATCATCATGCCTTCGGCGATGCTGATGCCGGTGGGTGCGGTCATCGCATCGCCGACCACCACCAGCCAGAACGCCTTGCCCTGCGCGTGGTAATCCGTGAGTTCAAACCGGGGCTTGCCGTATTCCGGCAATTCACCGTCCCGCAATTGGGCAGGCTCTCGCCAGTCGCTGACCGGGTAACGGAAGTACGGGTTGTATTTGTGTGTCAGGGACACCTCATCGTCCAGCAGGACCACAGGCTCGCGAATCACCATCGCCACTTCCAGAAATTCCATCCCGAGCGCTCGCAAGACACGGTTCATGTCTTCGATGCTCGGCTGACGGCGTTTATTCAGCCAATGACCCACGCCACCCTGGGACATCCCCAGGCGGTCGGCGAGTACTTCCTGAGTGACTTTGAGCTCACTCATCTTGGCTTTGACCAACTCAATCCATTTATCCATGTGCGGCACGATACGTGGGGTACTCCGACCAACAAAACACAAATTGTAGTATTTAAATTCCGGTCACAAATACAGATGGTACTAGGATGGGTTCACGGATCTGAATCTATCACGGAGCTTGCCATCGTCATGACCAACCCCAGCAACGACTTGCCGGACCTGCAAATCGACACCACTCTCACCTCCACCAAAGGCTATGCCGCAGCGCAGCGAGCGTTGGACTATTACTTGAAACCAGCTGTGTCAGAAGTGGCCGTCGAGGAGCGTTTTTTCGATGTGAAACCGGACATCAGCGCGGAAGAAGCACTGGTTCACGCCTCGGACCTGTTGCGCTGTGCCGCGGCAACGGCGTACGAATCAGCCAACAACCTGAATGGCGCGAGCCGTGACCTGGCGTTTTCTACGGTGCACATGATCGACATGGCCAAGGCGATGATAGATCGGTCTCTGCAAGGTGCTCCGGCGCTATGAGGCGCACTTGCCCGAGAAGAGGCCGGGAAAGAATTTTCCAATCGAGCAGATAAAATCATTTGACTTGCAAACGAGAATGATTATTATTGCATGCAGCTGGTCGCGAGATCAGTCGATGGCCAAGAGACCTTAGGTCGGTCTTCTGGATTATCTCCTCATCAGGCTAATCACGGTTTTTGACCCGGCTTTTTTGCCGGGTTTTTTTTTGCCGATTATTCTGGCGTTGGCTGTCAGGCAAATGAAGACATGACGTGATGTTAATTCGAATGTGCGGCTAATAGCGAAAGAACATCCGTCTGCGAAATAAGCCCGGCATCATTGGCCCAAACTTATAAAAATAGCACTTGAGAATCGATTACACAGTCTCTAAGCTGCGTCGGCGTCAAGGAGGACGCCCCCCCCTTTCCACCCCACAATTTCCCCCGGTATTTCCCTTCCCAGCGTGTAAAGTAGCAGCCATAAATCATATTCAGGAATCGACTATGAGCGTGGCCAAATCTTCCTTCGATATCAGCGCCAACTTCGACAGTGGCAACATTGAAGTGCTGGACATCAGCAACCCGTTGCAAGCATTGCTGGCTATCAAGCCGGACACCCGCAGCCAACACTTCCAATGGTTTCACTTCAAGGCCAGCGGTCTGCACGTCGGTCAAGAGCACTGGTTTCGTCTGAACAATGCCAGCAAGTCTTCGTATAACAAGGCTTGGGATGGTTATCAGGCCGTAGCGTCCTACGACCACGTCAACTGGTTCCGGGTGCCGACCATCTTTGAAGGTGACTGCCTGCGTTTCAGCCTTGAAGCCACGGCCACCCACGCCTGGTTTGCTTACTTCGAACCTTACAGCCGAGGCCGTCACGACTGGCTGATCGAACAGGCGCTGACCAAGGCCGGCACCGAACTGCTGGCCACAGGCAAAAGCGCAGAAGGTCGAGACATTCAGTTATTGCGTAAAGGCACCGGCGCCGAAGGTCGGCGCAAAATCTGGATGATCGCCCAGCAACACCCCGGCGAACACATGGCCGAATGGTTCATGGAAGGCGTGATCGAGCGCCTGGAACGGCACGACGATCCTGTGCTGAACAAACTCCTGGCCAGCGCCGATCTGTATCTGGTGCCGAACATGAACCCCGACGGCGCCTTCCACGGCCATCTGCGAACCAACGCGATGGGCCAGGACCTGAACCGTGCGTGGCAGAGCGCCAGCCCGGAAAACAGCCCGGAAGTGTGGTTTGTTCAGCAACAAATGGAAAAATACGGCGTCGATCTGTTCCTCGACATTCACGGCGACGAAGAAATTCCTTATGTGTTCACCGCCGGTTGCGAAGGCAACCCGGGCTATACGCCGCGGATCGAAAAACTCGAAGAGCATTTCCGCAGTCACCTGAAACACCAGACCAAGGACTTCCAGACCAAGCACGGTTACACCCGTGACGAGCCGGGCAAAGCCAATATGACGCTGGCTTGCAACAGCGTCGGTCAGAAATTCGACTGCCTCTCGCTGACCCTGGAAATGCCTTTCAAGGACAACGATGACGCGCCGAATGCGCTCACCGGCTGGTCGGGCAAGCGCTCGAAGCAACTGGGCAAGGACGTACTGACGACCGTTGCCGAGATGATCGACATCCTGCGCTGATCGAGCTCGATGGCTGCATGCCTCGCATGCAGCCATGCCTCACTCAGACGCGATCCTTTCCTCGCAACATACTGTCCAGCACATCGTCGCGACGCACCCAGCCGTGAAACAACGCGGCCGCCAGATGCACCAGCACCGTTAGAAACAGCAGATACGCCAGATACCCATGAGCCTTGCGCAAAAACGCAAACACCTGCGCATTGGCGGGCAGGATCGACGGCAACTGGATCGAACTGCTCAGCATCACCGGGTCCCCGGCGGCTGAAATCATCGCCCAGCCCAGCAGCGGCAAAATCAGCATCAAGGCGTACAACAAGACATGCGAGGCCTTTGCCGCCAGCACTTGCCAACCTGGCAGGTCCGCCGGCAGCGGTGGTTGCTGCGTGGAAAAACGCACGACCAAACGCACAATCACCAACAATAGAATCGCGACACCTAAAGGCTTGTGCAGATGGATCAACCATTCATGCCGTTCGGACACCGAGGCCACCATGCCCGCGCCGATAAACAGCATGGCAATGATCATCAACGCCATCAGCCAGTGCAGCAGTCGCGCCAAAGGAGCGAAATGATTCGGTTGAGTGCTCATTGTTGAGCCTCCTGTTTAGCGGCAGGCAACTGGCTGACTTCACTGGTACGACGCAAGTAGGAACTGGCGTAACCGGCTGAACGAGCCGCGAGCAGCGGGTCGTCGGACCCTTCTATACCGGCAGGCAGCACGAGCGGATCGTAGTTGATGTCTCGGCACTCACCATTGAGTTGCGGTTGGGTGTTTTCGAGCACCAGGGTGCCGGCATTCAGGACCTTGCGGCCATCGGGCCAGGCCTTGCTGGCGTCGTTGACCGGATCCCCGGGGTTGGCCAGAGTAATGTTCAACTGCCAACGCAACGGCCCTGCGGCAATGCGCTGCACCAGGTCTTTCTCTAGGAAGTCGCCGCCCTCCGGTGCCGTTGCGCCGGCGGCATCCTTCGCCACCGGCACCATGCTCCAGCGCACCGCTTGCCGCTGTCCGGCGGCGTTCACCAGGTAAAACGCGTTGACGCTGTTATAGGTTTCCGTCACGTAACTGGCTGACGGTTTGGCCGTCTTGATCCACGCCAGGAAAGGTGCGGCTTCCGGATGCGCGCCGAAGAACGCCGGCACGGCAGCAGGATTGGGTTTGCCAGTGGCCGGATCGGGGGATTGCGCTTGCTGCAATTGATAGAACGCTTCGGGCGTGCCCACGGGGAACACCGGCATGCTGTTCATCCCGGTGCGCCACTGCTGACCGTTGGCCTGGGTGAAGCGCAGCGCCATGCTGCGAATCGGCACGCTGTTGTCCGGCGCATAAGGATTGCCAGCCGGCAGCGCGAATCGCCCCACCACCGGGGTTCGGGCTTCATTGAACACCTGAGCACTCGAGTAGCTGCGCGCCTCGCCACTGCTCTCGAAGTGCCCGATCACGCACACGCCTTTGGAGTGGTTACGCCGGAAGCCGGGGTGCACGCCATTGTTGGTTTCCAGCACATTGATCAGCTTTTTCGGCGTCAGTCGCTGTGGGTCGAGTGTGCCGTTGACGTAGGCAAATGCCCCGGCGAGGGCGGCGACCACCACAGCAATGCCAGTCAGTCGCAATGTCAGGCTCGCGGCACTCAGCGGTGGCCGGGAGGGCCCGGTTGGCGGTGTTGAGCGATCAACCATGAAAAACTCCAGGGCCGTAGGCCGCAGGGGGAAGGAGCTATGAGACGAACGTCACGTAGGATTATTCCCTCTGAACTGTAGTTTCTTTCAAAGCAACGCGTGCGACGAATGCCCTAACCCCGTCAGACCTGGTTAAAACACGCCTCACGCTTATCCAGAAAAGCCTGCATGCCTTCTTTTTGCCCGGGAGTGGAAAACAATCCATGAAAGCTTCTTCGCTCGAACAGCAAGCCTTCGCGCAACCCGAGTTCCAGCGCGCGATCAACGGCTTCTCGAGCGGCCACGGCGGCGCTTTTGGCGAACCCGGCAATGGTGTGCGCCGCCGCCATGGATTGTTCGAGCAGATCGGCTGCCTCTATCACTCTTGATACCAGCCCTGCCCGCTCGGCCTCATGGGCCGACATCGAGCGCCCCGTCAGGATCATGTCCATGGCTTTCGATTTACCGATCAGACGCGTAAGGCGCTGGGTGCCGCCCATTCCGGGCATCACACCCAACTTGATTTCCGGTTGGCCAAATCGCGCGGTATCGGCAGCAAAAATCAAGTCGCACATCATGGCTAATTCGCAGCCGCCGCCAAAGGCATAACCGGCGACAGCCGCCAGCTTTGGCGTCCGTAACGCGGCAAAGGCTTCCCAGTCGGCAAAGAAATCTTCGTGAACCATGTCCAGGTAGGACTTTTCGCTCATTTCCTTGATATCGGCACCGGCAGCGAAAAAATCCGCCGTTCCGGTAATGACAAAACACCCCACCGCCGGATCCCGGTCCAAGCGTTGCAGGTGGTCCAGCAGTTCGCGCATGACCTCGTAACTCAGGGCATTGCGTGCTTGCGGACGATTGAGACGAATTAGGACGACTCGATCATGACGTTCGATCAGTGTGTACATGGTGACCTCATTGAATAATGTCGAATACTTGGATGGCGGTCGCTCACGCACGCCTCAGGAATCCCAGATAGCGCCGTAGGCAGCAATACCCCGTCCTTCCATTTCCTCGACCACCCGCTGAGTCAGCGCCTGATTGGAAATGCAGATCACCGCCTCTGCTCCGAATGTTCGAACCGCGTCATAGGCCTGTTGCACCAGGTCAGGTTTGCCGAGCAGGTCGGTGTCCCAGATCAAGGCATCGGGCTCGGCCCGCAGGATTTCCTCGACCAGTTCGTCACCGTAGGTTTTTCGTGGACTGCGGGTCGACCAGATCAGATGTATAGGTACTTGTCTGGCCAGCAGATGGGGTAGCACCGGACCGATGCCACTGCCAGTGGCGATGTACACCACCGATTTGAACAAGGTTTCGATGTGCGCAACGCCGGCGGTGGTGATGCCCTTGACCCAGACGTGGGTCGGCAGCTGTTCGATAAACTCGCCGGTCCAGTCTCCTGCTCGGGAAATAATCAGGCGGAAACCGGCCTCTCCCGGGGTGGGAATGTTGGCGAACGAGTGCCATTCCAGAAGCGGATTGAGACTGATGGCATTGGACGAACCTGCAAATGGCGTGACATGCCCGAACCGGGCAATCACTGCATGAGGTGAAGTTCTGATCAATTGCACCGGCACTTTGCGCAGACGCAGCCATGGCAGGGCAATACTGAACGTCAGCCCCACCAGCATCCAGAATGGCACCGACGCCACCAGCACTTCCGGCAACGGCGATTGCGGGTTCTGATCCTGGGCAAACAGCAGTGTCGAGAACCAGAACAGCACGAGCGCTGTCCAGCCACCGAAGCGGTGTGTGCGTTCGAAGCCATTGTGAAAGCGTGCGCGAATCCGTGGATGAGCCATGATCGCCACCGCCAACAAAACGCCCAGCAGCCCGCCGTTCACCCACAGAAGCGCGGGTGAAACACCGCCCAGGCTCTCCATCCAATGCCAACTCAACGAGCCGAGTAACGCCACGAACCAACCAATGGCCGCCAACGCTGCGCCACTGTGCAGCCCACCGAAGTGATACACCTTGGCCAGCGAGCGACGAACCGCCAGCGGCCACGAGGTGGGAGCCCGGGTTGCCAGCCAGAACAGCAGATTGATGATGTATTGCTGGCGAATCAGAATGGCCATCGACAGATTCGCCAATACCAGCCCGGCTAATGTTTCCAGTTCAACACCGGAGCGTGTCCACCATTGCCCGGCATTCAGCCCGTGCAGCAGCGCGGCACCATTGAGTCCCAGTACCAACGCCACAAGACGGTTGTAATGGGAAAACATCGGCAGCGTTCCAAGCCGTCGCCACAGTGCTCGCTTGGCGGGTAAACCGCCAGCGGCGCTCATGCGCTCACCACAGGGGCTGTGCTGGTGTCAGACCCGGCCTGATGCGCCAATGCCATGTCCAGCAGCAGTCGCTTGTCGACTTTGCCCCGTGATGTCAGCGGAATAACGTCCAGGGCGATGATCAACGAAGGTACGCAATAGTAGGCAAGCCGCTCCTCGCAGAGACGTCTGGCCTCATCGATATTCGTCGTCGCTGGACTGACAAAGGCCACCAGATGGCGATGGTCGAGTTTTAGCGTCACCGCCCGCTCGCAGGCGTCGCACGACTCCAGCACCGCTGAAACACTGTCGAGCTCAACGCGAAAGCCGCGCACCTTGACCTGATCATCGACGCGCCCCAAGTGCTCAAGATCGCCTTGTGCGGTCCAGCGTCCCAAGTCGCGCGTGCGAAACATCATTCGGCCCTGACCGAGAAATGGATCGGGACGATACCGCTCGGCAGTCAATGCGGCATTGCCCAGATAGCCCGCCGTCACACAGACGCCGCCAGCCCACATTTCCCCTTGTTCCCCGACCGCACAGGGTTGACCGGCTTCATCGAGTACGTACACGGTATTGTTCGGCGTGGGTTTGCCAATGGTCAGTGCTTCTCCAACCCGATAGCACTGCATGGTATTGACGATGGTGGTCTCGGTCGGCCCGCAGGCATTGAAGAACGTGCAGAACGACGACCAGCGATCAGCCAGGGGTTGCGGGCACGGCTCCCCGGCAACCGCCACGACCTTGACCTGCTGGCAGCGCGCCGGATCGAGGGTGCCGAGAATCGATGGCGTGGCGATCAGCACATCGCATTGCTCGGCGGTCTGATCAATGTCCTTGCCACGGATCATCAATGTCGCGCCGTGGGCCAGGCAACCAAGCATCTCCCACGCGGCCATATCGAAAGCGATGTTCAGGATCTGCCCGACTTTCATCCCAGGCTTCATGCCGAGATTGCCAGGTTCGGTCAGCAGGATATTGCAGACATTGCGGTGGGTAACCCGAACCCCGTTGGGCAATCCGGTGGTACCGGAAGTAAACAGAACGAAGCAAAGTTGATCCGGGGCCGACGACAGCGAACCGGCCACGTTCACTTCGTCTGAGAGGATTGATGGCAACCTCATGAACTCATCGAGGCAAATGCAGTGTTGCGTTGGCGTCAGGGGAAGCCGTGATTGAAGGCTCGACAGCGTCAGCACCACACGTGAATCGGCAACCTGCATGATGTGGCGCAGTTGTGGCGCGGGTGTAATGCCCACATGCTGAGGGATGTAGGCCCCGCCCGCTTTCAATACGGCCAACATCCCCACCAGCATGGGGATCGAGCGTTCTACGAACAACGCAACGTGATCGCCTGGTTTGACACCTTGGCTGATCAACAACCCAGCCAGTCGATTGGCCTGCCTGTTCAACTCGTTGTAGGTAATGGTTTCCCCCTGCCAATGGGCAGCAATCGCTTGGGGGCTGGTCGCGGCTTGCGCTTCAATGGCGTGATGGATCAAGGAAAACGCTGGCGTAACCGTCGGCCCATGACCGAATGGCTGCCAGCGATCCTGATCAACAGGTGACATCAGCAAAGGGGTACAAGCCAATGCCGGCTTCAGTGTTTTTGCATGTTCTTGCATATCGAAAATCTCATCGGGCTCAATGTGAAAGCGCACATCCGGCGATGCTGCCGAGCCTGTTGCTCAGGCTGGCCGAATGCCGTTTGCGCTTGCTGTCAGGGTTGAGCCGCGACGCGTGATGCCATTACAGGGATGACATCCATTGGAGAAAAGTCCTACAGGAATTCACGATGGGATTTTCTTTTCCGGCAGAGGGAATAATCTGCTGTGACCGGCGTCTTCCTTGTCACTGCCGCCCTTCACAGACAGAGACACGCCCCTTTTCATGAACGAAATCGACGAACAGTTGCGTGAAATAATTCCCAGGCTTCGGCGCTTCGCCGTGTCGTTGACGCGCAACCCCAGCAGCGCTGACGATCTGGTGCAGTCGAGCCTGGAGCGAGCCCTCTCGAGTTGGGGTGACAAGCGCCCCGAAGGCGACTTGCGCGCCTGGCTGTTTTCGATCCTTTATCGACAGTTTCTCGACGCCCATCGGCGCTCCCGGCGTTACGCGCGCATGCTCGAATTCTTCACCGGCCGTGACGATGCGCAGCCCTCAGTCGAGCGCACCGTGATGGCCCAATCAACGCTGCAAGCCTTTGACCAACTCACCACCGAGCAGCGCGCGCTGTTGCTCTGGGTGTCGGTGGAAGGATTGAGTTATAAAGAGGTCGCTGTCATTCTCGACGTCCCCACCGGTACCGTGATGTCCCGCCTGTCCCGCGCCCGCCAGGCCTTGCGCCAACTCAGCGACGGCGAAATCACCAGCCCTTCTCTGCGGATACTCAAATGATCAGCATGCCTCCGAGCGAGCGTGACCTGCACGCCTACGTCGACCACCAACTCAACGACGCTGACCGGCGCCTGGTCGAGACTTACCTGGCCAACAGTCCTGAAGTGGCCGCGCAAGTGCGCGCCTGGCAGCAGGACGCCCAACAACTGCGCGCGGCCATGAGCGGCGCCTTGCATCACACAGCCAACCCCGAACTCGACCCGGCGCTGATACGCCAGCGCCTCAAACGTCAGACACGCCGACATCTGGCCAGCGCTGCCGTGCTGTTGATCGCGGTTGGTGTGGGCGGATTGAGTGGGTGGCAGGCGCGGGAAATGACGCTGCTCAGCGCTTCGGCGCCGATGACCGATGCGATGCAGGCCTATCGCTTGATAGCCCAGCAAGGCATCCTGCCAGCGGACTATAAGGTCAGCGACGACGGTGACATGCAAGGTTGGCTCGACCGTTATTTCTCTCGAGCCAATCGCCTGCCGGATCTGTCGGACTCAGGTTTCAGACCGGTCAGTGGCCGGTTGCTCAGCACCGAGCAAGGGCCGGCGGCGATGGTTGTTTATGAGGATCAGAGCGGCCACAAGATCAGCTTCTACGTGCGTCCGCCCGGACCGAAGAACAACCTGCTGCCTCGAGGCAGTCGCAGCGATGGCGAGTTGCAGGCCGAGTACTGGTCCGGCGCCGGTTACAACTACGCGATGGTCAGCCCGAGTAACCTGCCGGCGGCGCAGAGGCTCAAACAAACTGTCCAGTTCTGACTCCAGATACTGATCGTTCCCACGCTCCGCGTGGGAATGCAGCCCAGGACGCTCTGCGTCCCCCGCATTGGACGCGGAGCGTCCAGTGAGGCATTCCCACGCAGAGCGTGGGAACGATCAACTTGTCACCGTGTTCACCCCTGCCCAAACACCTGCGAAGGCCTGCGCAGCAGCGGATCAAACGGGTTGATTCGCGGCCCGATCAGCGCTGCTTCGCGCTTGAGCATCTCAACCACGGTCGGCAGACGATCCGGCCCCAATCGGTCACTGACCGTGGCCACACTCAACGCGGCCACCGCCCGCCCTTCGCGATCCAGAATCGGCACCGCCACCCCAGCCATGCCTTGCAGCACGCCCGTGTTACGCCCGGCGTAACCCAGCGTGCGCACATTCTCAACCTCCGAACGCAGGAACACCTCGTCGTACAGGTGAAAATCCTTGAGCCGCGGCAAGTTGTAGTGAATCACCGTCTCGCGCTCCTCCTGTGGCAGGAAGGCCAGGATCGCCAGGCTGCCCTGCCCCACACCCAGTGCCACCCGACCGCCGATATCGCCGGTAAACGTGCGAATCGGAAACGGTCCTTCGCTGCGGTCCAGACAGATCGCATCAAAACCGCTGCGCGCCAGTAAAAACAACGAATCCCCCAAAGACGCCGACAGCCGCAGCAACGATGGGCGCACCAGTTCGCGCAGGTTACCGGTGTTGCCGGCGCGGGCGGCCAAGGCAAAGAACTCCAGGCTCAGGCGATAGCGTTTGCTGCGCGCATCCTGCTCGACCATGCCCTCATCCATCAGGCTGCGCAGCAGACGGTGCGTCGTCGGTTGCGACAAACCGATGCGCTGGGCGAGCTGCGTCACTCGCTCCCCGCCCTCGACGGAGTCACCCAGACTGCGCAGCACCGCAAACAATCTGGAGACAGCGCTGACACCGACTTCATTTTTGTTTTCATTCCGTTCAGCGGAATCAGTCATGGAATTTCTCGACAATAAATTTACTCACTGAATGAAACTGAAAATAGTCATCGCTTCAGTGAAATAGGCCATTGAGCCCATCCTAGTCTTCGTCCTACTCTGCGTCCAGACAGGGGCGATTCGAACAACAGCGGCAGCCGACTGAAGTCGAGCGCCAACGCACCCAGCAAGATCTTTTCGTATCTGCCCATACAAAAAAGCGCGCCTTCGGGCGACGCATAACAATCTCAGGTGGAGCGCAGTTATGGCTTTTGTGCAACTTGAAGGACTCGGCAAACGTTACGGCGAGATCGACGCCGTCGTCGCCACCAACCTCTCGGTCGAGAAAGGCGAGTTCGTCTCCCTGCTCGGCCCCTCCGGCTGTGGCAAAACCACCACCTTGCAGATGATCGCCGGCTTCGTCGAAGTCAGCAGCGGACGCATCATCCTGGACGGCCGCGACATCACCCATGCCAAACCCGCCAGCCGTGGCTTGGGGGTGGTGTTCCAGAGCTACGCGCTGTTCCCGCACATGACCGTCAAGGACAACGTCGCCTTCGGCCTGCGGATGCGCAAAGTGCCCACGGCCGAGTTGCAGCAGCGGGTGGATCGGGTATTGAAACTGGTGCGCCTGAACCAGCATGCCGAGCGTTACCCGCGCGAGCTTTCCGGCGGCCAGCGCCAGCGTGTGGCCCTGGCCCGAGCGCTGGTGATCGAGCCACCGGTGCTGCTGCTCGATGAGCCGCTGTCGAACCTCGACGCCAACCTGCGCGAAGAGATGCAATTCGAGATCCGCCGCATCCAACGTGAAGTCGGGATCACCACGCTGATGGTCACCCACGACCAGTCCGAAGCGTTGTCGATCAGCGACCGCGTGGTGGTGATGCAGGCCGGGCGCATCACCCAGATCGACGCGCCCTACACGCTGTATGAGCACCCGCGCACCGAGTTCATTTCCGGGTTCGTCGGCAAGGCCAATCTGCTGCCTGGCGAACGTGACGGCGCTGGCGTGGTTCAAGTGAACAGCGGCGGCGAACTGACCTTGAGTCTGCGCCCCGAAAAAATCGATTTGCGGGAAAAAGGCCAAGGCCGTTTGCAAGGCCACATCGTCAGCCGCTTCTTTCTCGGCAGCCAATGGTTGTATGGCGTTTCCACGCCCCTGGGCGAACTCAGCGTGGTGCGCCGCAACGATGGTTCGGCGCCCTTGAACGAAGGCACGGCCGTCGGGCTCGACTGGGATGCGACACTGCTGCGGGTGCTGACCGTCGACGAGGTGCCGGCATGAGCACGCTCGCCGCCATTCGCCAGGGACGCCAAGGCTATCTGTTGTCGGCACCAGCCCTGGCGTTGTACATCAGTCTGCTGGCCATCCCGCTGCTGTTGACGCTGGTGCTGTCATTCAACGTCTTCGACTACAGCTCGGGCATCAACGGCGACGCCTATACCTTGGGTCACTACAGCAGCTTGCTGGGCGATCCGTACTTCTACGAAATCTTCCTGCGCACGATGTGGATCAGCGCCCTGACCACCTTTCTTTGCGTGGTGATCGGCGTGCCCGAGGCCTACATCCTCAGCCGCATGGGCGCGCCGTGGCGCTCGATCTTCCTGATTCTGATCCTCACCCCGCTGCTGATTTCGGTGGTGGTGCGCGCCTTCGGCTGGAGTCTTTTGCTCGGTGCCGACGGCCTGGTCAACCAGACCTTGCAAGCGTTCGGCGGCTCACCGATGAAGCTGTTGTACACGCCGTTCGCGGTGGTGATTGCACTGGTTCACGTGATGCTGCCGTTCATGATCATTCCGGTCTGGACCTCGCTGCAGAAACTCGACCCCGCCGCGGAACAGGCCGCGATGTCGTTGGGCGCCAGCCACTTCACCGTGATGCGCCAGGTGGTGTTGCCGCAGATCATGCCCGGCGTGTTGTCCGGCACCTTGATCGTGTTCGGGCTGGCGGCCAGCTCGTTTGCCATTCCCGGCTTGCTGGGCGGGCGTCGAATCAAGATGGTCGCCACGCTGATCTACGACCAATACCTGTCGGAGCTCAACTGGCCGATGGGCGCTGCCATCGCTGTCGCGCTGTTGCTGCTCAACCTGCTGATCATGCTGTCGTGGAACCGGATGATCGAAGGCCGCTACAAGAAGTCATTGGGATAACTCATCATGTCCAAGAACGGTCCTTTCGCCCTGCTGTTCCATACCCTGGTGGTGCTGTTCATGCTGGCGCCACTGGTGGTGGTGTGCCTGGTGGCCTTCACCCCGGAAAATACCCTGAGCCTGCCGACCACCGAGTTTTCCTTGCGCTGGTTCCGTGCGGTGTTCGAGCGTGCCGACTTTATCGATGCGTTTTACAACAGCCTGATCCTGGCGTTCTGCGCCGCCAGCCTGGCGACGTTGATCGCGGTGCCGGCGGCATTGGCGATCACCCGCTTCGAGTTTCCCGGACGGGATTTTTTCAACGGGCTGTTCCTGTCACCGATCATCATTCCGCACCTGGTGCTGGGCGTTGCATTGCTGCGTTTGTTTGCACTGATGGGCGTCAACGGCAGTTTTGCCTGGCTGATCTTCGCCCATGTGCTGGTGATTACACCGTACGTGTTGCGCCTGGTGCTGGCCTCGGCCATCGGCCTGGACCGCAGCGCCGAACACGCCGCGCAATCGCTCGGTGCCGGACGCTTCACGCTGTTTCGGGAAATCACCTTGCCGATGATCCTGCCGGGCGTCGCTGGCGGTTGGCTGCTGGCGTTCATCAATAGTTTTGACGAGGTCACGCTGTCGATTTTCGTCACCTCGCCAGCCACGCAAACCCTGCCGGTGCGCATGTATGTGTACGCCACTGAATCCATCGATCCGATGATGGCGGCGGTGTCGGCCCTGGTGATTGCGCTGACCGCGCTGACCATGATTTTGCTTGATCGGGTCTACGGCCTGGATCGGGTTCTGGTGGGTAAACAATGAGGGCGCCATGGCTCTGCTGAAAAGACTGGCCGAAGGCGACCGCCCGGCCGTGACCTTTACCCTCGATGGCCAACCGGCCAGCGGGTTGCTCGGTGACACGCTGCTGACGGCGGTGCTGACCAGCAGCGAATACCTGCGCGGCAGCGACTTCAGCGCCCAGCCCCGCGCCGGCTTCTGCCTGATGGGCGCCTGCCAGGACTGCTGGGTTCGACTGGGCGACGGCCGACGCGTGCGCGCCTGCTCGACGCTGCTCGAACCCGGCCAGCACATCACCCGCGAACCGGGGCGCTCCGTATGAACCCACATTCCATCTGCAGAAACCGGATCCCCTGTGGGAGCGGGCTTGCCCGCGATAGCGGTTTGTCTGCCAGTGCATTCGTTGAATTTGACGCCGTCATCGCGGGCGAGCCCGCTCCCACAGGGGATTTGTGGTGCTCACAAAGGGAGAGGGTATGAAGCCAGTGGTCATTGTCGGTGCCGGGCCGGCCGGGATTCGTGCGGCGCAGACGCTGGTGGCGCATGGCGTTCGCCCGGTATTGCTGGATGAAGCGGCGCGCGGTGGCGGGCAGATTTATCGGCGTCAGC
Source organism: Pseudomonas sp. IT-P294 (assembly GCF_949767865.1). Classification (NCBI taxonomy): domain Bacteria; kingdom Pseudomonadati; phylum Pseudomonadota; class Gammaproteobacteria; order Pseudomonadales; family Pseudomonadaceae; genus Pseudomonas; species Pseudomonas sp. IT-P294. The sequence continues at coordinate 45,412 of NZ_CATKQW010000006.1, read as the reverse complement.
CGGCGAACTTCAAGCGCTCGGCGGTCAAGCTGTATGGCTTTGAAGCGCACAAGGCCAATGCGTTGCATCAGACAATCGATGCGTTGCGCGATCAACTGGATTATCGCCCCGAGACGCTGGTCTGGAACGCCGAAGCCGGCGCACTGGACACCGTGCATGAGGCGCGTGCCACGCGACTGGAATTCTCCCGCGTGATCGTCGCCACCGGCGCCACCGACCGGATTCTGCCTGTGCCAGGCTGGACTTTGCCAGGTGTCTACAGCCTCGGCGCGGCGCAGATTGCCCTGAAATTCCAGGGCTGCGCCATCGGTGAGCGCGTGGTGTTCGCCGGCAGCGGGCCGTTGCTCTATCTGGTGGCGTATCAATACGCCAAGGCTGGCGCAAAGGTGGTCGCGGTGCTCGACAGTTCGCCGTTCAGCGCCCAGGCCCGCGCCCTCCCCGGCCTGCTGTCGCAACCGTCCACCCTGGCCAAAGGCATTTATTACCGCAGCTGGCTGACCGCCCACGGCATCCCGGTGCATCAAGCGGCAACCCTGAAACGCATCAATGGCGAACAGCGCGTGCAATCGCTGGATTGGTCCAACGCCAACGGAGAACAATCGCTTGAGTGCGACGCCGTTGCCTTCGCCCACGGTCTGCGCAGTGAAACCCAACTCGCTGACTTGCTCGGCTGCCAATTCACCTGGAACTTGCTCAACCGCGCCTGGCTGCCGCAGCGTGACAGTACCGGTCGCAGCAGTGTCGCCGAGGTTTATCTGGCCGGTGACGGCGCCGGCATCATGGGCGCCGACGCCGCTGAAATGGCCGGCGAACGCGCAGCGCTGGCACTGCTCGAAGACATCGGCCACCCGTTTGCGCCGCACCGTAGCGTTCAACTGGAGCAGGCACTGGGCCGCATCGAGACCTTTCGCCACGGCCTGGAACGCGCCTTCATGTTTCCCGAACACTGGGCCGCCGATACGCCTGACGAGGTGATGGTCTGCCGCTGCGAAGAAGTACGGGCAGGAGATATCCGCGAAGTGGTGCGCGAAGGCCATTGGGAGATCAACCGGGTCAAGGCGCATTGCCGCGTGGGCATGGGCCGTTGCCAGGGGCGGATGTGCGGCGCCGCCGCGGCAGAAGTCATTGCCCGCGAAAGTGGGCGCCCGGTGTCGCAGATTGGCCGATTGCGCGCTCAGGCACCGATCAAACCCCTGCCGTTTGGTCTGGAGATCGAGCCATGATCGAAGTCGATGCAATCATCATTGGCGGCGGCATTGTCGGCGCCTCGGCCGCGCTGTTTCTGAGCAAGGCCGGTCGCCGCGTGGCCCTGCTGGAGCGGGACTTTTGCGGCTCGCATTCCAGCGGTGTGAACTACGGCGGCGTGCGGCGCCAAGGGCGCCCGCTGTCGCAACTTCCGTTATCGCAACAGGCCCACGCGCTGTGGGGACAGCTGCCGCAACTGATCGGCATCGACGGCGAATATCAGCGCAGCGGCCATTTGAAACTGGCCCGCAGTCATAACGATCTTCAGGCCTTGCAGGACTATGCCGTCAGCAGCCAGGGCTTCGGCCTCGACTTGCAGGTACTCGATCGCACTGAACTTCGCGCACGTTTTCCGTGGGTCGGCGACGTCGCCGTCGGCGCATCGTTTTGCCCGGACGACGGCCACGCCAACCCGCGACTGGTGTCCCCGGCCTTCGCCCAGACGGCGCGGCGCCACGGTGCGCAAATCCATGAACAATGCCCGGTGACGGAGGTGGAACACGATGGCCAGCGCTTTCGCGTCAGCACGCAAACCGGTTTGGAATTGCACGCGCCCTGGCTGCTCAATTGCGCCGGTGCCTGGGCTGGCAGCCTGGCCGAACACTTCGGCGAAGCGGTGCCTATGCACGCCGGCCATCCGGCCATGCTGGTCACCGAACCGTTGCCGCTGGTGATGAATGCCAGCACCGGCGTCGAGGGCGGCGGCATCTATGCCCGCCAGGTGGCACGCGGCAATTGTGTATTGGGCGGCGGTCAGGGTTTTGCCCTCGACGAGGCGCGCGCCCGGCCTGGCCAACACGCCGTGATCGAGATCCTGCGCCAGGCCGTCGAGCTTTACCCGTTTCTGCAAGGTGCCCAGGCGATTCGTACCTGGAGCGGCACCGAAGGTTACCTGCCCGATCGCCAGCCGGTGATCGGGCATAGCAGCACCCGACCTGGTCTGTTGCACGCGTTCGGCTTTGCCGGCGCAGGCTTCCAGATCGGCCCTGCGGTGGGCCAGGCGCTCACCGAGATCATCTGCAGCGGCGCCTCAAAGACGCCGCTGGATGCGTTTTCCATCACCCGGTTTCACTCCATCTCCGTAGCTTGATAGAGGAAGGTCGCGCCAATGAATAACGTCAAACGTAGTGCACTGCTCGGTTTCTCCTGTCTGACCGCCCTGCTCTCGGTCACCCAGGCACAGGCCGAACCCACGCTGTATCTGGGCATGAACGGCGGGACCATGGAGCGGCTCTACGCCGACAAGGTGCTGCCGGTTTTCGAGAAAGCCAACAACGTCAAAGTGGTGATCGTGCCGGGGACTTCCGCCGATATTTTGGCCAAGGTCCAGGCCAGTAAAGGCAACCCGCAGATGCACGTGATGTTCCTCGACGACGGCATCATGTACCGCGCCATCGCCATGGGCCTGTGCGACAAACTCCAGGACAGCGCGCCACTGGCGCAGATTCCGGCCAAAGGTCGGATCAAGGATCAAGCAGTGGCAGTCAGCCTCGGGGTGACCGGGCTGGCGTACAACACGCGGCTGTTCAAGGAAAAAGGCTGGGCGGCGCCGACCTCGTGGATGGACATGGCTGATCCGCGCTTCAAGGACAAACTGGTATTCCAGTCAATGGCCTCTTCGACCTTCGGCCTGCACGGTTTCCTGATGTTCAACCGGATTCAGGGCGGTAGCGAAACCGACGTCGAGCCAGGCTTCAAGGCGTGGCCGAACACCGTCGGGCGCAACGTGCTGGAATACATTCCGAGCTCGGCGAAGATTTCCGAAATGCTCCAGACCGACGAAGCCGCGCTGTTCCCGCTGACCCCGACTCAGGTCACCGCGCTCAAACTCAAAGGCATGCCGGTCGAATACGCGCAGCCTAAAGAAGGCGCCGTGGTGCTCAACGTGGCCGAGTGCGCCATCGCCAACAACACTCAACCGGAACTGGCGCAGAAGCTCGCCGCCTTCCTGCTGACACCCGAAGCACAAGCCGCCGCGCTTGAAGATGGCGACCAGATCCCGTCCAACCCCAACACCCCGACCACCGACAAGACCCGTGGTCAGGTCGAGGCCATGAAACAGTATCTGACCACCGCGATTGCGATCGATTGGGACCAGGTCAACGAACAGCGCCCGGCGTGGAATGCGCGCTGGAATCGCAGCATCGAACGCTAGATCACCGGGCATGACGCACGCTCTGTAGCCGCAGGCGAACGCTGCGTTCGGCAGCGGCTGCAGGAGTACGCGTCGCAGTAGTCGATTTATTCACCGTTTGGTTAAACTACGCCGCGGCAGCTCGAGGGAGTCTGCGAGACGACGACGGGGTAACCTCACAGTGGCCATTCGACCATCCAACCATTCGCGGCGCCCGCCACGCTGGCCGACGCTGCGCCGCTTGTTCGGCAAGGCGTTAGCTGCACCTGCCGGCAGCACCGCGACGGGTCAAGTGATTCACGACTACTTCCGTCACCGCGCCCATACTCAGGGCTACACCCTCAGCCACAGCCAGCTACGGGTGATCGAGTTCATGGCGCAGCACGCCTCTGCCCTGCTCGGCACCTCGGAAAAAACCCTTCCTGGCCTGTATTTGCATGGTGCGGTGGGTCGCGGCAAGAGCTGGCTGCTCGACGGCTTTTTCCAGGCCATCCCGATTGCCGACAAACAACGCCTGCATTTTCATGAGTTTTTTGCTCGCCTGCACCAAGGCATGTTCACCCATCGTGATCATCCCGATGCGTTGGGCGTCACCCTCGACACGCTGCTAAGCGACTGCCGTGTGCTGTGTTTCGACGAGTTCCATGTCCACGACATCGGCGATGCGATGCTCATCACGCGGCTGTTCAAGGCCCTGTTTCGCCGCGGCATCCTGCTGTTGGTGACCTCCAATTACCCGCCGGAAGGCTTGTTGCCCAACCCGCTCTACCATGCGCGGTTCAAACCGGTAATTGACTTGATCCATGCGCACATGCAGGTCATGGAGGTCGGTGGGCCACACGACTACCGCAGCCAGATGAGAACCCACGCGCATCAGCTGTTTACCCAGGGCCGGTACGTATGGCCGGGCTCGGTGGTGCAACGTCAGGCGTTGGACTTGCCCAAACGTGACGCGCCCCCCCTGCAGTTGCCGGTCGGCACCCGCCACCTACCCGCGCGATATTGCAACGAACGCACCATCGGTTTTACCTTCGCCGATTTGTGCGAACACCCCACGGCGGTCATGGATTATCTGGAGTTATGCCGACGTTTCGACCGCTGGATCATCGACGCCCTGCCCACCCTGGCAGACTGCCCGATCGCGGCGCAGCAGCGTTTCATCAATTTGATCGACGTTTTGTACGATCAGGACAAACACCTGACGTTGCTTGGCCAGCAGTCGTTGTGCGAGAGCCTGGCCGGCGATGCCATAGACCTGGCTCGCACGCGCAGCCGGTTGGGTCAGTTGGTGGAAGTGCGCGAGCCATAGTTTTTTGAGGGCCGCACCTGCTCGCGATAGCGGCCTCACAGGCCGAACGGATTTACCGGTATCATGCCGCCCGCGCCCTTTCCTCGATCAATAGCGAACCCGCCCATGGATACCCTCGCCCAACTGCGCGCCGGTCAACTGACAGGCATCACCCGTCTGGATCTGGCCTGCGGCCTGACTGAATTTCCACGAGAAATCTTCGACCTCGCCGACTCGCTGGAAGTGCTCAACCTCAGCGGCAACGCGTTGAGCAGCCTGCCCGACGACCTGCATCGCCTGACCCGTTTGCGTGTGCTGTTTTGTTCGGACAACCTGTTCACCGAACTGCCCGCCTGCATCGGTCAATGCGCCGCGCTGACGATGATCGGTTTCAAGGCCAATGCGATTGAAAAGGTGCCCGCCGAAGCGCTGCCGCCATTGCTGCGCTGGTTGATCCTGACCGATAACCGCATCGGCGAGCTGCCCGATGAGCTGGGCGATCGGCCGTACCTGCAAAAACTCATGCTCGCCGGCAATCGCTTGCAGCGCCTGCCCGAGCGCCTGAGCCAGTGCCATCGACTCGAGCTGATTCGCATCGCCGCCAACCAGCTGACTGAGCTTCCCGAGTGGTTGCTGACCCTGCCAAGCCTGACCTGGCTGGCTTATGCCGGTAATCCGCTGGAAACCGAAGCGGATGTCGCGGCGCTCGATGCCACGACGAGCATTGCATGGACCGAGTTGCGCCTGGAACAGCAACTGGGCGAAGGCGCTTCAGGGGTGATTCATCGCGCCACATGGGCACGGCCAGGCCAAGCGGCCACTCCCGTCGCGGTGAAACTCTACAAAGGCGAAATGACCAGCGATGGCTCGCCCCTGCACGAAATGAACGCCTGCATCACGGCCGGTCTTCATCCCAATCTGATCCGGGTCGAAGGCCGCATCGTTGATCATCCCGAGCAGCAAGCCGGGCTGGTGATGCAACTGATCGATCCGAGTTACCGAAACCTGGCTGCGCTGCCGAGCCTGGCATCCTGTACCCGTGACGTGTACACCGAAGACACCCGTTTCAGTGCCGATGTCGCGTTGCGCATGGCCCGCGGCATCGCCTCGGTGGCCGAGCATTTACACGACCAAGGCATCACCCACGGCGATCTCTACGGCCACAATATTCTGTGGAACGAGCACGGGGATTGCCTGCTGGGGGACTTCGGTGCGGCGTCGTTCCATGCGACATCCGACAGCCTGGAAAGCCGTGCGCTGCAACGGATCGAAGTGCGGGCATTCGGGGTGTTGCTGGGGGAATTGCTGGAGCGGATCGACTCAGGTTTGAGCGATGCAGAACGTGCCCGACTGGACGCGTTGGAGCAACGTTGCTGTCAGCCGGATGTGCTGGCGCGGCCTGGATTCAGTGAGATTGTGGGATTACTTGATATTCAGTGACCGCTGCGCGGTCAATCGCGGGCGAGCCCGCTCCTACAGGGTTTTGTGTCGTTCACCTATTTTGTGATCGACACAAACCCCCTGTGGGAGTGGGCTTGCCCGCGAAGACGGCCTGTCAGCTGACAAAACCGTCAACGCTGGAATACTTAACCCGCCAAACCCACAAACATGTCCTGCACATCGTCATGGTTATCGAGGCCTTCCAGGAACGCCTCGACTTCAGCCATCTGCTCGTCGCTCAAACCGCTGACCGGGTTTTTCGGCTGGTAGCCCAACTTGGCCGACAACACCGTGAAACCTTGCTCAGGCAGAGCTTTCTGAACCGCGTCCAGGTCTGCAGGCTCGGTCAGGAACAGGGTCGTGCCCTCTTCTTCACCGGGCTCGAAATCCTGGGCACCGGCTTCAATCGCGGCCATTTCCGGATCGGCATCAGGGCTGTCCGGGGACGCTTCGATCATGCCCACATGGTTGAAATCCCACGACACCGAACCGGAAGCACCCAGTTGGCCCTTGCGGAACGCTACGCGGATTTCAGCCACGGTGCGGTTGATGTTGTCAGTCACGCATTCAACGATCAGTGGCACCTGATGCGGTGCAAAGCCTTCATACGTCACACGATGGTATTGCACGGTTTCGCCGAGCTGGCCGGAGCCTTTCTTGATCGCGCGTTCGAGGGTTTCGCGGGGCATCGACGCTTTCTTGGCCTGTTCGACCACCAGGCGCAGGTGTGCGTTGGTGGCGACATCGGCGCCGTTGCGCGCAGCAATGGTGATTTCTTTCACCAGTTTGCCGAAGATCTTGCCCTTGGCGTTAGATGCCGCTTCTTTGTGTTTAACCTTCCACTGTGCGCCCATTACTCACTCTCTTGATCTGTGGCGCCGAGACATCTATTGGCCGACGCATGGCGCAAGTTTATACGGCCTAAAGAAGGCAATCGACCAAAAAATCCACCTGTTCACGCCCATGACGTATCGACATCTTCACCACTGCTTGTAGGGCAATTCCGAAAAGGCGATTTACGCTGACCATTCATGGCCGTGGTTTCGTACCCTCTGCGCCCATCTCCCATGGCAGAAGCGTGTTCGATGCACAACGACAAGGAAAGTCCCTACACCCTGGCACTCCTGAACAACGGTTTGAATGTGCAGGTGTCGCAGTTCAGTGGCCGTGAAAGCCTCAACCAGCCTTATCGTTTCGACATCGAAGTGATCGGTCTGACGCCAGCGATAAAACTTGAGCAGTTGCTGCACCAGCCCGCGTTCCTGAGCCTGGACGGCGAAACCGGCATTCACGGCCTGCTGCACAGTGCCCGTCGCGAACATCGTGGCCCGCATGGGATCGGCTACAACCTGGTGCTGGTACCGCGTCTTCAACACCTGGACGGACAACCTCATCGGCGGGTGTTTCATCAGCTCAGCGTGCCCGACATCCTGCGTCAGTTGCTCGCAGAAAACGCGTTACCCGCCGACAGCTACCGCTTTGAACTGCCGAGCCCGCGCTACCCCGTCCGACCATTCTGCATTCAGTTCGAGGAGAGCGACCTGGCATTCCTGCAACGCCTCTGCGAGGAAGAAGGCATCCATTTTCACTTCGAACATCAGCGCACCGGCCATGTGCTGGTGCTGGCGGACGACAGCCTGAGCTTTCCCAAGGCGCCGAAGTTGATGCCGTTTCACGACGAGACGGCCGATTCAGCTAACGGCCCGGTGATCCGCGAGTTGTTCCAGCGTCACGCCTCGCCAACGCTGGGCGCTCACGCGGTCGCGTCATGCCTCGACCGTGCCCAGGTCAGTCGCCGAATCCTCGAACGCCTGCGCAGCAAGCATCGACAGATAGAAGGTCAGAGCAACCACCGTGATCTGCGCAGTGGGTGCATCGTGCAAGTGTCGGAACATCCCATCACGAACTTCAACGATCAATGGCTGCTGACCGACATTCAGCATCAGTGCCAGCAGCCGTCGATTCTCACCGAGGCCACACCCGACAAGGTCTGGCACTACAGCAATCAGTTCAGTGCCATTCCCTGGTCGACAGCGTTCCGGCCCGCGTTGACACAGGCTCGCCCCCTCATTGCCGGTTTGCAGCCGGCGCGGGTACTGGGCCCGGTCGGACAACCGGCGGTGCTGGATGATCAAGGGCGGATACACATCGCGTTGTGGCCAACGCCGCTGGACGATGAATCCGCTGGCTTGTGGATACCCCTGGCCCTGGCAACGCCGGACGGGCGTATTGACCCGTCCAGGCTGCCACTTGCCGGCACCGAGGTGCTTATCAGCTTTCTCGACAGCGACCCGGACCGTCCAGTGCTGTGTGCCACCGCAGCCAACCCGCCAACGCCTCGAAGCGCTTACCCGCCACGCAGCGATGGTCGCTTGCTGCTTGATTGGCTAGTCAATCGATAGACGCGCTCAACCCTTGTCAGCCTTGCCCGCCGCCGCTGCGAATTTGGCCAGGCGCACGTCCAGATGCCGTGGCCGGCGCCCGTGATCCTCGGCGCGCTCCTTGCGGCGGATGGCGTTGCGCACCATCAAGGAGCCGAGGTAACGAATCGGCTCCGGCGGGAAAAACCCCAAGGGGCCATTCACCAGGGGTGAACGGGTCCAGACGTTGTCCAGCCCCTGAACCATCGAGGCCAGAATCTGCCCGCCCATATGGCATGGCCCGACACCGCTGCCGGAATAACCGAAACCGTAAAACACATTACCGCAGGCGCTCATCTGGCCGAAAAACGGCAAACCGGTGACCGAGCGATCCGAAGGACCGTTCCAGGTGGCCTCGACCTTGACTTGGGCGAACGCCGGAAAAAACTCGCTCAGGCTGTACTGCAACAAGCCGGCATAAGGCGAAGGTTGATCGAACACCGGCAACATCCGCCCGCCGTAGGCAAAGGTGTTGCCACCCTTGCCGAGCATGATTCGACCGTCCGGGGTGTTGTGGTAGTAGTGCACGAATATCCGCGAATCGAGCACCGTGACACCGCTGGTCAAACCGATGTCGTTGAGCAGATCGGGTCGCGGTTCGGTGATCAGCATGTCGCTGGAAACGATCGCCACGCTGCGTTCGAACTGTGGAAACGCACGGGCCATCCAGGCGTTCATCGCCAGCACCACACGGTCGGCGCGGATGTTGCCGCCGGGGGTTTTAACCCCGGCAGGCTTGCCCTCCTCCAATCCGGTCATCGCAGTGTGCTCGTGAATTCGCACGCCCAGTTGCAAGGCGACCCGGCGCAAACCGCGCACCAGTTTGCCCGGCTGCACACTCGCGGCGGCCGGTGAAAACCAGCCTTCCAGGTGTTTGCTGGAACCGGCCATGCGCTGCACGTCGGCGACCGGTCGCTGGGTGAAAGAATTGATGCCGTTGCGCTCCAATGCAGCAATCACTGCATCGGTCGAACCGCATTGAGCGCGGTTGGTCGCGGTGTAGAGCGTGCCGTCGAGGCGGTAGTCGGCATCGACGCCGTACTGTTCGCAGAAGGCGCCGATTGCATAAATGCTACGCTCCGATTCCTTGACCAGGCGCACGGCTTCCTCGACACCAAACAACCTTTCCAGCGTGAAAAACTTGGCTGACCACGACAGTGCGCAACCACCGTTGCGGCCGCTCGCGCCGGCACCGCAGATGTCGGCCTCGATGAGCAGCACATCCAGTTCGGGGTTCTGCTCCTTGAGCATGATCGCCGTCCATAACCCGGTGTAACCACCGCCGACGATGCACACATCGGCGCGGGTATCGCCCGACAAAGGTTCGCACGGCGCGCAGGTCTCGGCCTCCAGCGCCTGTTCCAGCCAGAAAGGTCTCATCGGTTTTTTCCTCAGGTACGCAGGGGTTTTACAGGCATCGCCTGGTTGGGCACAAAGGCGCTGTCGGTACGCAGGCCAGCCGGACGGCTGTTCCAGTGCGGGATCAGGACCAGGGCGGAGAACATTGCGCAGCCGGCGAAGACGATGAACACCGTGACCGAGTCGAAATAGCCTGGCAGCAAGCCACCGAGAATCGCCCCGACCGAACCGCAACCGTTAACGAACCCGGCCGCCGTGGCGCCCGCCTTGGCAGTGCCGAAATCAATCGCCGCCGCGCCGCTGATCATCGAATCCGGTCCGTACAGCGTCAGGCCCATGACGAACAGCAGCGCTACCACCAGCATGACGCTGCCGGTGTGCAAGGCGCCCATGAACAGCGCCAAAGAAACGGTCAGCACCAACAGGCTGAGCACGCAGGCCGGCATACGGCGGGCGCCGAACAGTTTGTCCGAGGCCAGGCCCAGCAGGATCGGCCCCAACAGCCCGGCCAGTTCGAACGAGGTGGGGATAATCGCCGCACCGACCTTGCCCACCGAGGGCATCTGCTCGAAAACAATCACCGGCCCCCACAACAGAATCGCGTAACGCGCCGGCTTCAGCAGGAAGTACGCCAGGCCGAGTACCAGCACCGTGCGATTGCGCAGGATTTCCTTCAACGGCTCCAGAACGCTGATCTTGCTCAGGGCATAAGATTCTTCGGCCGTCAGTTCCGGTTCCGGCTCCACCGCTGGCAAACCAACGTCTTGCGGTGTGTTGCGTTGAAAAATAAAAAACAGCACGGCGACCAGCCCAACCACCGCCGCACTGGAAAAGAACGCCGCGTGCCAGGTGCCGATGAGCGTGTACGCCCACCAACCGGCAAACGGCGAGGCCACCAGCCCGCCAAAGGCGTAGCAGGAGCTCCATAGCCCAAGCACCCTGCCACGCTGCTCGGCGGGGAAGAAACTGCCAATGTTTTTACACAGCCCCGACCAGCCGGTGGACTGGGCCAGGCCCTGGATCAACATGCAGGTGGCGAAAATCGGTAACGTCGCGAAACTGCCCATCACCAGGGCGGCCGCCGCAGAGATCAACAACCCGCCGAGAACCACGACCCGTGGGCCAAAGCGGTCGGCGAGAATGCCCCAGGTGAATTGCCCGATGGCGTATGCCGCCAGGTAGATGGCATCGAGGTTGGCCATGGCCATTTTGTCGAGCATGAAGGTGGGGTCTTCGGCGATCCCCAGTTTGGCCACGGAAAACGCTTTGCGAGTGAAATAGAACGCGGCGTAGGCGAGCCAGGTGATCGCGAAGATCTGCACGCGCCAACGCTTGATGGTGCCGATGGGATTGTTCATTGTGGTTCTGACCTCAGGTGTGAGTGTGCCGGCAGAATTGGAAGAAAACGCCTGTGTTTTTTATTGTTAAGCACTTCGATATCGCCGCTTCCGTGGGGCGATACCGGTCAGATGAGCCTGTTGATGCTCGCATGGGCTCATGGCCACCGATGCTGGTCGACTGACCAGTCACCGGGGCTGAGGCCGATAAAAACAATTACTGATTAATAAGTGAAATCGATTTATCGTATTTCCAATATAAGCTCAGCTTGTTACTGGAGGTTTCGATGTCGGTTTCTCACGCCCAGCTCAAAGCCTTCCACGCCGTGGCCGTCCACGGCAGCTTCACCAAAGCCGCCGAGCGGCTTTTTCTCACCCAACCGGCAATTTCCGATCAGGTGCGCAAACTCGAAGAGCGCTTTGGTGTGTTGCTGTTCCACCGCAATAAACGCTCGGTGCGCCTCACGGACCTGGGCGAGCGCTTGTTGGGCATTACTCAGCGGCTGTTCGTGATCGAGGCCGAGGCGCAGGAGCTCTTGCATGACTCCCGGGCCTTGCAGACGGGCAGCCTGATTCTCGCGGTGGATGCGCCGGTGCATGTGTTGCCGCAGATTGCGCGCTTCTGTGAGCGCTACCCCGGCATCAGCGTGAAGATCGAAACCGGCAACACCGATGAATCACTGTTTCGCCTGTTCAACTATCAAGCCGACCTGGCGTTGTTGGGCCGGGATGTCAGTGACGAACGATTGATTTCTCTACCGCTGCGCAACGACCCGATGGTGGCGTTCGTGTCGCGCAATCATCCGTGGGCGGATCGCGAGTCGATCTGCCTCGCCGACCTGGACGACACGCCGCTGGTGCTGCGGGAAATCGGCTCGGTCACGCGTCAAACCCTGGAAGAGGAAATGGCCCGGGCCGGATTTCGGATTCGTCCGGCGATTGAGGTTGAGGGGCGGGAAGCGGCGCGTGAGGCGGTGGTCGTGGGGATTGGCGTTGGCGTGGTGTCGGCTGCCGAGTTTGGCGCGGATTCGCGGGTCTGCGCATTGCCCATTACCGATTGCACACGGCGCCTGACCGAGACACTGGTGTGCTTGCGCGAGCAGAGTTCGCGACGGGTGGTGGCGACGTTTCTGGAGATGGTTCGCGAGAGTCTGCCCCAATGATCGTTCCCACGTCGAGGCGTCGAACCGTCCGCGTGGGAACGATCAGGTCAGAGGCTTGGCGCCAAATCAAAAAACGCCCGGATCAAACGCAAATCCCGTCGCCGCTCCATGCACCCGATCATGTGCCGGTTCACCAACCCCTCCCCCATGATCGGCACGGCCGCTACCCGTGGGTCGTGGCTGACTTCCACTGACGACACCACGCCAACGCCCAACTCGGCCGCCACCGCCTCGGTCACCGCTTCGCGGCTGTCCAGCTCCAGCAACACCCGTGGATGGACCGACGCCGTCGCGCACGCCTGATCAAATGTGCGCCGGGTGATGGAACTCGGCTCACGCAACACCATGATCACCTGATCCAGCGCCTTGAGCTTCACGCTGCTGGCGGTTGCCCAAGGATGACTGTCGGGCACCAACGCGCAAATTCGTGATTCGCTCAACGCTTGCAGATGCAATCCTTTGCGCGGCTCGACCTCGGTCAACACCGCCACGTCCGCATGTTCGGACAGCAACGCGGCCAAGGTCTCCTGGGCATTGCCCAAGCGCAGGTTCACCGTGATCCCCGGATACCGCGAACGCAGACTGGCCAGCATCGGCATGACCATGTGTGGGCCATCCGCCGCGACTTCCAGGCGCCCGGTCAGCAACTGCCGATTCGCTTCCAGCATCACCTGCGCCTCTTCGGCGAGACCGAACATCGCCCGGGTGATCGCTGCCAGCTTGGTGCCCTCCTCCGTCAGCTCCACGCGCCGTGCGGTGCGGCGCAACAGGGTGATTTGGTAGTGCTCTTCCAATGCTTTTATGTGCCCGGTCACCGCTGGCTGGCTGATGAACAGGCGCTCGGCGGCGCGGGTGAAGCTGCCTTCGCGGGCCACGGCGTCGAAGGCGCGAAGCTGGAACAGGTTCATGGATAACTCTCACTGATGGCTGGCATAACAACAAACAATTTGATTGATAGCACGCCGAATTGCAATTTATGTCCCGTAGCTTCATCCCACAGAGAGCTTTTGCGAGGACACAAGAATGAGTATTGCCGAGCCAATCCTGCTCACCCCCGGCCCACTGACCACCTCCAGCCGCACCCGCCAGGCGATGATGGTCGACTGGGGTTCATGGGATGACCGCTTCAATCAACTGACCGCCAGCCTCTGCGAGCAACTGTTGGCAATCATCAACGGCGGCGACAGCCACCACTGCGTGCCCTTGCAAGGCAGCGGCACCTTCGCCGTCGAAGCGGCCATTGGCACCCTGGTGCCGCGTGACGGCAAAGTACTGGTGCTGATTAATGGCGCCTACGGCAAACGCCTGGCGAAAATCTGCGAGGTGCTCGGCCGCTCGTTCAGCACCTTCGAAACCGCAGAAAACGAACCGACCACCGCCGCCGACGTCGACCGCCTGTTACACGCCGACGCCAGCATTACCCACGTCGCATTGATCCACTGCGAAACCAGCACCGGCATCCTCAATCCGCTGCCGCAAATCGCCGACGTCATCGCGCAACACGGCAAACGCCTGATCATCGACGCCATGAGCTCGTTTGGCGCCCTGCCGATCGACGCGCAACAAGTGCCCTTCGACGCATTGATCGCCGCTTCGGGCAAGTGCCTGGAAGGCGTGCCGGGCATGGGTTTCGTCTTCGCCCGCAAAGACGCATTGGCCAACGCGGCCGGCAACTCGCATTCATTGGCCATGGACCTTTTCGACCAGCACACCTACATGGCCAAGACCGGCCAATGGCGCTTCACCCCGCCAACCCACGTGGTCGCCGCGCTGCATGAGGCCCTGCTGCAATACAACGAAGAAGGCGGCTTGCCGGCACGGCATCAACGCTACGCCAACAATTGTCAGGTGCTACTGGATGACATGGCCAAGCTGGGGCTGCGCAGTTTTCTACCCGCCGAAATCCAGGCGCCGATCATCGTCACCTTCCACGCACCGAAAGACCCGCGCTACCAGTTCAAGGAATTCTATGAACGCGTCAAGGCCAAGGGTTTCATCCTTTACCCCGGCAAATTGACCCAGGTCGAAACCTTCCGCGTCGGTTGCATCGGTCACGTCAACGAGGCCGAGATGCACGCGGCCGTGGCCGCGGTGGCCGAAGTGCTGCGCGAGATGGAAGTACTGGAAATCTGAATCACCACAGTCCCCCTGTGGGAGCGAGCCTGCTCGCGATGAGGCCCGATCAGCCAACCTTGATGTTGAATGACAGTCCGCTATCGCGAGCAGGCTCACTCCCACAAAAGCCCCGATTAGTCAGCTATTACAGGAATTTTCTCACCATGAACTACACCAACCCAACCAAACTCCAGGCCGCCATCCTCGACTGGGCCGGCACCGTGGTCGACTTCGGCTCGTTCGCCCCAACGCAGATTTTTGTCGAAGCGTTCGCCGAGTTCGACGTCCAGGTCTCCATCGAAGAAGCCCGCGGGCCGATGGGCATGGGCAAGTGGGACCACATTCGCACCCTGTGTGACCAGCCGGAAGTTGCCGAACGTTATCGCAAAGTGTTCGGGCGCACGCCGACCGACGACGATGTCACCGCCATCTACCAACGCTTCATGCCGCTGCAAATCGAGAAAATCGCCGAGCACTCGGCATTGATTCCCGGTGCGCTGGACACCATTGCCAAATTGCGTGAGCAAGGCATCAAGATTGGCTCCTGCTCCGGTTATCCGAAGCAGGTTATGGACAAAGTGGTCGAACTGGCGGCCACCAATGGTTACGTGGCCGACCACGTGGTCGCCACCGACGAAGTCCCCAACGGTCGCCCGTGGCCAGCCCAGGCCTTGGCCAACGTCATTGCGCTGGGCATCGATGATGTCGGCGCCTGCGTGAAGATCGATGACACCGTGCCAGGCATTCTCGAAGGTCGTCGCGCCGGCATGTGGACCGTTGCACTGATCTGCTCGGGCAATGCGCTGGGCCTGGACTATGAAGGCTATCGCGCCCTCGGCAGCGAGCAACTGGCCAGCGAGCGCAAGCGTATTCACGCGCTGTTCGAAGGTTCGCGGCCGCACTACATGATCGACACCATCACTGACTTGCCGCTGGTGATCGCCGACATCAACAAACGCCTGGCCAATGGCGAGATGCCACAAAGCAGCTAATTGCGCCGCCGGCATGAAAAAGCGCCAGTTCCCGAACGGAACTGGCGCTTTTTTTTGCTCTGTCACTTGATCCAGGGCGTTGAAGGGCGAAATAGCCACAGGCAAAAGCTCTAAAGCGGATTACAGTTAAGGAACATCGTCGATCAAGAACGGTGGGCTTTTGACCAGACCTGTGAGGAACACCGTATGCCGTGGAAAAACTCGGAATCACGCTACAGCACTGTATCGATCACGCTGCATTGGTTGATGCTGGTTCTGCTGGCGCTGGTTTACGCCTGTATCGAATTTCGCGGGATCTTTCCCAAAGGCAGTGGCGGCCGAGCACTGATTACCGAATCGCACTTCATGCTGGGACTGACGGTGTTCGTGCTGGTCTGGCTCAGACTATTCGCCCGCAGCCTGGGCCCTGCACCGCAGATCTTCCCGGCGTCGCCTCATTGGCAAGTCACGCTCGCCAGGGTGATGCACTGGGCGTTGTACATTTTCATGATCGCGATGCCGATACTGGGATGGCTGGTGACCAGCGCCAAGGGGCAGCAGGTGATGTTCTACGGTATCGACCTGCCGATGCTGATCCCGGAAGACAAGACGCTGGCCAAGCAAATCCAGGGTTGGCATGAACTGGGCGGCACCATCGGTTACTGGCTGATCGGCCTGCACGCGTTGGCGGGGATTTATCACCACTATGTCGTGGGCGATAACACGTTGCTGCGGATGATGCCCAAGCGCAGTTGAACTGCCACTCATTGAAACCCGCGGCGGCCTTGCAAGCCGCCGGTATGGATGAAGATCAGGCGCGTGCCCCTGGCGAATGTTCCCGCCTCGATTTGCTGCTTGAGCATCAAAAGCGCTTTACCGGTGTACAACGGTTCGAGCGGAAGGCCGCTGGCTTGTTCGGTCTGCTCGATGAAGTCGAGTAGCAGCGGATCGACCTTGGCAAAGCCGCCCCGGCTGGCGTCGAACAGCTCGTAAGCCGAATGCTGCAAACCGGCCTCGTGGATGATTGATGCGACCTGTTGCGCGACCCCGTGATCGTCAGGCACCGCCAGCGCGCCGTACACCTTGCGTCTACCCGCCTCGGCCAGCACCAGGCCGGCCAGCGTCGTGCCCGTTCCGCAAGCCAGCCACCAGCCGTGGTAGTCGCTCCAGCCCAGACCATTCAGTTGCTCACTGACCATGTCCCTTAATTGCACACAGCCCATCGCGCCCGGCAAACCGCCGCCTCCTTCCGGCACCGGGTACAGATCCGGATATTGCGCCTGCCATGGCAGCCAGAAACCTGCTTCGTGCCGCGCTCGATAACCGCCATAACCCAGCCAGTGCAACTCCATGCCGAACGCCTGCAAGTCGTTCACCGTCGGGGTTTCTTGTGGATGGCCGCGCAGCAGTCCCACCGTATTGAATCCAAAGCGCTTGCCCGCGGCCGCCAGCGCATGCAGATGATTGGAGTGGGCTCCGCCCAGGCTGATGATGCCTTTGGCCCCCATCCGGTCGGCGGCTTTGAGGTGTTCGATGAGTTTGAACCACTTGTTGCCGCTGATCAGTGGGTCGATCTGGTCGAGACGCAGGATGGCGACTTCGATGCCTGCGGTGCTTAGCCAGTCGAGGTGCAGGGGTTGGAGCGGGGCCTGGGGTTGCCAGTCGTTGGGAGGGAGAAGCATCGATGCCGGCTCTGGGTAATGAGCCAGCATCTTAGCAGCCTTGAGAAGGCCATCGCGGGCAAGCCCGCGATGACCATTGGCACGCTGAACCTGCCGTTACAGTTCGGCAGCCAACCGCGAACCCTGATTGATCGCCCGTTTGGCATCCAGCTCCGCCGCCACGTCCGCGCCACCGATCAAATGCACATTCTGCCCCGCCGCTACCAGACCCTCCTGCAATTCACGCAACGGATCCTGTCCGGCGCAAATCACGATGTTATCCACCGCCAGCAGTTGCGGCTCGCCGGTTTCACCGATGCGGATGTGCAGGCCTTCGTCGTCGATCTTCAGGTATTCAACGCTATTGAGCATCTGCACCTGCTTGTTTTTCAAACCGGTACGGTGAATCCAGCCGGTGGTTTTACCGAGGCCGTCACCAACCTTGGATTTCTTGCGTTGCAGCAGGAACACGTCCCGCGCCGGAGCATGCGGTTCGGCCTTGATCCCCGCGACACCGCCGCGCGCTTCAAGATGCGTGTCGATGCCCCATTCTTTCCAGAACGCTTCGCGGTCCTGACTGGTGGACACGCCTTGATGCACCAGGAATTCCGACACGTCGAAACCAATACCGCCCGCGCCAATCACCGCCACCCGCTTGCCGACCGGTTTGCGCTGCAGAATCACGTCCAGGTAACTCAGCACCTTGGCGTTTTCGATGCCGGGAATGGCTGGAGTTCTAGGGGCGATGCCCGTGGCCAGAATGATCTCGTCGTAACCGCCTTCAACCAGTTTCGCCACGTCGACGCGGGTGTTCAGGCACACCTCGACATTCGTGGTCTGCAGCTTGCGGTTGAAGTAGCGCAGGGTTTCGAAGAACTCTTCCTTGCCCGGCACGCGTTTGGCGACGTTGAACTGGCCGCCGATTTCACTGGCCGAGTCAAACAGCGTCACCGAGTGCCCACGCTCAGCGGCCACGGTCGCAGCCGACAACCCGGCAGGACCCGCACCGACCACGGCGATTTTCTTAATGTGTTGCACCGGCAGATAATTGAGCTCGGTTTCATGGCACGCGCGCGGGTTGACCAGGCAACTGGTCAACTTGCCGCCGAAGGTGTGATCCAGGCACGCCTGGTTGCAGCCGATGCAGGTGTTGATTTCATCGCCACGGCCAGCGGCAGCCTTGTTGACGAACTCCGGGTCGGCGAGGAACGGACGCGCCATGGAGACCATGTCGGCATCGCCTTCAGCCAGAATCTGTTCAGCCACTTCCGGGGTGTTGATACGGTTGGTGGTGATCAGGGGAATGTTCACCGAACCGCGCAGCTTGGCCGTGACTTTACTGAACGCCGCGCGCGGGACTTTGGTGGCGATGGTCGGAATCCGCGCTTCATGCCAGCCAATGCCGGTATTGATGATCGTCGCACCGGCCTGCTCGATGGCTTTGGCCAATGTCACGATTTCTTCCCACGAGCTACCGCCTTCCACCAGGTCGAGCATCGACAAGCGGAAGATAATGATGAAGTTGGGGCCAACGGCTTCGCGCACACGACGCACGATTTCCACCGGCAGGCGCATACGGTTTTCGTAGCTGCCACCCCAACGGTCGGTGCGGTGGTTGGTGTGGGCGGCGAGAAACTGGTTAATGAAATAACCTTCGGAGCCCATGATCTCGACGCCGTCGTACTCGGCTTTTTGCGCCAGGGTCGAACAAGTGACGAAATCGCTGATTTGCTTCTCGATGCCTTCCTCGTCCAGCTCTTTGGGCTTGAACGGGTTGATCGGCGCTTGAATGGCGCTCGGCGCAACCTGTTTCGGGCTGTAGGCGTAACGGCCGGCATGGAGAATCTGCATGCAGATCTTGCCGCCGGCCTCGTGCACCGCGCGAGTCACGATCTGGTGCTTGAGCGCTTCTTCCTCAGTGGTCAGCTTGGCCGCGCCGGAATAGACACCGCCCTCATCGTTCGGGCCGATACCGCCGGTCACCATCAGGCCAACGCCGCCACGTGCACGTTCGGCGAAGTAGGCTGCCATGCGCTCGAAACCGCCGGGCTTCTCCTCAAGACCGGTGTGCATCGAGCCCATCAGGGTGCGGTTGCGCAGCGTGGTAAAACCCAGGTCCAGCGGGGCCAACAGGTGCGGGTAGTGAGCGGCGGCCATTCGGTAACTCCACATCGAGCGATCACGGGAAAAATGCAGGAGCTCTTTGGCTCCTGTCAGTCATGGTGGACAGACTAAGAGTCGCGTCCCTGTCACTCAATGACCGAAACTTACAACTTATTGATCCAAATGCGCAGCGCCCCTTGGCAAGCACCGGCATGCGCCCTACCCTAGTCGCGAACCCTGCACCCGGTCGTTGATTGTTTTCCCATGCGCAAACTTTTGTACCTGACGTTCTCCATGGCCCTGATCGCCGTCCTCACGACCTACGCCATGTGGGCCGCGGACCGTCCGGTGGGTCATTATCTGTCGGACCTGCGCATCAATCTGGCGATCGATCAAGGCACGCCTGCCGATCGCGGCAATCTGCTGGGCATCCAGCCCGAGCTGTTCCCCACCGACTATCAAAGCCCCGAGCGCCTGCACCGCAAGCTGGCGGCCTATTTGCAGAAAGCTCAGGAACAGGGCCTGTTGAATGAGAAGACCATCGTCGTGCTGCCCGAGCATGTCGGCACCTGGTTGATGATCAGCGGCGAAAAAGATGAGCTGTACCAGGCCAGCACACTCAAGGAAGCCATGAATTGGCTGGCAGTGAGCAATCCCGTGCAGTTCGTGCGTGCGCTGATCAGCGCCAAAAGTGAAAGTCGTATCGATGATGCTCACTTGCGGATGAAGGCCAAAGGCATGGCCAAGGATTACCAGGCGCTGTTTGGTGGCCTGGCGAAAGAATTCCACATAACGCTGGTGGCCGGCACCATCGTATTGCCCGAGCCAAGCATTATTGACGGTAGGCTGAAAATCGGCCGCGGCGCGTTGTACAACAGCAGCGTGGTGTTCGGGTGCGATGGGCTGCCGATCGGCCAGCCGCAGCGCCAGATGCATCCGGTCTTCGATAAAACCGAGGTCCTCGGCGCCAATGAAGACCATACCCTCAATGTTATTGACACCCCGGCCGGACGCCTGGGCGTATTGATCGGCAGCGACAGCTGGTATCCGGACAATTACCGCAAGCTTGACGACCAGGGCGCGAAGTTCGTCGCCGTTCCAGCGTTTGTGGTCGGGCGCGGCACCTGGGACAAACCCTGGAACGGATACAAGGGATTGTCCACGCCAGGCTCCGTCAGCCTCAAACCTGGAGAGATCAGCGAAGGCCAGGCCTGGCACCGCCTGACACTGACGTCACAACCACCGAGTAGCCAGGCGGTGGCCGGCATGAGCGTATTTCTTCGTGGCCAGTTCTGGGACCAGGGCAGCGCTGGTCAAAGCTTTCTCAGCAAAAACGGGCAACAGTTCGCCGACGGTAACGCACGTGGCGCGCGGTTGCTGAACCTCTGGTTGTAAATCATGAAACCACTGCCAATGCGCCTCGGGGATCTGTCGGTAGGCTTTGTTCATAGCCTGGCCGACGCTGTGCGCAGCCATGGAGCAGACCCTCAGCCATTGCTTGACCAATACGGCCTGGATACCGCGCGGCTGGCCGAGGCTGGTGCGCGGCTGTCGATCCCGCGCTACATGCGCCTGGGCCACAGCGCCATTCAACTGACCAACGATCCGGCGCTGGGTTTGCGCATGGGCCAGCTCAGTCGCCTGAGCCAGGCTGGCCTTGCCGGAATCACTGCGGCGCAGGCTCCGACCGTGCGTGAAGCGGCACGCTGCCTGATTCGCTTCGAGGCGCTGTACGGCTCCAACTATCGGGGGCAATCGAGCTTTCTCGAAGACGCTCAAGGTGCGTGGCTGCGGTTCTACTCAATCAGTCCTTATAACGCCTACAACCGCTTTGTCGTCGACTCGATCATCGCCGGCTGGTTGCAGCAATTGTCAGCCCTGACCGCCGACCCCCTTCATGCCGAGCGGATCGACATTGAATTCAGTGAACCGGACTACCGTGAAGCTTATGCGGTGCTGGGGGATTGCCCGATCCAGTTCGATGCCGAACACAATCAATTGCGCCTGAGCCTGGCCAGTCTCGCCCAGCGCAACCCGCAGCACTGCCCGAGTACCTGGCGCCACTTGCTGCAGCTGTGTGAACGGGAACTGGAGCAACTGACACGCACCCGCAGCCTGCGTGAACGCATCACTCAGTTGCTGGGGCCATTGCTCAATGGTGGTCGGGAACCCGACCTGGAAGAAGTGGCGGCACGCTTGAAACTGCCGACCTGGACCTTGCGACGCAAACTCGCCGAGGAAGGCACGCAATTCCGCGCCATTCTCAATGACACGCGTCGCGACCTGGCCATGACCTATATCCGCGACACCGAACTGGCGTTCGGTGAAATCGCCTACCTGCTGGGATTTGCCTCAGCCGAGGCCTTCCAGCGGGCTTTCAAACGCTGGAATGGCCAGACACCCGGCGAGTTTCGCCGCAGTCATCGCCAAACCGCGTAACGCTTACAACTCTGTAGCGTCTTCCGCAGGCTCCAACGGATCCAGTTCAAACGCCTGATACTCGAGCAACTCTTCTTGATAGTCATCCATTGCTAAATCCCCCACATCACTCGTTAAAAAAATGCCTGAATAAATGACCAGCGCCTTGAGCATAAAGTGCCCACGTGAAAGAAAAATGACGCAGGCACGCCGACCAGCGGCTACTAAATAAAACGTAGCAGGTGGTCAGGCATTTATCACAGGATTTTTTCGATAGAGGCTGTAGGACTTCAGCCTGGCTTGACGCGGGTCAAGCCAGAAGCCATTTCGGGATCGGTGTCGTGCGACCCGATCCCGAAATGTTTGCCGATTACTGAGCGGCGGTCGGCATGGCCGGAATAGGCTCGCTCGGTGGTGGCAGGGTTGATTGAGGCGGTGGTGCAACCGTTTCGGTGGACGATGACGGTTCGGAGTTTTCAACCGGAGTGACCGGCGCGGTTTCAGCAGGCGGTGCAACCGGCTCTGAAGCGGCAGGTGCCGGTGCTGGGTCCGCTGCAGGCGCGGCTGCCGGTGCTGGCGCAGGCTCTGCTGCTGGCGCTGGCGTAGGCGTTGCCGCCAATGGAGCCGGAGCAGCCTTGGCCTCAGGCACACCCAGGTCGGTCTTGGGTTTCTCGACGATGTGCGCAGCCTTTTTCGCTTCCGGCGGCAGGAATAGCTCAACCAGGGTAAAAAAACGTTCGTAGAACTTGGCCGACGATACGGTTTCGCTCGCCACCTTGACCATCGAATCATCCGACGAGCCGATCGGCATCGATACCGAGCCCAACACGCCCACGCCCACGCTGGCGGAGTTGTTGGTTTTCTTCAGCGCGTAACGATCCTGCAAGGCGTTGGCGAACATGGTCGCGTGATGCCCTTCGCTGCCATCATCGGCACACACCACACTGAAGCTGATCTCCATGTGGGTCTCGCCAGTCTGCTGGAAGCTTTTGTGTCCACTGACCAGTTTCGGGTCGGTACTGGTGATGATGTAGCCCTGGCTGAGCAGCGCCCGACGGGCGGCTTCGCAGGTCTGCGCATCAGTCACCGGGTAACTGCGCGAAAACGTCCCGGAGTCATTGAAGTTCTCATGCTCATAGATGGGGGCTTTCTTCGACGAGCAGCCGGCGGCGGCAGCCAGCAACAGCGCCAACCCGACAACCCGCATGGGAATTGATTTAAACATTGAACATCCTGAGGAAAACGGTCCGGGGCGTATTGTGCAACAGATCGATGCTTAGCGGAGCATCGATTAGTGTCTTAAAACAGATACAGTCTACTGACTGCCATTTACAGGAAAAAGTCGCGAGGTAAACATACAGGCGACGGATAACCTATGGCGCTTTGATAGCACCCATAAAAAACCCCGGCCTTTCGGCCGGGGTCCTTGTGTTGCGGGCGACTCGGTCAGGCGTCAGAAACGCTTGATCTCGGCCTGGCTTTCCAACAGCTTGCGGTAGGCCGCAAAGTCCTGCTGGCCAATGCGCGAGGCAAGGAAGCGACGGTATTGAGCCTTCTCTTCATCAGTCGGCGCAGCCGCTTCGTTCACACCGTTCAGTTGCACGATCACCAGATTGCCATCGGCCAGGGTCACGCTGTTGAAGGTCGGCTTGTCCTTCGCGGCAGGTTTCGGCATCCGGAACAGCGCTTGCAGCACGGTAGGGTCAATCCCTTCCTGAGCGCGAGTCACGGCTTGGGTCACTTTCCAGTTCTGACCGTCGATGCCCTTGTTCAATGGCGTCTTGCCATCGCGCAGGCTGGCGATCAACTCATCAGCCTTGGTCTTGGCGGCCGAACTGGCGTGTTCCTTGGCCAACTGTGCACGAATGCTGGTGTTGACGGCTTCCAGCGGCAACTGTGCAGGCTTCAAGTGTTCCTTGGCGCGCAGCACGATCACGGTTTCCGGATCCAGCTCGATGGCGGTGCTGTTGGCACCCTCATCCAGCACTTCAGGACTGAACGCGGCAGTGACCACGGCACGGCTGGCTGCGACACCTTCGCCACCTTCGCGGCCGAACGGCTTGGAGGTGTGAACGGTCAGCTTCAAGTCTTGCGCCGGCTGGGCCAGGTCGGAGGACTCGAACGAAGAGTCTTCCAGTTGCTTGGTCGCCTCGACGAAACGCTGCTCGACCTGCTGGGTTTTCAGCTCTCGGGTCAGCTTGTCTTTCAGGCTCGCCAGCGTCGGCACTTCAGGCGCTTCAACGCCCAACAGCTTGATCAGGTGGTAACCAAAGTCGGTGCGCACCGGGCCAGAAACCTGATCCTTGGTCAACGCATACAGCGCGGTTTCGAATGCCGGATCGTAGACACCTGGGCCTGCATAGCCCAGGTCACCGCCGTTGTTCGCCGAACCCGGATCCTGGGAGAATTCCTTGGCCAGGGCCTCAAATTTCTCGCCTTTGGCCAGACGCGCCTGAATCTCTTCGATCTTGGCCTTGGCTTGCGCCTCGGTCATTTTATCGTTCACTTCAATCAGAATGTGCGCAGCCCGGCGTTGCTCGGACAGGTTCGCGATTTCTTTCTGATACGCCGCTTGCAGGTCTTCGTCCTTGACAGAGACCTGATCAAAGAAGGAAGACTTCTTCAATTCCAGGTAGTCGATGACAACCTGATCCGGCGTCATGAACTCCTTGGCGTGTTCGTCGTAATAGGCCTTGACCTCGTCGTCGGTGAGTTTCACCGCTGCCGGATCGACCTTGACGTTCAGGGTCGCCATGTCGCGAGTCTGTTTTTCCAGACGGGCGAAAGCCAGAACCTGTGCGTCGGTGACGAAACCGCTACCTGCCAGGCCAGCGCGCAGCTGACCGATCAGCATTTCCTGAGCCAGCATCTGGCGGAACTGCATACGGCTGTAGCCCAGTTGACGAATCACCTGGTCGAAACGCTCGGGACTGAACTTGCCGTCCACCTGGAATTCAGGCGTTTGCAGGATCACTTGGTCCAAAGCCGCTTCGGAGAAAGCGAATTTCGAGTTTTCTGCGCCTTGCAGCAGCAGTTTGCGGTCGATCAAGCCCTTGAGGGCCGATTCGCGCAGCATTTTTTCGTCGAGCAAGGAAGCGTCGAAATCCTTGCCCAGCTGTTGCATGAGCTGACGGCGTTGCATATCGACCGCCTGGCTCAGCTCGTTCTGGCTGATTTCTTCACCATTGACCTTGGCCGCATCATTCTTGTGCGTCGTGGCCTTGAAGATGGCGTCGAAACCGGTCAAAGCCATCAGTGCAACGACGACCCCGATAATGGTCTTGGCAATCCAGCCTTGTGAATTGTCCCTGATATTCTGCAGCATGCGTCCCCCAGAAACGGTTGAACTTCAAAATTAGGCAACCGTGGAGCGTGGGTAGAATCCGGATAGAAGAAAGGCGCATCCGAGGATGCGCCTTCTCGTAACTGGCGGAGCGGACCGATGACTCGAACTTGCGAGCCTCGGTGTCTCGATTCGGCGAGTTGCCGACCGGACTACCGTTCCGCTGCCAGGTCAGGCATGACCCCGACCCGGATAGGCAAAAACCTGAATCGAACTTAGTTGACAGCTTCTTTCAGTGCTTTACCGGCTTTGAAACCTGGTTTTTTGGCTGCTGCGATTTCCAGAGTCTTACCAGTCTGTGGGTTACGACCGATGCGAGCTGGACGATCAGTTACGGAGAAAGTACCGAAACCAACCAGAACAACAGAGTCGCCAGCCTTGAGAGCGCCAGTGACGGATTCGATTACAGCGTCCAGCGCACGGCCAGCAGCAGCTTTCGGGATATCAGCGGATGCAGCGATAGCATCAATCAGTTCCGACTTGTTCACTCTAAGTCCCCTTATATCTATTTGAGTATGATTCTAAGTTTTTTGGTGAAAGCAAAAACGAGTGCTGAATGGCCTACAGACACTTAAGAGCCGCTTTATAACAAGGGCTCTAAAAAGCTGTCAAGGAAGCCCCCCAGGCAAATGCGTACTAATGCGTGCTAATTCTTTCCTTAGAGTCAGACTCGCGTTTTTCATCCTTTGCAACTATCTCTGGAACCACATCAGGCAGGGGCTCCGGCGCGTATTGCAGCGCAATTTGCAGGACCTCGTCAATCCATTTAACCGGTTTAATCTGCAGATCTCGCTTGATATTGTCAGGAATTTCCTTCAAATCGCGCACATTCTCTTCAGGAATGATCACCGTCTTGATTCCGCCACGGTGGGCAGCGAGCAGTTTTTCTTTCAAACCACCGATCGCCAGCACTTGACCACGCAGTGTGATCTCGCCTGTCATGGCGACATCCGCACGCACCGGAATGCCAGTCAATGCCGAGACCAGCGCCGTGCACATGCCCACACCGGCGCTAGGGCCGTCTTTCGGGGTGGCCCCTTCCGGCATGTGGATGTGCGTGTCGCGCTTCTCGTGGAAGTCCAGGGGAATCCCCAGGCTCTTGGCACGGCTGCGAACAACGGTCAGCGCCGCGGTGATCGATTCGACCATCACGTCACCCAGGGAGCCGGTCTTGATCAACTGGCCTTTACCCGGCACGACGGCGGCTTCGATGGTCAGCAATTCGCCGCCCACTTGAGTCCACGCCAGGCCGGTAACCTGACCGATCTGATCCTGCGATTCAGCCAGGCCGTAGCGGAATTTGCGCACGCCGAGGAAGTGCTCAAGCATGTCGGCCGTGACCTTCACCGAGAAGCGTTTTTCCAGCGCGTGCTCTTTGACTGCCTTGCGGCAGACCTTGGCAATCTGGCGCTCCAGCCCACGTACACCGGCTTCGCGGGTGTAGTAGCGGATGATGTCGCGGATCGCCTCGGCGTCGAATTCCAGCTCGCCTTTCTTCAAGCCGTTAGCCGTAATCTGCTTGGGCGAAAGGTACTTGACCGCAATGTTGATCTTCTCGTCTTCGGTGTAGCCCGGCAGACGAATCACTTCCATCCGGTCCAGCAGCGCCGGTGGAATATTCATGGAGTTCGAGGTGCAGAGGAACATCACATCGGACAGGTCGTAGTCGACTTCCAGATAGTGATCGTTGAAGTTGTGGTTCTGCTCGGGGTCGAGCACTTCCAGCAACGCCGACGCCGGATCGCCACGCATATCACTGCCCATCTTGTCGATTTCATCGAGCAGGAACAGCGGGTTGCGGACACCCACCTTTGTCATCTTTTGAATCAATCTTCCTGGCATCGAACCGATATAAGTACGGCGATGGCCACGAATTTCCGCCTCATCACGCACGCCACCGAGGGCCATACGGACGAATTTGCGGTTGGTGGCGTGAGCAATCGACTCCGCCAGAGAGGTTTTACCCACCCCAGGAGGACCGACCAGACACAGCACTGGACCCCGAATTTTCTTCACGCGTTTTTGCACGGCGAGGTATTCGAGGATCCGTTCTTTGACTTCTTCCAGACCGTAGTGGTCTGCATCGAGGATGTCTTCTGCGCGCGCAAGGTCCAGGCGCACTTTGCTCTGGGCTTTCCACGGCACCTGAACCAGCCAGTCGATGTACGAACGCACCACGGTCGCTTCCGCGGACATTGGCGACATTTGTTTCAGCTTGTTCAGTTCACCCTGAGCCTTGGCCAAGGCATCTTTGGGCAGGCCAGCGGCATCGATGCGCTTTTTCAGCTCTTCGATTTCGTTGTGACCTTCGTCGCTGTCGCCGAGCTCTTTCTGAATGGCCTTCATCTGCTCATTCAGGTAGTACTCGCGCTGGCTGCGCTCCATTTGTTTTTTGACACGACCGCGAATGCGTTTTTCGACTTGCAGCAGATCGATCTCGGCATCCAGCAACGCCAGAACGTGCTCGACCCGGGCCGACAAATCGATGATTTCGAGGATTTCCTGCTTCTGCTCGATCTTCAGCGCCATGTGCGCGGCCATGGTGTCGACCAGGCGACCAGGCTCATCGATGCTGTTGAGCGACGACAGGACTTCAGCCGGGACTTTCTTGCCCAACTGCACATATTGTTCAAACTGGGACAGCAGGCTGCGGACAAACACTTCCGACTCGCGCTCAGGCGCTTCAGTTTCGTCGATCAGCGAGACTTCGGCACGGCAGTGGCCGTCCACTTCGCTGAAGCGCTCAACGGCGCCCCGCTGCTCGCCTTCGACCAGAACCTTGACCGTGCCGTCTGGCAGCTTGAGCAGCTGCAGGACGGTCGCAATCGTACCTACGCGATAAAGTGCATCTTCACCGGGATCGTCGTCAGCAGGGTTTCTCTGAGCCAGCAGAAGGATCTGCTTGTCGCCCGTCATCGCGGCCTCGAGGGCTTCGATGGATTTCTCGCGCCCCACGAACAGCGGGATAACCATGTGCGGATAAACCACAACATCACGCAATGGCAGGAGAGGCAATTCGATGGTTGTCTTCATGATTTCGCCTCTACGGCGGCCATAAGGCCGTAAACAGATGGAAGTAAGCTTGAAACCAAGATGGGGGCTGCCCTGAAAAAAAACAAGCGCAAAGCGGGTGTTAAAAACGCTTTAAAAGAAAAGGGGCCCGAAGGCCCCTTCTTTGTTCCAGCAGCGTGACGCTTAGGCGTCTGGCGCAGCCTTGGCAGCCGGCTCACTGTTTTCGTAGATATACAGTGGCTTGGACTTGCCTTCTATGACGCTTTCATCGATCACGACTTTGCTCACCTCGGACTGCGAGGGGATTTCGTACATCGTGTCGAGCAACACACCTTCGAGAATCGAACGCAGGCCACGGGCACCGGTTTTTCGTTCCAGCGCACGTTTTGCGACCGATTTCAGCGCGTCGGCCCGGAATTCCAGGTCCACGCCTTCCATCTCGAACAACTTGGCGTACTGCTTGGTCAACGCATTTTTCGGCTCGGTGAGAATCTGCATCAGCGCAGCCTCATCAAGCTCGTCCAGCGTCGCAAGGACCGGCAGACGGCCAACGAATTCCGGGATCAGACCGAACTTGACCAGATCGTCAGGCTCGACTTCACGCAGGGACTCACCGACTTTCTTGCCTTCTTCCTTGCTGCGAACTTCCGCGTTGAAACCGATGCCGCCCTTGGTGGAACGGTTTTGAATAACCTTTTCCAGACCGGAGAACGCACCACCGCAGATGAACAAAATGTTACGGGTGTCGACCTGAAGGAATTCCTGCTGCGGATGCTTGCGACCACCTTGAGGCGGAACGGAAGCGACCGTGCCTTCGATCAACTTGAGCAGGGCCTGCTGCACGCCTTCACCGGAAACGTCCCGGGTGATCGACGGGTTGTCAGACTTGCGTGAGATCTTGTCGATCTCATCGATGTAGACAATGCCCATCTGGGCTTTTTCTACGTCGTAATCGCACTTCTGCAGCAACTTCTGAATGATGTTCTCGACATCCTCACCTACGTAACCCGCCTCGGTGAGGGTGGTTGCATCGGCGATGGTGAACGGAACGTTCAGCAAGCGGGCCAGTGTTTCGGCAAGCAGGGTTTTACCCGAGCCTGTCGGGCCGATCAGCAAAATGTTGCTTTTGCCGAGTTCGACATCGTCATTCTTTTTGTCACGCTGGTTCAGGCGCTTGTAGTGGTTGTACACCGCTACTGCCAAAACCTTTTTCGCACGCTCCTGACCAATCACGTACTGATCAAGGATGCCGCTGATTTCTTTAGGCGAAGGCAATTTATGCGCGCTGCTTTCGGCCTGGGCTTCCTGCACCTCCTCTCGGATGATGTCGTTGCACAGGTCGACGCACTCGTCGCAGATAAAGACCGAGGGGCCGGCAATCAATTTGCGCACTTCATGCTGGCTTTTGCCACAGAAGGAGCAATAGAGCAGCTTGCCGTTGTCCTCGCCGTTGCGGGTGTCAGTCATTCGTTCGATCCAAATCCGATAGGCTTGCAACACAAGATGAAGGCTATTGCGGGCTTTTTCAAGCCCGCTGGTGATCGGACCCGCCGACCAACCTTATTTTGAGCTGCTTAATTAAGCGGGGCGCTGGTTGATGACTTCATCGATCAACCCGTACTCACGCGCGGCTTCTGCACTCATGAAATTGTCGCGGTTGGTGTCGCGCTCGATTTCTTCAAGAGTGCGCCCGCTATGCTTGGCCATCAGCGTGTTGAGACGCTCACGAATGAAGAGGATTTCCTTGGCATGGATTTCGATATCCGAAGCCTGGCCCTGGAAACCGCCCAGTGGCTGGTGAATCATCACACGCGAGTTCGGCAGGCAGTAACGCTTGCCCTTGGCACCGGCAGTCAATAGAAACGCGCCCATGCTGCACGCCTGACCGATACAGGTGGTCGACACGTTTGGCTTGATGAACTGCATGGTGTCGTAGATCGACATACCCGCCGTCACCGAACCGCCCGGGGAGTTGATATAGAGATGGATGTCCTTGTCCGGGTTTTCCGCTTCAAGGAACAGCAGTTGCGCACAGATCAGATTGGCCATGTAGTCCTCTACCGGACCAACCAGAAAGATCACTCGCTCCTTGAGAAGACGCGAGTAGATGTCATAGGCGCGCTCGCCACGAGCAGATTGCTCGACAACCATCGGGACCAGGCCGCCTGCGGCCTGGATATCAGAGTTCTGCTGAATATACGAATTACGGAACATGCTCTGCAGTCACTCCCAAATAGTTATGTCTTGAATACGCATAAGCCAGCACGAAGGCTGGCTTATGGTGTGTGCTTCTTACCGCAAAAACGATCAGTCGGCTTGTGGAGCGTCTACCGGCTTGACTGCTTCTTCGTAAGAGACCGATTTGTCGGTCACGCTAGCTTTCTGCAGAACAGTATCCACAACTTGCTCTTCCAGCACAACAGAACGGACTTCGTTCAGTTGCTGGTCGTTCTTGTAGTACCAGGACACAACCTGCTCAGGCTCTTGGTAGGCAGAAGCCATTTCCTGGATCATTTCGCGAACGCGGGATTCGTCAGGCTTGAGGTCGAACTGCTTGACCACTTCAGCCACGATCAGACCCAGCACAACGCGGCGCTTGGCTTGTTCTTCGAACAGCTCGGCCGGCAGTTGATCAGGCTTGATGTTGCCACCGAACTGCTGAACAGCCTGCACGCGCAGACGGTCGACTTCGTTGGACAGCAGAGCCTTAGGCACTTCGATCGGGTTGGTGGCCAGCAGACCATCCATAACCTGATTCTTGACCTTGGATTTGATTGCCTGACGCAGCTCGCGCTCCATGTTCTTGCGAACTTCGGCGCGGAAGCCTTCCAGACCGGTTTCCTTGATGCCGAATTGAGCGAAGAATTCTTCGTTCAGCTCTGGCAGTTTTGGCTCGGAAACAGTGTTCACGGTCACGGTGAACTCAGCGGCTTTGCCTGCCAGGTCGAGGTTCTGATAGTCCTCTGGGAAGGTCAGGTTCAGAACGCGCTCTTCGCCGGCTTTAGCGCCAACCAGACCGTCTTCGAAACCAGGGATCATGCGGCCGGAACCCAGCACCAGCTGAGTACCTTTGGCGGAACCACCGGCGAACACTTCACCGTCGACCTTGCCGACGAAATCGATGTTCAACTGGTCTTCGTTCTGGGCGGCGCGATCGGCCACTTCGAAACGGGTGTTCTGCTTGCGCAGCACGTCCAGCATTTTGTCCAGATCGGCATCAGCCACGTCAGCGCTCAGGCGCTCTACGGTGATACCGTCGAAACCGGCAACGGTGAACTCAGGGAACACTTCGAAGATCGCGACGTATTCCAGATCTTTGCCGGCTTCCATCGATTTAGGCTCGATCGAAGGAGCGCCAGCCGGGTTCAGCTTTTGCTCGACAACTGCTTCGTAGAAAGACGACTGGATCACATCGCCTACTGCTTCCTGACGCGCATCAGCGCCGAAACGACGCTTGATTTCGCTCATCGGCACTTTGCCTGGACGGAAGCCAGCAATCTTGGCCTTTTGGGCAGTCTGCTGCAGACGCTTGTTGACCTGAGTCTCGATGCGCTCAGCCGGCACGGTGATGCTCATGCGGCGCTCAAGAGCAGAAGTATTTTCAACAGAAACTTGCATGGATATTCCTCGTTGCACAGACGTTAGCCGGCCGTTTCCGACCCCAGAATCAAGGGCATGCATTCTAGTGGGTCAAACTCAAGAAGTCACCCTACTGAAAACGGGTAAAAAAGCAGCAGGCAATTTATAGGCGGGGACAAACGGTTGTGCCTCGCCCTGTTAGCAAATACAGCCAGTCATGCCAGGGCTTTGCACCAATCCTTCTATATATAGAAGGATTCGGCAATCCATCCCTGACAGCCGACCCCATCAATGGATCGACGGCAAACCAGGCATCATCGCGAAACAAAAAAATGCGACGAAGGTACCTGCCCTACCAGACCATAACCAGCGGCCATTGAATTTTTCGACTCATGAAACAAAAACGGCGCAGCCCTTTTCAGGCACTGCGCCGCTATCTGCTTATAAACAGCTACTTACCTGGTGGGGACGGAGAAGACTCGAAATCCCGCACCCGGCGGACCCAAAACCCATTAGGCTACAGAAACACCAAAAAAATCAATAGCATAAGTCTGTCGCAGCAGATTCCCACAACGTCAAAAGCCGCCACAGTGTACACGCTAAGGCTTTGCGTGACCCGCGTATTGCGCACATTGCGCTATCCGCGCGCCCTCACGGCTAACTTAGCGAAATCCCGGCCTGAACGTCTGCAAGGATCACCACTTCATCATCGACGACTACAACAGCAACATGCATCCCGGCTCAGATCACAGAAGATCAAAATCAGTCCGTTCTCGATCGCTAATATCGTCATCAACTGGCAGGGTACTCCCATTCTACTGACAGGGAGTCAATCTCGAAGAACATGGCAGCTAGCGGCACCTTCTAGAACACCCGTAATCCCCAACTACGACTGCAAGCAAAAACATCAGCATATGTGGACTTACCCCCACTGCAACGATACGATGCGCCGCGTCTAAATTGGCTGTAGTCGAGCGGCGATACCGTTTTTTCAACCTCTTGGCATGACTCCATTCAAGCTTTAGACCCTCCCATATCGGTAGCTCTCCCTCTGCTTTATCGCTGAGCGCCCTCGATGTAAGCCTACCGAGTTCATCAACCCTAGCGGGCCTCATCCAACATGATTTTTAGCTCTTGGCAGTTCATTCTGATTTTTCTGCCGATTTCATTTTTTGTCTATTTTTGGCTAAATCATCAACGCTTGATTACCGCCGGGAAGGTCTGGCTGGTTGCGGCAAGCCTGTTCTTCTATGCGTACTGGGATGTCCAATATCTGCCCCTTATCCTGGGTTCGATTTTTTTGAATTTCGCAATCGGCACGGGCCTCGCCCAGGCGCACGAGCGCTCTCTACGCGAAACAAAAAAACCGCACCACGGAGTGAACAGAAAGATAGTATTGACGACCGGCATAGCAGCCAACTTATTGCTCCTGGGCTATTTCAAATACACCGACTTCTTACTTAGCAATATCAATATTGCCTTGGGCACCAGCTTCCCGCTTCCTCACATCCTGCTGCCGCTGGCGATCAGCTTCTTTACCTTTACTCAAATCGTCTACCTGGTGGATAGCTATCGAGGCGAAACAGCCGAGTATGACTTGCTGAACTACTCGCTGTTTGTGACATTTTTCCCTCACCTCATAGCCGGCCCCATTGTTCATCACCGCCAGATAATGCCGCAGTTCTCCTCACACTGGACTCTGGCCCGTCGATACCCCAACATTCTTAAAGGCCTGTTTATCTTTTCGATCGGGCTCTTCAAGAAAGTAGTGATCGCGGATCATTTTGCTGTCTGGGCGACCGCAGGATTTGATGGTGGCCAGACACTTGGTTTTTTCGCTGCCTGGGCTGCGAGCCTGTCCTACACCTTCCAGCTTTACTTTGACTTCAGCGGCTATTGCGACATGGCGATCGGGGCGTCGCTGCTTTTCAATATCTGGCTGCCGATCAACTTCAACTCACCCTACAAAGCCCTGGATATCCAGGACTTCTGGCGGCGCTGGCACATTACGCTAAGCAGCTTTCTTCGCGATTACCTATACATACCTCTGGGCGGGAATCGCTCCGGTGAATACCGTACCTATTTCAACCTGTTTGCCACATTTGTGCTTGGCGGCTTATGGCATGGTGCCACATGGATGTTCGTTATTTGGGGCGCCATGCATGGCGCAGCCCTCGTAGTACACCGATTCTGGACGCGCCTGCGCAAACCGATGCCGACCGCACTTGCATGGCTGGTAACGTTCATGTTTGTGAATATCAGTTGGGTCTTCTTCCGCGCCAAGACACTGGATGATGCCTGGCGGGTGCTGGGAGGCATGATCGATTTGCGCTCCGCATTTGGCCACACCAGCGCCTCGCTCCCGACGTCAGATCTGGCGTGGGGCGGATGGCTGTCCGACCTGGCATTGCAGGTAACACCTGCAAGCCTTGTCGGACAAATCCCCACCTACATCGCAATCATCGCCGCCTTTATCATCATTGCTCAAAAGAACTCGATGGAGATGGCAAGTGGGACTATAGGGCGCCGAAGACTGACTTATAGCGCCGCCCTGTTCTCTGTAGCGATGTGCTTTACGCTGGCGGCTACTAGCTCAGTATTCCTTTACTTCAATTTTTGATAGCGCCCACTATGAAACGTAGCGTATTCGCTTTTTTACTGACAGCTGCATTGGCTTTGCTCGCCGTTCCAGCCATCAACATAATTATCGCACCCGGCCGAGACGCAATTCGTCTGCAGGACAAGTCCTTTCTTTACAACATGGACTGGGCATCCCGATGGACAGCTTCAGCATTGTATCCAATGGGGATCAGTACAGATCCAAAGCAAGTCATCATTGGCAAGGACGGCTGGCTTTATCTAGGCGACCTGTATCAGCAAACCCTGTCCAACGACAGAAGACCCGCAACAGAAAGCGATGATCAACTCGACAAGGAAATTGCAGCCGCCACCAAGACCTGGGGCGCCTACCTTGAAACTAAAGGTGTAAAGGCCTTCAGAATCATGATTGGGCCCAATAAAGGCACAATCTATCCTGAACACATGCCTTCCTGGGCAAAACCGGTAGCGTCTAACCCCACTGACGCCCTGATCGCACAAACAACGGGTGAGATTTATATTGACCTCAGGCCAACACTATTGAAGGCCAAAGAAACCCACAAAGAAGCGCTCTACTACAAGACCGATACGCACTGGAACGACCTGGGGGCCGCACTCGCATTCCGTGCTTTTGCCCAACAGGTCGGCGAAGCCGCCCCGGAACTGCGCTGGCCATCAGAAAAAGCGTACGAGGTATCACGAGTCAACGCTCGTAACGGAGGAGACTTGGCGAAATTTCTCCGACTCCAGGGAAGCTTCTCTGATAACGATCCAATCATTTATGGATCAACTCCATCTGTTGAAATCACACAATCTGATTTTGATACCAAGAAAGTCCTCAGCAAAGGTGGCAACCCAATTATCGGCTCCCAAATGACACCTCTGCTGGTCACGTCTACGGGAGCGCTGAACAATAAAAAGGTACTTTGGCTAAGAGACTCATACGGAAACTCCATATCACCGTTGATGGACGCGACCTTTAGCGACGTCCTCCAACTTCACTGGAGCGAGGCACTCAAGCCAGGCGGTCGATTTGCCCAACTGGTCGAAGATTGGAAGCCGGATTATGTTTTCATCACTGTTGTCGAACGCGCCGCGAGAGATACATCGTTCGCCACCTACTCTCCCCCGAGCTTCAGCCCTAAAAGCAGCGAATTTAAAATCGCTCGAACGACAACCCAAGTGAACATTCACGACCTGATACAAAGCCCGTCCAAGAACGAATACCAAATCAACGGAGTTGATGCCTTTGTTGATTTCGCGCTCTCAAGCCCGATCAAGCAGGTAAACCCACAACACCTCAACATAGATCTGACCTGCACCGATAACACTTCATCAGTGCCACTTCAGCTTTTTTGGCTTGAAGCAGGACAAGCATCATACGATGAGACACATAGCGCGAGATTTTCCATCCCCACAGGGCAGCACCTGATCGATCTTCGCACTATAGCGAAGTGGAACCCTGACGCCGTTATTAGCCGACTCCGCGTGGATATCGACGCCCAAAACTCTTGCTCTCACTTCATACTCAACAACCCAAGCCTGGACCTGAAAGCTGCTGGCGCCTGATAGAAAAAGCAACAATAGTCAGCAGCCCCTCTTCAACGAGGGGCGACCGCAAAATCAGACACCGCCTCAAGGCCGCATCCAGCACAAAAGCCGAGATTCAACCGTAAACCCAACGACGATATTGACAGAGCGGTATGCGCAAGGAGGCGCCCATCACAGCAAGAAATACTGCATCGAAAAACTGCAGACAAACAAAAACGGCGCAGCCCCTTTCGGGTGCTGCGCCGTTTTCTGCTATTCAATAGCTGTTTTTAATGGTGAGGACGGAGAGACTCGAATTCTCAAACCTTGCGGCGCTGGAACCTAAATCCAGTGTGCCTACCAATCCCACCACATCCGCACTTTGAAGCCGTTAAAGCAAAGGCGCCAGACTGTTAATCTGGCGCCTTTCGAAATATGGGGTGGACGAAGGGGATCGAACCCTCGACAACGGGAGTCACAATCCCGTGCTCTACCAACTGAGCTACGCCCACCATATTGCCTTGTGAAGAAGCCAAACAGCTCCCTTGCTACGCCTTAGCCAGGCCAACGGCCTGGGTAAAGCTTTATTTGGTGCGGATGAAGAGACTCGAACTCTTACACCTTGCGGCGCTGGAACCTAAATCCAGTGTGTCTACCAATTCCACCACATCCGCGCTTGAAGCTGTTAAAGCAAAGGCGCCAGACTGTTAATCTGGCGCCTTTCGAAATATGGGGTGGACGAAGGGGATCGAACCCTCGACAACGGGAGTCACAATCCCGTGCTCTACCAACTGAGCTACGCCCACCATATTGCGCTACTTGTGCCAAAGCTGCCTAATGGCGCACCCGGCAGGACTCGAACCTGCGACCATCCGCTTAGAAGGCGGATGCTCTATCCAGCTGAGCTACGGGCGCCTTATTAATCTGTACTCTTTGAGGACTACAAACTAAGTGCTTTCCAGCCTCGCAGAACCGTAATCCCGCTTGACCTTCTTATCCAGTGCTAGGCTGTGCCCGACAAGTGCGACGAATAGTATAGAGCGCCCCGAAGGCCGTCAAATCCTTTTTATAAAAAATTCATTTAATTAAAGGGGTTAGGGGAATTTGCAGACCAAGCGCCTTTGCCCTCACCTCATGACATGCGAGAATACGTTCTCTTTTTTTCCCCTCTCGATGGTTAATCACGCGCAATGACTGCACAACTAATCGACGGCAAATCGATCGCCGCCAGCCTGCGCCAGCAGATCGCCAAACGAGTCACCGAGCGTCGCGAGCAAGGTTTGCGCACGCCCGGCCTCGCGGTGATCCTGGTCGGCAGCGATCCTGCCTCTCAGGTTTATGTCTCGCACAAGCGTAAAGACTGTGAAGAGGTCGGCTTCATTTCCCAAGCCTACGACCTGCCTTCCGAAACCACTCAAGAAGCCTTGGCCGATCTGATCGATCGCCTGAACGAAGACCCGGCAATTGACGGCGTACTGCTTCAGCTTCCATTACCCGAACACCTGGATGCGTCCAAATTGCTGGAGCGCATTCGTCCGGATAAAGACGTCGACGGCTTCCATCCTTATAACGTTGGCCGCCTGGCTCAGCGCATTCCGCTGCTGCGCCCTTGCACGCCCAAAGGCATCATGACCCTGCTGGAAAGCACCGGTGCGGACCTGTACGGGATGGACGCAGTTATTGTCGGCGCTTCCAATATCGTGGGCCGTCCGATGGCGATGGAATTGCTGCTGGCCGGTTGCACCGTGACCGTCACCCACCGCTTCACCCAGGACCTGGCCGGCCACGTCGGCCGCGCCGATCTGGTGGTCGTTGCCGCTGGCAAGCCAGGCCTGGTCAAAGGTGAGTGGATCAAGGAAGGCGCGATCGTGATCGATGTAGGCATCAACCGCCAGGCAGACGGCAAACTGGTGGGTGACGTGGTCTACGAAACAGCCCTGCCCCGCGCCGGCTGGATCACGCCAGTGCCAGGCGGAGTGGGTCCGATGACCCGCGCTTGCCTGTTGGAAAATACCTTGTACGCGGCGGAAACACTGCACGGCTGAGTCCGTGTAAAGACGCCAACGACAATCAAAAGAACCCCGCTAATAGCGGGGTTCTTTTTGCCTGCCGTAAAAGACTTACCATCCGCCGGAAAATGACTTTTTTTTCATGTTTCCAAAGAGTTTCAGCTCCTACTTGAACAACCATCGACAGTTATTCAGCCATACTCCAGAATGTCGCGCTTTTACGAAACAGCCCGTTACAGAACGGCTTATCAACACATTAAGAGTCTGCCAGCGTGAAAATCCGTCTTTCCATCCTGAGCCTATTTTTTGCATTTACAGGGACGTTCATCACGCCAGCGGTTAACGCCGCTGATACCACCTCAGCCCCCCGCGATACGTCACACCTCAAGATCGCTTCCGGCAGCGCATTGCTGATGGATCTGCAGACCAACAAGGTCATCTACGCCAGCAATCCCGACGTGGTTGTACCCATTGCCTCGGTCAGCAAACTGATGACTGCGTTGGTCGTAGTTGAAGCCAAGCAGAACATGGATGAGTACATCTCCATCAACATCAGCGACACGCCCGAAATGAAAGGGGTGTTTTCCCGGGTCAAACTCAACAGTGAAATGCCGCGCAGAGAAATGCTGCTGATTGCACTGATGTCCTCGGAGAACCGTGCCGCCGCCAGCCTTGCGCATCACTATCCGGGCGGTTATGTCGCATTCATTGCGGCAATGAACGCCAAGGCCAGGGCGCTCGGCATGACCAACACCCACTATGTCGAGCCGACGGGACTTTCGCCTCGCAACGTCTCGACGGCGCGCGACCTGAGCAAATTGCTGGTCGCTGCTCACAAGTACCCGATCTTGACGGAGCTGAGCACCACCAAAGAAAAAACCGTCTCGTTTCGCAAGCCAAACTACAGCCTGGGTTTCCACAATACCGACCACTTGATCGGCAAGCCGAACTGGGACATCAAACTGACGAAAACCGGCTTCACCAATCAGGCTGGCCATTGCCTGGTATTGGTCACCAGCATGGGCAACCGCCCGGTAGCGCTGGTGATCCTCGATGCCTTCGGCAAATACACGCATTTTGCCGATGCCACTCGTATACGTAACTGGGTCGAAACCGGCAAGGGCACGACCGTTCCGTCTGTAGCCCTGCAATACAAATCGGAGAAAAACCTCAAGCACCGTCAGAGCGGCGTTGTTGAAGCCTCGAAATAATCCGGCAACAGCAAAAACAAAGCCCCGATCATTCGGGGCTTTTTTTCGTCTGGCATTAATCGTTGGGCAGCGGCATCTGGTCGTCATCCGGAATGCCATCCCCTGCACTCGGGTCTCGCGTGCCGCGGGGATGCTCCGTTGGCACGACCATCGGACGCGCCAGAGGGTCTCTTAACGGATCATTGGGATCCATGACCGGATCAACGCCCTCTTCAGGGGTTGTGGGAACACTGTCCGGACGTTTGTCGTTGAAACTCGAATCGGTAGACATACGCACCTCACCACAGTTGAGATCAGTGTCTCAGGTCGCCAAGCGGGTCATAAGGCTTCGCGGGCGTCTTGCCCTCCTCGCCTGGCTTTATGTCTCTGGGCGCCCTGGCAGGGCCAATGGGATCGACCTGAGGATCGGCGAGGTCCGGCGAATCCGGATCAAAACCCAATTCATCACCTGAGGAATGCTCAGACGAATGCGGGCCAGAGGGGGTATTGGATTGAGCCATGGTCGCCTCCTTGAGACTGGCCCGGAGAAGTCCGGGCCATACCATTTAGAGGCAAGGTCCGCGCGGTGGTGCCCGGCACATGACGAACGGAAGCTTACTGCGTGCTCAACGCCTTCTTCGCACGCTCGGCCGCCTGCTCCTGCCCTGCCTGACCGAGTTCACTCGCAGCCTTCAGCCAGCGTTGCGAATCAACGTTGGCCGGGATTTGATTGGGCTTCTGGATCAGCACGGCCCAGCCGCCGGCGTCCTTGAACGATGACTCAAACGAGCTGAAGCTCATCAGGTTGCGATGATTCATTCCAGAGCGCAGCAGCACCGTTTGCTTCTGGCGATTGTAACCGGCAAGGATGGCGTAACGCGGTCCGGCCCACATTACAGAGCCTTCGGTAAAGCGCACCATCACCGGGTAACCAGCGGCGACCTGGGTCAACAGTGCCGGTAAACGGCTGTCGAGGGGATACACCACCATCCCGTACTCACGGGCAAGGTTTTGCATGTTCTGCTGTAACTGGGCTTCAGCGCCAGGCAGGTGCAGGGGTTTTTCAAGCAGCCCCGGCGTAATCACGATGCCTTGCTGCGAGAGCATGCTGGCCAATACCTGGGGGCCGCTTTGAAAGTCTTGTCCCCGATAGAACGTACCGCTGAGTTCAACACGTTCCGGCAGACGCTTGATCTCCGGTGCAACGCTTCCCGCGCAACCCGCCAACCCTGCAACGCAGCCGACCACCAGCAGCGCCGTTCGAATCCGAGAAAATACCCGCTCCATTATCACTCTCTTGTTCAGACGCCAGGCAACACGCTCCCGGCTTGGCCGTCGATCATAGGACGGCGCAAGGCGCCGGTATAGCCTTTACCTGCAGTTGAATGCATTCGATAGAGCGAACAGGTTGGCGATTGCTGACCTTTGGTCAATGGCCGGAAACACAGCAGCGACTAGACTGTCATTTGCAATGAGTGTGCGCCCGCTGCAGGGCAAAGAGGAGGCACTGATGAGCCTGACAATGACAATCGTGATGCTGGTTTCTGGTTGGCTGGCAGTGGCCACCGCCATGTTGTGGGGAGTCCTGCGTGTTACCCGCCGCCATCACCACCCGGTTCAATCGGCGCCCGTGGCGAAGACCGATGAACCGCCTGTGCGCCAAGCGTCGGTGCACTGACGCACTCTGGATTGATAAAAAAACGGCCGCCTGGACTCTTTCGAGCACAGGCGGCCGTTTCGTTTATCGGCGATTAAGCTTGCGCGACAATGCGCTTCTGCCTGGCGCGCCGCGACATCATGTTCAAAGCCTCGATCGTCGCCGAGAATGCCATGGCCGCGTACACATACCCTTTTGGTACGTGAGCACCGAAGCCTTCGGCGATCAGCGTCATGCCGATCATGATCAGGAAGCCCAGCGCCAGCATCACCACCGTCGGGTTGTCGTTGATGAACCGGGCCAGCGGATCAGCCGCCAGCAACATCACCAACACCGACACCACCACCGCAATGATCATGATCGGCAAATGCTCGGTCATGCCGACAGCGGTAATGATGCTGTCGATCGAGAACACCATGTCCAGCATCAGAATCTGCCCGATCGCAGCCGCGAACCCCAGGGTCACAGTCGAGGTCGCCGACTTCGGATCTTCCGGCGCCGGGTCCATGCTGTGATGGATCTCGGTGGTTGCCTTCCACAACAGGAACAGGCCGCCGGCGATCAGGATCATGTCCTTCCAGGAGAACGCGTGGCCGAGGATATCGATCACCGGCTCAGTCAACTGGACGATGAACGCAATGGTGCTCAACAAGCCCAGTCGAAGGATCAGAGCCATGCCGATACCGATGCGCCGTGCTTTCTGCCGATGCTGCTCCGGCAATTTGTTGGTCAGAATCGAGATGAAGATCAGGTTATCGATGCCGAGCACGATTTCCATGACGATCAACGTGGCCAGGGCAACCCAGGCGGCGGGGCTTGCAGCAAGTTCTAAAAGGTATTCCATGGGTCAGTCCTGACTCGTTGTAGACGGTTTAGATTTCCTGGGACGAAGATTCGACTTTCCGCTTGTCTTCGCTGGATGGCTCTTTCTTGCTGACCAGGCCACGCGTGGCATCGCTGATCGCTTGCTCGGCAGCCTTGTGGGTGTCATCAATCGCCTGCTTTGCGCTTTCGGCAGCCTTGCCCATCAACTGCTGCGCGCTTTTCTCGGCCTGGTCGCAACCGGCCAACACCAGTAAAGACGTGATCAGCAGTGCCGTGGTTTTAAGCTTCATGATGTTTTCCTCGATAGAACAAACCGGACCGAACCGATGGCCCGTTGATAGCGAGGCATTCTAGGGAGGCAAACACTTCAGGAAAATTCGTATTTTCAGCGGTTATACTTCGGTTTTTACGAACTGTAGGTCGTCATGCTCAACTACCGACAATTGCATTACTTCTGGGTGGTCGCCAAAACCGGCAGCATCGTGCGCGCCTGCGAGCAACTGAACCTGACCCCACAAACCATCAGCGGGCAGATTTCCTTGCTCGAACAGACCTATGGCATCGAGCTGTTCAGGCGCGTCGGCCGGCAATTGGAACTCACCGAAGCCGGGCGCCAGACCCTGCCCTACGCCGAGCAAATGTTTCAACTGGGTGGTGAACTGGAGTTGATGCTGCGGGCGCAGCCCAACGAACAACAGATTCTGTTCCGGGTCGGCGTGGCCGACGTGGTACCCAAGTCCATTGTCTATCGCCTGATCGCGCCGACCATGGAATTGAGCGAGCCGCTGCGCATCACCTGCCGTGAAGACAAACTCGAACGCCTGCTCGCCGACCTGGCAATTCAGCGCCTGGACCTGGTGATTTCCGACAG
Source organism: Pseudomonas sp. IT-P294 (assembly GCF_949767865.1). Lineage (NCBI taxonomy): Bacteria > Pseudomonadati > Pseudomonadota > Gammaproteobacteria > Pseudomonadales > Pseudomonadaceae > Pseudomonas > Pseudomonas sp. IT-P294. The sequence continues at coordinate 3,144 of NZ_CATKQW010000006.1, read as the reverse complement.
CCCGATGCCGTCGCACCTCGATATCAAGGGCTACAGCCAGAAGCTTGGGGAATGCGGGATCAGTTTTTTCGCCACCCCGGCACTGGCAGCGCAGTATGGCCAGGACTTCCCGCGCAGCCTGCACGGCGCACCGCTGTTGATTCCCGGGCCGGAAACCGTGGTGCGCAGTCGCTTGCAGCGTTGGTTTGCCGAACAGCAGATCCAACCGCGCATCGTTGGCGAGTTCGACGACAGCGCGCTGATGCAGGCATTCGGTCAATCGGGCAGCGGGATTTTCATTGGCCCGAGCGTGATTGCCGATGAAGTGAAACGCCAATACGGCGTGGAGTTGATTGGCCAGACCGACGCGGTGACCGAGTCGTTCTACGCCATTTCAGTGGAGCGCAAGGTCAAGCACCCTGGCATTGTCGCCATTACCGAGGGTGCCCGACGCGAGCTGTTCACCGACGTTTGAAGTCTCAGGCGCAGACTTCACGCGGCTTCATGGTCATCAGTGCCATCGCCAACAGAATCGACACCAGGATAAACGCGGCGGCGGCAAACCCCAGCCCGCCCAGGCCGACGCTGTCGATCACGCGTCCGCCGACCATCGCGCCCAGGCCGATCCCGAGGTTGGCCCCGGCGATGTTCAGCGAGGCGGCAAAGGCTGGCGCCTCGGGGGCGGCCTTCATCAAGCGCACATGGCTGACCAGGAACAAGGCCGCCTGGGTCACGCCCCAAATGCCCATCGCCGCCGCCAGGCCAAGTGGCGAATGAATGTTCGGCACCAACGCCACCATGCCGGCAATCATGAATGCGCAGAACATCATGGACGCGATCAGCGGATTACGATCCACCGCGCGGCCGCCCAGCGAGTTGCCGATCAGCCCGACAGCGCCGAAGCCCATCAGGCACCAGCCGACCACCGTGCCGTTGAAACCGGCCAGGCGCTCAAGGATGTCCGCCAGGTAGGTGTAAGCGGTGAACATGCCGCTGAACACCAGGATCGACAGCAACACATGCCCCAGCATCAATGGGCTGCGCAGAATCTTGAATTGCGAACGAAAGCTCACCTGATGTTGATGCAGGTTGGTCTTCGGCAGGTAGACAAACAGCAACAACGCCTTGGCAAATGCAATCACCGCCAGGATACCGAAGGCACTGCGCCAGCCGAACGCATCGGAAATCAGCGTGCCGACCGGAATGCCGAACACCGTGGCGCAGACAATGCCGAAGCCGATCTTGGCGATGGCGCGCCCGGCATAATCAGGCCCGACGATGTCCACCGCCGTTTCACTGGCCAGCGCCCAGAATACCGGCAACCCTAGCGCCGGGATCAAGCGGGCGATGGCCATCACCCAGATGTTCGGCGCAAATGCGGCGAGAGTGTTGGCCAGGCCGAACATGATCAACACCGAGATGAACAGTTTGCGCCGCTCGAACCGGGCGAAGTACGCGGTCAGGAACGGCCCGAACGCGGCGACGGTGAATGCGAACAAGGTCACCAGCAAACCCGCTTGGGGGATGCTGACGTCCAGGTCTCTGGCGATCGCCGGCAGCAGGCCGACGATGATGAATTCCGTGGTCAGCACGGTAAAACCCGCGGCAGACAACAGAAGAATGGGCAACAGCATGCAGAACTCCAGAAAACGACAACACCAGCGATGACCCGAAGGCCCACTGGCATGACTTGAAAATGAGGATGGCGAATCTTAACAGAGTGTTTCCAATCAGGGTTGCACGAACCTGCCTATCTCGTTGATCACGCGGGCGGCAGATCGTCACAGGTCTGAAGGATCAAGAGCACGCTGTGATAAAGTCCGCGCCCTGCGATACGTAAACCCTGTTCATCGGCCATTCATTGGCATTGATGTCGCAACACCCCCGCACCTAATAATCAGAGATGCCGTTTTATGACTGCTTCATCCCCTTCGCTATTGCAACGCCTGAAACGCTTGAGCCTGGTCTCGCAAATCGTTATCGGTCTGGTCGCCGGGATTGCCTTGGCGTTGTTCGCGCCGGACGTGGCGAAGTCCACCGCGTTCATCGGCAAAGTGTTCGTGTCGGCACTCAAAGCCGTCGCCCCAATCCTGGTGTTCGTGCTGGTCATGGCCTCGATCGCCAACCACAAGCACGGCCAGGAAACCCATATCCGGCCGATTTTGTTTCTGTACCTGCTGGGTACGTTTGCCGCCGCTGTCGTGGCAGTCGTTGCCAGCACGTTGTTCCCGTCGAGCCTGGTACTGGCCACGCATGATGTCGCGGTCAGCGCGCCGGGTGGCATCGGCGAAGTGTTGCAAAGCCTGCTGCTGAGCGTGGTCGACAATCCGGTCAGCGCGCTGATGAACGCCAACTTCATTGGCATTCTGGCCTGGGCAATCGGTATGGGCATTGCCATTCGCCACGCCGGTGACACGACTCGCGAAGTGCTGGGCGACCTGTCCAACGGCGTGACCTTGATCGTGCGCCTGGTCATCCGTTTCGCGCCGCTGGGGATCTTCGGCCTGGTGGCCTCGACGCTTGCCACCTCGGGTTTTGGCGCCTTGATCGGCTATGCGCACCTACTGGCCGTGTTGCTGGGCTGCATGCTGTTCGTGGCGCTGGTAATGAACCCAGTAATTGTGTTCTGGAAGTTGCGTCGCAATCCCTATCCGCTGGTGCTGACCTGTCTGCGGGAAAGCGGTATCACCGCATTTTTCACCCGCAGTTCGGCGGCGAACATCCCGGTCAACCTGGAACTGAGCAAGCGCTTGGGCCTGCACGAAGACACTTACTCGGTCTCGATTCCGCTGGGCGCCACGATCAACATGGCCGGCGCGGCGATCACCATTACCGTGCTGACGCTGGCCGCCGTGCACACACTGGGCATCGCCGTCGACATTCCGACCGCCATCCTGCTGAGCGTCGTTGCGGCAATCTGTGCCTGCGGCGCATCTGGCGTGGCCGGCGGTTCGCTGTTGCTGATTCCACTGGCGTGCAGCCTCTTCGGCATCCCGAGTGAAATCGCCATGCAGGTGGTGGCGGTCGGTTTCATCATCGGCGTATTGCAGGACTCGGCGGAGACGGCGCTGAATTCTTCCACAGACGTGCTGTTCACGGCTGCCGCTTGCCTGGGCGAAGAACAGAAAGCGCAGCGACTGGCCTGACACCTCGCACCCACCGAGA